>JAZQIP010000001.1:0-3388 GCA_045541175.1 Acutalibacteraceae bacterium
GCGAGTGCGGGCTTTAAGATATTAGCCGCATCGGTAGAGCCCTCGGCGGAACCGGCGCCAATTATTGTATGCACCTCGTCGATAAAGAGAATTACCTCTTTAGATGCAATCACTTCATCAATAACCGCTTTAATTCTTTCTTCGAAATCACCACGGTATTTAGTACCGGCAACCATACCGGTAAGATTAAGGGTGAAAAGTCTTTTGTTCTTCAAAATATCAGGAACATTACCTTCTGCAATCTTTTGAGCCAAACCCTCTGCAACAGCGGTTTTGCCGACACCCGGCTCACCTATAAGACAGGGATTATTCTTAGTCCTGCGGCAAAGTATCTGAATCACACGCTCGATTTCGGTTTCTCTGCCTATCACGGGGTCTAATTTTCCGTTTTTGGCCTCATTAGTCAAATCAATACCATACTTTTCAAGAGTATCGGTTTTACTGCTCTGTTTTTGCTTATGAGAATCATTTACAGAAGAATTATTAGTAGGGTCAATTCCTGATGCCTCTAGAGTTTCGGTTGTTAGCGTTGCAACATCGACGCCTAAGATGTTCAAAAAACGAATGGCATAATTATCGCCATCGCTTAAAATACCAATTAAAATATGCTCTGTTCCAACATACTTTTTACCCATACTATTGCAGCTACGCATAGCATTTTCAATAACTCTCTTTGCTCTTGGGGTAAAATGATCGGGAGAGAGTTTAGTAGGTGTACCTTTACCGATTTGAGCAATGATAAGCTCATCAATTTTTTCATCGGTCACACCTTTTTTACTAAGCACAGCAGATGCAACACCACTGCCGATTCTCAACAAGCCAACTAAAAGATGCTCACTGCCGACATAGGTGTGTCCTAGCTTTTCGGCAGAAGCAATTGCCATATTAAGTGCTTCATTAGCTTTAACAGTAAATCCATTAAAATTATATTTCATAATAAATTCCACCTTTAAGCAAACCCGAATAATCCGAACCTGATTTTAAAGGTATGATTTTCGTCTTTGCTTTGTTAAAATACTCGTTAATTTAAGGTTAAATCTCGGCTGATGATAAAACCTCTCTCATAACATTCGCACGGCAGATATCCCTTTCGTTTGCGGTCATTTCGCCGTGTTTTCGCATAAGACTATGAGGCTGACCTTCAATCAGCATTTTTATAGGGTCGGTTTCAATATTAAGTATGCCCATACTTATACCGAGTTTAATCCTTGATAATAATTTCATCATTTCCTCGCTGTCAAGTATCCGACAGCTTTTAAGCGTACCGAGAGCTCGGAAAACTGTATCCTCCGCTCTAGTTATATCAAGAGAAGCTCTTGCAGAACGCTCTTTATCTATTAATTGAGTAGTAATAATTTTGAGGTTATCAAGAGCATTTTTCTCACTGATACCTAAGGTTATCTGATTTGAAACCTGATAAAGCGATGCCGAAGATTTTGAGCCCTCGCCGTACATTCCTCTAACGGTAAAACCAATCTTTGCAACTGTTTCGCTAAGACTTGCAATTTCGCCCGATGCTTCAGTAGTAGGTAAATGGAGCATAACTGAGGCTCTAAGTCCCGTTCCTAAATTTGTTGGGCATTCGGTTAAATAGCCCAAATTTTCATCAAAAGCAAAATGTAAAGCTTCAAATAAAAGTGTATCTATTCTTTCTGCAGTATCATAGGCATTTTCAAGCTGAAGACCCGGCAGTATAACCTGAATACGAATATGATCTTCCTCGCCTATCATAATACTTATGCTTTCGTCTTCGGATAATATGATAGCTCGGCTTTTTGAGCTTTGAGCAAATTCAGGACTTATAACATGTCTTTCTACCATCGCACCAAGCTCGTTCTCGGGTACAGCTGAAATATCAATAAACTTAAGTTTTTTTGCAAAGGGTGTATTACTTTCTGCAATAGCAGATTTGACCTGTGTTTTCAATTGCTCACGCTGAGCATCGGTCATTCGGCTAGGAAAAGGTATCCCGCTCAAATTTCGGGCAAGACGGATTCTAGTGCTTACAACAACATCGTTTTCTAAATTAAATTTATTCATTTTTCTCACCCTCCAGTCTTTTGATTTTATCTCTTATAACTGCAGCTTGCTCATACTTTTCTTCCGAAACCAAGCGGTTAAGCTCCAACCTGAGTCCCTCAATTGTTTCTGCCTCAGGCTTTACCATTAAAGGCGCTCTATTTGGCACCTTACCTGCATGACGGGTACTGCCGTGCATTCTTTTTAAATACGGCATAAGCCTAGTACCAAAGGTTTTATAGCATTCTGCACAGCCTGCCTTTCCTGTTTCAGCTATATCCGAAAATACCGCACCGCAAACAGGACATTTTATCCCACCGTCAGTAATTCCTTGCTCACGAGCATCACCGAAAATAGATGCAAGCATTCCTGCAAGACTGTTATGAGGTAAATTAGTATAACCCCCTGCGGCGGCACAATAGCCGCAAAGATTAAGCTCTTTTACAACACCGTTAACAACCGAACGGATATGGGTTGTAGCATGATTTTTTCCGCATTTTTCACATAGCATATTTATCACCTTATTTTAAGTTAAATTTGAGCTAAAAGCATTTGCTTTAAAATAGCTGCTCTCAAAACATCTCTGAGCTGGGGCGGTACTGTTTGCAAAACACTTGAGGACACAGCCGATGCCATAAGCTTTGCAGTCTGCTTTGAAACCAACCCTGATTCGAGACAGTTTTCAATAACAATTCTCGTACTCATAGCATCAATAGTCTCTCCAATTGAATTTATAATGTGCATAAAAGCAGAGGATGAATTCATCATAACTCTCTTAATTCTGATATATCCCCCGCCACCTCGACGGCTTTCTATAATATAACCGTGCTCAGGAGTGAAGCGGGATGAAAGCACATAATTTATCTGACTAGGCGCACAGCCTATAATTCCCGCAAACTCATTACGCTGAATCTCAGCAGTATTTTCGCTTGATTCGTTAAGCATTCTTATAATTTCTCGAGTAATCAAATCACTCATTCTCATATTTTTACACCTCTTTTTGACCTTTCCTGGCTTTTATTATACACAAAAGTCAGGAAAAGTCAATAATAATTTTCAAACATAAAAAAACGACTTGTAGAAACAAGTCGGGTTTCTGGGGGAGCTGATGGGGGTCGAACCCACGACCTCCTGAATGCGAACCAGGCACTCTACCAACTGAGCTACAACCCCAAATTCAGCGGTAAAAAACTACCGCTATATTTTATATTCCCCAATACTTTCTGTCAAGACTTCTGAAAGAAATCGCAAAAAAAATATGCTCTTTTTCAATAATTCCACTACCTGCAAGATCTGCAACTGTCCCCGCAACCTTTAAAATCCTGTCGTATCCTCGGGCAGACATTCCGAGTCTCTCAAAAGAAAGAGC
>JAZQIP010000002.1:0-30107 GCA_045541175.1 Acutalibacteraceae bacterium
TCTGCCATCATCTGCTGAGGCTGAGAAAGACGGACAGGCTTTCCTGCCTGAACATGGAAATAATCTGCGCCGCGCTCAAATTTTCCTGAGCAGATACGGAAGAAGGTTATTCTGTCTCGGTGCTGTTTATTCATATTCGCCTGAATTTTAAATGCAAATGCTGAGAAGTTTTCGTCAAAAGGACTTATTTCCTCGTCATCGGAAATACGAGGCAGGGGAGAAGTAGTCATTTTGAGGAAGTTTTCAAGGAAAGGCTCAACACCGAAATTTGTAAGTGCTGAACCGAAGAAAACAGGGGATAATTCTCCGCAACGCACCTTATCAAGGTCAAATTCAAAGCTTGCACCGTCGAGTAATTCTATCTGGTCGACAAGCTCAGCCCTCTGGTAAGGTCCGATAAGCTCATCTAACTTTTCAGTATCGGTTATATCGCAGGAAATAGGTTTGATTTTATCTTGACCACGGTGGAATTCATTAAAGGTTAAAATTGCGCGTTTATCTCGGTCAAAAACGCCCTTGAAGTCAACACCGCAACCAATAGGCCAGTTTATAGGATAGGTGCCTATGCCAAATTCCTTTTCAAGCTCGTCTAAAAGCTCAAACGGGTCTCTCGCTTCGCGGTCAAGCTTGTTTATGAAAGTGAAAATCGGGATGTGTCGACGGGCAACTACCTTAAATAGCTTTCTTGTCTGCGCCTCGATACCCTTAGCCGCGTCAATAACCATTACAACGCTGTCTGCTGCCATAAGGGTACGGTAGGTATCCTCAGAGAAGTCCTGATGTCCGGGCGTATCAAGAATATTTATGCAATAGCCCTCATATTCGAACTGCATAACAGACGAGGTTATTGAAATACCTCTCTGCTTTTCAAGCTCCATCCAGTCGCTAACAGCGTGCTTAGCGGTAGCTTTGCCCTTAACTGAGCCTGCAGTCTGGATAGCGCCTCCGTATAAAAGGAATTTTTCTGTAAGAGTTGTTTTACCGGCGTCAGGGTGCGATATAATCGCAAAGGTGCGCCGTCTTTCAATTTCGTGCTTCAAATCTGCCACGAACAATACCCCTTTATTTTAAAATTTATCTCATTTGCAACCCTAGCATTTTATCACAGGTTTGAAAGATTATCAATATCAAAATTAATAATTTCTATATTTTCTATATTTTCACAGCATACCGAAATTATATATCCGTCTCTTTTAAAAGAGGGTATATTTTCGGTTTTTGTTTCTTTTAGGTTTGCAAGTTTGAGTGAATTTTTTTTAATATATGCTTCCTTTTTAGTCCAGATTTCAAAAAAATGCTCATAAAAGAGATTTTTATCTTGGTTTACATAATCTTGCTCCGCTGCGGTGAAATAACGCTCTGCGACCTTTAAATTTACAGGTCTTATCTCTTCGATATCAATTCCGACAGCATCTTGAGAAAAAATAACCGCAACAGCCGACTTGCTATGAGAAATATTAAAATGGAAATCGGGGTAGGATTTAAGATAGGGCTTTCCGTTTTGGCCTTTTGCAAAATCGTTGTCTGTAATTTTTTTATTAAGAGAGTTCCCAACTATTTTTTTAACTATTTCTTTTCCTGCTTTTGATAATATGTCTTTAGAATAGTTTTCGGTATTTTTAATTTTGCAAAAATAAACGGTTGCCATAATTTCACCCCTTTTTAAGATTATTATATAATATTTATTATATATTTTAAAGAAAAATCTGCTTTTTTTCAAAAAACTATTGACAAAGCACCTTGTTTAGTGGGATAATACTGATATAATTATGCTCAGTAATTATGCCAAGAAATAATTATGGTGATGTAAATGCGAGTAATAACCGGCAGCGCCAGAGGTAAAAGACTTCTGACTCCGGATGGCAGAGATGTCCGACCGACCCCCGATAAGGTAAAGGAAGGGCTTTTCAGCGCTATTCAGTTTGATATTGAGGGCAGGCGAGTGCTTGATTTGTTTGCAGGCTCGGGTCAGCTAAGTATTGAGGCTTTGAGCCGAGGGGCAGAGAGTGCAGTGCTTGTAGATTCCTCTGCGGTATCTATTAAAGCAATAAAGGCAAATATTGAAAACTGTGGCTTTGAAGATAAGGCAAGGGTAGTTCAATCGGATTATTCTGCTTTTTGTGCTATGAGCCGAGATGTATTTGATATAGTTTTTCTTGACCCGCCTTATGCAGAGGGATTGCTTGTACCTGCTTTAAAGGCAGTGCTTCCGTTACTTAGCGATTATGCTATAGTTGTCTGCGAGCATCCGCCCGAGGTAGAGCTCTCCGAGAGTATAACCGACCTTAGTATATACCGCACCTACCGCTACGGCAAGGTTTTACTCACGGTATACAGAAAAGGGGTGGCAGAGTGAGAGACAGTGTTATAGCAATATGTCCCGGAAGCTTTGACCCTGTGACATACGGACATCTGGATATTATAACAAGAGCTTCTAAAATGTTTGCAAAGGTTATAGTAGTTGTTGCAGGAAATACATCGAAAAACTGCTCTTTCTCACCTGAGGAAAGAGTAGAGATGATAAAAAAATGCATACCCGACCTTGAAAATGTAACAGTAGACCATTACGGCGGTCTTTTGGCTGATTACTGCGCTGAGCATGGTGCTACAGCGATTATTAAGGGACTCAGAGCGATGTCTGATTTTGAGTATGAATTTCAGATGGCGCTTACAAATAAAAAGCTTAATCCCAATGTTGAAACCCTGTTTCTTACAACGGCGGCGCAAAATATGTATCTAAGCTCAAGTATGGTGAAGCAGATTGCTTTGATGGGCGGCGATATTTCAAGCTTTGTGCCCGAGGTAATTAAGCAGGATATTATAGACAGAATTCAAAAACAATAACCTTAAGGTTTATGGAGGAAGAAAAAATGACACTTGATGAATTACTAGAACAGTTTGATGAGGTACTCGACAGCGGCATTAAAATCCCCGGCAAAAAGACAGTTGTTGATATTGAGAAATTGAGAGCGGTTGTTGATGATATCCGCCTTAATATTCCTGCTGAAATCAAGCAGGCTAAGGGTATAGTTGCAGATCGCGCTGATATTATCACCAATGCAAGACGCGAGGCTGACGGCATTATCAGAAATGCTGAGGAGCGCGCAAAGGCTATGACCGCTCAGGAAGAAATCGTAAAGATGTCTCAGGCTAAGGCTGCTGAGATTATTGCTACCGCTCAGGCTAAGAGCCGTGAGATGAGAAAGGCTGCTCAGGATTTTGTTGACGATATTATGCGCCGTGCAGATGAAGGTCTCACCGCTAACCTCGGCGAGGTTCGTAAGACCAGAGCGGCTTTAAAGCAGCAGATTCCTGCCGCTAAGGAGCAGTAATTCTTATTGAAATCTTAATTTCTAAAAAAGCCACCTCAACATAAGGCGAGGCGGCTTTTGGTTTTGGTTTGAAAGGAGAACCGTTAAAGTGTATAACAGCATTTCACCTAATGTTAACTTTGTTGAAGAAGAAAAGAAAATAGAAAAATTCTGGGAAGAAAAAAAGATATTTGAAAAGAGTATTGAGTCCCGTGCAAAGGGTGAGCCCTATGTATTTTATGACGGTCCGCCTACTGCTAACGGTAAGCCTCATATTGGCCATGTTCTAACCCGTGTTATCAAAGATATGATTCCCCGCTATAGAACTATGAAGGGCTGTATGGTGCCGAGAAAAGCAGGCTGGGATACCCACGGTCTTCCCGTTGAGCTTGAGGTTGAGAAGCTTTTAGGACTTGACGGTAAGGAGCAGATTGAGGAATACGGTCTTGACCCCTTTATAGGTCATTGTAAAGAGAGCGTTTGGAAATATAAGGGAATGTGGGAAGATTTCTCAAAGACAGTTGGCTTCTGGGCTGATATGGACGACCCTTATGTTACCTATCATAATGATTTTATCGAGTCCGAATGGTGGGCTTTAAAGCAGATTTACGATAAAGGCCTTTTATATAAGGGCTTTAAAATTGTGCCTTATTGTCCCCGTTGCGGAACTCCGCTTTCTTCTCATGAGGTAGCGCAGGGATATAAAAACGTTAAAGAACGCAGTGCGGTTGTTCGCTTTAAGGTTATCGGCGAGGATGCATATTTCCTCGCTTGGACGACAACCCCTTGGACATTGCCCTCTAACGTTGCGCTTTGTGTTAACCCTGATGAGACATACTGCAAGGTAAAGGCTAATGATGGCTATGTTTATTATATGGCTAAGGCATTGCTCGATAAGGTTCTCGGCAAACTCGCAAGCGAGGATACCCCTGCTTACGAAATAATCGAAGAATTTGTAGGTACTGACCTTGAACATAGGGAATACGAGCCGCTTTTCGATTATGTTAAGCCTGTCTGCGAGAAGCAGAACAAAAAGGGCCATTATATTGTTTGCGACAGCTATGTTACTATGACCGACGGTACAGGTATAGTTCATATTGCTCCTGCCTTCGGTGAGGACGATGCTAAGGTTGGCAGACGCTATGACCTACCCTTTGTTCAGTTTGTTGACGGTAAGGGTGAGCTTACAGAGGAAACTCCTTATGCAGGTGTTTTTGTAAAGAAAGCAGACCCGCTTGTACTGAAAGACCTTGAAGAAAAGGGACTTTTATTTGATGCTCCTAAGTTTGAGCACGATTATCCCCATTGCTGGCGCTGTGATACTCCTCTTATCTATTATGCAAGAGAATCCTGGTTTATCAAGATGACCGAGGTTAAGGATGACCTTATAAAGAATAACGATACTATAAACTGGATTCCTGAAAGCATTGGTAAGGGCCGTTTTGGCGACTGGCTTAAGAATGTTCAGGATTGGGGTATTTCGAGAAACAGATATTGGGGAACTCCCCTGAATATATGGACCTGTAGCTGCGGTCATATGCATTCTATAGGCAGTATTGAAGAGCTTAAATCAATGTCGGATAATTGCCCTGATGATATCGAGCTTCACCGTCCTTATATTGATGCTGTAACCCTGAAGTGCCCTGAGTGCGGCGGCGAAATGCACCGTGTTCCCGAGGTTATCGACTGTTGGTTTGACTCGGGCTCTATGCCTTTTGCTCAGCATCACTATCCCTTTGAAAATAAAGAGCTTTTTGAATCTCAGTTCCCGGCAGACTTTATTTCAGAGGCTGTTGACCAGACCAGAGGTTGGTTCTATTCATTACTTGCAATTTCAACCCTTATTTTTGATAAAGCACCTTTCAAAAATGTTATCGTTTTAGGCCATGTTCAGGATGAAAATGGTCAGAAAATGAGTAAATCAAAGGGTAATGCAGTTGACCCGTTTGATGCACTCGAAAAGTTCGGAGCAGATGCTATTCGCTGGTATTTCTATACTAATTCTGCACCTTGGCTTCCTAACCGTTTCCACGATAGGGCTGTGACAGAGGGTCAGCGCAAGTTTATGGGTACTCTTTGGAACACCTATGCTTTCTATGTGCTTTATGCTAATATAGATGAGTTTGACCCCACTAAGTATAATATCAAGGATTATTCCTTGACAGTTATGGATAAATGGCTGTTATCCCGTCTTAATTCTACTGTTAAGGCGGTTGATGAAAACCTTGCTAATTACCGTATCCCCGAGGCTGCACGCGCTTTGCAGGAGTTTGTTGATGAAATGAGCAACTGGTATGTTCGCCGCGGAAGAGAGCGTTATTGGGTGCAGGGCCTGACCGACGATAAGATTGCGGCATATTTAACCCTTTATACTGCTCTTGTAACTATTTCCAAGGCGGCAGCTCCGATGATACCCTTTATGGCAGAAAATATTTATCAGAACCTTGTTATAAATGTTGATAAAACTGCTCCTGAGAGTATTCATCTTTGCGAGTTCCCTGAGATAGACGAAAGCGCTATCGATTTGAAGCTTGAAGAGCAGATGGATAAGGTGCTTGAAATCGTGGTTTTAGGTAGAGCCGCAAGAAACGGTTCAGCGCTTAAGAACCGTCAGCCTTTGGCTACGATGTATGTAAAGCTTGAGGGCGAGCTTGACGATTTCTATACCGAAATTATCCGTGATGAGCTTAATATCAAGAATGTAAGCTTTACTAACGAGGTTGATAATTTCGTTACCTATACCTTTAAGCCTCAGCTTAAGACCTTAGGTCCGAAGTATGGAAAACAGCTCGGCGAAATCAGAAACGCTTTGGCTGAGATTGACGGCTCTGCTGCTAAAAAGCAGCTTGACGACGAGGGAGCTTTGAAACTGAGTATTTCTATCGGTGAAATTGCACTCACTGCTGAGGATTTGCTTATTGATGCCGCTCAGAAGGAAGGTTTCTATACAGTAAGCGACCGCGGTATAACTGTTGCTATTGATACTACTCTCACCAAAGAGCTTATTGAGGAAGGATTTGTTCGTGAGATTGTCAGCAAATTGCAGACAATGCGTAAAGAGGCTGACTTTAATGTTACTGACCATATCTCTGTTACAATGCAGGGAAGCAGTGTTGTTACAGATATCGCAGTTAATAATACAGCTGATATCTCGGGCGACACCCTTGCAGATTCGCTGAATATCGGCGAGGTATCAGGCTTTATTAAAGAATGGGATATCAACGGCGAGAAAGTGACTATTGGTATAGAGAGGGTATAAGGAGGTTTTTAAATGGCGAGAAAGACTTCTAAAGAATCTGATATCGGTGTTCAGGCGGTTTTTGAGACCGAGCCTGTTGCAGAAGAAACTGTAGCTTTGCAGGAGCCTGCCTCCGAAACATCAGAGGAAAAACCTATTTTGCCTGATAAAAAGGAATTAAAGAAAAAGGCAAAGAAAGCGCTTGATACAGTTATTGCAAAAGAATATGCCAACAAATCTATAACCCATATCGATAAGGTTATAAAGACTATTTCTTTTATAGTTGCGGCTTTTGTTTTACTTGTGTTTGCTGCTGCGGCGCTGGTCTTATTCCTTTTAGACAAAGCGTTTACAGTGATTGCTGTAGGAGTTTTGGCGGTTGGAATTATATTTGCGCTTATTTTCCTCTTTATAATTTACGGCATCGGGCATATAATCACCCAAAATAACGAAATACTTAAAAAATTATAATTTTTGCACAGCGGTCAGCTTGGTTTGACCGCTGTGTTTTTTCTTAAAATATTCTTAAGAATTATTATATTGTTTTTTTGAGAGTTTTGGTGTATACTATAATGGTTATAGTTAGGCGTAACAGTAAATCTTTGATTACTGTTACGCCACCAAATCTTCTATTTGGTATCAAATTTTCTTTGAAAATTTGAACTTAACCATTTCAATGAGTATTGCGCAGAATCAAATTCTTTAAGAATTTAATTCTGCAAAGCCGATAAAATCGGCTTGACGAAACGCTTTCCAGCGTTTCATCAAACTACAATCAGTATAATGGTTATAAAATAAGCTTTTATGACTATTTATGGATTTATATATAATTCTATGAAAGGAGTTATATAATGGAGCTTTTTCAAAAGTGTGCCGATTTTTATAGCTCGGCAAAAGAAAAAACTTATAATTTTTTAAATAAGAATTTTGAAATCAGTTATAACCGCCGTTCTAAAATAATCGGAATGATTATAGGAATTGTTACCTTGTTGGCAGTAGTTTTAAGCGTTGAGCAGTTTACCTCTCAGGAATTTTCCTCTAAATGGTTGCTTTTGGCTTTTGCGCTTATCTGTCCTTTTATACTCGCTATGTCGGCGGCGGTAAGCATTTCTATAAAAAGTGATATTTTCAATAAGATATGGCATCTGGCGTTCCTGTTTTTAATGCCCGTTGTTACTATTACGATGACCGAGGCTTTAAACGATGTTTTTATTTATAATATGACCTATCTCGGCTTCTGGGCGAATTATCTTGTTGTTCTGTGTATGTTTTTCTTGGTTTTTGCGCTTTCGGGCAGTCTCAGGGTTTCTTATTTAGTGGTAAATCCTGTGCTTTTCGGCTTTGCTCTGGCGCATAGCTATATTATGGATTTCAGGGGAACGCCCTTTATCCCGATGGACTTTTTCAGTATTACTACTGCGGTGGGCGTTGCTAATACTTACGATTATACTCCGACATATAAGGTTATCTGTGCATCGCTTATATTTATTTTTATTATTATTCTTGCAATCAAAACCAAAACCCCGAAATATAATCTGCCTGTGAAGATTATTTCAAGAACCTTTATGGGTACTTTTACGGTTGTGCTTTTACTGTTGTTTTACGGGTCAAATGTGTTTACCGATTTGGGCGTTAAGCCTGATTTCTGGAATCAGAACAGAGGATATCATAACTATGGCTTTGTATGGAACTTTTTCTGCAATACAAAGTATGTTTATATGTCCGAGCCTGATAATTATAATGCAGGAGATATCAGCGACTATGTAGGCAGTGTTGTCGAGGAAGAGGATAAAGAGCCTGTTATCGATAATAGCTATACAAAACCAAATATCATCTGTATTATGAACGAGTCTCTTGCCGACCTTTCGGTGCTTGGAAATCTCGAAACTAATGAAGATTATATGCCGTTTATGCGCTCTCTTACCGAAAATACAGTTAAGGGCAATTTGTTTGTGCCTGTAATAGGAGCGGGCACCTCTAATACTGAGTTTGAGTTTTTAACAGGGCATACTACCGCATTTTTGCCATCGGGCAGTAATGCATATATGTTATATATGGATAACCCGATTTCCTCTCTTGTTTCGACCGTTGAGGCTCAGGGGTATTCCTCCTTTGCACTTCATCCGTATTATGCTTCGGGCTGGAAGCGTACTGAGGTTTATAATAATTTCGGTTTCAATCTCTTTACAAGCCTTGAGGATATAATGGATGTAACACTTATGAACCTTTATAAGGAAAACGGCAGTGATGCCGACTATTTGCAGGGACTGATTGATGAATATTATCCCGGCTCAAATATGCTTATAAGACAGTATATAAGTGATTCTTATAACTATAAGCTGCTTATTGAGGACTATGAAAATAGGGATAAAAATCTGCCCTATTTTGCTTTTAATGTTACTATGCAGAACCACGGCGGATATACAAACAGCGCTGTAAACTTTGAGGAGAGCATATATGCCACCTCGGTTTCAAAGAAATATATAAAGGCTGATAAATATCTTTCCTTGGTAAAGGCTAGTGACGATGCATTTAAGGATTTGATTGAATATTTTTCGGATGTTGATGAGCCTACAGTTATTTGTATGTTTGGAGACCATCAGCCTTCGGTTGAAAATGAGTTTATATGCGAGGTTATGGGTGTTTCAAGTCTTTCGAGCCTCACCCCCGAGCAGGAGCAGAGCAGACATTGTACACCATTCTTTATCTGGGCAAACTATGATATTGAGGAGCAGTATATAGAAAAACTAAGCTCTAACTATTTGTCCTCTCTTGTGCTTGAAACAGCGGGAGTTAAGCTTACGGAATATAATAAATATCTTTTGGAGCTTTCAAAGACTCTGCCTGTTATTGATACTGTGGGTTATGTTGATAACGAGGGAAATCACTATAAGTGGAGTGATTCTTCACCCTATACCGGAGTATTGGATGAATACGAAAAAATTCAGTATAATAACATTTTTGACCAAGAAAATGTCAATTCCGATATTTTCTATATTGATGGTTATGTAATTGAAAAAACAGAGCCTGAGGAAAGGGTAGTGGTTCAATAAATGCGCAATACTACTCTTTGCCATATCGAAAAAGACGGCTGCTATTTAATGCTTCACCGCATATTTAAGAAAAACGACCTTAATCAGGACAAATGGATAGGTATAGGCGGTAAGTTTGAGGATAAGGAAAGTCCTGAGGAATGTAACCTCAGAGAGGTTTTAGAGGAAACAGGGCTCACCCTTAAAAATGCCAGATATTGCGGAATAGTTACCTTTGTCTCTGATAAGTGGGAAACAGAGTATATGCATATTTTCCATAGTACCGATTTTTCGGGCGAACTAAAGGAATGTGATGAGGGCGTTCTTGAATGGGTTAAAATCGAGGATGTTTATTCTCTTCCGATCTGGGAAGGGGATAAAATATTCCTTAGACTTATTGAACAGAACGCACCGTTCTTTTCATTAAAGCTTGAATACACAGGCGATACGCTTATAAATGCTGTATTAAACGGAGAAAAATTATGATTATTTGTGTTTACGGGGCATCCAGTAATTTAATAGATAAATCCTTTATGACTGCTACCGAAATTTTGGGCGTAAAAATGGCTCAAAAGGGTCACGGTATTGTTTACGGCGGCGGTGCAAACGGTCTTATGGGTGCTGCGGCAAGGGGTATAGTTAAAGGCGGCGGTGAGGTTATAGGCGTAGCTCCATCGTTTTTTGAGGTTGACGGTGTTTTATTCGAGGAATGTACCGAGTTTATCTATACCGAGACTATGCGTGAAAGAAAGCAGATAATGGAAAAGCGGGCAGACGCTTTTGTTATGCTTCCGGGCGGTGTTGGCACTTTTGATGAGTTTTTTGAGATTCTCACCTTAAAACAGCTTGGTCAGCATAAAAAACCGATTGCGATATTTAATATAAACGGATATTACGATAGCTTGACCGATATGCTCAAAAATGCAGTTGAGCATAAGTTTATGACAGAGGAGTGTCTTAAGCTTGCTCCTGTTTTTACCGATGCCGATAAGCTGATAGATTATCTTGAGAATTATGATAATACCGATTATGATTTTTCAGTACTTAAAAAGGTGGATAATTAAATGCTTTTCTTCAAAAAGAAAAAACTTGACGACGATAAGACTATTGTGCTCGCTCAGATGGATGGCAGGCAGGTCAAATATGTCACCGAGCGTATAAGGGATGAAAACGGTTCGGTTAAGGAAAGTATTTTAGGCAAAGAGGGAAGAATAGTTGTTATCGACGGCGAAATCCGTGTTATGTGCGGAGAAAGGGATGTATTTCGTTGTAATGCCAATGAATCTAACTATTATACTCTTTTAAGCGGTGACGGTATAACCGTTTCGGGTGTTAATTCTTTGGACGGCAGGAAAATGGATATTATCGTTTATTATACATATTACAGAAAGTAAAAACAGCACCTTTTAAAGGTGCTGTTTTTTTTAAAACTTCTTATTTTGTAGGGCAAGCTCGGTTTTGTAAATTTCCTGAGTTGCCTGTTTATCTGAATTTACAACAATGTAAGTATAAATTGAATCAAGAATAGTTAACTGAGCTATTCTTGAGCTCATTGCAAGTATTGAATGCTGTGTTTCTTCGGCTCTTGTAAATAGGGCATAGTCGCAAGCTTTAACGATGGGGGAATGACCGTAGTTTGTGATACAAACTGTGGTAGCACCGCCGATTTTTGAAAGTTCTAATGCGTCTACAATATCCTTTGAAGAGCCTGAATGAGATATACCTATTACAACACTTTTGCGGTCAAGGTGGGTTGCAATTATAGCCTGCATATGATTATCGCAGCATGCCTGAGCATTAAAGCCCAGTCTTAAAAACTTGTGCGCCGCGTCCTGAGCTATAGCTGCCGAATTTCCAAGCCCGAATACTACAATGCGCTTTGAGTTTATAATAGCATTAGCAACCTGGGTGAGCTGTTCCTCGTCAAGCACCCCCTCGGTATTAGCAAGTGCTACTGAAATGTCCTGGATACGCTTTTGGAATATATCAAAGCAACTGTCGTCTCGGGTGATTTCTTTGCTTACAGCCGAGGTTATATTCATTTCGCCTGCTATTCCTATTTTGAGTGACTGATATCCGTCAAATCCGAGTCGTCTGGCAAAACGGACCAGCGTTGCATCTCCACAACCGCATTTTTCCGCAAAATCACTAATTGATGCGCTGATTATTTCTTGAGTATTTTCAAGGATATAATCGGCTATTTTTTTCTCTGCCGGTCCCATCTGCGAATGCATAAATCTGATTTTATGTATTATAGATTCCATTGAGCACCTCTAAATGAAAATTATTTTCATTATTTTAGCATATTTTAAAAGAAAAGTCAAAACAAATGAAAGTTTTTTTCGCAAACCGTTGCGTAAAATGTAGGATTTTGATATTATTTAAGTGTAATATTTTTGTAAAAAGGGGAGTATGTAATGTTTGATTATAAGGTTAAAATCGGCCTTGTGGCTATGCGCCGTAATACGACCGACCGTCCTCGCGGAACTTTTCTGACTTGGTATTCTGCTGAGCAAAGAGGCAAGCGCTTTACCAAGTACATTGAGGAAAACTTTTCAAACGAAAATGTAAGCTTTGTTGATAACAAGGGTATCGGTATTGAGGATCTTGTTTTTGATGATGCTTCTGCAAAAGAGGTAGTAGAGCGTTTTAAGAACGAGAATGTTGACGCTGTTATGATTATCAATTGCAACTTTGGTAACGAAGAGGCTGCGGCTGATATTGCTGAGGCTCTCGGAAAGCCGGTGCTTTTATGGGCGCCGCTTGATGATGAATACTATGTTGACGGTATGAGACCTACAGATTCGCAGTGCGGTCTTTTCGGTGTTTCCCGTCAGATGCAGCGTTATCATATACCTTTCTCACACTTGCCTTGCTGCAGAGTTGAAAGCCCTGAATTTAAAGAGGGCTTCGAGCGCTTTGTAAGAGTGGCTTGTATGGTTAAGAATTTCAAGGGTATGCGTATCGGTCAGGTAGGTGCTCGTCCTGCTCCGTTCTTCTCGGTTATCTGGAATGAGGGAGAGCTTATGGAAAAATTCGGTGTAAGAATAGTTCCTATAAACTTTGCTATTATTGAGCAGAGAATGAAGACTGCAGAAACCGACTATGCTGATGAAATTGCTGAGTACGAGCAGTATTTCTTAACAAATTACGAGCTTGACGATTTGACTCCCAAATACATAAAGCCTATGGCTATAATGACTGCTATGTATAAGCACCTCTTTGAGGAATTTAATCTTGATGTTATTTCGGCTGAGTGCTGGACTGCAACACCAATTATGTTTGACGGTTTAGCTCCCTGCGCACTTTACGGACTACTTAACGAAATGGGTTATATGATATCCTGCGAAAGTGATATTCATTGCGCTATGACAATGGCACTTCTGAAATGTGCAACCCTCGGCAAGGGTAAGCCCTTATTCGGTGAGTTTACAGTTCGTCACCCCGAAAACAAAAATGCTGAGCTTTTATGGCATTGCGGACCGTTCCCCGTATCCGAAATGGCAGAGGGAACAAAGGCGCGCCTTGTTAATCAGCGTGCTTGGCTTCGCGGCAAGGATGGTACATATACCGTTGCCCGTATTGACCAGGAGAGCGGCGACTATAAGATTCTGCCTATGGTTGCAAAAACCTGCGAAGGCCCCCAGACCCATGGTACATATATCTGGGCTGAGTTTGAGGATTTACAGGCTGTTGAAGATAAGCTTATCGACGGACCTTATATCCACCATTTTGTTGAGATGGAAGGCGATTATACTGCTGAAATCAAGGAATTCTGCAAGTATTTCCCCAACCTCAAATATGATACAGTAAAATAATTTTAAAGGAGATATAAAAATGCAAATCCAGATGAACGAATTTTTATTTGCGATGATCCTGACAGAGCTTGAGGATGCAGTAGGTATTGAAAACTGCTCCACCCGTCAGATCGACAAGGTGACACATAGTGTTGACTATTATTGGCTTTCCCGTATGTGGGCTGACCGCGGCTGCCGTATGCCCGAGGCTGACATTGTTGTTTGCCCTAAGGATGCAACTGAGGTTTCTAAAGTTTTAAAAATTGCTAACTACTATAAGCTTCCTGTAACCACTTGGGGTGCAGGCGGCGGTACTCAGGGCGGCGCTATCCCAGTGGCTGGCGGTATCATTCTTGATACAAAGAGAATGAACCAGATTTATGAGGTTAACACCGAGGGTATGTATATTGAGTGCGGCACCGGTGCTATCTACAAGCATATTGAGTGGGCAGCAAACGAGGTTGGCAAGGCTACTATGCACTATCCTTCTTCTCTGACCTGCTCAACCGTTGGCGGATTCCTCGCACACAGAGGTATCGGTGTTGTTTCTACTAAGTACGGTAAGATCGACGATATGGTACTTAAGATGGAGGTTGTTCTTCCTAACGGTGATATCATTGAAACCTGTTCTGCTCCGAAACACGCTGCAGGTCCTGACTTAAACCAGATTTTCATCGGTTCTGAGGGTACTCTCGGTATTATCACAAAGGCTCAGATTCGTATATTCGACCAGCCTGAGGACAGACGTTTCCGCGGATTCTTGTTCCAGGATATGGAAGGTGCTTTCAAGGCAAGCCGCGAGTTATTGCAGAAATTCAAGCCCTCTGTTATGCGTCTTTATGACGAAGCAGAGACCGCTTCTCTTATCAAGAAAATCGTTGGCGTTGAGCGTAAGGGCGCATTTATGAACGTTGCTTATGAAGGCGTTAAGGAAATGGTTGATGTTGAAGAAAAGATTCTTCTTGAAACATTCCAGAAGTACGGTGCTGAGGATTTAGGTTCTGAGTACGGTGAGAAATGGTGGAAAGAGAAGATTACCTTCTTCTATCCCGGTCATATGATGGATATTCCTCAGTGCTTCGGTACTATGGATACAATCGCTCCTTACGGCAAGATTGAGGAGATCTACTGGGCTATGAAGGAAGCTATTGAGACTAACTTCCCGCAGGCTAAGTTTATTGCTCACTTCTCTCACTGGTATGAGTGGGGCGCAATGGTTTATGACCGCTTTATTGTTGACGGTAAGGATGTACCTCAGGATCCTGTTGAGGCTCTGCGTCTGCATCAGGCTATCTGGACCTGCGGTGTTAGAACTGCTCTCGCTCACGGCGGTGTTGTTAACGATCACCACGGTGTTGGTATAAAACTCGGCCGTCTCATGAAGGAACAGTATGGCCCTGCAATGCAGGTATTTGAAGGTCTTAAGAAAACACTTGACCCGAACGGCATTATGAATCCGTTCAAGCTTGGTCTTTAATTTATAAGGGAGGTAACAGATTATGATAATGTCAGAAAAATGTAAACAGCATGTTGATTCCTGCCGTTTCTGCTGGATGTGTCACCACATTTGCCCTATCGGTAATGCTACCGGTCAGGAAAGAAATACAGCAAGAGCCAGAGCACTCGGTATCTCTCTTGTAAACCGTGAGGCTATTGAGCTTGAGGAAATTATGGATAATATTTATGAGTGCTGCACCTGCGGCGCTTGTGTACACGATTGTATCACAGGCTGGGATCCTGTTATGTTTACAAAGGAAACCAGACTTCAGGCAGCTTTAGAGGGCAAAACCCCTGATTATATTCAGACTCTTATTGCTAACTGCCTTGAAACCGGTAATGCTTACGGAAAAACCGCTACCTGTGAGACCTTAACCGCTTCTATCAAAGCTCATTCTGCTAAGAAGGATACTCTTCTTCTCTTAGGTGTTGATGCTAAATTTATGGCTTGTGAGCAAGCAAATAAGGCTATTAAGGTTCTTGACAAAGCAGGCGTTGATTTCTCAGTTTTAGAGAATGAACCCGCTTCTGGCGCTCAGCTTGATTTCCTTATCGGTGCTGCTAATGAAACCAAGGAGCAGATGACCGCTTGTGCTAAGGCTCTCGGCGATTACAAGACCGTTGTAGTTTACGATCCTAACGATGCTAAGGCTATTAAGCAGACCTATAAAGAGTACGGCATAGAAGTAGCAGCAGATGTTGTTACATATACCTCTTTTGTTGCCGGATTACTAAAGGACGGTAAGTTAGAGGCTAAGAACAGCGGCAAGGCTGTTGTATTCCAGGATCCTTATCAGCTTTCCCGTGACCTCGAGGAAACAGAAGAGGCTCGTGAGATTATAATGTCTTATGCAGTTCTCGGCGAAATGCTCCTTAACCGCGCTGAAACCGTTTGGGCAGGTAATATCCTTATGGCTCAGTATATGCCTAAGGTTATCGAGCTTGTTTCCAAGAGAAGAATTTTCAATGCTCAGAGTATCGGTGCTAATGCTATTGTTACAGCTTGCGTTTCCGAGTATGTAGCTCTTAAGGCTGTTGCTGAGGATGTTGAGATTATCTCTCTTGAAGATTTGATCTTAGGTTAATAGGAGGGGACAGTAATGTTAGTTAATTTAAAACAGATTATTGGTATGGCTGAAGAAGGCGGCTACTGTATCCCTGCGTTTAATGTATATAATATCGAGACTGTTATGGGTGTTATCAAGGCTGCTGAAGAAGCTAAAGCTCCCGTTATTATTCAGGTTTACCCCCGCCTTGTAAACGAAGAGGTTGGTTATTATTTAGCACCTGTTATTTTAGCGGCTGCTAAAAAGGCTAGCGTTCCGGTTTGCTTCCACCTTGACCACGGTCCTTCAGAGCTTGAGGCACAGAAGATTCTTTATTGGGGCGCTACAGGTATTATGTATGACGGCTCTGTTCATCCTTATGAAGAGAATGTAGCTAATACTAAACACATTGTTGATATCTGCAACGCTATTGATGTTGGCGTTGAGGGTGAGCTTGGTCATGTTGGCAGCGTTAATGACGACGCTATGGAAGAGTATACTGACCCTGCAGAGGCTGCTGATTTTGTTAAGAGAACAGGCGTATGCTGTCTTGCAGTTCTTATCGGTAATGCTCACGGTCATTATAAGAAGACACCTAAGCTTGACATCGACAGAGTAAAGGCTATAAGAGAAGCAACAGGTGGTTTGCCGCTCGTACTTCATGGAGGTTCAGGTATTCCTGACGATCAGGTTAAGGCTGCAATTAAAGCAGGTATCCGTAAAATGAACATCGGTACCGATGTTTGCTGTGCATTTGCAGAGGGTACTTTGGAAACACTTAATGACCCGAACAGAAGTCTTGCTATTGACCTGTTTATGAAAAAGCCTATTGATACAGTTAAAGCATTGGCATTAGACAAAATCAAATTGGTCGGTGCAGACGGAAAGGCTTAAATTATGGCTAAGATAGTAGGAATAGGCGCTAACGTTTTCGATACTCTTTACAATATCCCTACTTACCCAACCGAAGATACAAAAATGAGAGCGACCGCCAGTAAAACCGCTGGCGGCGGTCCTGTTGCTACAGGACTTGTTGCGGCTCAGAAGCTCGGAGAAGATACCGCATATATCGGTGTTTTGTCCGATGATAACGGCGGTAAGTTTTTAAAGGAAGATTTTGAGAAATACGGTGTTGAAACAGAGCTTATAGATATTAAATCAGGCTATCGTTCTTTTGCATCGGTTTTATGGCTTTGCGCTGATACCGCAACCCGTACTTGTGTTTTTGATAAGGGAGATTTACCTGCATTGAAGCTTAGTGAATTTCAAAAGCAGGCAGTACGCGATGCTGAGATACTTATGGTTGACGGTAATGAGCTGGATGCTGCTGTAGAGGCTGCAAAAATAGCAAGAGACAGTGGTACAAAGGTGCTCTATGACTGCGGCGGACTCTATGAGGGCGTTGAAAAACTTTTAGCACTTACAGATATAATGATTCCGTCAGAAGAATTTTCTCTCGGTCACACAGGCTGTAAAACTGCAGAAGAAGCGGCTAAAAGGCTTTATGAAACATATAATCCTGAGGTTGTAGTTATAACTCAGGGTAAAAAAGGCGGCATAATTTTCGACGGCGAGAAAACTATTTCTTACCCGATTTATCCTGCCGTTGTTGTAGATTCAAACGGCTCGGGGGACGTATTCCACGGTGCATTTGCTGCGGCTGTTGCTAAGGGTTATGATTTCCTTAAATGCTGTCATTTTTCGAGTGCGGTTTCAGCACTTAAGTGTACAGGAGTAGGTGCTAGAGAAAGTGTACCCAACTTTGAGACTACAAAGAAATATTTAAAGGAGAACGGTTATGAGTTATAATTATAAAAAGGCTTATGTACCACAGAATGGATACACCCCTATTTGCAAAATAGGTGAGTGCTCATTAAAGAAGCTTGAATTTGGTATTATTGAGCTTGACGCAGGTCAGTCTTTGGTTTATAATACCGAGGATAAGGAAACTGCTTTTATTATGCTCGAAGGTCATTGTAATGTTGCTTTCGGGGATATCAAGTGGGAGAACATCGGCAACAGAAATACTGTTTTTGAAAATCGTAAGGCAGAAAGCTTTTATATGCCCAAAGAACAGGAGTTAGTAATCGAGGCTATCGACCACATTAAAATTGCTGTTTGCGCAACTCCTGTAGCTGAAAAGACCGAGCCTCAGGTACTCAGAGAGGACCATGTTGTTTTAAAAGTATTAGGTGAGCAGCCTTTTGAGAGAGAGACCAGCTTTATTATTGACGGTAATTCTAATGCTAAGATACTCACTATCGGCGAGTGTTATTGCACTGAGGGTAACTGGGCAGGCTTCCCGCCTCATAAGCATGATGAAGACAATATGCCTGTAGAGTGTATCGCAGAAGAAATCTATTATTTCCTCTTCGACCCCAAGCAGGGCTTTGCTGTGCAGTGTCTTTATACTGCTGACGGTGAAATTGACGAGGCTTACAGAGTGAAGAATGACGAGCTTGTAGAATTCCCTGTTGGCTATCATACTACAGTTGCTACCCCCGGATATCAGACATATTTCCTATGGCTTATGGCAGGCGATTATCAGGGCTTTAACAGAAGCAATGACCCTGAGCATGATTGGATTGCAAACAGATAAAGCCTACGAAGGATGACTAACCGAAACGCGCCGAAATTATGCCGTTTTAGGCAGGTTCGGATCATTCGTGTTTGCTTAAAAATTAAAGCAGTAGAGGTATGCTTATTTTGAGCATATCTCTATTCTGCTGTAAAAAAAGAGAGTGTTTTTTATGGTAACTATTAAAAATTCATATTTAACTGCAAGCTTTAAGGAGCTTGGCGCAGAGCTTAAAAGCTTGAAATACAACGATACAGATTATATCTGGAACGGTGACGAAAAATATTGGGCAGGCTCTTCTCCTGTTCTTTTCCCGATATGTAGCGGACTTAAGGATGACGAATACTACCTTGACGGTGTTAAATATAATCTCGAAAAGCATGGTTTTGCCCGTTCTAAAACCTTTGAGGTTGAAAGCAAAACCGAGAATAGCGTTACATTTTTGTTATGCTCTGATGAAGAAACCAAAGAACAGTTCCCGTTTGATTGGGAGCTGAGAATTATTTATACATTAAACGGTAAAACCCTTAATGTTAAATACGATGTTAAAAATCTTACTGATGATACAATGTATTTCTCAATCGGCGCTCATGAGGGCTATAGTTGTCCTGAGGGTATTGAGGAATATGATGTAATCCTTCCTGAAAAAGAATCCCTTTATACAAGCGTTTTGCAGGGTAATGTTTTAGGAAACGAAAAGCAACTTGTTTTAGAAAACAGCGATACTTTAGCGCTTGATTATAAGTATTTTGCAGTAGATGCCCTTGTTTTCAAGAATTTAAAGGCAAGAAGTGTTATTCTTAAAAACAGAAATAACGGCAAAGCCTTAAAGGTTAAGTTTGAGGGCTTTGATTATTTCCTTATCTGGACAAAGCCGGATGCACCCTATATTTGCCTAGAGCCTTGGTGCGGTATTACGGATAATATTGATACAGATAAAAACTTTAAGACTAAAGAGGGTATCATAAAGCTTGAAGCAAATGGTACCTTTATCGGAGAACACAGTATTGAAATTTTGAACTGATTAGTTCAAGGGAGTAAAAAATGCAGGTTTTTTCAGCGACTTTAAACCAGATGTTTGTGTTGTTCACATTTATGGCTCTGGGTTATTTCCTTAATTTCAAGGGGATTTTACCGCTTAATACCTCTATGGCAATTTCAAGACTCGAAACTAATGTTTTGGTTCCGTGCCTTGTGTTCAACACATTTTATAAGTATTGCACCCTAGAGAATTTAAGCCAAAAATGGAGCTATTTAGTATACGGAGCTGTAGTGACACTGGTTTCAATAGTAATCGGAATATTATTATCAAAGATTTTCTCAAAGGATAGTTATTTAAGAAAAATCTATACATATTCTTTTGCAGTTGCAAATTTTAGTTTTATGGGTAATGCTGTTGTTCTGGGTATATTCGGCGATGAAGTGTTGTTTGATTATATGATGTTCACTCTGCCGCTCAGTTTATATACATTTTCATACGGCACTGCCTCTTTAATACCAAAGTCTGATAATAAAATTTCTTTGAAAATGTTCCTCAATCCGAATTGTGCTGCAATATTAATCGGTGCAGTTGCAGGATTTATAGGACTGCCTATTCCAAAGTTTTTATTGACTGCGATTTCCTCAGCAGGAGCTTGTATGTCGCCTTTAGCGATGATTTTGACAGGCTTTGTTATTGCTAATTTCAGCATTAAAAAGCTTGCGAGTGTGAAAAGAATATATGCGGCATCTGTTATAAGACTGATAATATTGCCGCTGATTTTTGTTCTGGCGCTCAGGCTTTTTAAAACCGATTCTACCGTAATAATGCTTACTTTATGTGCAACAGCGATGCCGCTTGGACTTAATACCGTAGTTTATCCTGCGGCATACGGCGGTGATACTACGCCCGGGGCAAGTATGGCGCTCATATCCCATCTTATGTCTATAATAACCATTCCAATTATGTTTGCTCTATTTATTTAAAAGGAGAGAAAAGTATAATGAAATATCTTTTGGGTATAGATTTCGGCGGCGGAGCTTCAAAAGCCACCCTTATTGATACAGACGGCAATATTATTGCTGATGTGACAGCCGAGTATCCTACTCTTTATCCTGAAAACGGTGCTTGTGAGCAGTCGCCAGAGGATTGGATAAATGCGCTTTGTCAAAATTCCAATGCGCTTATTGAAAAAAGCGGAATTGACAGCGGCGATATCCTAGCGGTTGCTATTGACTCTGCTACTCATACATCCCTTGTATGCGACAGCGATTTCAAACCGCTTTATAATGCTATTCATTGGACCGATACCAGAAGCCGAGCTCAGGCTGATAAGCTTAGAAATGAACTCGGTGATGAAATTTTCAAAAAAACCTACCATAAGCCTGATACTATTTGGACTTTGCCTGTGCTTTTATGGATGAAGCAGACAAAACCCGAAGTATTCGAAAAAATTTCCTATATATTCTTTGAAAAGGATTATGTTCGTTATTATCTTACAGGTGTTTTTTGTACAGATTATATCGAGGCAGAGGGTAGTATGCTTTTTGACTGCAATAAAATGCAGTGGGATGAAGAACTCTGTAAGCTTGCAGGCATAAAGGTTGAAATGTTGCCACCTATTGTCAGGCCTACTGATATTATCGGCAAGGTGACAGAAGAAGCTGCAAAGAATACCGGGTTAAAAGCCGGAACACCTGTTATCTGCGGTACAACCGATACTGTAATGGAAGTTTTTGCTTCGGGAGCAGTAAAAAAAGGCGATGTGACAGTTAAGCTTGCAACTGCAGGCAGAATCTGTGTTATAACCGATAAAGCTTATCCTGATAGACATCTTGTAAACTATTCTCATATAGCAGAAGGTCTTTGGTATCCCGGAACTGCCACCAAATCCTGCGCGGCTTCCTACCGCTGGTACAGAGATACCTTCGGCGGTGAGTATAAGGAATTAGATGGGGGCGCGGCTGAGGTTAATATCGGCTGTGACGGTCTTATTTTCCACCCTTATTTAAACGGCGAGTTAACCCCTTATGCAGACCCGATGCTTTGCGGCAGTTTTACAGGGGTAAGAGCAACGCACACTAAAGCGCACTTTACAAGAGCGGTTTTAGAGGGTGTTGCATATTCCTTGCTTGACAGCAAGATTTATCTTGATAGCCTCAATATTCCTTATAATACGGTGGCTACTGCTATCGGCGGCGGAACTAAGGGAAAGCTCTGGAGACAAATGATTGCCGATACCTTAGGGTTAGCTCTTAAAACTACCGAGAGCAGCGATTCATCTCTTGGCTCTGCGATGCTTGCAGGTATTGCGGTCGGTATATTTAAGGATGCATCAGATGCAGTTGAAAAATGTGTTAAAGAAATGGATATAACCTATCCAAACCCCGAAAATACTGCAAAATACCGCAAGGTATTTGAAACCTATAAGAAAATACACGATGCATTAGCCCCGATTTATCAGGAGAGATGATGATGAAAATACTCGTTTGTATAAGGCAAGGTTTAGACGGAGAAATAAATCCGTTTGATGCCTGCGCTTATGAAGCGGCATTGCAGATAAAGGGCGCCGAGGTTACTATAATCAGTATGGGCCCTGCGACTGCAAAGGATTTTCTTTTAAGACTTACCCGTTTGGGCGCAAAAAGGGCAATACTTTTATCAGATAAGGCGTTTGCAGGAGCGGATACTATCGCTACTGCCTATACACTTTCTCTTGCAGTCAAAAAGTTGCAGCCCGACCTTATTTTTTGCGGCAGACAGACGCTTGTAGGAGATACTGCTCAGACAGGTCCAATGCTGTCTGTTTATGCTGATACCTCTCTTATAACCAATGTTATGAGTATTGATGAAATAGGGGATAGTATAACCTGTACTACCAGAGAGCAGGGAAGTATTACAGCGAAATTACCCGCACTTTTAACTATCGAAAGGATAAATACTTTAAGACTTCCGAGTATTCTCTCAAAGCTTGGCGAGGTAGAAATATGGGATGCTGAAGGTATCGGCGCTGATATTTCGAGGTGCGGTCTTACCGGCTCACCTACAAGGGTTTTAAAGACCTATGAAAATTATTCCGGCAAAAGAAAATGCACCTTTATTACTGCCGATAAGTTGGACGAAGTAATAAAGAATGCACTTGAGAAAAATAGTCAAAAGGTAGAAAAAACCGAAAACAGCGATATAAGGCTATCTAAGGTTTATATCGTAGGCGAAGAGCCGATAGAATATGCAAAAACGGTTAGTGATGATATAACTGTTATCGAAAAAACCGATGCTGAGACTATCTCTCAGCAGATAAAGACCGAAAAGCCAAATGCTGTGCTTTGGGCCAGCGATGACTGGAGCAAGCAGACGGCGGCAAGAGTTTCGGCAATGCTGGATTTAGGTCTTTGTGCCGACTGTACAACCCTTGAAACCGATGGTAGAGAGCTTATTATGTACCGTCCTGCGCTTTCGGGCAGTATAATTGCAAAGATAGTATCGCTTACAAAGCCTGCAATGGCTACTGTCCGTACAGCAAAACAGGGGGGAGATATAATAGTTTCGGCAGGCTTTGGCGCTAAGGACTCTATAGAAAGCGTTAAAGCATTTGCAAAGAGAATAGGCGCAGAAATGGCTACCACCCGAAAAGCGGTTGATAATAATATAATGCCCTATTCTCTACAGGTAGGGCTCACAGGAAAGACCGTAAGTCCGCCTGTGTATATTGCAGTAGGTGTTTCGGGTGCTGTTCACCATATTGTCGGTATGCAGCAAGCAGGAACTGTTATAGCCGTTAATCCCGATAAAGAGGCCCCGATATTTGAGTATGCTGATTTTGGAATAATAGGTACTGCAGAGGATTTAAAATAAAGTGAAATTAAAAGCAACTGTTCTTTATGAACAGTTGCTTTTTGCTATACATCAACATTTTCTGCAATGTATTCTGCAATCTTGCGATATCCTGCATCATTTGGATGAAGGTTATCTGATGCAAAGCCTTCGCCGGTTAAAAAGTAATCGTAAAGACCGTGGTAAAGATCTATAAACGGGCAGTTAAGCTCTCTCGCTACCTCTTGCTGTATAGGCAGAATATATTCAACAAGCTGTTGTTCTTTTGTTTTGTCATAAAGAGCAAGGGTTATACTGCTTATGATATAAACCTTAGGTTTGGTCTTGAGGTCGAGGTAATGCTCAACAAGGCTTGTGAACTCTGTCTTCCAGTTTGCGGCATCGGCCTGGTTATTCATAACCCGCGCATCGTTTGTACCGAGCAAAATCATTACAACATCTGCTTCAAACTGATTGCTGAGAGAATACTGAACAGTATTCGGATACCAAAGACTTTCGGTTCTGCCCTCATAATAATAGACGTAACTACTACCTTTGCCGAAATTTCCTACCTTATAATTATCTCCTAGGATTTGATTTAATTGCTGGGGATAGGCAGAGGTGAAATCTCCGTCTTTCCAGCCGGTAGCACCGATACCTTGAGTTATACTGTCGCCCACACAGGCTATTCGTATGATGCTATCATCCTTTGATGAAACGGTTTCGGATTTTGAATCTGTGCAACCGCAGGCAAGCAGTAAAGAGCTGCAAAGCAGAAATGATAAATATTTTTTTAATGGAATATACATAATTTTACTCCTGCATTATTTGTATAAAAGCTGTTTCCTTAAGGCTGAAAGGTCGGTAGCATTTATAGTTTTATCAGTATTTGAGTCAATGTTTGACAGTGCTATTTTATCGGTATTTCTGCTAAGATATTTTTTTGTTCTGATAAGGTCGCGGATATCTGCGCTTTCATCAGAGTTAGCGTCTCCGCTTAAAATCTTTTTAAATTCGCAGTTTATATTTACTGTACCCTTGGGCAATTTGAAGTTATAAACCGCCGAGGTATCCCAATAGGATTTTTTAAAGTTTAGCGTGATAGATTTTCCATCTGCTAAGGTAGCGGTAATATTTTTCGGGTCTATATAATATCCATTGTCTGCCAAAAGTGTGGCTGTGATATTAGTTCCCACTTCTGTTTGTGCTGTATCGGTAACAATACTGCCGCCGTGTCCCTCAGTATTGATTTCGTACTCGTCGAAAAGGGGATTAAAGGCAACCTCGGAAATCTCGGCATATCCATTTGAGAAAAAGCCTAGTTTTCCGCTTTCATAATAGGCATCAGTTTGCTCAACATTGATATTCTCTTTCTCGCTGTCAAGCACCCAAGAAAATGTTGCGGTCATTTCGGGGTTATCTGCTCTGGAAATGGTTGCGGTCAAAATATTGTTCAATACGGTGACATCAAGGTAAAATTCTGTGCCGACAATATCTGCAATAGCGGTCTTATCACTTAATAGAGCGGTTGTTGAGCGAGGCGAGGTGCCGAGATTCTTGTTTGCGGTACCTGATGCGGTTGTGCCGTATTTGGTGAGGCTTATATTAAGGTTTGTAAGCTTACTGCCGGTGAAATTAGCGGATGTAGTCCTTTGGATATAAACCACATAACCCGTAAGTCCCGGTGATACAGATACAGCATCTTTTACTCTGAATGCAATACCAGCCTGAATACAGGCGTTTGTCTGGGTTATTTTAATGCGGCTTGAGGCTGAAAAATTCGAAATATTCTGAGCCTTTTCGTCCTTGATAAGCAGTTTTGAAACACCTGTCGGTATGGAAATTTTTCCTTGGCTTTCAGTGAACGAGCGACTTGCGGGAAGAATCATATCATAAGCATCAAGCTCATTGAGTTTTCCAAAATCACAGGTAAGCCCGGCGGATGAATAGTAGGGGGTCACTTTCAAATTTGCAAATGCAACTCTAGAAACACAGTTTACAAATAAGCCTATTCTTCCGCTGTCCAGAGTATCTGCCACAGATGTGACAATACTCTGATTTTCTATTGTAATAACGGTTTCAGGGCTATTTGTATTGTAAGCCTTAGCGTTTACAGTGTTACCTATGCAGGAAAGCTCGATAACATATTTATCTCCCGGGGTGTAAGCCAATGTGTCCGCAGCAGTTTTTAAGACCTTGTTTGTTGATTTAGTTTCTGTATCAGAAGCAAAATAGTAGCGTGATAACTGCATTTTAACAACCCCGTCTGAAACAGTAAGGAAGCAACGGTAGCCGTCAAAAGTGCATACATTCGAGGTATAATCTGTCATTTTGCCTATACGGAACAAAATTCCGGCATTGATAGCGGTTTCATCAGTGACGGTCACACCGTCGCTTCTGATATGCTCAGCAGTAGGAATAATTTCTACACTCGTTTTAAAGTCACTTATATTGTTGAATTCTTCGCCTGTCACTAAAAGTCTCTTGTTACCGCCTGCACGGCAGGTTGTAATAACATTTTCAAATACAGGGTCATCTACAAACGGTTCAGAGGTGAACCAGTATTTATCAAAATCTCCAAAATTATTAAAGGTGTATTCTTTATTGTATTCAGGCTGTTTTACGCTTTTATATGCTTTTGTTTTTATAACAGCGGTTTTAGTGGTATTGTTATTATTTTCGTCTTGCTCAGTCCATTTTATTTCATCATCGGCCTCATTCCAGATATCAAGTCTGTCAAGATAGCCGCCTCTCGAAAATACACCGTTATGCGAAACTGTAATTGTATTTTCGCCGGCACATAGCTCTATGCCGTTTAAATCGTAATAATAAAAGTTGTTTATATTACTCGAATTACCGCCAAGTCTGCGTGTATATTCCGTACCGTTTACCGTAACTGTAAAGCCCGATGCGGTAGAGTGACTGCCTGATGCTAAAAGGGAAAGGGTGTATTTGCCTGATTTTTCGGCATTATAGGAAAATGTAGCAGCGGAGTCCTCTGTTGTCAATATTATATGGGAACCGCCTGAATAATAATCTGCTTGATAAGTGGTTGTACCGTCCTTTGAGGATGCAATAGAAGCCTTTCCTGAAAGGGTAGCTGATTCGGCCTCTATTTTGGTGCGGTCGATTATAGCTGTACCCGAGGGTATTTCTACAAGGTCTGCGGCATTTACCGGCTCATCAAAGCAAGGGGTACCGTCATCATACCAGTAAAATTGCTGTGCCCTGATTTCTCTTGGATTTGAATCTACATCTTCACCGCGTCTGGCGTGGTACACCACATAGTAATCACTGCCGTCGGGTGAGGGCACAAAAGAGCAGTGCCCTACAGAATAGGTGCTGTTTTTAATACTTGTTTCTAAAACAGGCTCTTTGGTTTTTGTCCAATCGTCTGCATTCAACGGGTCTCCGCCTTCCTTTAAGGTTAATAGACCTAAAGAATAGGTGGGGTCATCGAATCGGTTTACCGAAAATGCAATATTGAGAGTTTTACCGTCGGGGGATATGAGCGCTTGTGGAGCCTCGTTTATAGCGGGTATAACCGAGTAGGTTTCATAAGCATATTCAGGGCGCGATAACTCGACACGATTTGATGAAATAGTATACGGGTCGGACATTTCAGCGACAAAAATCCTCTGGTCTACACTTTTATATCCGCTCCAGCCTGACCATACAGCATATAGCTTTTCGTTCCATCTAAAAATGCTTTGGTCAATAGCCCAATGACCGGGTTTGATATTATATTCGGCATTTTTCCAACCATCATCGTTAATATAGTCGCTTTCCTTCTCTTTGAGCTGTCCCATAAAGGTATAAGAACCCTGAGCATCAGAGGTATCGCTTTTCAAAACATACATACGGTGGTTTGATGGCGTGCCTGTGCAGCCGTTCCAAGCATCGCTATCAACTGCTTCGCCGTCATAAATTGTAAAATATATGTACCAATATCCGTCGATAAAGTGCAGTTCAGGCGCCCAAAGCTCTTTTACTATACTTATAGTTTCGTTATCAACAAGGTCAGCCATATTGAATACAGAAACAGGGTTGGAATTTACACGCTCTAGCTCTCTGGATTTTGAAACATAGAAAGCGTTTCCTGTCACCATATAGTAATACCAGCCGTCGTGATAAGTAACCCAAGGGTCACCGCCAAGATTTATAAAGTGGCTGTCAAAGGTGTTGTTGTCATACACGTTAACGGTGTAATCTGTAATTGAGCCAGCCTCTTCAGAGGTCAGAGTCACTTTGCCCTTGTATCCGTTTTCTCTCGTGGGCTGAGTTATAAGGCAGGTGAAATTCTCTCTGTCAAAACGGCAGGAAAGTACAGGTATATCCTCTAAAGAATCTACAATATAAGAATATGTGTTGCTGTCTGCCTCGCTCGGATTTAAAATGGTACCGTCCATTAAAACCTGAGGTTCTGCTATTTCTTCCTCGTCAGTATTGACAGCTATAGCAGGAATACCTAAGGCACAGGCGAGTGACACAGATATTAATATGGAAATAATTTTTTTAAGCATAAGCTTTCCTCCAGATAAATTTTATTTTAAAGCAGAAAAAGTGCGAATGAGAATCCAAACGCACTTTTATAATTAAAATATCACGGATTTTGTTCACTTCTGAACTTTTTACGGTAGGCACCGGGGGTTATACCGTAAACCTTTTTATAAAGTCTAATAAAATAGTCAGGGCTAGTAAATCCGCATTCATAAGCAAGGTCTGCAATGCAGATATCGCTTGTTTGAAGCATTTTATTGGCAAAGAGCATAGCAGCTTCGGTCAAATCCTTGTTTGGGGTAACGCCAAACAGCATCTGATACTTTGTAGAAAATCTTGAACGGCTTAAATTTACATATTCTGCCATAGTTTCTACCGACCAACTACCGGGATTCTGATAAATAAGAGTTCTTAAATTATCAAAGCGGGTTTGGGTTGAAAATCCTGCAAAAGAAATGCGTCGGTGCTGTTCTTTTGCAATAGTTTCAAAAATGTCCTTAGCAGAGTTATCAATAATATTTATCGAATCTGCAAATTTTTTAACCATAGCCGATTCTATAAGCTCAACCGCATCGGTTATCTCATTTTGCATATTGGTATAAAAAACCTTATTGAGCGGGATATTTCTCTCATCGAAATAAAACGGGTCAGAAACATTGAAATGAAAGAAGTTATGCATCATACGGATTTTCTTAGCGGTATAGTGCAGTTGACTACCCGGTGTATATATGATGCATGCATTTGAAGAGGTGTTTATTTCCTCGTCGTTGAGATAAATGGTTATGGGATTTATAAAATGCAGAAATATATAACTCTTTGCAGGGGCATTAATTGTGAAGCCTATTTTTTGATGCTTCAGATGCATTGCCTGCTCGGCTGTAAATAATGGCATTTTATTCGCTCCGTTTCGTAAGAAAATCAGGGTAGAAAACTATGCTGTTTCAGTGTTTTATATATTATAACTTATATCGTCAGAATTTGCAATTTTTATAATCGACTTTTTGTTTTGGTGTTTTTTAAAAAACCGATTTATTCGCTCAATGTTTGTTTAAAACCCAATAAAACAATTGAGAACTATTGATAATTTTGTGCAAATTTGATATCATCAAAAAGGAAGAAATCCAAAAATTTTATATTGGAGGAAGAAATATGAAAAAAGTTTTAGCACTGGTTCTCAGTATTGCTATTGTGCTCAGCTTGGTGATTTTACCTGCTGCCACAATTACTTCTGCTGAGACATTTGGCACAGATCTTGCCTTTAGCGATGCTATTAAGGTTCTTGATGACAGTATTGCACCGAGAGCTATTCGCACAAAGGTGCTTTCAGACGGTACTGTTGCGGCTGTTTACTACAGGTCAGGTAGCGGTATTTACTATGCTGAGAGTAAGGACGGCGGCGTATCCTTCTTAGAAGGAGTTCAGCTTATCGGTAACCAGACTGACTCAAAGGTTGCTGCCGGCGAGATTAAGGTTTCAGGCGGAATTAACGCCGGCGAAATTCAGCAGGCTTTAGCTAAAGAGTATGTTGAAAAATACGGTCCGTACGGTCGTGGAAGATTAGAGGCTCAAAACCCTAATCTTGTTGAGATGAAGGACGGTAAAATTGCGGCTTTCTACCGTTATAATACTTTTGAAACCGACCCGACAAATAAGCCCTGGAGCATGTATTATGCTTCAATCTGCTATCAGATATATGATAGAGAGGCAGGTACTTGGGGCGATGTGCAGGTAATGTATGAGTGCACTCAGGAAAATGTTGTAGCAGATTCGGGTTCGCCTTATGGTGTTTGGGAGCCTGACCCGGTTTATATTGGAGATGAGCTTTTCTGCTACTTTGCAGATACCGATTTACCTCAGAATACTGCTTTCCAGCATATTATGTACTGTGTATATGACGAGGAAACAGGCAAGTTTGGTGAGCCTGCTATTGCTCAGAATGGTATTGACCATAATTCCCGTGACGGTATGAGCGTTGTAACAAAGCTTAACGACGGTACTTATGCGATGGTATTTGAGTCTACCAATACTCATAAGAATTCGACTGTTGAAGATATATTTGGTCAGGACGAGGATTACATAACCTTTGTTATCAAGATGTCTTTCTCAGAGGACGGCAGAAATTGGACCGATCCTGTTATCGTAGCGAAGCCTAATCCTTTAGAGGAATCTTCTACCGCTTCTATTGAGTACGGCGTTTGCGCCGCACCTTATGTAGTAACGCTTCCTGACGGAAGACTTGCGGTTTCTTATCAGACTACTGACCGCTATACCGGTAGAACACCTAACCGTGTTTCTTATCGTATAGGAACTCAGGTT
>JAZQIP010000003.1:0-8982 GCA_045541175.1 Acutalibacteraceae bacterium
AAATCCGAAACAGCGGTAACGCCGCCGGGATATCTCTTGTAAACATTACGCAAAGATAAACTTGCCATTTTGAAGCCTCCTAAATTGCTACAAAGGTATTTTAACGTTTGTATTATACCAAAACCGTCAAAAAATTGCTATACTAATAATACCCAATGTTGCAAATAATGTTTTGTAGAAATTGCATACTTAGTATTAACAATTTGAAAATCGGCAAAAATTGCCTAGTCATTTTGCATATTAAAAACCTATTTTAAGCCGAATATGCTGTTAAGTTCGCCATCTGTGAGTTCTCGGCACTCTCCCTGCAAAATTTCAGAATCAAGTGTCAAATCTCCAATGCTTATTCTTTCGAGTTCCTCTACACCCAGCCCCTGAGTTCCGAACATCCGCTTAATCTGATGGTATTTCCCTTCGCTGATTTTCACCTCGGCTTTGTTCTTATCTATCAGCTTTAGCTTTGCAGGACGACAGGGTGTACCGTCCGCCAAAGTAACCCCTTTTTTGAATGCTTCAACAGTCCGGTCTGTAATTTCGCCGTCGAGGGTTACGATGTAGGTTTTAAAGATGTTCTTTTTAGGAGAAATAACCTTATGAGCAAAATCACCGTCGTCGGTTATAATAAGCAGGCCCGTAGTATCGCGGTCGAGCCTGCCTACAGGAAACAGCCCTGACCGTTTCAAATTATCAGGCACCAAATCAACCACCGTTTCACGCTTTTTATCCTCCGAGGCAGAAAGCACACCCTTAGGCTTATTCATCATAATATAAATATACTTTTTATAGTTAAGTGCCTGTCCGTTATACTCAACAACAGAGGTTTCGGGGTTATACTGAGCACCAAAGTCTCGGATACACTGACCGTCAACTTTAACCTTTCCTCGACGGATATCATTTCTGGCAATACTTCTTGAAACACCCGATTGCGATGATATTATTTTATCAAGTCTTTGTAAATTCATACATTTTTACCTTATTATTTCAGCGGCTTCATTTCTCCGTCTAGCTTTACTGACGCAATATCGCCACCTATTATATTCCCTTTGCAAACAATCAGATGAATTTGCACATCCTCAACACCTGACAGATTATAGGTATAAACTGTAGCCGCCTCACCCTTATAAGGCGACAAATCAAAGCCCGCCTTTTTTTGAAGCGAATTATACTCTTTATACACCTCGTCAAAGCTTACAGGAATTATTATATCCTTAGAAAAAGCGTTGCTGTCATCCGCATTAATACCTATACTATTAAGATAATCAGTCCTGATTTTATTAGTCGAACCATTTATTACTTTCGCCTTTGCAGAAAACGCCTGAGAAATTACTAAAAGCAAAATAATGCAAAGCGCAAGCACAACAGCAAGATTTCTTTTTGAAAGTATTAAAAAAAGCTTCATAAAAATACCCCACATCAGCAGTTAATATATAATATGGGATATTTTTCTTTCTTATTCCAAAATACACACAGCGTGCGCCGAAATTCCTAAAAGCTCACCCGTAAAACCGAGCTTTTCCTCGGTAGTGGCTTTAACATTTATGAAATCGGGAGAAACCCCGCAATCAAGCGCAATATTATTTTTCATCTGCTCAATAAAGGGAGCAAGCTTTGGCTTTTGAGCTATCACAGTAGCGTCAATATTTCCGACCTTGTATCCCTTTTCTTTTATCAAAGCAACCGTTTTGCGAAGTAGAATTCTGCTATCAATATCCTTAAAGCTTTCATCGTTATCGGGAAAATGCCGACCTATATCGCCGAGCGCCGCCGCACCCAGCAAGGCATCGCATATAGCATGAAGCAAAACATCCGCATCGGAATGACCTAAAAGTCCCAGCTCAAACGGAATATTTACTCCGCCGATAAAAAGCTTTCGGTTTTCAGATAAACGGTGAACGTCGTATCCATGACCTATTCTCAAAATCGGTCCCCCTTAAAGCAGATGAGCACGAAGCTCTTCCGCAGATTTAGGTGATAAATATGCCGGCGGAACATCGAATACCGTTTTGCAACCGCTCATTCCCTCTTTGCTCATTCTATATGCCGCACGGGCGTATGCCACAAGCACACTCGAAGTAAACTCAGGATTAGAATCCAGCTTTAATTTATATTCTATAATGTGAGTATTCTCGTTATTTATACCCGTTTTTCCGCTTCTTAGCACAACACCGCCGTGGGGAATACCGCTATGGTCACGTTTCATTTCCTCGGCAGAGATAAAATGAACAATAGTGTTATAATCAGCAAAATAGTTAGGCATTGTTTTAATTTCGTTTTCTATTCTTGCTTTGTCAGCACCCTCTTCTACAACAACAAAGCATTCTCTCAAATGCTTATCGCGGGTTGTAAGGTCGGGATTTTCGCCTTTTCGGACACTCTCAACAGCCGTATCTATCGGGATGGTATACTGTCTCGCATCAAGCACACCCTCGATTCTTCTCACAGCATCCGAGTGACCTTGGCTCACACCTTTACCCCAAAAGGTATAATCCTTACCATCAGGCAAAATCGCTTCGGCATAAAGACGGTTAAGTGAAAACATACCCGGATCCCAGCCAACCGAAATCATCGCGATATTTTTGCCCTCTTTGGCGGCTTTATCAACATTTGCAAAATGCTCGGGAATTTTTGCGTGGGTATCGAAGCTGTCTACAACATTAAAATGCTGAGCAAGATCGGGAGTCTGGGTAGGAAGGTCGGTAGCAGAGCCCCCACAGATAATTACCGCATCGATATTATCCTTATGCTCTAAAATATCATCCAAAGCATAAACCTTAGCGCCCGTAAGAGTTTTTACGGTCTCAGGTGCGCGCCTTGAAAAAACAGCATAAAGCTCGGTATCGGGATTTTGCTTTAGAGCGCACTCAACACCTCTGCCTAAATTCCCATAGCCTACAACAGCAATTCTCATTTTCATAATAAACAACTCCTTTGGATTCACTCTTTAAATAATATCACTAATTTCTGCGATTATCAATTATTTTTACACATTTTTTCAGGATAAACCCTGATTTTTTAAATAGTTCAGGACTCTTTTTTTATCCGCAGACCAAAGCGGTGCTATTAAATCCTTTTTTGCGCCGTCCCCTGTAATTCTATGAACAATGCATTCTTTCGGTAAGACAGCTATGCATTTTTTAAGTATATCAGCATATTCTTCCATACTAAGGCAATCAAATTTGCCCGATAGATAATCCTTTTCAAGGTCAGTTCCACGAAGGATATGAAGAAGATGAAATTTTACCCCGTTTGTACCGCACAAAACCGAATATTCGGTTGTTTTCACCGCATCCTCTGGGGTTTCATCGGGAAGACCTATTATAATATGGGTGACAACATCTATATTTTCAGCCCTCAGCTTTTTCACCGCATGGGCATAAACCTCATTTTTATAGCCTCTGCGGATATATTCTGCCGATTTTTCGTTTGCAGTCTGAAATCCAAGCTCTATGCTGACAGGCTTTATTTTATTTATTCTGCTTAGCAGTTTTACCGTATCATCGGGCAGACAGTCGGGACGGGTGCCAATACTAAGCCCTACGATATAATCCGGCTCTATTGCTTCCAAATATAGTTTTTCGAGCGTTTTTATATCAGCATAAGTATTAGTAAAGGACTGAAAATATGCAATATATTTTCCGCTTTTAATTTTATTTTCAACCCTTTTCTTGGCTTTTTCCAGTTGCTCCGAAATACTTTTGCACCGCTTTTCCGCAAAGTCTCCGCCACCTAAAGACGAACAAAAAATACATCCTCTTTTATCCAAAGTCCCATCTCGGTTTGGGCAGGTAAACCCACCGTCGAGCGCCAATTTATAAACCTTGCAGCCAAATTTTTCTCTATAATGTTCATTTAATGTTTTATACATCGCAATTCACCCATTTATGAAATATTATACCGCTATAGTTTATCAAAAGCAACTTGCAATTTACTTGAATAATTTAAAGATATATAGTAAAATAATTTATATTTGATTTTGGAGAGATTTTATGAAAATAAAAACCAAAAAAGTCCCCTTTTCATATACAGAAAAAATAAAAACGCCAAAGCACCGCCGTCCGCAAAAGCCATGGTGGATACTTGGTGCGCTTATAAGACTTATTTCTCTTCCCGATTTATGGGCAACCCGTTTTAAATTTACAAGTGAGGGTATAAAAGAGCTTAAAAACGAGCCTTGCCTTATTTTAATGAACCATTCCAGCTTTATCGACCTTGAAATTGCATACCGCATATTCTTCCCAAAAAGATTTTGCATAGTCTGTACCTCGGACGGTTTTGTTGGAAAAAGCTTTCTTATGAAAAAGCTCGGCTGTATACCGACTAATAAATTCGTTACTGATATAACCCTTATCGGCGATATTCTGCACGCTATAAAAAAGGAAAAGGTAAGCGTTTTGATGTATCCCGAAGCAAGTTATACTTTTGACGGCTGTGCTACACCCTTGCCAAGAAGACTCGGCGTGCTTATCAAAAAGCTTGATGTTCCTGTTATAACCGTTATAACAGACGGGGCATTTTTAAGAGACCCTCTTTATAACGGACTGCAAAAGCGAAAGGTCAAGGTTTCGGCTCACGCAAAATGCCTTTTTACCAAAGACGATATAAAAAACCTTTCTGCAGAGGAACTCAGCGACAAGCTCGATAAAGAGTTTACCTTTGATAATTTTGCCCGTCAGTACGAGACCAAAACCGAGGTAAATGAGCCGTTCAGGGCAGATTATCTCGAAAGAATATTATATAAATGCCCCGCCTGCGGCTGTGAGGAAAAAACGGAAGGCAAAGGCACTAAGCTCACCTGTAAAGCCTGCGGCAAAACCTATGAAATGGATAAATTCGGCAGACTACATGCACTATCGGGCGAGACCGAATTTCCTCATATCCCCGATTGGTATAATTGGGAAAGAGAATGCGTAAAAAAAGAAATCCTCGACGGCAGCTACAGCCTTGATACCGAGGTCGAAATCGGTATTCTTGCTGATTTTAAGGCTATTTACAATGTAGGAAGCGGGAGACTAATTCATAACTGCGAAGGCTTTGAGCTAAGCGGTTGCAACGGACAGCTTTCTTTCTCGCAAGGCCCAAAAGCCTGCTACGGACTATATGCCGATTATTATTGGTATGAGATAGGTGATGTTATCTGCATAGGTGATAAAAAGCGGCTTTATTACTGTTTTCCAAAAGAGAAAACAAACGTCGCAAAGGCTCGCCTTGCTACAGAAGAATTATATAAACTCAAATGATTTTTTAGAAAAACAGCATATACTAGTTTAAAAAAGGACAAGGTGTTTTTATGCTAATAGATTTCCATACACACTGCTTTCCCGACAAAATAGCCGAAAAGGCGGTCGAAAAGCTATCATTCGCATCGGGAGGTTTAGTTCATCATACCAACGGAACGGTTAATGGCTTATTTGAAAGTATGAAAAGGCATAGCGTTGATGCCTCAGTAGTACTCAATATTGCTACAAATGCGCATCAGCAAAAAAGTGTCAACGATTTTGCGGCTTCAATCAATAATAACGAAACCGTATTTTCCTTTGGCTCGGTTTTCCCCGACAGCGAGGACGCTCTTGAAGAGCTTGACCGTATAAAGGAATTAGGGCTGAAAGGTGTAAAGCTCCACCCCGATTATCAGGGATTTTCGGTTGATGACGAAAAAATGAAGCCGATTTATAAAAAAATATCAAACCTTGGCCTTATAACCGTTTTTCACGCAGGTTTTGATTATGGCTTTGCCCCACCCTACGGCGCAACCCCAGAAAAAATGATAAAAGCACTCGGTTGGTTTGATTCGCCTGTTATAGCGGCGCATTGGGGCGGTGTCAACTGCGGTGAGGATGTTTTGAAACATCTTTGCGGTACAGATATTTATTTCGACACCTCTTTCGGCTATAGTATGATGCCGAAATACTATGCCGAGAAAATTTTAGAAAAGCACGGGACAGACCGAATGCTTTTCGGCACAGATACCCCTTGGCATACCGCTGAAATGGAAATGAGATTGCTAAACACTCTTAATCTCAGCGAAGATGATATGGAAAAAATAACACATATTAATGCAAAAAAATTACTCGAAATATAAATTGATGTTTATCTGCGATAAACATTTAATGAAGAATGAATAATCTCGGTGTCGAACAAAGCCGACACATTAATTATTCACTATTCATCAATAAGGCTATGATAAAAAAGTCATTCTAAGTTACAGCTTAGAATGACTTTTTGCTTAATTATTCTCAATATAGGTTAAAATCTGGTCGCAAATCTGCTTCATACCATGTGCATCAGGATGACCGTTGTGCTTAGATATGTCCTTTAGCTTTATCAGCTCTGCACCGTACTTTTCGCAAGCAACCTCAAAGCCGTTATTTATTTCTTCTTTCAGCTCTGTATTCAGCAAAACTATAAGGCGTGCATTCGGCAAATAGGACCTTACTCTATTTATAATATAGCAAATCGCAGGCAAAACAGAAAATAAATCTTCCTTTTTCCAATCCTCGAACATAAGCTCGCCCAAAGGAGAATTTGCCCAATTATCGTTTGTTCCACCGAAGAGAAAAAACGTATCAACCTTGTTTTCTTCAAACCAACCGTTTTCAATTAGTTTCTCCAGCCTTGCTATAAAGGATATCGCACTGCAATCCCCGCTGTAGCCTGTATGACAAACGGTTGTACCCGACCAACTGCAATTTCGCAAAAGGTTAGAGCTTGTGGCATCTATCACCTGTTTCCACCAGGTTTGCCCGACATTGTTAATACCTATTTCACGGCTGTCCTCAGTATCATAATAAATCGCATAGCCATCGGGAATATATCCCTTAAATGTAGAATAGCTGTCTCCTAAAATAAATACATTTCCCAAATTCTTCATTTCAAAAGTTCCTTTTCAAAAATCGGTATCGCCTGAGACAAGTCGGTTATATGCGCAAACATAAGATTCTTTATATCCTCTGCAAACTGAATCAAATCAGGAACACCGATGCATTTCATTCCTGCAGTATACCCTGCTCTTATACCGTTCGTCGAATCCTCAAAAACAAAGCAATCACTAGGATTTACCCCGAGGCGCTCTGCAGCAAGCAAAAACACATCAGGAGCCGGTTTGCCGTTTTTGACATCATTACTTCCCGCTATTGCGCCGAAATAATCAAGAACCCCCAGTTGCTTTAAATGTTCTTCGATTGACTCTTTAGATGAACCCGATGCAACCGCCATTTTAATATTATTTTCTTTAAGAAAATCCAAAAGCTCTCTAGCGCCGGGTTTGAAACTAGCAACCAGATGTTTATCATAATATTTTTTAATTTGCACTTTGAATTCATCGGCATCTATATTGGGGTGACGGTCGGTTAAAAACTTTGTCCATCCCGCCTCGTTCATTCCGCAAACCGAATAAATACAATCCCCGACACCCTCAACACCTTGGAGCCTGCCTGCATGTTCCCACGCAGGAATACAAATTCTTTGGGTATCCAAAAGGGTACCGTCCATATCAAAGATGACACTGAACATTTTCTTTTATTCCTCGTAATCTATGCAAGAACGCACAGCGGTATAAGGCCTAACCTTTTCATCGGCAACCTTTACATGAGCCGGATGAACAGCATAGCCTTTAAGAGCAGACTCGTTTTCAAATACAGAATATAGCATAACATCTACATTCGAGCTTTCAAGACACTCGGTCTGAACTTTAATTTCAACAAGACCGTCAATTACGCCTAAAAGCGATTCTAAACCCTCTTTTATACCCTGTTTTACCTGGGCGGTATTGTATTCCTCTTTAAGCTTCCAAAGAATTATATGCTTTACCATAATACCATTCCTTATTTTTTCAATATTAACAGCACAAACGGCTATGTTAAAACAAAGGTGTGGAAAAGTAGCGTTCGGCGGTATCGGGCAGAACTGTTACAACCCTTTTGCCCTTACCGAGCTTACGGGCAAGCTTTAGCGCCGCCGCAACATTAGTACCGCTGCTTATACCGCACATTATACCTTCCTTGCTTGCAAGGTCCTTTGCAACCTGCAAAGCCTCTTCATCCTTTATAATGCAAACATCATCAAAAATCTGCTGATTGAGTATTTCGGGGATAATTCCGTCACCTATACCCATTTGGATATGAGTTCCTATTGAGCCACCCGATAAAATTGCGGCATTTTCGGGCTCGACCGCCCATATAATCATATCAGAATTTTCAGCTTTCAAAGTCTCTCCTATTCCGGTTATTGTGCCTCCTGTACCTATACCTGAGCAAAAACCGTCAATCGAACCGTTTACCTGATTTAAAATCTCAGCACCTGTACCCTGTCTTTGAATTTGGGGGTTAGCAGGATTTTCAAACTGCTGCGGTACAAAAACATTCGGGTCCTCGTCCCTCATTTTAAGGGCAAGGTTAAGACATTCCTCTATGCAAAGACCTATATTTCCGTTATCATGAATCAAAATAACCTCGGCACCATAATGCTGGACTAGCTTTCTCCGCTCTTCGCTTACAGAATCGGGCATAATTATTTTAACTTTCAGTCCTTTAACCGCTCCCACAAGCGCCAGACCTATTCCCTGATTTCCGCTCGTAGGCTCAACTATAACGGTATCCTTATTTATAAGTCCTTTTCTCTCGGCATCCTCAATCATATTAAGAGCAGTTCTGGTTTTGATAGAACCACCCACATTCAGTCCTTCAAATTTTACAAGTATTTCCGCATCGTCAGGACCCGTCATATTATTAAGCCTTATCATAGGGGTATTGCCTATAGCATCCAAAATCGAATTACAAATCATAAAATTACCTTTCAAAAACAATCTTTTCTAACATTATATGGCAAGTATACCATATTAGCAACAGTTTTTCAATTTCAAAAGCATTAAAATTCAAGCTTTAAAAGTTCGGAAAAATCGTATATATAAAAATCAGTTATGGATTTTATATCGTCGGTGTAATCCTTTGAAGAATCATCATAAACACCGCAAACTTTCATTCCTGC
>JAZQIP010000004.1:0-37519 GCA_045541175.1 Acutalibacteraceae bacterium
CGATTATGATAGTGTTACTGAAATCAAAAGTTTAAAATCTAAGAGTATCAAAAATTTAACTATTGGTAAAAATATTAAAACCATTGATTTTGATGGTTTTTTCTGCCTTGGATTAGAAAACTTATATATCACAACCAAGACCGATGATATTAAACCCGAAGGCAATGACGGTTTTATCGATTCTGATGCTACGATATATTGCTATAGGTCTTCGGGCGCTTATGAATACTTTACAGAAGAAAATGCAGGCAAAATTAAGGCAGGGCTCAGTGAATTCACAAATAAGATTGTTACTGAACCAAAAAAGCCGAAGAAACCTGTTATTGAATCTATTAAGTATGGAAGATATGCCAGAGATAATGGTGATATCAAGGTTTATTGCGTTAAGATAACTGTTAAGGATACAAAGGCTGACGGATATAAGGTTTATCGTTATAACAGTAAGACAAAAAAGTATAAGTATCTCGGTAAAGTTGGAAATGGTTATGGCAGTATGGTTTATGTGGATAAAACTGCAAAGCCGGGTAAAACTTATAAGTATAAGGTTATGGCTTATGATAAAGAAAATAAGCTTACAACAAATTCATCAAAATCAACGACCAAGAGTATAACAACACCAAAGCTTAAAAAACCGGGTAAAGTTACGGTTGTATCTACTAAACGCGGCAAGGACTATGTTTATTTCAGCATTGATAAAAAAGTTGCCTCAGGATATAAACTATACAGATGGAACGGTTCTAAGAAAAAATATGAAGAGGTCACAGAAGAAAACAGACTTTATTGTCACGATTACAATGCAAAAAGCGGTAAGACTTATACATATAAGCTACGAGCATTTGCAAGAGCCTCTACAGGCGAAATTGTTTACGGACCGTATACTGATAAGATTAAAGTAAAAGGATAATTATTGTTTTAAACCAATCAGAGCCTTGCTATTGCGGGGCTTTGATTTTTTATGTACTTGGGTCAAAATAGTGATTGCGAAAGGTTTGAAAATATGGTATTATTATTTCACAAAATTGCCTTTTTTTCGTAAAATATAGTGAGAAGAGGGTGGTTTTGTGATAAAAAGGCGCAGAAAACCGAAAAGGTATGCTTTGATTATAACGGCGATGCTGCTTATTTTTTCTGTACTTTCCTGCCTTACATATTTTTGGATGCAGCCTGTTATTATCAGGTATGCAGTGAGCATTGCTGAAACGATAATGCTCAATTCTGCCAATAATGCTATAATTAAAATATTAGAGGAAAATAATATTTCTTATGATGATATTGTGATTTTAACCTCTAATAATGACGGGTATGTTACGAGCCTTGAAATTGATATTTATAAGGTAAATAACCTAAAAAGCCGAATATCAAATAAAACCGCCGAGCTTGTTGAAGAGCAGGAATTTTATAGTGTCGGCGTGCCTATAGGTACTTTTTTTGGAAATACTTATACGGCAGGTGTAGGACCGAGGCTCAATTTTAAAATGCAGCTTACAACTACCGCTGTTGTCGATTTTAGTCACGAATTCAAATCGGCGGGTATAAATCAGGTTTTGCATATAATAAATGTAAATATTGATATTAACGGAAGTCTGATTATTGCAGGCTGTAATGACAGCATCAAGGCATCAACCTCTGCAATAGCGGCGCAGACGGTGATAGTAGGTAAAACACCTGATGCCTTTACAAATGTTATTGAAGAAGAAAGCGATAATACCGCGGGACTTATTAATGATTACGGCGGATTGGGCTATTAAAGGAGATAAAAATGGAAATTAAAGAAGCCAAAAAGCGAATTAAAGAGCTTAGCGATTTACTTAAGTATCATAATATTAAATACTATATTGAGGATTCGCCCGAAATAGAGGATTTTGAGTATGATGCGATGCTTCGAGAGCTTGAAGACCTCGAAAATGAGTTTCCGCAATTTAGAAAGGAAGATTCTCCGACTCAAAATGTCGGCGGAGCGGCTTTAAGGCTTTTTACATCCGTTGAACATACGGTTAAAATGGAAAGTCTGCAGGATGTTTTTAGCTTTGATGAATTACGGGCTTTTGCAGATAAGATAGATTTAAGTAAAACCAAGTTTTCGGTTGAGCCTAAAATTGACGGACTTTCTGTTTCTCTCGAATATAAAGACGGTGTTTTCTTCCGCGGTTCTACCAGAGGAGACGGTCTATCAGGAGAAGATGTTACAGCAAACCTTTTGCAGATAAAGGATATCCCTAAAGAGATTGATTTTAAGGGTGAACTTGAGGTTAGAGGCGAGGTTTATATGCCTCAGGAAAGTTTTTTGAAACTCAGAGAGCGTCAGGAGCTGTTAGGCGAAGCCCCTGCTAAAAACCCGAGAAATGCCGCGGCAGGCTCTTTAAGACAAAAAAATCCAAAGGTAACTGCTGAGCGAGAACTAAGCATCTTTGTATTTAATATTCAAATGGTTACAGAAAAGGAATTTTCCTCTCATATAGAAACTCTCGATTTTTTAAAAAATCTTGGTTTCAGCGTTTTGCCGACTTATAAGTCTTGCGAAAATGCAGATGAGGTTATTGCTGAAATTGAGCGTATCGGAAATTCGCGCGGAGATTTGCCTTATGATATTGACGGTGCGGTTGTAAAAGCTGATAATCTTGCTTATAGACAGGAGCTTGGCAGTACCTCCAAATTCCCTAAATGGGCGGCGGCATTTAAATATCCGCCCGAGGAAAAGCAGACAGTATTAAAAGAAATTGAAATAGCTGTAGGCAGAACAGGTGCGCTGACACCTACCGCAATTTTTGAGCCTATAATGCTTGCTGGCACATCTGTCAGCCGAGCGACTCTTCATAATGAGGATTTTATCACATCAAAGGGAATCGGTATTGGTGATACGATAACGGTCAGAAAAGCGGGGGATATTATACCTGAGGTTTTAGCGGTTGCAGAGCACTGTGAAAATTCTGTACCCTTTAAGATGCCTCATACCTGTCCGTCCTGTGGCTCTCCTGTTTTCAGAGAAGAGGGAGAGGCGGTTATTCGCTGTACGAATGCTGACTGTCCTGCGCAGGCTTTAAGACACCTTATTCATTTTACTTCTCGTGATGCTATGGATATTGAAGGACTCGGCCCCGCTGTTTTAGAGCAGCTTTCAAATGCCGGACTCATAAATAATATAGTAGACCTCTATAGCCTCGATTATACTGAGGTTGCAAAGCTTGAAAGAACGGGCGAAAAAACCGTTTCAAACCTTAAAAATGCGATTGAAAAATCTAAGGAAAACGATTTATCAAAGCTGATATTCGCATTTGGTATAAGGCATATAGGCGCTAAAGCGGCAAAGCTTATATCCGAGCATTTTGGCGATATTGATGCTATACTAAAAGCTACAAAAGAGGATTTTGAGCATATTGAGGGCTTTGGCGGTATTTTGGCAGAATCTGCGGCAGAGTTTTTCTCATTAAGCGAAACAAAAGCTATGATAGAAAGACTTAAAGAGCTTGGTGTTAATACTAAGTCCTTAAAAGAGGTAAAGGATACCCGATTTGCGGGTAAAACCTTTGTGCTGACAGGAACTCTTCCAACTATGAGCCGAAATGAAGCCTCAGCGATAATCGAGAGCTTTGGTGGTAAAACATCGTCTTCCGTTTCAAAGAAAACCGATTTCGTTTTAGCAGGAGAAGAGGCTGGTAGTAAGCTTGATAAAGCAAATAAGCTCGGCATCGCGGTTATAAGCGAAGCGGATTTTAATGAAATGATAAAATAGGTATTGACAAAGAGCTTTCATTGCCTTAAAATATTAGTATCTTCAGGGCGAGGTGTGATTCCTCACCGGCGGTATAGCCCGCGAGCCTTTAAAAGGTTGATTTGGTGAAATTCCAAAGCCGACGGTACAGTCCGGATGAAAGAAGATGCAGATTATTGCATAATTTTGCCCTGTCGTGTATTCGGCAGGGCTTTTATTTTGGGGGAATTTCAATGGATAAATTAAAGCTTAGAAAGTTTACTGTAAGCGGTATATTCGGTGCGCTCGGATTTGTTCTTATGCTGCTCGAATTTCCTTTGCCTTTTATAATACCGTCTTTTATAAAATTGGATTTTTCTGAAATTCCTGCCCTTATTGCGGCTTTTGCCTACGGTCCTTTATATGGAATACTCGTTTGTGCAATAAAAAACGTCCTACATATTTTTGTGACTACCTCGGCGGGTGTTGGCGAGATTTCAAATTTTATTTTAGGTGCGGTTTTTGTATTTACAGCAGGTATTATTTACAAAAAAGACCATAGCCGAAAGGGTGCTTTGATAGGCGCTGTTGTAGGTGCGGTGGTAATGGCAGTTATTAGTATTTTTACAAACTATTTTATTGTATATCCCGCATTTGTTGTAATATACGGTATGCCAATGAATGCGATTATCGGTATGTATAAAGCATTATTGCCTGCAGCTGATAATCTTTTTAAAGCGCTTGTAATATTTAATCTGCCCTTTAATACGGTTAAGGGTATTTTAGATGCGGCGGTATGCTTTGCGGTTTATAAGAGATTATCGCCAGTCCTGAAAAAGGAAAAGAAAAAAGATTGATTTTTTCTTGACAAATAGCATTATTGTGATAAAATACTATTGAACTGAATATTTCCTTATCAAGAGTGGTGGAGGGAACCGGCCCTGTGATACCCGGCAACCTGTTTTTAGAACAAGGTGCCAAATCCGGCGGATTATCCGAAAGATGAGGTTTTAAAGCCGCTTCTTTATGGAGCGGTTTTTTTATCATAGCTTTTTTTATCAAAGCCGCTTTTTAGCTGTCAGGCGGCTTTGGTGCTGAAAATGTTTTAAAAAAATTGCTATGTGTCTTTAACAGGAAATTGAAGTTTATATACTTTAAAATATTTGGAGGAAGTAAAAATGGCAAAGATGTTGTTTACATCGGAATCTGTAACAGAGGGACATCCCGATAAAGTGAGCGATTGTATATCCGATGCTGTACTTGATGCGATTCTTGCTCAGGACAAAAATGCCCGTGTTGCTTGCGAGACTTTTTGTACAACAGGTGTTGTAACAGTTATGGGAGAAATTACTACTACTGCTCAGGTAGATATCCCTCAGATAGTTCGAGATACTGTTTGCGGTATCGGTTATGATAACCCAAGTGCCGGTTTTGACGGTAATACCTGCGCTGTTATGACCTCAATAGATAAGCAGTCGCCTGATATAGCTCTCGGTGTTGATAATTCAATGGAATATAAAGACGGCGAGGATGACGCTTATAATCTTCACGGTGCCGGCGATCAGGGTATGATGTTCGGTTATGCCTGCGATGAAACTGAGGAATTAATGCCTATTGCAATCTCTCTTGCTCATAAGATGGCAAAGAAACTTACCGATGTCAGAAAATCGGGCGAGCTTTCGTATTTGCAGCCCGATGGTAAAACTCAGGTGACTGTTGAATACAATGACGGTGTACCTACAAGAGTTGATGCGGTAGTTGTATCCTCTCAGCATAGTGCTGAAATCGGCCTGGAGGAATTAAGAAAAGATATACTCGAAAAGGTTATTAAACCTATTGTACCGAAAGAGCTTTTCGATGATGATACCAATATTTATATCAATCCTACAGGCAGATTTGTTGTCGGCGGTCCTCAGGGTGATACAGGTCTTACAGGCAGAAAGATTATTGTTGATACCTATGGTGGCTATGCCCGTCACGGCGGCGGTGCTTTCTCAGGAAAGGACCCGACAAAGGTTGACCGCAGTGCCGCTTATGCCAGCCGTTATGTTGCGAAGAATATCGTAGCTGCAGGACTTGCTAAAAAGTGCGAAATACAGTTGGCTTACGCAATAGGTGTTGCAAAGCCTGTTTCGATTATGGTTGATACTTTTGGTACAGGTACTGTAAGCGATGAAAAATTGGCAGAGGTTGTAAATAAGGTGTTTGATTTGAGACCTGCCGCTATTATTGAAAAGCTAGGGCTCAGAGCTCCCATTTATCGCCAAACCTCGGCATACGGTCACATGGGCAGAACTGATATTGACCTACCTTGGGAAAAGACCGATAAAACAGAAGATTTAAAGGCGGCTTTGTAAATCAGAACGGGGTGTTCTTAATTGTTTAAAATTCTGGATAAAAAGGTGCTTGGTGCAGGGGTGACCTCGCTAACTATAGCTGCACCTTTTATAGCAAAAAAGGTAAAAGCCGGACAGTTTGTTATTATACGCATAGATGAAAAAGGCGAGAGAATACCGCTGACCGTTGCGGATTTTGACCGCGAAAAAGGTACTCTGACGATAATTTTTCAGGCTGTCGGGTTTACTACAAAAAAGCTTGCAGCGCTTTGCGTTGGGGATAGTATTCTTGACTGTGTAGGTCCGCTTGGCTGTCCGACAGAATACGGCGATGCTAAAAAGGCTATAGTTATAGGCGGGGGAGTAGGCTGTGCGATAGCCTATCCTCAGGCTAAAACCCTTTATAATATGGGCGTCGAAACTACTGTTATCGCCGGTTTTCGTAGCAAGGATATTGTTATTTTAGAGCAAGAAATGAAGGCAGTATCGAATAACTGCTATATAACTACAGATGACGGCTCTTACGGTGAAAAAGGCTTTGTTACCGATGTGCTGAAAAAACTGCTTGAAAAAGATGAATACGACCTTGTAATCGCAATTGGACCAATTCCTATGATGAAGTTTGTGTCTTTAGTTACAAAGGAATATGGTATAAAAACCATAGTTAGCCTTAATCCTATTATGATTGATGGAACGGGTATGTGCGGCGGCTGTCGTGTGACCGTAGGAGGAGAAACTAAGTTTGCCTGCGTTGACGGTCCTGATTTTGACGGTCATCTGGTGGATTTTGATTCACTTTCCCGCCGAAACGGTTTTTATCGCGAGGAAGAGGCTCATTCCTGCAGAATGGAGGGCGTTTTAAATGGCTGATATGTCTCCGGTTAAAACCCCTATGCCTGAACAAGAGCCGCTTATCAGAAATAAAAATTTCGATGAAGTGGCTCTTGGCTATACTGCAGAAATGGCTGTTGCTGAGGCAAACCGTTGTCTTAATTGTAAGCATAAGCCCTGTGTTTCGGGTTGCCCTGTCAATGTGGCAATACCTGATTTTATCTCGCTTGTAGCAAAGGGAGACTTTGAAGGTGCTTATGATATTATTTCAAAAACAAGCTCTTTGCCTGCTGTTTGCGGTAGAGTATGTCCGCAGGAAAGTCAGTGTGAAGGTAAATGCGTTCGTGCTATTAAGGGCGAGAGTGTAGGTATTGGAAGACTTGAGCGTTTTGTTGCAGATTGGCATTTACAAAATCGTAAAGAGGATATGCCTGCTAATAAGCCTACAGGTAAAAAGGTTGCTGTAATAGGAGCAGGTCCTGCAGGTCTTACCTGTGCAGGTGACCTTGCTAAAAAAGGATATAGGGTAACTGTTTTCGAGGCTTTCCATACTGCGGGCGGTGTGCTTGTATACGGTATTCCTGAGTTTAGACTGCCTAAAAAAATAGTAGCAAGTGAAATTGAGGGACTAAAAAAGCTCGGCGTTGAGATAATGACCGATATGGTTATCGGTAAGGTGCTGTCAATTGATGAAATTATTGATATGGGCTATGAGGCAGTATTTATCGGCTCTGGTGCAGGGCTTCCGATGTTTATGGGAATAGACGGTGAGGACTGCGTGGGAGTTTATTCGGCAAATGAATATCTCACCCGAATAAACCTTATGAAAGCCTATCTTGATAATTATGATACACCTATTAAAAAGTCAAATTCGATTGCGGTTGTCGGCGGCGGAAATGTTGCGATGGATGCCGCCCGCTGTGCAAAAAGAATGGGTGCTGATAAGGTTTACATAATCTACCGCCGAGGCGAGGAAGAAATGCCTGCGCGAAAGGAAGAAATTCATCACGCAAAAGAGGAAGAGATAATTTTTAAATTACTTTGCAATCCTGTGAAAATTTTAAGTGACGAAAAAGGATATGTGACAGGTATTGAATGTATTAAAATGCAGCTTGGAGAACCTGATGCAAGCGGCAGAAGAAGACCTGAGGAAATACCTGATTCTGAATTTCTACTTGAAGTTGATTCTGTTATTATGGCTTTGGGAACAACTCCAAATCCGCTCATCCGCACAACAACTGCCGGCCTTGAAGCCAATAAACGCGGTTGCTTAGTAGTAGACGAAAATATGCAGACTACTAAAGAGGGAGTATATGCAGGCGGTGATGCCGTAACAGGAGCGGCAACAGTTATTTTAGCTATGGGAGCAGGAAAAAAAGCGGCAGAATCAATAGATTTATATTTAAGCCAAAAAAATGCTTGACTTTTTCAAAAAAGCGAGTATAATAATCTTTACAATGAAGTAGTACGCATAGCGTCCTCACCCTCAGCAATCGAGCTAAAGGGTCAATAAGATTTACTTTTATGGTATTCTTATGCGTGGGCGTTGTTGCGTCCACGCTTTTTTAGTTCGACAGTGCTTAATCTGTCATATAAGCCATTTTGGAGGTGCGTCAAAATTAGCAGTAAAGAATTAGCCGTAAACGAGGGTATTAAATTCAAGGAAGTTCGTGTTATTTCCAACGATGGTTCTCAGCTGGGTATTATCTCGGTTGATAAGGCTTTGGAAGCAGCGTATGCCGCAGACTTAGATCTCGTTTGCATATCGCCAAATGCTCAGCCGCCTGTTTGCAAAATTATGGATTACGGTAAATACCGTTTTGAGCAGGCTAAACGCGAGAAAGAAGCCAAGAAGAACCAGAAGGTTATGGAAGTAAAAGAGGTAAGACTTGGACTTAGTATTGATGTTCATGACTTCGAAACCAAAGGTAGACACGCTATCCGCTTTTTGCAGGACGGCAATAAGGTGAAGGTCTCAATCCGCTTCCGCGGCCGCGAGCTCGGTCATCCGGAAATCGGTCTTGATACTATGACCCGCTTTGCCGAATACTGTCAGGATTATTCTACCGTTGAAAAGGCTGCTAAAATGGAAGGACGTAACATGCTTATGTTCTTAGCTCCGAAATCCGGCAAATAATCAGTTGTTAAAAATTTTTTTGGGAGGACTTAAAATGCCTAAGATTAAAACTCACAGCGGCGCCAAGAAACGCTTTAAGCTTACCAAGACCGGTAAGGTTAAAAGAGCTCATGCTTTCAAGTCGCACATTCTCAACAAGAAAACAACCAAGCGTAAGAGAAATCTTCGTAAAACCGTTACTGCCGATGTAACAAATGTTGCAAAGGTAAAGAAAATGATTCCTTATAAATAAGGATATCTTGAAAGTGGAGGTATATTGAAATGGCACGTGTTAAAGGTGCGTTAGCAACACGCAAAAGAAGAAAAAAGATATTAAAGCTTGCTAAGGGCTATTTCGGCGCTAAGTCTAAGCTCTTTAAAACCGCTAAAGAAGCCGTAATGAAATCCGGCAACTATGCATATATCGGTCGTAGACTTAAAAAGCGTGATTTCCGTCGTTTATGGATTACACGTATCTCGGCTGCTTGCAAGATGAATGACATCAACTATTCATCCTTTATGAACGGTCTTAATAAGGCAGGTATTGCTATCAACCGCAAGATGCTTGCTGACCTCGCAGTAAATGATGCTGCAGGCTTTGCAACTCTCGTTAAGGCTGCTAAAAAGGCTCTTGATAAATAATTTATTATTCTCCCTAAGTTCTTCTTAGGGAGGATTTTTCATTTTTAAATAACAGTAAAAATGTTGGGAGAGAGACCGATTTTGGCAAATTTTAAAGAAATTACCAGTAAAGATAATTCACTCATCAAGCTTATTTCTGCTCTGCAAACCTCGGCAAAAAAGAGAAATGCAGAGGGTGTTTTTGTCCTTGAAGGATTGCGCATTTGCTCGGATGCTATGGACAACGGAATTCGGTTTGATAAGTTGATTATCTCTGATACCGCTCAGTCGAAATATTCAAAGGAAATTTTGTCGTTTGTTGAAATTTCCGATGAATGCTTTAAAATACCGGACGGCCTTTTTAAGAAAATTTCTGATACATTAAGTCCTCAGGGAATTATCGCACTTGCGAAAAAGCCGCATATAGCGGCGGCTGAGATTGATAAAAAAGGAAGATATATCGCCCTCGAAAATATAGCAGACCCTTCAAATCTCGGTGCAGTTTCCCGAACTGCTGAGGCGCTTGGAGTGAGCGGCATAATTTTGTCCTCAAACGGCTGTGACCCGTATGCTCCTAAATCTCTTAGAGCGTCTATGGGTACCTTGCTTCGTATGCCGATATTTATTTTCGAGGATTTTGCTAGCGACTTAAAAAATACAGGTCTTGAAACCTTTGCTTGTGTCGTCGATAAAACTGCTGAGGATATACAGAATATTGGTTTTAAAGATGGTTGTGTGCTCATAATCGGCAACGAGGCTAACGGTATTACAGAGAAAACTAAGTCTTTGTCTGACAGGCTTATAACCATTCCTATGAAGGGCAAAGCCGAATCTCTTAATGCGGCAGTTGCGGCATCTATTTCAATGTGGGAAATGATGAAATGATTATTTACTCTATTTGGCTAGCTTTGGTTTTAGGTGCTGCTAACAGCAGAATAGGTGAAGTATTTGCTCATTTTAAATCCGCTGAGTCTGTTTATAATGCAGGGATTGAGGCTTGCAAAAAATCGGGTTTATTCTCTAAAGCCGAGATTATGCGGATGAGCAAAATCGGTCTTTCGAATGCTGCAGAAATTTTGGCTCGATGCAAGGCTGAAAATATTAAAATAATTCCTTTCGGCAGTGAGGAATATCCGTTTTGCCTATCAGTTATAGAAGATCCGCCTGCGGTGCTTTATGTTAAAGGAACTATGCCTGATTTCGATAAAGAGCCTGCGATTTGTATTGTAGGACCGAGAAAGCTGAGCGAGTTCGGTAAGAAATCTGCTTATTCTTTGGGCTTCAGGCTTGCTGCTTCGGGAATGATTGTTGTAAGCGGCGGAGCTAAAGGCGGAGATACCTATGCTCATGCTGGTGCTCTTAAATCAAACGGTGTGACAGTTGCGGTACTCGGGTGCGGACTCGAATATCCTTATCTTAAAGAAAACGAGGCTTTGAGACAAAAGATTTGCGAAAAAGGTTGTCTTATCAGCGAATATCCGCCCGATGAAAAGTGTACTAAATATACCTTTCCTGAGCGAAACCGCATAATGTCGGCTTTATCTTTGGGAACGGTTGTCATAGAAGCTCATTCTAAAAGCGGGGCTTTAATTACAGCAAGGCATTCGGCCGAGCAGGGGAGAGATGTATTTGTTATTCCGGGCTCGCCGAAAATGGCTGAGTATGAGGGCTCTAATGCGTTGTTAAGAGACGGTGCAAAGCCTCTTTTAGATGCCTCGGATATTTTTAATGAATATATTCACCGTTTTCCTGATAAAATCAATATAGAAAAGGCATATAATGAGCGTATTTTAAATAATCAGCCTGATAAAAAACAAGAAAATTTTCAGAAAAGTCAAAAAAATTTCAATGAAACCCTTTCAAAAAATGCAAAAATAGTATATAATCAATTAGATAAGCAAAAATTTTTCCCTGAAGAAATTTGCGATACAGGACTTTCTTCTTCGGAGCTTCTCTCTGCTCTTACAGAGCTTGAAATGGAATTTCTTATTAAAGCAATTCCCGGAGGTATGTACGAGAAGCTTTAGAAAAAGAATTTTGAATATTTTTTAGGAGGACGAGTATGTCGAAACTTTTAATTGTTGAGTCTCCGACTAAAGTAAAAAGCATCAAGAAATATCTTGGCGGTGATTATAAGGTTATGGCTTCTATGGGTCATATCCGCGACCTGCCGAAATCAAAGCTTGGTGTTGATATAGAAAACGATTTTAAACCTCAATACAGCAATATGCCTGAGAAAAAGGAGCTTATTAAAACCTTGAAGCAGGCGGCGGCTGAGTGCGATGAAGTTTATCTCGCAACCGACCCTGATAGAGAGGGCGAGGCTATTTCCTGGCATTTAGCTCAGATATTAGCTCTTGATATGAATGCTGAAAACCGTGTGACCTTTAACGAGATTACAAAGAGCGGCGTTTTGGCAGGTATAAAACAACCAAGAAAGCTCGATTTAGACCTCGTTGATGCTCAGCAGGCAAGAAGAGTGCTAGATAGAATTGTAGGCTATAAATTAAGCCCGTTCCTTTGGAAAAAGGTAAAGAGCGGTCTTTCTGCAGGAAGAGTGCAGACCGTTGCATTGAGACTTGTTGTTGAGCGAGAGCGCGAGATTGAAAAGTTCGTGCCGCAGGAATACTGGTCTATTGATGCAAAGCTAGCATCAGGCAGAAAAACCTTTATGGCAAAGCTTCATGGCTTTAAAGATGGTAAAAAGATTGATTTAATAGCTGATGAAACCGATGCAACCGGTATTGTAAACGACCTTGAAAATGCGGTTTATACCGTAAGTGAAATCAAAAAGGGCAGACGAAACCGTCAGCCTGCACCGCCGTTTATCACCTCTACTTTGCAGCAGGATGCATCCAGAAAGCTTGGCTTTTCTGGTCAGAGAACAATGCGAATTGCTCAACAGCTATATGAAGGTGTTGATATACCGGGGGTTGGCGTTACCGGTCTTATAACATATATGCGTACTGATTCACTTCGTATATCCGAAGAAGCAAGAGCGGCGGCAAATTCCTTTATCACTAAAACTTTTGGTGATAAATATTTACCGTCTTCACCTCGATATTTTAAAACCAAAAACGGTGCTCAGGATGCTCACGAGGCTATAAGACCTACCGATGTTTTTATAACTCCTGAAAAGGCAAAAGATGCTTTATCACCTGAGCAGTATAAGCTTTATAAGCTTATCTGGGAGCGTTTTGTCGCATCTCTTATGTCTGCTTGTGTTCACGATACGGTGAATGTAAGTATAACAGCAGGCGATTATATGTTTAAAGCCAGCGGGTATTCAGTAAGGTTTGACGGTTTTACCGTTCTTTACGAAGAGGGCAAGGACGAGGAAGACGAAAATGAGGTTAATCTTCCCGAGATGACTGAGGGAGAGGTATTAAAGCTCAGAGAGCTTACCCCTAATCAGCATTTCACTCAACCGCCTGCAAGATATATAGAGGCTACTCTTATCAAGGCTCTTGATGAAAACGGTATTGGCAGACCTTCTACCTATGCGCCTATCCTTTCTAATATTATGAACCGCGATTATATCGAGAAGGAGAAAAAAGCTTTAAAACCTACTAATCTCGGTATGGTTGTAGTTGACCTTTTGACAGAATATTTTGACCGCATAATAGATGTTAAGTTTACTGCAGGGCTTGAAGAAAAGCTCGATAAAATCGGTGTTGGTGACCTTAACTGGACAAAGACTATCGCTGATTTTTATGCTGATTTTGATAAGCATTATAAAAAAGCAGAAAATGAGCTTGACGGAAAGCGTGTAAAGGTGCCTGTGGTTGAGACGGATGTCTTATGCGAAAAATGCGGCAGTAAAATGGTAGTTCGTACAGGAAGATTCGGTAAATTCCTTGCCTGTCCTAATTACCCGACCTGTAAAAATACAAAGCCTGTACCCGAGGATGAGGTGAAACAGCCCTGTCCCAAGTGTGGTGCGAAGCTTGTAAAAAGGGTTTCTAAAAAGGGTAAGAAATTCTACGGTTGCTCTAATTACCCCACCTGTGATTTCGCCGCTCCCGGCGTTCCGACAGGAGAAAAATGCAGTGAGTGCGGAAACTTTATTCTTGCAGGAGTTCGCGGCCGTAAATACTGTATGAATGCTGACTGTCCTACAAGACAGACTAAGTCTAAAAAAGCAAAGGATACCTCTAATGAATAAGGTTTGTGTTATAGGCGCAGGGCTTGCAGGCTGTGAAGCAGCTTTTCAGTTGGCTGAGCGCGGAATTAAAGTTCAGCTTATTGAAATGAAGCCGAGCAAAATGACCCCTGCTCATAAATCAAATGGTTTTGCAGAGCTTGTTTGCTCAAATTCATTAAAGGCGGCAAGGGTTGATTCAGCAGCAGGACTTTTAAAAGAAGAAATGCGCCGTTTCGGTTCTATTTGCCTTTGGGCGGCAGATAAGTGCTCGGTTGCGGCAGGCGGTGCGCTTGCGGTGGACAGAGATGAGTTTTCTAAACTCATAACCGAAAAAATTTCTTCGCATCCTAATATTGAAATTGTAAATGAAATTGTAGAAAAAATCCCTGAGGACGGTATAACTGTAATTGCAACAGGACCTCTTACTGATGATAAACTGGCAGAGGATATTTCCAGACTTTGCGAAGACGGAAATTTAAGCTTTTATGATGCGGCGGCACCTATTGTTTCAGCAGAAAGCATCGATATGACTAAAGCGTTTTTTGCTTCTCGTTATGATAAGGGAACAGATGATTACATCAACTGTTATATGAACAAAGAGGAATATACCGCTTTTCATAATGAGCTTATAAATGCCGAGTCAGCACCGCTTAAGGATTTCGATAAACCGTTGACCGTATATGAAGGCTGTATGCCTATTGAGGTTTTAGCAAAAAGAGGCGAGGATTCAATCCGTTTCGGTCCTTTAAAGCCTGTGGGACTTAGAGACCCCCGAACAGGGCACAGACCCTGGGCGGCGGTTCAGCTTCGCAGAGAAAATGCAGAGGGTACTCTTTTTAACCTAGTAGGCTTTCAAACTAATCTCAAATTTCCTGAGCAAAAAAGAGTTTTTTCAATGATACCGGGGCTTGAGAACGCTGAATTTATGAGATACGGTGTTATGCACCGCAATACCTTTATTAATTCTCCAAAGCTATTAACCAGAGATTTATCTTTGAAAGAAAACAGCAATATTTTCTTTGCAGGTCAGCTTTCGGGTGTTGAGGGGTATATGGAATCGGCGGCAAGCGGTATTATTGCAGGAATTAATGCATCTGCGAGATTAAATGGTGAAGAACCGCTTATATTACCCGAATTTTCTATGATAGGCGCTTTGCTGGGTTATATTTGCGATGAAAATGTAAAGGATTTTCAGCCTATGGGCGCAAATTTCGGTATTCTGCCGTCACTTGATGTTAAAATAAGGGACAAGCGCGAGCGTTATGCCGCTCTGGCTCAGCGCTCGCTTGATTGGTTCGATAAGGAGTTGAAATTATGAGAATAGTTATTGACGCTTATGGCGGCGATAATGCACCTTTGGAAATTGTAAAAGGTGCGGCGCTTGCTTCAAACGAGCTTTCAGTTGATGTTACCTTAACAGGCAATCAGGCTGAAATCGAAAAGATTATAAATGAGAATAATTTAACCTTTAAGGGTGACCTTAAAATAGTACATACCGAAGATGTTATTTCTATGCACGATGACCCTACCTCGCTTTTGAAAGCTCATAACGAAAGCTCAATGGCATTGGCTTTTAAAGAGCTAGCGGACGGTAATGCTGATGCTTTTGTATCGGCAGGCTCAACAGGTGCTGTAGTAGTCGGGGGTACGCTTATAATTAAGAGAATCAAAGGTATTAAAAGACCTGCTCTTGCAGGACTTATCCCGTCACCTACAGGTCACTATATGCTTATGGATATGGGAGCTAATGCAGAGTGCAGACCTGAGATGCTAGAGCAATTCGGTATAATGTCAAGCGTGTATCTAGAAAAGGTTGAGGGAATTGAAAACCCGAAAATCGGTCTTCTAAACATTGGTGTTGAGGATACTAAGGGTACTGAGCTTCAAAAACAGGCTTATGAGCTTTTGAGTAATGCTCCTATTAACTTTGTAGGAAATATTGAATCTCGTGAGATGCCTAAGGGTGTCTGTGATGCGGTTATTACTGACGGTTTTACGGGTAACATTGCTCTAAAACTTATAGAAGGTACAGCTACTACTTTCTTCAAGATGGTAAAGGGCGTACTTTATAAGAGCATTATAAATAAGCTTGCCGCATTAGTGCTTAAAAAGGATTTATACTCACTTAAGAGTATGATGGACAGCTCTGAGGTGGGCGGAGCGCCGCTTTTGGGTGTTAAAAAGCCCGTTATTAAGGCTCACGGTAGTTCAGATGCAAAAGCTATAAAAAATGCCGTTAAACAGGCGCTTGTTTTCTGTGAGAACGGTGTTATTGAGAAAATAGAAGAGCATATTGCAAAATAATTTATAAAGGATAAGTTTAAATGAAGGCTTTAGAATCAAATTTAGGCTATACATTTAAAGATATAAAATTACTTGAAAATGCACTGACTCATTCCTCTTATGCCAACGAGGTGCGCCATGGGGTCACCTCTAACGAGAGACTTGAGTTTTTAGGTGATTCGGTGCTTTCAATAATCGTTGCAGAGCACCTTTTCAATAAGTTTAAAAGTATTCCTGAGGGCGAGCTTACTAAATTGAGGGCTTCTTTGGTTTGCGAAAAGTCGCTTTGCGTTTTTTCAAGGGAACTTGAAATCGGAAAGTTTTTAAGGCTTGGAAAAGGCGAAGACAAAGGTGGTGGCAGAGAAAGGGATTCCATTCTTGCCGATGCCTTTGAGGCTGTACTTGCCGCAATGTATATTGACGGCGGTATGGAGGTTGCTAAAAAGCACGTTATGCGATTTATAACCGCTGAGCTTCAGCATACCGATGACGAGGTTTTCAAGGACTACAAAACCACTCTTCAGGAAATTATTCAGCGTAACCCTGAGGAAACGGTAAGCTATATTCTTACAGGCGAAAGCGGACCTGACCACAATAAGGTATTTGAGGTTGAGGTTCATCTAAATTCAAATGTTATAGGCAGAGGCAAGGGGAAAAACAAAAAGCAGGCTGAGCAAATGGCAGCAAAGCAGGCATTAGAGCTTATGGGTGCTAAACTATGAGTGCCAAGCATTCTAATATCTCGATTTTTGTGCCGCATATAGGCTGTCCAAATAAGTGTAGCTTTTGCAATCAAAGATATATTACCGGTGTTTGCAAAGCGCCGAGGGCAGATGATGTTATTAATTCGGTAAATATTGCCCGAAGTTCTGCAGGCTATAATCCCGAAAATACCGAAATTGCCTTTTTCGGCGGCAGCTTTACGGCGATAAATCGAAACTATATGCAATCTCTTTTAGAGCCTGCATCGCGGTTTGTAAAGGACGGAATAGTTTCAGGTATAAGAATTTCTACCCGTCCTGATGCTATTGATGAAGATATTTTAAATCTTTTAAAAGAGCATAATGTAACAGCTATTGAGCTTGGCGCTCAAAGCCTTAATGACAGGGTGCTCAGGCTCAATAAAAGAGGTCATACCGCTAATGATGTTTATAACGCTTCAGCGCTTATCCGTCAGCACGGATTTGAATTAGGACTTCAAATTATGACTGGTCTTTATGCTGACAGCGATGCATCGGCTATTAAAACCGCGCAAAAGGTTATTGAGATTAAACCCGATACGGTCAGAATTTATCCTACAATAGTTTTAAAGGATACTGATTTGGCGGCACTTTATCTCGATGATAAATATAAACCTCAAACCCTTGACGGAGCTATAAAATTAGCATCAAAGCTTTATACTATGTTTTCTGACGAGGGTATACGCGTTATAAGGCTGGGACTTCATTCTATTGAAGAATCAGCTTTCCTTGCAGGACCTTGGCATCCTGCCTTCAGCGAGCTTTGTCAGTCTCAGATAATGCTCAGCGATGTACTTAAAAAATTAACCCAAAAGGGAAGATATATAATTTATGTCGGCAAGTCCGACGTTTCTAAAATGATAGGTCAAAAGCGCTCCAATATTAACTTTTTGGAGAGTAAAGGCTATTACTGTAAGGTGAAAGTCAAATCCGAGCTTTGTGACCTTAAAACTGAAATAGAAAGGGAAGTGTAAATAAATGCTGTTAAGCTCGATTGAAATTCAAGGCTTTAAATCCTTTGCAGATAAGACAGTTCTTAAATTCGGCAAGGGTATTACTGCAGTTGTAGGCCCTAACGGAAGCGGTAAGAGTAATATCTCGGATGCGGTGCGTTGGGTACTTGGAGAGCAGTCTACAAAAAGTCTTCGCGGTCAGTCGATGGAGGATGTTATCTTTGGCGGCACAGAAACCCGCCGTCCGCATGGTTTTTGCGAGGTAACGCTTAACATAAATAACACCGACCGTTCGCTTAATTTTGATAATGATTTTGTTAGTATTACCCGCCGTTTTTATCGTTCTCACGAGAGTGAATATGCTATAAACGGTGCTTCGGTCCGTCTTAAGGATATACACGAGCTGTTTATGGATACAGGTTTAGGCCGTGACGGCTATTCTATGATTGGTCAGGGTAAAATCGATAATATAATCAGCTCTAAATCTAATGAACGCCGTGATATCTTTGAAGAGGCTGCAGGTATTTCAAAATACCGCTACCGCAAATTAGAGGCTGAGAGAAAGCTTTCTGCAGCTGAAGAAAATCTTTTGAGACTACACGATATTCTAGATGAACTTGAATCCCGTGTAGGCCCGCTTGCAGAGCAGAGCAGAAAAGCAGAAAAGTTTTTAGATTTGGCAGAGCAGAAAAAAGGCCTTGAAATAGGTCTTTGGCTTTATACCTTGAATAATTCTAAAGAAGCTTTAAGAAATCAGGAAAGCAAAATCGCCGCCGCCCAGTTGTCCTATAAGGAAATTGAGGATGCCTTGGAGGATTTTGACCGCAAAACTGAAGAAAACACCGCATATTTTGCTCGCCTTACCTCTGAAATTGAGGGCGAGAGACTTAACATTTCTTCGACAAACGAAGAGATAGTTAAACTCACAGGTGATATAACCGTTTTAGAAAACGATATTGCTCATAATAACGAGACTGTTGAGCGACTTGCTGAAGAAAAGCGTTTGCTTTCTAAATCGGATAGCGATGCTTTGGCAGAAATAGAGAGCAAAACTGCCGAGGCTGATTTAAAGCTTAAATATAAAGCTGAGCTTGAAGATAAGCTTCATTCCTTAGAGGTGAAATTATCTGAGCTTTTATCCGATAGTGACAGTATCTCAAGAAAAATTGAATCCCAGATTCGCGAACTCAATACTCTTTCTGCTAAAATTGCCGACAAGAGGGTTGAAATGGTCACTGCTGATACAACTATTGAGGAAATCGGCGCAAGAAAGGAAACCCTTTCGGAGCAGATAAATCAGTACAGCGGTGAAGTAGAGAGACTTGACGGAGAATTTAATGAAACCGATAAGCTTTTACAGCAGTTTGAAGAAGTTATCGAGAGTAATAAAAACACCTTAAAAGGCTATGAAATGCGCCTTGAATCCAAGAATGCTGTTGCAGAGGATTTAAAGGGTAAGCTTGAGTCGATACGACTTGATATTGAGGCTAAGCGCAGACGTGCTCAGATACTCAAAGAGCTCGAAAATAATATGGAAGGCTTTACCCACTCTGTAAAGGCTGTTATGAATCAGGCTGAAACAGGAATTTTAAAGGGTATATGCGGTCCTGTTTCTAAGCTGATTAAGGTTGAAAAAGAATATAGTATTGCTATTGAAACAGCCTTGGCTGCGGCAATTCAGAATATTATTACCGAAACTGAGACTGATGCTAAAAGAGCTATCAATTATCTTAAGACCTCGGGCGGCGGCCGTGCAACATTCTTGCCTATTAAAACTATTAAATCGCGTGAATTTCCCGAATCAGGTGCTGAAAATATGTTTGGATATGTCGGTATTGCGTCCGACCTTGTTGATTGTGAGGAAAAATACCGAGAAATTATTAAGCACCTTCTTGGGGGTACAATAGTTGCCGAGGATATAGATTGCGCTACAACTATTGCTAAAAAGACAGGCTATAAAATTAAAATTGTAACTCTTGACGGTCAGGTTATAAATCTCGGCGGTTCTTTAACAGGCGGTTCGCTTGTTAAAAACGCTGGTCTTTTAAGCCGTGCTTCCGATATTGAAAAGATTGAGGAAGATATCAAAAAATCGACCGTGAAACTTAGCGAGCTTGAAGAAAAATACAGAGTTGCTACAGAAGCGGCAAATGCGGTTGAGGCTGATATTACAGCCGCCAAAGCAGAGCTTACTACTGCTAATGAAGATAAAATTCGCGCTCTTGCAGAGCTTAAGCGTATAGATGATTTGCTACTTAATGCAAAATCAACTCTAAAGCAGCTTTGTGACGAGGAAAATTCGGGCAAAGAAAAGCTCAAAATGCTTAAAGAGCAGTCTACTAATGCTGCTGTTGAGATTGCTAAAATTGAACAGCAAAAGACTGAACTGCAGTCCTTAATTGACAGTCAAACCTCTGGTAGAGACTCTCTTAATGAAACCAGGGAGAATTTAACTGCCGAAATTACCGAAATTAAGCTTTTGGTAATAGAGACTGAAAAAGATATTCAGCAGTTAGATGCCGCAAAGGAAAATCTGAAATCGCTTATCGAGTCCCGTACAAGTCGTGCTTCTCAGATTGACGGGGAAATTGAGGCATTGAATCTTAAAATTGAGGGTATTAAAGCGCAGATTGCTGATACCGATTCTTCAATCTCAGTTCTCAAAGAGAAAATCGAGCAAGGTGAGAAGAATATAGCCGATATGCTCGAAAAGCGTAACGATACCGAAAAAGCAGGCGTTGAGCTTAGACAAAGCGAGCGAGAAAAGACTATGCGCCGTGAGCAGATAGGCGGCGAGCTTGCCCGTCTTTGCGAGCGCAAAGAGGTTATGCTTAAAGAGTATGATGATGTTATCCGCAAGCTTTACGATGAATATGAGCTTACCCGCAGTGAGGCCGAAAAGGTAGCAAGTGAGCCGGAAAATCCGGCTGAGGCAAAGCGTAATCTTGCAGATATCCGCAATAAGATCCGCTCTCTTGGAAATGTCAATGTTTCTGCTATTGAGGAATATAAAGAGGTTAAAGAAAGATACGATTTCTTATCAGCTCAAATTGACGATGTCGAAAATACACGCGCGGAGCTCCATAAACTTATCAATCAGCTTACAACTCAGATGCGTGACATATTTACCGAAGGATTTGCGAAAATCAGCCAGAATTTTTCTAAAACCTTTACTGAGCTTTTTGGCGGCGGAAGTGCAAGTCTTTCTCTTGCAGACCCTGACAATATTCTCGAAAGCGGTATTGATATTAATGTTAAGTTGCCGGGCAAAAATGTACCTAGCCTAGATGGTCTTTCAGGCGGCGAAAAGGCGCTTATTGCTTTATCAATCTATTTCGCTATTATGCGCGTTAGCGCGCCGCCTTTCTGCTTCTTGGATGAGGTTGATACTGCTCTTGATGATATCAACGTTGACCGCTTTGCAGATTATATGAAAAAATCTGATTTTTCTACCCAGTTTATTTGTGTTACCCACCGCCGCGGTACGATGGAAGCTGCAGATATGCTTTATGGTGTTACTATGCAGGAAAAGGGTATTACAAAACTATTAGAGCTCAATGTTGCGGAGCTTGAAAAGAAGCTTTTAGAGGGAAACCAGACAGCATAAAATCTTATTTAGGAGCCGTTTTATGGGATTTTTTAGTAAAATTAAAGAGGGACTTAAAAAAACCCGAAACTCTATTGCTGAGAGTATTACAAGTGTTGTAAACAGCTTTACAAGGATTGACGAGGATTTATTTGAAGAGCTTGAAGAAATTCTTGTTATGTCGGATGTAGGTGTTGTTACCGCAGGTGAAATTTGCGATAAGCTGCGCCAGAAAATCAAAGAAACGGGTACTACCGACCCCTCGCTTATCAAGGGAATGATGAAAGAAATTATTTCTGAAATGTTAGGTGAGGACGAGGGCTTAAAGCTTGAAACTAAGCCGTCGGTTATTCTTGTTATCGGTGTTAACGGTGTCGGCAAAACCACCTCAATCGGCAAAATTTCGGCTCAGCTTAAAGCTGAGGGCAAAAACGTTGTTTTGGGTGCAGCTGATACCTTCCGTGCGGCGGCTATTGACCAGCTTGGAATCTGGGCAGAGCGTGCAGGGGTTACAATGGTAAAAAGCGTTGAGGGAACTGACCCTGCATCGGTTGTTTTTGATACTATTGCATCCGCAAAGGCAAAAGGCGCCGATGTTATAATATGCGATACTGCAGGCAGACTTCATAATAAGAAAAACCTTATGGATGAGCTTGCAAAAATAAACCGTGTTATCGCAAGGGAACTACCTGATGCATCGGTTGAAACATTGCTTGTACTTGATGCCGCAACAGGACAGAATGCTGTGAATCAAGCAAGAGAGTTTAAAAATGTCACCAATATTACGGGTATTGTTCTGACTAAGCTTGACGGTACTGCAAAGGGTGGTATTGTTATAGCTATAAAGAACGAACTTGATATACCTGTCAAATTCATAGGTGTCGGCGAGGGAATTGATGATTTACAGCCCTTTAGCGCAACCGAATTTGCAGATGGTATATTCGACAGTGGGGAATAATAAATGAAAATATTTGTTGCAACCAAAAATCAGAAAAAACTAGTTGAACTTGAGCGTATATTAAAGCCGATGGGATTTGAGGTACTAAGTGAGCGTGACCTTGAAAAACCGCTTGCCGAGGTAGAAGAAACAGGCACCACCTTTGAGGAAAATGCAATTTTGAAGGCGACTGCAGGTTTAAAGGAAACCGGTTTTATCAGCGTTGCTGATGATTCGGGTATTTGCGTTGATTATCTAAACGGCGCTCCCGGTGTTTTCTCTGCCCGTTATTCAGGTGAGCACGGCAACGATGACCAGAATAATAAAAAAATCCTCAAAGAGCTTGAGGGTGTTCCTATGGAAAAGCGAACAGCATATTATGTTGCGGCAATTGCTTGCGTTTTCCCTGATGGAAGAAGCTTTACCGTTAGAGGTGAGTGCCACGGACATATTGCATTTGAGGAGTCGGGCAATTGCGGCTTTGGTTATGACCCTCTGTTTATCAGTGAAAAGGGATGCTTTGGACACCTTAGCGCTGAAGAAAAGGATAGTATCAGCCATAGAGGAAAAGCTTTGAAATTATTAGAAGCAGAACTTAGGAAATATATTTAAAGTAGGTAAAATTTATGTTAAACAGCAGACAGCGTGCTCAACTTAGAGCAATGGCTAACGATATGGAAACCATTTTGCAGATAGGAAAGGGCGGTATAAACGATAATACCGTAAAACAGGTAAAAGACGCTTTAGAAGCAAGAGAGCTTATAAAACTCAGAGCACTTGAAACCTGTCCGACAAACGCAAGAGAAAGTGCGGATACCTTGTCGGAGCTTTGCGAATGCGATGTGGTACAGGTAATAGGAACTCGCTTTATCCTTTATAAGGAAAGCAAAAATAATAAAACTATCAAGCTGGTGAAATAATGCCGCTTACTGCGATTTTTGGCGGAACATTTAATCCGTTTCATATAGGTCATTATGAGATGCTTGAAGCTCTTGAAAATGACCCCAATATCGAAAAAATACTCTTGATGCCTGACCGCATTCCACCTCATAAGGTCTGCGATTTTATGGCTGAGGATGGAATACGAATTGAAATGTGCAAAATAGTGGCGGAGGATTTTTCTAAAGCCGAGCTTTGCCTTATTGAATTTGAAAGAGATGGCAAAAGCTATTCTTATGATACGGTTTTAGAGCTAAAAAAACGATATCCTGAGCGTAATTTTGCTTTCGTTTGTGGCGGAGATATGTTTACCTATTTTGACAAATGGTACAAGTACGAAGAACTAATGAAGATTATTCCGTTTATCGTTTTCAGAAGGAAAGAAATGGATAATGATGAGTTTGATACTTGTATCGAAAAGTTTTCAAAGATGGGTATGGAAATCCTTGTTAAGGACGAAATCATAACAAGCGTTTCATCGACAGAAATCAGACAGGATTTTTCAAATTCAAAAAAGCTTTTGCCTGAAAAGATATATAAATATTTGACTGAAAGGGGAGAATATAGTGACTGAGGCTTTATATAATAAATATACTCAAATACTAAAATCAAGGCTCAATGAGAAAAGATTTTATCATTCTATTTGTGTTGCAGATGAAGCTAAAAGACTTGCTCTAAAATATGGTGGAGATGCTGAAAAATGCTACCTTGCAGGTCTGCTTCACGATATCACTAAAAACGCCCCTGAAGAAGAACACTTGAAAATCTTTGAAACCTTTGGTATAATGCAAAGCGATGTTGAAAATAAGGCGTTTAAATTATGGCATGCGATGTCGGGCGAGGCTTATCTCAGATATGTTCTCGGAATTGATGATGAAGAGGTTTTGGATGCAGTTAGATACCATACTACTGCAAAGAGGAATATGTCTCTTACAGCTAAAATTCTTTATCTTGCGGATTTCACATCGAAAGATAGAGATTACGATGATGTCGATGTTATAAGAGAACTTGTTGATATTTCGCTTGAAAAAGCGCTTTTATATGCTCTTCAATATTCAATAAAGGACCTTGTTGATATGGGCAGAGCAATTCATCCTGATACGGTTGAGGCATTTAATGAAATTGTTTTAAATGGAGGTAAATAGCTTGGAAGCTTTAGATATTATAAAAATTGCGGCTAACGCGCTTAATGAGAAAAAGGCAAAGGAAATTTTCGCAGTAAAAATAGCCGATTTAACTGTTCTTTGCGAATATTTTCTTATGTGTACAGCAACATCTTCTACCCATGTAAAAGCTCTTTGCGATGAGGTTGAGGACAAGCTTGCTGAAAACGGAGTTAGCCCTCATCATATTGAGGGCAGAGCTACCGGTTGGATAGCGCTTGATTATGGCTCAGTTATAATTCATATATTCGGTAAAAACGAACGCGAATTTTACGGGCTTGATAAAATGTGGAGCGATGGAGAACCGCTCGATATGAACGATATTCTTAACATTGCTGAGGGGGACTAAAAATGCAGCATTACGATTATAAACAAATAGAGAAAAAATGGCAGGATATCTGGGATGAAAAGGATACCTTTGCCGCAAAGGATGATTATTCTTTACCAAAGTTTTACGGTCTTGTAGAATTCCCTTATCCGTCAGGTCAAGGGCTTCATGTAGGTCATCCGCGTTCTTATACGGCTATTGATATTGTTTGCCGTAAGAAGCGTTTACAGGGCTATAATGTGCTTTATCCTATGGGTTGGGATGCTTTCGGTTTGCCGACTGAAAACTTTGCAATTAAAAATCATATACACCCCTCAATAGTTACCGAGAACAATATTGCCAACTTTAAGCGTCAGCTAAAGTCACTCGGCTTTTCATTTGATTGGAACAGAGAGGTTAATACTACCGATCCTGCTTACTATAAATGGACTCAGTGGATTTTCCTTCAGCTTTTCAAAAAAGGACTTGCCTATAAAAAGCAGATGGCGGTTAACTGGTGTACCTCTTGTAAATGCGTGCTTGCTAACGAAGAGGTTGTTAACGGTGTTTGTGAGCGTTGCGGCAGCGAAGTTATTCAGAAAGAAAAAAGCCAATGGATGCTTAAGATTACCGAGTATGCCGAAAAGCTGCTTGATGGTCTTGAGGATGTTGACTTTATAGAAAGAGTTAAAACTCAGCAGAGAAACTGGATCGGCCGTTCTTACGGTACTCAGGTTACTTTCAGTACCAATATCGGTGATACCTTTGAGATTTTCACCACCCGTGCGGATACTTTATTTGGCGCTACTTATATGGTAATGTCACCTGAGCATCCTTTACTTGAAAAATGGGCTGATAAGATTGAAAATATGGATGAGGTGCGCAATTATCAGCAGTTGGCAGCCAAAAAGTCCGACTTTGAGCGTACTGAGCTTGCTAAGGATAAAACCGGTGTTAAGCTTTCGGGTGTTACAGCAATCAACCCTGTAAATAATACCGAAATTCCGATATTTATTTCTGATTATGTACTTATTTCTTACGGAACCGGTGCTATTATGGCTGTTCCGGCTCACGATACACGCGACTGGGATTTTGCAAAGAAATTCGGTCTGCCGATTATCGAGGTTGTTGCAGGCGGTGAGGATGTTCAAAAAGAAGCATTTACCGATTGCGCAACAGGAACTCTTGTAAACTCAGATTTCCTCAACGGTCTTTCGGTTGAAGAGGCTAAGAAGGCTATTCAGCAGTGGCTTACAGAAAAGGGTCTTGGTTCTGTTAAGACTAATTATAAGCTTCGTGACTGGGTATTCTCTCGCCAGAGATATTGGGGCGAGCCGATACCGATGGTTTATTGTGAGAAGTGCGGTTATGTGCCTCTTGATGAAAGCGAATTGCCTCTAGTACTTCCTAATGTTGATTCCTATGAGCCTACTGATAACGGCGAATCTCCGCTTGCTAAGATGACAGATTGGGTAAATACCACCTGTCCTCATTGCGGAGCTCCTGCAAAGAGAGAAACCGATACGATGCCTCAGTGGGCAGGTTCTTCCTGGTATTTCCTCAGATATTGCGATCCGCATAATGATAAGGAACTTGCATCTAAGGAAGCTCTCGAATATTGGTCGCCAATTGATTGGTATAACGGCGGTATGGAGCATACAACTTTGCACCTGCTTTACAGCCGCATCTGGGATAAGTTCCTTTACGATATCGGTGTTGTACCTTCTGCTGAGCCTTACGCTAAGCGTACTAGTCACGGTATGATTTTAGGTGAGAACGGCGAGAAGATGTCTAAATCCCGCGGTAACGTTGTTAATCCCGATGAGATTATCGAGAATTACGGCGCTGATACGATGCGTGTTTATGAAATGTTTATCGGCGATTTTGAAAAGGCAGCTCCCTGGAGTCAGTCTTCAATAAAGGGTAGTAAGCGTTTCCTTGATAAGGTTTGGGCTATGGCTGATACTATGACTGAGGAATCGGGTTATAGAGCTGAGCTTGAAGCAGAATTCCATAGAACAATCAAAAAGGTTACCGAGGATATCGAGGGTCTTAAGATGAATACCGCTATTGCGGCGCTTATGTCTCTTATGAATTCTATCGTAGCAACAGGCAAGATTACCCGCGATGAGTTTAAGACCTTTATAATTCTTCTTAATCCCTTTGCGCCTCATATTACAGAGGAACTCTGGACCTTAAAGGGCTTTGAGGGTATGCTTAATGAAACCGTATGGCCTGAGTTTGATGAGGCAAAATGTGTTGAAGCTACTGTTGAAATCGTTGTTCAGATAAACGGTAAAATCAGAGCCAGACTTAATGTTCCTGCTGACATTTCAGCACCTGATGCAATTGCTCTTGCAAAGGAGCAGGAGGCTGTTTTAGCAGAGATTTCAGGCAAGAATATTGTTAAAGAACTGTATGTTCCTAAGAAACTTGTCAATATAGTTGTAAAAAACTAAGAATTTTGCAAAATAATTGTTGCAAATTTAAAAAGTATATGTTATTATATTAATTGCTATTGATTATTTGGAGGTGAAACAGGTGAACGCAGCTGAAATTATTTTAGGTATTTTAGTTATACTCGTTTCGCTTGTCATAATTGCCGCTGTTCTTTTGCAGCAGGGTCGCCGTGCAGGTATTAACGGAGCTATTTCCGGCGGTGCGGATACCTTTTTGTCTAAAAACAAGGCAAGAACTTTTGACGCCTTTTTAGCGCGTTGGACTAAGTGGTTTGCTGTACTTTTCTTTGTCCTCGCAATTGTTGCGAATATACTCGCTTTAAGAGGTTAATTGATTATTCAATTAACTTTAGGCTTTAAGCCTTAATATTAAGACCCCTGCATTACTGCGGAGGGAGGGAATGTAAATGAGTCAAGTTAGAATCAAAGAAAATGAATCTCTTGATAATGCTTTGCGTCGTTTTAAAAGAGCTACTGCTAGAGACGGTGTTATTCAAGAGGTACGTAAGAGAGAGCACTATGAGAAGCCCTCTGTAAAGCGTAAAAAGAAGTCGGAAGCTGCTCGTAAAAGAAAGTTCCGCTAATTAAAAAAGATTAAAAAGCGGTTTTAAAAACCGCTTTTTATTTTTGTGGAGAAAAATATGTTATTTATTCCTGATGTAAAACTCGATAGAGTTACCGATATAAAGGTTGAGTTATTAAATAAATATGATATAAAAGCTTTGATTTTAGATGTTGATAATACTTTGTCTACGCATCACGGTCAGATACTTACTGACGGTCTTGAAGATTGGCTTTGCTATATGAAAGAGTGCGGTATAAAGCTTACCATTCTTTCCAATTCTAAAAAAAAGAGGGTAGAGCCATTTGCCGCTAAAATCGGTCTTGATTTTATTTCATTAGGACTAAAGCCTTTACCATTTGGATATTTAAGAGCTGTTAACGCTTTGGGTGAAAAACGAAAAAATACTGCAATCGTCGGCGACCAGATATTTACTGATATTATCGGCGGCAAGGCAGTAGGTGTTAAGACTGTTTTATTAACCCCTATAAAGCCTGAGGATGGTTGGAGCTTTAAGGTAAGAAGAAGGCTTGAAAAGAAGATAATCTCGCATTATAAGATTATCAATACGGAGGTATGATATGTCTGCTATTTTTGGACCTGCAGGAACTAGTGATAGTTTTAGTAAAATGGGCTATAAGAACAGTCTTCATGTTCCTGAATATGTTGTTAAAATGGGACTTGACTGTTTTGAATATCAATGCGGCAGAGGTGTAAATATAGGCAAAGAAAAGGCTGAGACTCTTGGCAAAATCGCTGCTGAGCATAATATTAAAATGTCTTTGCACGCACCTTATTATATTTCAATGTCGTCTGTTGAGGAAGAAAAGCGCCTTAATTCGGTTAATTATATTTTGCAGTCTGCCGCCGCTGTTAAAGCTATGGGTGGAAACAGAATAGTAGTTCATACAGGCTCTTGCGGAAAGATTTCAAGAGAGCAGGCATTATCACTTGCTTGCGATACTATGCGACTTGCCGTTGAGGCTCTGGACAGAGAAGGCTTTTCTGATATCCATATCTGTCCTGAGACTATGGGGAAAGTAAATCAGCTTGGAACTCTTAGTGAAGTATTAGAGCTTTGTAAAATCGATGAAAGGCTGATCCCTTGCATTGATTTTGGACATCTGAATGCAAGAGATTTGGGAATACTTAAAACCAAGGAAGATTTTGAAAAAATATTTATCGAAATAAAGGATAAACTCGGTGAGCAGAGACTCAAGAGCTTTCATTCTCATTTTTCAAAGATTGAATATACTACAGGCGGCGAAAAGAGGCATCTTACCTTTGAGGATACTGTTTTCGGTCCCTCGTTTGAGCCTATGCTCGATTTGGTTTGCAAGTATGATTGCAGTCCTGTGTTTATCTGTGAATCAGCAGGTACTCAGGCAGAGGATGCAAAGCAGATGAAGGATTATTATTTGAGTGTTTTAGGAGGTGTCCTATGATTTGGCACAGTTCTACCCCACAAGAGGTTTTATCTGAACTTGTTGTTGACGATAAAAAGGGCTTATCAAACGGTGAGGCCGCCTCTAGGCTTGAGCTTTACGGTCAGAATGTTATTTCAAAAATCGAAAGACCGACCTTTTTTCAGCACTTTTTAGCGCAGTTTAAAAATAAAACGGTTATAGCTCTTATTATCACTGCGCTCATTTCTTTTATTGTTTCATTAATGTATAATGAGGTTAATAGCTTTTCGTCATTGCTGATAATTGCTATTGTTACTGTAAATGCGCTTATAAGCGCTTATCATATACATTCTTGCGATAATACTCTTGATAGCATAAAACTGCTTACAAACCCTTCTGTCAATGTTTTGAGAGACGGTATTGTAAAATCAGTGAATGCTGCCGAATTAGTACCTGGGGATATTATAATTCTTGAAGAAGGCGATTATATTCCTGCAGATGCAAGAATTATAGAGTGTAATGAATTCAGGTGTAACGAGGTTGTGCTCAACGGTGTTGAAGTGCCCGTTGAAAAGAATAGCGATATTGTTTTAGAGGATATTACTACCTCTGAAAAGCGCGGGAATATGGTGTTTTCGGGAACAAGTGTCGTTCACGGTACTGCTAAGGCTGTTATCGTTGCTACAGGTCTTAGCTCGGAAATTGGTAAAAGTGAAACTATATTACAGCAAACGGGCGAGGATAAGCTCCCTTTGCAGACCCAACTCGATTCTATAGGTAAAATTGTAAATATTGCTATACTGATTATCTGTGCAATTGTTTTTTTGATAGGAATCATTCAGAATTTTGCCGCCGAAAGCTTTGCTTCAATGACGGTTGATATGCTGATAAATGCTGTAGCACTTGCTGTTGCGGCAATCCCTGAGGGACTTCCTGCTATAACGACAATCGTTATAGCTATCGGTATTCACAGAATTTTGCAGGATAAAATTACTGTAAAAGATGTTAAAGCCGCTGAATTGCTCGGTAAAACCGATGTTATTTGCTGTGATAAAACGGGTGTGTTTACGAGAAATAAGATGCAGCTTCGCTGTATTTATGACGGTAAAAAGAATATTAATATTACAGAAGAGGGAATAGATGAAAGCAGTTCGGTTGTTTTAAGAATTGCGACAGCTTGCTCAACACTTGTAAATGATTCCACTGAGGATGCAATCGAAAAGGCTTGTCTTGCTTATTGCTCAATGTCAAGGCAGGATATAGACGGACTTTTCCCGCATATTGTTGAGATACCGTTCGATTCCGAGCGGAAAACGATGACCGTTATCACTATGATAAATGAGCGTCCGTTTGCTATTGTTAAAGGTGCACCTGAGGTGGTAGTACCAAAGTGTGTAGGTTGTAATACAAGCGAAATTCTTGAGGTTAACGAAGCTCTTGCTAATGAGGCAATGAGAATTGTATGTATTGCGATGAAGCCGCTTAGCGAAATTCCTGCAAATGCTGTAGCTGATGAAATAGAAACTAAACTTACCTTTGTCGGTCTGCTTGGTTTAGAGGACCCGCCTAGAGAGGGCGTTATTGATGAAATTGCGGCTTGCGATAATGCGGGTATAAAGACTGTTATGATAACAGGCGATAATTTTACTACTGCTAAAACAATTGCCAGAAGAATCGGTATTTTAAAGGACGGAACTATGGCAGTAACAGGTGCTGAGCTAGAGGCTATGACCGACGATGAGCTTGCAGAAAATATTGAAAAGTATTCAGTTTTTGCAAGAGTTTCTCCAAGCGATAAGCTGAGAATTGTAAAAGCTTGGCAACAAAAGGGTAAGATTATCACCATAACAGGCGACAGTATTCAGGATGCTGATGCTTTAGCTCAGGCTGATGTTGGCTGTGCTATAGGAAGATTTGGCGCCGATGTTGCAAAAGGAAATGCTGATATTATAATTTCAAATAACCGTTTTGATTCAGTGGTATATGCAGTTAGAGAAAGCCGCGGTCTTTTCAGCAATATAAAGAAATCGGTTATGTATCTGTTTAGCTGCAATTTTGCCGAAATATTGGCTATATTATTCGGTATGCTGATATTTGGCGCAAGCCCGATAGCCGCAGTACAGCTTTTATGGATAAATCTTTTGACCGATTGCGCACCTGCAATTTCTCTCAGTATGGAAAGTGCTGAAAATTCGGTTATGAAATTAAAGTCCCGCTCATCGCTTGGCAGGATACTTGATAAGAAATCATTGTTGATGCTAGCTGTTCAAAGTATATTTATGACAGTCATCACATTGATATCTTATGCTGTTGGCTTTGATTTTGGAGATAGTACCACCGCTATGACGATGGCGTTCTCAACCCTTGGACTCACCCAGATTTTCCATTGTCTTAATAATAAGTTTGAAGGTTCGATATTTAATAAGGACTTTTTTGCAAATAAGTTTATGAATAGGGCTGTAGGGGTTACATTATTTATAATGCTTTTCCTTATTTTTACACCTGCCGGCCTCTTATTTGGTCTTACAATGCTCGATTTATCGAAATTTGTAATTTGTCTTTTGCTTTCAGCCGCAATTATACCTTTTGCTGAAATAATGAAGATATTATTTAAAAGAATGAAATAACTTTATTGCCGTCTTTGAATTTTCTCAGGGACGGCTTCGCTTTTTGCAAAAACTGTTGAAATAAGTCAAGAATTGAGTTATAATCAACCTGTATTAAAACAGAGTGGAGAGGTGATTGCTTGACAGCCCTTAAAGATAAACAGCAGATTTATGTTGTTATAAGCCAGACGGGAACTGTTTTATCCCGTATTTTAAAGTTGATTACAGGCGCTGAATACAATCATGCCTCTATCGCGCTTAAAGAGGATTTGGAGCTTATGTATTCCTTTGGTCGACTATATCCATATAATCCTTTTTTCGGTGGATTTGTGACAGAATCAGTTAATTTTGGTACTTTTAAGCGATTTTTTAATACAAAGGTTATCGTTTTAAAGCTTGATATTGATGCTGACAGTTATAATACAATACATAACCAAATCGAATCTATGCTTTTAACACCAAAGATTTTTAAATATAATTATTTGGGGCTTTGTCTTGCGGCATTTAGGATAGTTTTCAGAAGGCGTAATTGTTTTTATTGCTCCGAATTTGTGCGTGATATTTTGCAAACCGCTGAAATTGAGGGTGTTGAATCTCTTTCAAGAATTACTAAGCCGGTTGATTTCATTTCACTTCCAAATTCTACCTGTATATATAAAGGTAGGCTTGCTGATTATTCTTTGAAAACTGTGGATAAATAGGGGGAATGTAGATGTTTTCGGTATATCATATTATTTGGATTGCAATAGTTGCGGTTTTGATACCCATATCGCTTATATATTTAATCAAAAAAGAAGTTGGGCTTGAAAGATTTTTAACCTTTGCCTGCATAGCTTCTGTGATTTCTGAGCTGATAAAAACCTTTAGTGTTTTGCAGATGGTTCCTTCGTCTGACGGGCAAACTATGCATTTGTATATGACTTTAGATAATGTGCCTTTGCATCTGTGCTCGGTGCAGATTATTTTGATTTTTATTGCACGTTTTTGCAAAAATCATAATTTGAGGGATACCTTACTTGCATTTATGTATCCCACCTGTACGGTCGGTGCTATATTTGCAGTGTTTATACCTATTATTTTCGGCACCTCTATTGAAACTGAGCAAGCATTTACCCATCCGCATGCTTATCAGTATTTTCTTTATCATGCTATGCTCGTAGTTTTGGGATTATATATTCTACTTTCAAAAAAGGTTGATATCCGTCCAAAGCATTATTTTACCACATTGGGACTTTTAGGAATATTTGCATTCGTGTCTCTTTATTTTAACTCAATGCTGGCTTCTCCTACCTATGAAAACGGAGAGCTTATAAGTGTTGATTTTACTGCAAATTTCTTCTTTACTTATGAGGTGCCAATTGATATACCGCTTACCGAAATGTGGCATTGGTATGTTTATCTTGGAGTGCTTTTAGCACTTGTTATGTTTTTCCTTACTTTGTTTTATATTCCTGTTTTTAGAAGAGCGAAAAAGAAATAAATATCTAAATATCAAAGGTCGTTTTTAAACAAAAAACGACCTTTTTTTATACCTTTTTGCGACATTTATTTTCACCTTACAATAGTATAATTGTTTTGTGAGGATTGATTGAATTGATAGTATATGCCGATATTTTAATAGTATTAAACTTAATTGTCGATTATTTGCTGATAAAAGTCACAGCGTTGATTTTATCAGCGAACGCAAAGACTGTGAGACTTGTTTTGGCGGCTTTAGTCGGTGCATTTTCTTCACTTTACATATTTTTTCCCGAGACCTCAATATGGTTTGAAGTATTATACAGGATTTTTATCTGCTTTTTAATGAGTCTTATTGCTTTCGGCTATTTATCATTTAAAAGTTTTTTAAAGTCAGGCGGGATTTTGTTTATTGTAACATGCGGTTATGCAGGACTTATGATGGCATTATGGTACATATTTAAGCCACGCGGTATGGTTATAAATAACGGAATTGTATATTTTGATATTTCACCGCTAATTTTGGTATCGGCTACAGCTATCAGTTATTTTATTTTTTTATTACTTTATAAAATTTTTTCAAAAACCTCAAAAACTGCTGAGCGCTGTAGTGTAAGAGTTTTTGCTGATGGCAGATACAAGGATTTTTCTGCAATATTGGACAGCGGTAATTCGGTTGTAGATATTTTTGGAAAATCTGAGATAATTATAGCAGATAAGTCTGTACTCACAGAGCTTTTTGGAGATATTGATATTACTAAAAACAAGCCTTTGTCGTCAAGATACCGTTTAGTGCCTTGCAGTACTGTTTCGGGCAATGATTTACTAGATGCATATAGGTGCGATAAAGCAAATATTACAAAAGGCTCAAGAACTGCCATTTTAGAAAAACCTATTTTGGCTGTTTCCAAGACTGAAATTAACGGTGATTACTCGGCGGTATTAAATCCTAAAATATTTGAATTTGGTGATTAAAATGTTTAAAAAACTTTTTATTAATATTCTTTATAGACTTGGAATTATAAAACCTACTTTTTATATTAACGGTCCTGAAACCTTGCCTGCACCATTATCTGCAGATGAGGAGCTTTATTTATTGCAGGAGAACAGCGATTCAGCAAGAGATAAGCTTATAGTTCATAATCTGAGGCTTGTAGTATATATAGCTCGCAAATTTGATACGGTAGGAATCAATATAGAGGATTTGATTTCTATCGGCACTATTGGGCTTATTAAAGCAGTAAATACATTCTGTTGCGACCGAAATATCAAGCTTGCGACCTATGCATCGCGATGCATAGAAAACGAGATACTTATGTATTTGAGAAAGACCGCCTCTCAGAAAAATGAAATTTCTATTGATGAGCCGCTTAATATCGATTGGGACGGGAATGAACTCTTACTTTCTGATGTGCTCGGAAGTGACGGAGATGAGGTTGGCAGGGGAGTAGAGCTAGAAGATGAACGCTGTCAGCTTAATACTTTTGTGAGGGAGCTTCCCGTCAGAGAAAAGCAAATAATGGAAATGCGGTTTGGAATGAACGGTTATGAAGAATATACTCAAAAAGAGGTGGCTGATACTTTAGGTATTTCTCAGTCTTATATTTCGCGCCTTGAAAAAAGAATAATTTCAAAACTTAAAAAACAGATTGAAAAAGCAGTATAATTATGGTAAAATCATTTTTGGTGATTTAATGGAATATATAAAAATAGTTATTGCTGTTTGTTTTATACTGCTTTGTGCAATCTCGATTATAATAACTTGTCTAGATAAATATTATTCAAAACATAGAAGACATCGCCGTATAAGTGAAAAGACCTTGCTGATGGTGGGCTGCTTGGGTTGTACTACTGCAATGTATTTTACAATGAGAATAATCAGACATAAAACTCGACATAATAAATTTATGTACGGTTTACCTGCGATAATTCTTTTTAAGGCGGCTTTTATGTTTTGTTTTATATATTTGCTGTAAAAGTTTAAAAAAATACAAATTTTGTATTGACAAAGGACAAGCATTTTGATATAATACTAAAGCTGTCTATTTGATTCATTAGCTCAGTTGGCAGAGCACTTGACTTTTAATCAAGGTGTCCGGGGTTCGAATCCCCGATGGATCACCAAAAATCCGAAATGTCCTTTTTGGATGTTTCGGATTTTTATTGTTTTATGAAAAATAGGGTGAGGGGATTCGAACCCTGAGAGGGTGAGGAGCGTCAGAAAAACAGTACAGTGTACTGTTTTTAGCGACGAAGTGTGAGGCGGGTACTGTTTGCAAGGCAAACGGTCGCCGAGGACGAAAGACGCAAAGCGGCTTTATCCCCGATGGATCACCAAAAACCCGAAATACTCTTTTTGAGTGTTTCGGGTTTTTATTTAAGAAAAAAATATTTCAGGGCGGTGATATTTTGGAAATAACGGTTTTATATGAGGACAATGACATTATAGCTTGTATAAAGCCTTGCGGTGTACTTTCTCAAAGTGATGAGCAGGGTAGAGAAAATATGATTGATATTTTAAAGGAAAATACTGACAGTGATATTTTTCCGCTGCACAGACTTGACCGCGAGGTTGGAGGAGTTATGGTTTTTGCTAAAAGCAAAAAAGCTGCCGCTGTTTTAAGCAGGGATATTTCTGAAAATCTCTTTAAAAAGCAATATATTGCTATGGTTCATAACGCACCTATAGAAAGCAAAGGAGTTATGCGTGACCTTTTATTCAAGGACAGCCGAAAGAATAAATCTTTTGTTGTCAAAAATGCCCGTAAGGGTGTTAAAGAGGCTTTGCTTGAATACGAAACTCTTAAAACATTAATAATCGATAATGAGCAATATTCAATAATCAAAGTTTTATTGCATACGGGACGTACTCACCAGATACGGATTCAGTTCGCATCGCGTAAGATGCCACTTGTAGGTGATAAAAAATATGGCGCTAAGGATAGTTTTAAAAATATCGGTTTATGGTCTTATAAGCTTAGCTTTAAGCACCCTGTAAGTCGTAAAGAGTTGAGTTTTGAACAAATGCCTCAAAATTTTATAAAAGATTATATTTAAAAAAGAAAATCCCAAGAACTTATAGTTCTTGGGATTTTTTGGTGCGGATGAAGGGACTTGAACCCACATGAGATTGCTCTCACTAGAACCTGAATCTAGCGCGTCTGCCTATTCCGCCACATCCGCATATTTAATTTGTGTACCAAAATATTATACCATAAAACGAATAAAAGTCAAGGCAAGATTTAGAGAAATCATTTATTTAAAATATGTTGAAGCAAAGCTGAACAACCGCTTAACACATCGCGTTCTGTGGCAGCAAAATCACCTGTGTACCATGGGTCTGCAACATCGCGGGATGAGCCGGTGAATGAAAGCAGCTTTGATACCTTGCCACTTTGGTCTTTCGGTAATAAATAAGAAAGGTTGCGCAGATTATTGTTATCCATACAAACAATATAGTCAAAATCATCGTAATCCTTGGCTGTAACGCGGCGCGCCCGTTTAGAACTGCAATCTATGCCCCGAGCGGCTAAAACACGCTTTACGGGCGGATAAACGGGGTTTCCGAGCTCCTCGCAAGAGGTTGCGGCAGATTCTATATAAAAACAGTCTTCAAGTCCCTTTTGCGATACGAGCTCTTTCATAATAAATTCAGCCATGGGACTTCGGCAAATATTCCCGTGGCATACAAATAAAATCCTGTTCATAAAATCACCTTATATCAAAATCAATAAAATTTCCGTCTGAAACAATCAGCACACCGTTTTGACCTTCTTTAAGTGACTCGAATACTTCTTTTGAAACTTCAAATTTAAAAGTTTTATCCGCCGCTTTGAACGTGGTAAAAAATTTAAGCTCGTGCTTTGGAAATCTCGGTGTTCCTGAATAAACTGTATCCGCTCTTTTTGATGATACTGTTGCCCGTATTCTTTTTAAATCAGGCTTTTTAACGGGAGAGTAAAGCTCTTTCATAGCGGTCTTGCGCTGTTTTAATGCGACAAGAAATTTTCTTGCATATGCATAAGCCGAAAGCGAAACCAAGGCTATAATTCCAATGGAAACCACAGTGTCAAAAAAGCTATCAAACACAGAATCACTCCCAAAATAACTTTTTTTAATTATACCATATATATAGAAAAAGAGCAAGGTTGGCACCTTGCTCTAAAAAAAATTATTTAACTAACGATTCTCCGCTCATTTCTTTAGGCTGCTTGAGACCTAAGAGTTTAATAATGGTGGGGGAGATATCGCAAAGCTTGCCGCCCTCGCGAAGCTCACACTCCTTGCCGATAACCGCAAAGGGTACGGTGTTGGTAGTAGATGCCCAAAAGGGCAAGGATCAATATGATGATGAGCTTATTTCACTTTTTAACGAACACAACAC
>JAZQIP010000005.1:0-3297 GCA_045541175.1 Acutalibacteraceae bacterium
CTCGGTTTGCTTAAAGGGGCCGAGAGGTGAGTCGGCAACCGCAACTGCGATATGCTCCTCTGCGGTGTAGGTCATATAAAACTTGCCGTTATGGTAAATTACCTCGGGCGCCCAAAACCATTTTTCACCTATAGAGTCCCCAACATTAAGGCAATAGCCCTTGTCGGTCCAATTAACTAAATCCTCAGATTCAAAAACCCTTAATCCGTCCTTACCGTCAATATCAGTGCCTGCTATACCGCTAGCGCCTGGGTTAACATGCTTTTCGGTAGTGAAATACATATAGTATTTATTATCATGAAGTAGTAAAAACGGGTCTCCAGCTTCAAAAAGAGGGTTTGGGAAAATAAGTTTTTCACTCATTTAAAAACCTCATTTAAAGAAAAGCGGTAGCTTTTCAAGGAATATTATATCGTCTCTGTCAGCGGCATCGCCCTCGGCCAGAAATGCACAGGAAGCTGCCTCTATAGCACCCGCTTTTTTAACCAGTTCTCTGGTAGCAGCAAGGGATTCACCTGTACTGATAACATCGTCAACAATAAGCACCCTTTTACCCTTGATTTGATTAACCTCGGTTTCGCCGAGGAAAAGCTTTTGCTCTTTTTTGGTAGTGATAGAGGTAACGCTCACCTCAAGAGAATTTCGCATATAAACCTTAACCGCCTTGCGAGCAATTATATAGGGTTTCCCCGATTGACGAGCCATTTCGTAGGCTATTGGAATACTTTTTGCCTCAGGGGTCAGAATGACATCAAATTCGGGAACCTTTTTAAGCAGTTCTTCTGAGCCCTTAATTGTAAGTTCAACATCGCCGAAGATTATAAATGCAGCAATATCGAGTTTTTCATTTACAGGAAATTTTTCGAGATTTCTCTCAAGTCCTGCAATTTTCATAGTATAGTATTCAGACATATATTTCACTATTCCTTATATGAATTAAATTTTACGCATTCGCTATAAATTTGCTTAAACTAATTGTCGGGGTAAAACTTAGCATAGATAAAAGTTGTAGCAAACTGAAAAATCAGCCTGGAGGCCAAGCAAGGTTGCGGCGGGCTAAAAGGTGGAAATGAATATGGTGAACAGTCTGTCCGCCATCCTCGCCGCAGTTATTAACAACTCTGTATCCGTTTTCTAAATTTTCCTGCTTTGCTATCTTTGCAACAGCCTCGAAAACCTTTGCGATAAGCTGGCTGTTTTCAGAGGTTATTTCATTTGCAGAAGAAATATGCTCTTTTGGGATAATTATAGCGTGAAAAGGAGCTTGAGGGTCGATATCTGCAAAAGCATAAACATATTCGTCCTCGTAAATCGGGGTGCTGGGTATAGTCCCCTTTACTATTTTGCAAAATAAACAGTCGCTCATATTTATCCTCCAATCTGAGCCTTTAAAAGGTCAAGTGCGGCATTAAGAGCCTCTGACGCCTTAGATGTATCCTTGCCGCCGGCCATTGCGCTGTCAGGCTTGCCACCACCGTTACCTCCGGTAAGCTTCGCAATTTCGCGGACAAGGTTTCCTGCGTGAGCACCGCTTTCTATTGCCTTTTTACCGCAAGCTGCACAGAAAGTAAGTTTTTCTCCGTTTACAGCGGCTAAAACAACAACAGTATCTTCATTTTCAGCCTTGATTGTATCGCTCATTTTTCTGAGCTCACCTGCGTCTATACCGTCAAGCTGAGCAGTAGCAAGCCTAAAGTCTCCTATAGTAATAGCATTATTTAAAATATCACCGATTTTAGAGCCTGCGAGCTTTGCTTCTGCCTTTTCGAGAGCCTGCTTTGTTTCTTTAAGCTCGTTCATAACAGCATTCGCACGCTTTGCTATATCGGCAGAATTCTGCGCTTTAAGATTAGCTGCTGTTTCGTTCATAAGAGCGGTATTATTATAAATAATATTAAGAACACCCTCACCCGTAACAGCTTCAATACGGCGAACACCTGCCGCAACACTTGATTCTGAAATAATATGGAAAAGACCAAGCTTTGAGGTATTATCAACATGAGTACCGCCGCAAAGCTCAACCGAGGTATCAGCTGCTGAAACAACGCGTACAACCTCGCCGTATTTCTCGCCGAACAATGCCATAGCGCCCATCTTTTTAGCCTCGGCAATGGGCATTTCCTTGTTCATAACCTCAATACCGCTCAAAATTGCCTTGTTTACAAAGGCTTCAACCTTTGCGATTTCTTCGGCTGAGAGAGCAGAGAAATGGGTAAAGTCGAAACGAACTGCCTTTTCATTAACAAGCTGACCTGCCTGTTCAACATGAGTGCCGAGTACAGCTCTGAGTCCTGCCTGTAAAAGGTGAGCGGCAGTATGATTGCGGCGAATAGCGTTTCTACGATCTGTATCTATTGAAACCTCAACAGTATCTCCAACCGAAACGCCGCCTTTTATAATTTTACCGCTGTGTGTAAATATACCGTGAGCGGTTTTCTTGGTATCTGCAACAGCAAATTCAAATGAATCGGTTTTAATAATACCTGTATCTCCAACCTGACCGCCGCTTTCGGCATAGCAAACAGTTTTATCAAGAACTATTAAAGCATTTGCTCCGTCAGCCGCTGTTCCGACATGCTCGCCCTCGCTTACTATATCAAGAACAGTTGCTTTGCAGGTATTTTCTGTATAGCCTAAGAACTCAGTAGCATCAATGTTTTCAAAAACAATACCGTCGCTCTTCCAGCTTTCGCCGTCTGAGGCTTTGCGGGCATTTCTTGCCTTTTCACGCTGTTCGTTCATACACTCTTTGAATTTTTCTTCATCAAGTGTCATTCCCTTTTCAGCTAAAATATCCTTGGTTAAATCAATGGGGAATCCGTAGGTATCATAAAGCTTGAAAGCGTCAGCACCTGAGAGCATACCGCCGTCTTTGGTGAGCTCTTCAAGCATTGCAAGACCTTGGTCGATAGTTTTATTAAAGCTTGCTTCCTCGTTGGTAATAACCTTGGTGATAAGCTCTTTCTTTTCTATAAGCTCGGGGTAGCCTGATTTATTCTCGTTAATAACAGCCTCGCAAAGCTCCATAAAGAAAGGACGGTCAATTCCGATAAGCTTACCGTGGCGAACAGCTCTGCGGATGATACGGCGAAGTACATAGCCTCTGCCTTCGTTAGAGGGGATAATACCGTCGCTTATCATAAATGTCGAAGCGCGGGCGTGGTCAGTTATAGCGCGGATAGAAATATCGGTGTTGGTATCCTTGCCGTATTCTTTGCCCGAAATAGCGCAAACCTTATCGAGGATATTGCGGATAGTATCAACCTCGAACATATTGTCAACCCCCTGCATAATGCA
>JAZQIP010000006.1:0-49648 GCA_045541175.1 Acutalibacteraceae bacterium
TTATCACCGAAATTATGCCAAAGTCCCAATGAAACCGCAGGAAGCTTTAATCCGCTTTCACCACATTTTCTGTATTCAATAGATTCGTATCTTTTTTCATTTGCAGTATATTCCATAATTTTCTCCTTGTCTTTCTACCCAGTGGCGGTTATAGCTTAATTTTATTATATCCCGAAGTTGCTCCACCGTCAATCTAAAAGCTATATTTTTAAAAATCATACTCTATAATCAAAGAATAAATGATTGAGAAAAAACGCTGAAAATGTTATAATGATTATTGGAAGTAGAAATAGCTGGGAGGGCAGAAAAAGAACCACCTAGCAAAGATGCTTTGATTCTCGTTTACTGCCGAAGCGGCAGACGAAGCAAAATTGCATCCAAAGAACTCGTAAACTTAAGCTATACCAATGTAAAAGAATTCGGCGGAATAATCGACTGGCCGTATGAGATTGTAAAATAAGGAGATATACGATGAATAATTACGATTTAGAAGTAAAGCAACGCTTCGGTAATACAGATGCCTATAAAGAGCATACCGAAAAAACAGCAAACTACTCTGCAGATAAATGGCAAGAGATAAACAACGGACTTAATACTGTCCTTGCCAAGTTTGCCGAGTGTATGAATGACGGACACACCGCCGACTCTGTTGAGGCACAGGCACTAGTAATTGAACTGCAAGCCTATATAACCGAGAATTACTATACCTGCACCAACGAAATCCTTACAGGTCTCGGTCAAATGTATGTCGCCGACGAACGATTCAAAAATAATATCGACAAGCACATTAGCGGTACGGCAGAGTTTATCAGCGGGGCAATAAAAGTTTATTGCAGTAAATAAAATCTATTTTAAGGAGAATTACGATGACCTTAAAACTGTTTATCTCAGCAATAACAAAATTTATATTAGGTGTGGCTTTAGTAGGTCTTCTCATATTCTTACCTGCAGGAACCCTATCGTTTTTTAATGGTTGGTGGCTTTTAGGAATTTTATTTATCCCAATGTTTTTTGCAGGAATTGTAATGATGTTTAAAAACCCCGACCTATTAAAAAGCAGGCTAAGCGCTAAAGAAAGCAGAAAAGAACAAAGTCTTGTTGTAAAACTGAGCGGACTTATGTTTTTGGCTGGGTTTATTGTTGCAGGACTTGGTTTCCGATTTGATTGGTACGCCATACCCAAAGGCATCTCCATCGGCGCCGCGGTGGTGTTTTTGGTCGCTTACATTCTTTATGCCGAGGTGCTTAGAGAAAATACATACCTAAGCCGTACTATCGAAGTACAGGAAAACCAAAAGGTCATAGATACCGGACTGTACGGCATTGTCAGACATCCGATGTATAGCGTGACTTTACTTTTGTTTTTATCAATGCCGTTAGTACTCGGTTCTGTATATTCGTTTTTGATTTTTCTCGCATATCCTTTTCTCATAGCAAAAAGGATTCGCGACGAAGAAGAATTCCTGGAAAAAGAACTCGACGGTTATTGTAAATATAAGCAAAAAGTTAAGTATCGCTTGATACCGTTTGTTTGGTAACAGTAAATCAAAACCCATTTGTAAGGATGAAAGCAATGATTATTTTAATTACAGGTGCATCGCACACAGGAAAAACCGCACTTGCACAAAAACTGCTAGAAAAATATAATTACCCTTATCTTTCGATTGACCATTTGAAAATGGGGCTTATTCGTAGCGGAAATACCAAGCTTACACCTTTAAGTGATGATAGTGCCTTGACCGAATATCTATGGCCGATAGTTCGAGAAATGATTAAAACAGCCATAGAAAATAAACAAAATCTGATTGTCGAGGGGTGTTACATTCCTTTTGATTGGTCAAAGGATTTTGATAAGGAATATCTCGATAACATAAAATACTATTGCCTTGTAATGAGTGAAAGCTATATAAAAAGCCATTTTGATAACATTAAAAAATATGCAAACGTTGTCGAAAACCGTCTTAGCGACGATTGCACAATTGACGGCTTATTGCAAGATAACTCACAGGTTTTAAACTTATGCAAAAAGCATAATGTGAACTATGTGCTCATTGATGATGGATATAAAATAAATATTGATTTATAAACAAACAACCGCCGAAGCGACTTCATTATTCATTACGGAAATCCGTTTTAATAAATGATGAATATTGAATAATGAAAAAATGAATAATACAAAATCAAAAATCCGCCGATTTTCATCAGCGGATTTCCGATTTTGGTCGAGGTGACAGGGCTCGAACCTGCGGCATCTAGTTCCCAAAACTAGTGCGCTACCAACTGCGCCACACCTCGAAAGATTTAATTGACAGTACAATACATTATAAACCTATTTTTAAATTTTGTCAAGACTGATAGCCCTGAAAATTTATTTTTTCAGGGCTTTTCATTTATTCTAAGAATAAAATACGCTAATCATTGCAAAAAAACTTTTTACGGTAATCGTGGATTAAGAAAATTATAGTATTCATCTTTAAAGTTTTTTAAATAATTGCGGCTTATATGCAGTGATATACCGTTAGAGAGGTAAACCGAATCATTATTATACCGAACAATATAATTCAAATTGACAATAAACGCACGATTTATCTTTAAAAAATTATATTTTGGCAATACTGCAAATACCCTCGCCATCGTTCGGTTACAATGAAGCTGCTGATTTTCGAGATTAATAAAACAATGCTTATTATCTGCCTCTAGATAATAAATATCAGAAGTATTAATACTTACGGTATCTTCCCTGCTCTTTATCCAAATCGGATAATCTTTACCGTATTTTTCAAAGAACTCATCTAAAACCGAAAATAGTTCTTGTTGCCCTATCGGCGGCACTAAAAATCTATATGGGCTCACCTTAAAAGCCTCGAAAACAAACTGAGTATTACTGCTCATAAAAATAATTGCAGTATACTCGTTTTTATTTCTTAGAAGCTTTGCTATTTCAAGCCCATTCTTGCCGCCAAGGTAATAATCTAAAAATATCAGATCATACCTTACATCAGACTTTAGCATATCCTCCCCCCTGCAGTAGCAATCAACAACTATATCCAATCGCTTACATCCTGCATAAAGGTAAAAAATATTTTTTAATTTTTTTAGAAGATTTATATCTCGGTTACATAATGCTATTCTCATTTTCGCCTCTTTGTAAGAAAATAGTGTTATTCCCTTTCGCTCCTCTAATTTTGCTTTTCGCTCCATTTTTATTGACATCCTCGCAATTGATTGATTTAATATTTGCGAGGTTGTTTTACAGTTTTTTAATAATAACCTTATTGGCGGTCTGCTCCCCATAGCAGGCCGCCTTTTTTATTTGACATAATTATATAATATCCATTAATAAATGTCAATATTTAGTTAATTTTTGAATTGAATTATGCTTTTTTTGTTTTTGCTCCCCTCTTTCGACCTTTTACTCTAAAATTCGACAATCTTTTTCATTAATGGGTTAAATTTCCTATTATTGGAAAAAAGTTGTAAGTAATTTTTAAATTAAGGTTTACAAATAACTCAACTTTTTTCTTTCTGTTAACAGAAAGGAGGGTTGAGATGAGTAACAGCCTTTTAAAACCGCTCATAATCAGCTTTCGTAGAGGAGATATGTCATCCTTTGCGATAATTTACGAACAATTCAAAAAGCTGATTTTTTATTACGGCAAGAAATTGGAAGATGAAGATACCGTACAAGAGCTGAACATTTTTTTACTTGAACTACTGTATGATATAGATATTTCGATGTTCCCATGCAACAACCAAGTCGGTATTCAAAGATACATAGCAGTAGCTTTAAAAAATGAGTTTTTAAAAATATGCAAACAAAACTCAAAATATCATAAATTATGCTACAAGGATTACATTAGAGAGTTTTCCGAATGCTGTTCTTATGATGATTTATTCATAAAAGAGGCTTTGGCAAATCTGTCTGAGAAGCAACGACTGATAATTATTTATAAATATATTTACGATTACAGTGATATAGAAATATCTGATGAGCTTAATATAAGCCGACAGGCGGTAAACCGCCTTAAAAACAGAGCTCTTAGAGAGCTGAAAACATATTATTCGAAAGGTTTTTGAAATGAGCAAAGCAGAAGAAATACAAATTTACAGAGTGAGAAAATCAGCTAATGATATCAAATCGCAAAAAGGCGCTTACTTTATGCTGGAAGCAGCAATTAAAAAAGCATTTTTAACCAAATGCAATGTTTATGACAACAACAAAAAATGCATTTGGGAATACAAAAAACGGAGGTAAATATTAATGAACAGTCCATATCAAGGAAAATTCAAAGTATCGCAAATATTCAAAGGAATATCCCACGACGGTCTTGACCTTGTAGGTATTGACAGCAAGGAAATTCACAGCACAACCGACGGTATTGTCGAAAAGGCAGATTGGGAAAATCCCAAGAATAAAAAGCAAGGCTTCGGGCTTTACGTGCGTATAAAACAGGAAAATACTGCCGACAGGTATTACTACGGTCATCTTTCCAAAATTATCGTATCTGTAGGACAAAAGGTTAAAAAGGGTGACATAATCGGTATTGAAGGTAGCACAGGAAATTCCACCGGGTCGCACTGTCATTACTGCGTAAGAGGTAATGCCTCTAAGTCTCAGCTACGGGACATAAACCTACTCAGCGGTATACCGAACAAGCTAGGCTATTATGAGGATACTTATGAAAATAAAAAAACCGTATCCCAGATAGCCGAAGAAGTGCTTACCGGCAAATGGGGTAACGGCAATGAACGCAAAAAAAGGCTTTCAGATGCAGGCTATAACTATACAGAAATTCAGGCAGAGGTTAACCGACTTGCTAAAAAAAGCACCAAAGCAAAAAAGAAATCTAATCTAGAAATTGCCAAAGAGGTTATAAAAGGCAAATGGGGTAACGGTAGCGAACGCAAAGAGCGACTTCAAAAAGCAGGCTACAATTATACTGAAATTCAAAAAATCGTAAACAAAATGATATAAGGAGCGTTATTATGACAAAGGAAAAACTTATAAAATGGTGCAAAGCCGCGGCAGTAAGAGCAATCAAAACAACCGCTCAGACTATGATAGCATCAATAGGCACATCTGCTATCATTTCAGAAATAGACTGGAAAATAGTCTTAAGCGCCTCCCTGCTTGCAGGAATACTTTCAATACTAACCAGCATCACAGGACTGCCTGAGGTTAAATAGGAAAACAAAAAAGACTGCAGAAGAAAAAATCTTCTGCAGTCTTTATACTTTTATTACTGTTCATCAGTATCGGTGAAATCTTCTTCAGTAACACACTCAAGATAGTCACCTTTAATACGATTTTTATTAGAATATTTATCAAAAATAGCCAAGGCTCCTATCATAGCGCCGAAAACAGCTAAAATTGATACTATAAATTTAAAAAAGTCCTTCATAATACGACTCCCTTTCAAAGCTTATTATAAATATTATATCAGCAGCAAACCAAATTGTCAATCACATAAAGGGTGCAAAAATATGAAGTATCGCCTGCTTAATACGCGAAAAAACAGGGCGTTTTTTCCATTGATCAATTTTTATTTGCTGACAGTCTTGCAAAATCTCATTAAAATGGTCGCGGATATCAAGCACCGTACTATTATCACAAATCCAGGCACCGCACTCAAAATGAAAAACAAAGCTTCGGTAGTCCATATTAACGGTCCCGACAGTCGCAATTCTATCATCCGAAATAAACAGCTTGGAATGAACAAATCCGGGAGTATATTCATAAATTTCTATACCCGCCTCTAAAAGCTCAAGATAGTTATACTGAGTCACAGGATGAACATACCATTTATCCGGTATATGAGGGGTGATAATCTTTATATCAATACCTGATTTTGCCGCCATTTTAAGAGCACTTTTCATATTATTATCAATTATAAGATACGGGGTGACAATATAAACATAGCGCTGTGCGGTGTTAAGTATCTGCATATAAAGCCCCTCAGCGGGGTTATTATCGTTAAGCGGGTCATCGCAGTAAGGGATAACAAAACCGTCATCCTCAGCAGGAGCGTCGGCAAAATACTGCTTAATGCTTATACGCTTGCGGGTGGTAAACTCCCACATACAGCAAAACATCGCAAGAAAACTTTTAACCGCATTTCCCTTGATTATCACAGCGCAGTCCATCCAATAACCAAAGCGTTCTTCTTCGTTTATATATTCATCGCCTATATTTATACCGCCTGTAACAGCAGTTTTACCGTCTATAACTATAATCTTACGATGATTGCGGTTATTCATAAATATATTCATAATCGGGTGAATCGGGTTGAATACCGAAACCGAAATTCCCTCAGCCTTGAGCTTTGAAATAAAACCTTTATTTTGGCGCTTTATCGAGCCGAAATCATCAAATATTATCTTTACTTCTACACCCTCTTTAATCTTACGACTGAGAATTTCGTGTATCCTGTCCCACATCACACCCTCAGCAAGGATAAAGAACTCAATAAAAATATATTTTTCTGCCGATTCAAGTTCCTGCAGAAGACGGGGCAGAAATTTTTCACCGGGTGAAAGATATTCTACCGAGGTCTTATCGTAAAGGGGATAGCCCGACTCGCCTGTAAGATAATCTGCCTGACGGGAATGAATAAGGTCATAATATTTAAGTCGGTCTCGGATTGCCTCGTCATCCTTCAAGTATCTCAGATATTTAGCCTCACAGATTCGCATCCTTTTACGGATTACGGGAGTCACTCTGCCACCGCCCCAAAGCAAAAACACTGTGATTCCAAATATAGGAAACAAAAGTATAAATACAATCCAGGCAATTTTATGGTCGGGATTCGAACGGCGGTTCATTATTATAATAACGGTTATTATACCCAATATCATTGATAGTGTATAGAGACCCGCCGACTGCAACGTTGCATTATATAATACTCTGAACAAAAAGCCAAACTGAATAAGAAGCAATAATGCCGATAAAATAATTCTCGTTGGTATCCTGATCCCACGTTTTTTAGCCTTTTTCAATTCCCAACACCTCGCTTTACTAAATATTAGTAATTATTTTAACACATTTTTTATAATAATGCAATTTTTATATATTATAGTTGTAATCATATTTGAAAATGTGGTATAATTAAAGTGGAAAATAATTTGTGAATCAAAAGAACGGTGATAATTTATGTCTAATAAAATAGTATCGTTGGCTCAGGGAGCCGAGGGTCTTTTTATTAAAAACCAAAGATTTAACACAACCCTCATTTCTTTTAATTTCTATCTGCCACTCGAAAAGCAAAAGGTAGCCGCCAATGCGCTATTACCATTTATTCTCACAAGTTGCAGTAAAGCATATCCCGATTTTTCGCGCCTTAATTATAAGCTCAATAAGCTTTACGGTGCGCGCCTTGATGCTTCGACCGAAAAATACGGCGATTATCAACTTTTAAAAATGAGTATTTCAGTTATAAATGACCGCTTTGCTATTGACGGCGAATCACTTATAAAGCAAGCTGTAGAACTGTTACTCGGTTTAGTATTTGAGCCAAGTGCTGAAAACGGTGCATTTTTAGATACCGACCTTGATAGAGAAAAACGCAAGGCAATTGAACATATAAAGGGCGAATTCAGCGAAAAAAGAATATATGCTAAAAACCGCCTTATTGAAGAAATGTATAAAGGAAAGGTTTACGGTCTGCCAAAATGCGGAACTGTCGAACAAGTGCAACAGTTGACCGGCGCTAAGCTTTATGAAGCATGGCAAAATATGCTTAAAACCGCCTTTATCCGAATCCATGTTATAGGTGCCACATTACCAACGGGATTATTCGAAGAAATCTCTGAACGATTTGCCTGCCTTGACCGCTCTGCGGTAATAAACCCGCAAAAATCAAGAGTTACCGAAGCGGCTTTAGAGCATAGAGAGATTACTGAGCACAGTGATATTTCCCAAGGAAAGCTTTGTATGGGATTTTCCTGTGAAATGAGCGGTAATGACGATGAATCTCTGCCGATGATGGTAATGAGCGATATTTTCGGCGGAGGACCTTATTCAAGACTGTTTTCAAATGTACGTGAAAAAATGAGCCTTTGCTATTACTGTTCTGCTTCGTGCATGAGAGCAAAGGGACTTTTAACAGTTGAATCCGGTGTTGAAGCGAATAACTGTTCTAAAGCGCAAAAGGAAATTTTAAATCAGCTTGAAATGGTTAAAAAAGGAGAGTTTTCAGACTTTGAGTTTGAATCCTCGATAAAGAGTATCTGTGATTCGCTTAAGACTTATAATGACAGTTTGACATCCCTCGATACCTGGTACACCTTGAAGATAAATAATCCTGTTCTCTATTCCCCTGCCGACATCGCAGAAAAGATTCAGAAAATCACCAGACAGGATGTGACAGATGCCGCAAACGGTGTTGTTATTCATACGGTATACAAACTGCTTCCAAAGGAGAAAATTTGATGAAACGCGAATTATTTCAAAGTGATATCGGCGAAAGCTATGTAAAAGCCGAGCTTTCGTCTGGACTTAAAATATATATTCTCGAAAAGCCGCAGTATAATTCATCCTATGCGGTTTTCGGAACTAAATACGGTTCGATAGATACCTGTTTTTCTGTAAACGGCGAGCAAACAACTGTGCCTGAGGGTATAGCGCATTTTCTTGAGCACAAGCTTTTCGAAAGCGAAGACGGAGATGCTTTTACAAAATATGCAAAAACCGGTGCTTATGCCAATGCTTTCACCTCGTTTGACCGCACCTGCTATCTATTTTCCTGCTCTGATAAATTTTATGAAAACCTTGATATACTGCTTTCCTTTGTGCAGTCACCCTATTTCACAAAAGAAACAGTAGAAAAGGAACAGGGCATAATCGGACAGGAAATCAGAATGTATGACGACAGTCCTGCTTGGAGGGTTATGTTCAATATGCTGATGGCAATGTATCATAACCATCCTGTTCGCATTGACATTGCAGGAACGGTCGAATCCATAGCGCAAATTGATTATGAGCTTCTTTATAAATGCTATAATACTTTTTATAACCCTGCAAATATGTTTATATGTATAGCAGGAAATGTTGATACAGAGCAGGTTTTAAAGCAAATAAAATCCTCTATTAAGGCTACAGAGCCTGTAGAAATAGAGCGAATCCATGCGCCTGAGCCTGAGCAGGTTGTAAAGCCTTTTGTTTCGCAAAAGCTGGCGGTTGCCCAACCGATGTTCTGCTTTGGCTTTAAAGAGGCAATCCAAACCCCTGAGCGCAGTATTAAATCTAAAATATGCACTGCTTTGCTTATCGAAATTTTGGCAGGAGATTGCTCTCCTTTATATAAAAAGCTTATAAACAATGGGCTTATAAACGATGAGTTTTCTTCAGAATATTTTAACGGAAACGGCTATGCCGCAGTTATCTTTGAGGGTGAGTCAAAAGACCCAGAGCTGGTAGCTAATGAAATAAAAGCAGAGGTCGAAAGACTAAAACGCGACGGCATTGATAAGAAGCTGTTTTCTGCGGTTCGTTGCGGTATGTACGGTAATGCAATACGCCTGTTTGACAGCGTCGAGGGAATTGCTATGCAGTTTATAGACTGCGCTATGAACGACAGTGGTCTTTTTGATGATATTAAATACCTCAGATCTGTTACGGTTGAAGATGTATATAAGCGCCTGCTTAAGCTTAATACAGAAAACACTGTACTTTCTGTTATAGAGCCCTTGGAGGAAGTTTAAATGGAAAATGTTAATGTTACTATTTTTGGAATAGAGCTCACCCTTAATCGGGTAGCATTCAGTATACCGCTGGGAGACAATCATTGGGATGTTTATTGGTATGGTATTATAATTGCGCTCGGCTTTTTGCTTGCGCTTATATACGGTATGCGAAACGCCAAAAGATTCGATATCAACGGCGACAGGATGCTCGATGTAGTTTTAGTTACCGTTCCTGTTGCGATACTGTGCGCTAGGCTTTATTACATTATTTTTGACGGTGTGAAGCTCGAGAGCATAGGCGATTTCTTCGGTTTCGGTGATTCTTCAGGCTTTGCAGGACTTGCTATTTACGGCGGCGTCATCGGTGCTTTTGTGACAGGTGCTTTGATGTGTAAATTAAGAAAGGTCAAAATTCTTGATATGTTTGACCTTGCCGCTCTCGGCTTTCTTATCGGACAAGGTGTCGGCAGATGGGGAAATTTCGTAAATCAAGAAGCATACGGCAGCTTTACTAACAGCTCTTGGTGGGGTATGCAAAGTGATACCACCATTCGAGAAATGGGCGAGGGTCTTGTTCATCCCTGTTTTTTGTATGAATCCATCTGGTGCATAGCAGGATTTTTCCTTATTCATCATATATCTAAAAAGCGCAAGTTCAGCGGTCAGATAGTTTTATTATATGCCGCTTGGTACGGACTCGGCAGAGGCTTTATAGAGCTTCTGAGGACCGACAGCCTTATGATTGGTCCCTTTAAGGTATCGGCTTTGCTGTCGTTTGTGCTTTGCATTTTTGCATCAACACTTCTTATAATAATTCCAAAGCGTTTATCACAAAAAGCAGAGGCAGGAGAATATACTCAGGTTTTTGCAGAGCAGTTTGATGAAGAAGAAAATGATGAAGAGAATATAGAAGATAAAATTTCGGAGGAAATTGAAAATGACCAAGATAATTGACGGAAAGGTAATCTCTGCCTCGGTTAAGGAAAGAGTAAAGCAGGGAGTCGCCGAGCTTAATCAAAAAGGGATAACCGTAGGTCTTGCGGTTATTATTGTAGGAGAGGACCCTGCATCTAAGGTATATGTCGCAAATAAGAAAAAGGCTTGCGAGGCTTTAGGAATAATATCTGAGGAATATGCTCTTCCTGAAAGCACTACCGAACAGGAACTTTTGGCTTTAGTTGACGAACTTAATCATAAAAAGAGTATAAACGGTATTCTTTGTCAACTTCCTTTGCCAAAGCATTTGGACGAAAAGCTTATTATAAATTCTATTTTACCCGAAAAGGATGTCGATGCATTTCATCCGCATAATGTCGGCAGAATTATGATTGGGGATTATGATTTCGTTCCTTGCACTCCTGCCGGAATAATGGAAATGCTAAGCTATGAGGGTATTGAAGCAGAGGGTAAGACCTGTGTCGTTATAGGACGCTCAAATATCGTAGGCAAGCCAATGGGTATGCTGCTTTTACATAAAAACGGTACTGTTACCATCTGTCATTCAAGGACTAAAAACCTCAAAGAGGTTTGCTCTAAGGCGGATATTCTTGTAGCCGCAGTAGGAAAGGCAAACTTTGTAACTCCCGATATGGTAAAGGATGGCGCGGTTGTTATAGATGTTGGAATGAACCGTGAAAATGGAAAGCTTTGCGGAGATGTTGATTTCGAGGCTGTGAAGGATAAATGCTCGGCTATTACCCCTGTGCCGGGCGGTGTCGGACCTATGACAATCGCAATGCTTATGCAGAATACTCTGACCGCAGCAAAAAAGCAAAATAATATTGAATAAGGTGATACCTTGCTGAAAAAGATTCTCATTTTTATAAGCGTTCTTTGTATTATCCTTGCTGTGCCTGTATCAGCCAAGTCTGCCGCTTTCAGCATAAAGGCTGAGGATGAATTTTGGGTTTCAGGTGAAAAATCCGAAAAAGTCTGCAAAATTTTAGGAATCAGCGAGAATGAATTTTCTGAATATTGCTCTGAAAACGGCATTAAATACCTTGCTGTCAATAGCGATAATACAAAGCAAATAACCCTCAAAACTAAAGCAGATGATTTTTCTTCTGCTGTTATAAATATAAGCACCTTTTCGGATGATAAAATCCTATCCCTCTTGCCCGATATTGTGGGAATAGAAAATATAAGAGGCGAGATAGTCAGCCTTAAAGGGCAAAAATTTGTTAAAGTTCAGCTAAAATCAAGCGACAGCGGCGGCGAATTTACCCTTACCGAATATATCACCGTTGCAGACAGGCAAACTTATATTTTAAGCTTTTACACTGCAAAGGGTGAAGATACCTCCTATATTGAAAAGACCTTTGAAAGCTTTGAGTGTGAGGCTTTTATATCCGAGGGTACTAATAGCACTGTTTTAGATTTGCTGAAATATATCCTACCCGTAGCGATAGTGATATTTACATTGGTTTGCGGTGTGCTAATTTTTACTATAATAAAGGATATCCGCACCCCAAAAGAAAAAGAAGAATAATGTAATATGTTCCTGTCATTGCGAAGATGTTATAACACCTATAACAATCCGTTTGCCAATAGTACAGATTGCTTCGAAATTAAAATTTCTCGCAATGACACTGCAATATTTGTCATACAAACAAATAAACAAAAAAACGGTTGTGAAATATTTCTCACAACCGTTTTTAATATTCAGTTTTTATTTCTTCACTCAATTCTCATTCTGCTTTCTGCCGTTATCACGGCTCTTTTAATATTCAATCTTGTTTTTATAATCTTTAACAACTTAATACTTAACTTCAAAGCTCTAACGCTAAATTGAGTTTAAATTTAATTTGTACATTGGAATCACCCATTGAGTTTTATTTGATAGCTCGTTTCCTCACAATCATACAAATCACCTTTTGATTTATATTAAACTCCATTAGGAGAATTATAATTTAATTTTGCACGTTTCACTTATTATATATTGTGTATATACATTGTAAAACAGATTTCTTACTTCATTGGACTCACCACTTTCGATTTATTTTATTGAACTTGCAGGTGGAGTATCAACTTTCATTTTAGTAGCTCCTCCTTTCTTTCTGGCTTTATTATAATACATAATTCACAGTTTGTCAAGTAAAAGTTGAAAACTTTTGTAAAAAATATTTAAAACAAGTGATTTTTTTAACATTTTGTTAACTCTATTGGCTTTTTCCTGCAAATATGTTAGAATAATCTAGTTAGTATACTAATTAATTTTGGAAGTGATACTATGAGACCCATGATGCCACCTCCTGCGGGAATGCGCGGGCCGATGCGACCGCTTGGACCGAGAGGCTTTCTGACCGAAGCTGAAAAGCAGAATAAGCCTAAGGTTACAAAGGCGTTATTAGTTCGAATACTCAGTTATTTAAAACCTTATAAATGGCATTTTCTGCTTGTGTTTATTGCACTTATAATTTCTGCCGTATTAGGACTTTTTCCCTCTGTAATAACAGGTAGGATAGTTGATGCAATAGTTGATGAAAGCCGCAGTATCGCGATGCTACTCAGACTTGTGGTACTTGCCTTTGTTGTTCTGACCTCGTCTCAGATAATAAGCGTATTAGAGCAATACATAAACTCCTGGATATCGCAAAAAATAATCTATGATATGCGAAATGAGATGTATGATCATCTTCAGCGTATGCCTCATTCGTTTTTCACAAATGAAAAGCAGGGCGATATCATAACCCGAATGAACAGTGATATAAATGGTGTCAGCTCGGTTATATCAGGAACTCTTACCTCGCTCGTCAGCAATATACTGACCGTCGGCGTTTCAGTTTTCTATCTTTTTTACACCGATTGGAGACTTGCAATCGTCGGGCTTATAGTGTTGCCATTGATGATAATTCCTACCCGCAATATCGGCAAAAAGCGTTGGGAACTTGTGGCCGAAGCCCAGGAAAAGCACGATGAATTAAATCAGCAGGTAAATGAGACCTTGTCTGTCAGCGGTTCAATGCTGGTAAAGCTTTTCACAAAGGAAAAGACAGAATTCGAAAAATTCAAAAAAATAAACAACGAAACCACCCAAATAACCATAAAAGAGCACCGTGCAGGCAGTTGGTTTCATGTGATGCTCGGAATGTTTATTCAGACCGCTCCCCTGCTCATATATTTTGCAGGCGGTTTTCTTATTATCGGCGGTTTCGACTCAGGGCTTACAGTCGGAGATATAACAATCGTCGTCACCCTCGTCAACCGTCTCTATCAGCCTGTAAGGTCGCTACTTGATTTACAGGTGAATTTCGTCCGTTCTATGGCGCTGTTTACAAGAATTTTCGATTATCTTGACCGAAAACATGAAATCGAAAACACGAAAAATCCGCAAAAGCCTGACCTTTCTAACAGTACAGTAGAATTTTCAAATGTCAAATTTTCATATGAGCTTACAAAAGAGATATTAAAAGATATCAGCTTTACCGTTCCAAGCGGGAAAATGTACGCCATTGTTGGAACCTCGGGAGCCGGAAAATCAACCATAATCGGTCTTATACCAAGGCTTTACGATACCGTAGAGGGAAGTGTAAAAATTGCGGGCGTGAATGTAAGAGATTTCGACCTTTCGTATCTGAGAAAAAATATTGGTATGGTGACTCAGGATACATATCTCTTTAACGGCACTATCCTCGAAAATCTGCTTTATGCAAAGCCTGAGGCTAGTATGGAAGAAATCGAAAACGCCTGCAAAGCGGCTAATATTTACGATTTTATAGACAGCCTCCCCCAAAGGTTTGATACCATAGTCGGAAACCGCGGTCTTAAGCTTTCGGGTGGCGAAAAGCAAAGGGTTTCTATCGCAAGAGTAATCCTGAAAGACCCAAAAATTCTTATTCTTGACGAGGCAACCTCTTCGCTCGATTCAGTTTCTGAAGACCTTATTCAGTCTGCACTTAACCATATTATGCAAGGGCGAACAAGTATTGTTATTGCCCACCGCCTTTCAACCGTTATGGCGGCAGATAAAATTATGATAATTCAAAATGGTATTATAAGCGAAACAGGAACTCATGATACTCTGCTTGAAAAGAGTGGGGGCTACCGAGAATTATATGAAACACAGTTCAGAAAAGTCATAGATTATGAAAATAGCAAAAGAGAACATAATACTATTGACTAAATCATAAATTAAGGGTAAAATATACCTAGAATTTTTAAATGGAATTTAAGGAGAATAATAATGAGCGAGCAAAATAATAAAGAACTTGAATATAATCCCGACCTTATAACCCTTGCTGATGATGACGGCAAGGAGTATACATTTGAGGTGCTTGATGCTATCGAAACCGACGACGGCAGATACTTGGCATTACTCCCCACCTTTGATGACCCTCAGAAAATGCTTGAGGACAGTGGAGAACTGGTTATAGTTAAGGATGGAGAGGAAGACGGCGAGGAATATTTCTACGAAATCGAGGATGACGATGAGTATGAAACCGTTGCCGATGCTTTTGTTGACCGACTTGAGGATTATTTCGAGATAGACAATAAATAAAAACAAATCTTTTCCTGCGCTGTTCGCGGACCGTGACTTATATAACCCTACAATTTTATTAATCGGGGCCAACGCTCATACGGCGGGTTTGCAGACCTCCCGCGGCTGTGCCGAGTTCGGAAGAAGGGAGCGCGAAACCGTATGGCCGGCACCCACCTAGCCTATGCTAGGTTATTTTAAGCACATTACGGCAGCGCGGGTTCTTTATCAGAGCCTCATTGTGCGCACCAATTTGCTTAAGTGCTGCTATTGAGGCTTTTATAGGTCAATATTATGTATATTAGCAGCACAAAGGCTGCCTGATATAGCACACGCGGCTATGATAAAAAATTACAGACTTTTTCTTTTTTAGAAAAAGTCTGTTTTTTTTAACAAAAAAATCATCTTTGCATAAAATATACAGAGGTGAATCAAATGGATAATAACTTGATTGAAAAATATAAGCAAGAAATGCTTAATATGCAGCAAAAATCTAAATCTTTGACAGAAGAAATGCCGCAAATAGAGCCTCCTATAATAAGAAAACCCACATCAAATGACAGCGAGGGCAGGCTTTTAGCAAATGTCACAGCAATACGGCGGCTATATCCTGTGCCAAACGCTAAGGTTACAATTTTTGAGGGTGACCTTGATAATATGCAGATACTCGATATTGCCTTTACCGATGATAGCGGAAAAACAAGGGAATTTATTCTGCCAACACCAAAAAAATCCCTTTCTCTTGATTCTGCTAACACTCAGCTTCCCTATTCTTTATACGGTATGATGGTGCAGGCTGACGGATATATCGATAACGTACATCTTAATATCCCAGTTTTCAGCGGTGTTACATCAATCCAAGGATCAGATATGATGCTTGTTGAGACTGCAGGTATAGACAAAGGACCGCAGATTTACGACGAATTACAGCAGTTTACATTGTGAGGTGAAAGCTATGCCACAGGCCCTACTTCCAACCATACCTGAAAACATAACCGTTCATTTGGGACCGCCTGATTCTGTAGCTGAAAATGTCACACTGCCCTTTAGCGACTATGTTAAAAATGTAGCTTCAAGCGAAATTTACCCAACTTGGCCCGAGGATGCGCTAAGAGCTAATATTTATGCTATTATTTCTTATGCTTTGAACCGAATATACACCGAATGGTATCCCTCGCGAGGGTATAATTTTGATATAACAAATACAACCCAATTCGACCAAGCTTTTGTTAAAGACAGGGAAGTTTTTGAAAATATAAGCTACATAGTGGATGAAATTTTCAATGATTATGTTGTGCGGCAAGGCAATGTTCAGCCGCTTTTTACTGCATTTTGCAACGGCACAACCTCTACCTGCGACGGTCTTTCCCAATGGGGAACGGTAAGCCTTGCAGAACAGGGGTTAACCCCTTATGAAATTTTGCAAAATTACTACGGCGACGATATAGGCATAGTCGAAAACGCACCTGTCGGCGATATAGGTGAGTCCTACCCCGGAGTTCCCTTAAAAGTAGGTGATTCAGGAAATAATGTGAGAATTTTGCAGGTGCAATTAAACCGTATTGCGCAAAACTATCCTGCAATACCCAAAATTGCAACAGCAAACGGCATATTCGGTCTTGATACCGAAGCGGCAGTACGAAAATTTCAAGAGGTTTTCAATCTTCCGCAAAACGGTGAGGTTGATAAAGCTACCTGGTATAAGATAAAAAGGTATTATAACGGGGTCAAAAGCCTTGCAGAGCTGGCATCCGAGGGTATAACCCTTGAAGAGGTAAGCGTACCTTTCAGCACAGAGCTGTCAGCAGGAATGAGCGGTATACCTGTAAGGACGATACAGTATTATCTAAGCATCATTGCCTACTTTAATCAAAGTTTGCAGCCCGTTCCCTTAAACGGCACTTTTGACAGTGCCACAGTTGCAGCAGTTGAAAGATTTCAGGAATTTTACGGTCTTCCTGTGACAGGTATAGTTGATACAGATACCTGGAATACCATAAGCCGTATTTACACCGAAACTGTAGCATCCCTACCTGCAGGCTATGAGGGAGACAATGCCAGACTTTATCCCGGATATTTTTTAAGTATAGGAATGAGGGGAGAAAATGTGACTGCTCTTCAAACCTACCTTTCAAGAATAGGCGAAATAATACCCGAAGTGCCGATTATCCCTGTGACAGGGTATTTTGGCGAGCAAACCGAGACGGCTGTCAGAGAATTTCAGCGTCTTTTCGGTATTACCGAATCGGGTGCGGTAGGTCCTGTCACCTGGTATCAGATAGCCAGCGAATACGATGCCCTTACTGCATAAACCGTAAATTATTGTTTATACTATGCGAAAATGCTGGGATTAGGCTCGATTTATTCATTCCCCCTCGCATTTAAACAGCATTTCGGCGAAAACCCTCAAATTACAAAGCAAAATAAACCCCGCAACGGGCAGTCTGCTTTTATGAGACTGCCCGTTGCTATGAATATAGGCAAAATTAGCTTGTCGAAACTCTTTTAGCGCTTCGATATTCTATAATCTTTCTATTGTTTTTATCAGCAAATTTTTAGCTGTAGAGCATTATCCTCATTAGCGGTTTCTTTTTTTATTCGTATTTTATACTCAACATATTTATTGTTTTCATATTTTTTATAGCTTGCATCAATACCTGCGTTCTGAAGAGTTGATACAAGCTTTGAAAGGCTGTTTGAAAATAAGCGCACATCCCCTATCGCATATTTACGAACAGGCTTCTCTTCCTCTGGCTTTCGCTCAAATTTCCCGCTGTAAATATCAGCAACCAGCTTTTCGGTCTGCTTTTCAGTAAGATCCTGCTTTACTATATGCTCTATAGCCGCCTCTCTCTGACTATCCGAAAGTCGGATAAGACTCCTTGCCTGCCTCTCACTTAAATTTGCTTCGGTTATTCTTTGTCTGTGGCGTTCAGGCAATTTTAAAAGGCTAAGCAAACTAAGTAGTGTATACTGAGGTATCCCAAGTCGCACCGCAAGCTCTTTTTCGCTTATATTAAAGCTTTCCATTACCTTTTTCAAAGCCAAAGCCTCATCAAAGCAGGTCTTTTTTCTTCTTTGCATATTCTCAATAATAGAATATATTTCCGAATCCATATCCTCAGCCTTATGCACTACGCAGGGCACTCTTCTGAGCCCTGCCATCCTCGCCGCTTGAAGCCGCCTGAATCCGCTTATAAGTTCGTATTCACCGTCCAACCTTTTCCTCACGCAAAGCGGTTCAATAATACCGTTTGCGGCAATACTTGCCGCAAGATTATTAATAGCCTCACCTTTTTCAATATTAATTTGTCTTTTTCTTGATATTCTTATCTGCTTTGGTCTTAGCATAAGCAGTTTTTTATCACATATAGTATGTATAACAATTCCCCCTCTACAAGATATATTATCTCTTGAATATACTTGTTTTGTAAAGGAAAATCGGTCGCAAAATTCGACCTAAAACCTAAAAAACAGCCGCATTAAAGCGGCTGTTTTGATATATCAGAGGGTTTCCTAGGATATTTTGGCGGAGTTTGCGATATTTTTTTGAAGGTCACAAAGGCTCTTTGCTCATTTCCCGTCAAAGTTTCGCATATAATAGTGGGTTTACCCGCCCCCAGAATTTCCTGAGCCTTTTGACAAAGCTCAATTTCCTCTGCGGCGGAGGGCCCCTTCATAGCGACAAGCTCTCCCCCTTTTTTAACAAGCGGCAAGCAGTATTCAAGTAAAACAGGCATTGCCGCTACGGCACGGGCGGTAGCAAAATCAAATGCCTCTCTAAGCTTTTTTGATTTGCCTGCCTCTTCGGCTCTCATATGGACGGTTTTTATTCCCTTTAATCCTAAATTTTCTATAACCTCATTTAAAAATACCAGTCTTTTATTAAGACTGTCAAGCAGGGTCATCTCTATATCCGGACGCACTATTTTAAGCACCATTCCCGGAAAGCCTGCCCCTGTTCCGACATCTATAAGGGTTGAATTTTGAGGTACATTGGTATGCTTTAAAAACAAAATACAATCATAAAAATGCTTATAAAGCACCGCCTCGGGCTCAGTTATAGCAGTAAGATTGATTTTCTCGTTCCATTCCAGTAGAAGATTGCCGTATAAATTCAGCTTTTTTATTTTATCCTCATCAAGCATCACGCCAAACTCGGCACAAGTATCCTTTATTTTCTCAATTTTAAAATCAATCATCTTTTTCCTCCGCTTTATAGGCTTCGAGTCTGTAAATAGGCATACCGAGGGATGCAAATCTATGCTCATATTCGGTTTCTATATTACCCTCAAACGAGCTGTTATGAAGGTCGAGGGAAATATTTTTAATAGCAAATCCCGACTGGCTAAACTGCTCTATTGAAAACTCAAAGAAATGCATATTATCGGTTTTTTGATGAATTTCAGCACCCTTTTTAAGAAGCTTTTCATATATGCCAAGAAATCTTTGATGTGTCAGTCTATGGATCGCATAAGCTGCCTTCGGAAACGGGCAGGAAAAGTTAAGAAAAATGCGGTCAACGCTGTTTTCCTTTAAATATTTTGGCAAATATTCTGCTCCGCCTTTTATAAATTTAAGATTTGAAATTCCAAGCTCCTTAGCCTTTTCGCAGGCACTTACTATTACATTAGCGGTTTTCTCCACCGCCAAAACATTTATATCAGGGTTTGCCTTAGCAAATTCACAGGCGAATTTTCCTTTTCCGCAACCGATTTCAAGATAAAGCGGAGCTTTTTTCTCAAACCAATTATCAAGGTCTAAATATTCCTTTATATTAACTGCAGTTTCAAAATTCCTATCCTCAATATCGCTTATAAAAAGAATATCCGATACCGCCGACAATCTATCCTCTAAATTTTTCTTTTTTCGCATTCTCATAAACTTTTACCTATTCCTCATAGAGATTTAAAACATCCTGCACTCTGCTTTTGAGCATTTGCTGCAGTTTTTCAGGCTTTACAACCTTTAATTTATTACCGTAATTAATTATCCAGGTGACAAGCGCCTCTGAAATTACAGCATTAACGGTGAAATTATAGGTACTATCCGTCACCTTTTTTATAAACAGATTTTCTGAAAAACGGTCAAAAACCTGCTCAGTAATACTCTTATCACAACAAAACTCAACCTCGCAGACCTCACCTGTATGCATACCGAAAAGCTTTTTAGTATAATCGGCAGTATCAAAGGTCTCCTTGTACTGACTGACCTCGCTGAAATGACGGGCTTTACTTTCGAGTTCTTCCACCTTTCCTATACGGTCAAGCCTTAAATGAATAAGATTATCATACTTTGAATGATTTCCTATAAGATAATAATAATCATCCTGCCAGGTTAATGCATAAGGGTTTATAATCATTTCTTTAGTTTTATGCGCAACCTCGCGTTTGGGAGAAAGGACACGGGTGGAATAACTGATTTTAATTTGCTTTTTGCTTTCTATAGCAGAAATTATTTTATCTATACTATAATAAATGCCCTCGTTTTCGCATTTATCCAAAGCCTCAAAAAACACATTATCCCTGCGTTTTGCCTTATAAATGCTAAGCATTGAATTAAGCTTTGAAATAAGCTCTCTCGTTTTTTTAGCGCTTATAAATTTAGCTGAGCGCACCGCATCGCAAAGCAGATAAATCTCGGGCACCTCAAACTCGCCCGAGCCTATAAACCATCCCTTTTTCGGGGTATCGGTTTTAATTATATCACAGCCATACTCTTCCAAAGCCTGCAAATCGGCATATATAGCCTTTCTTTCGGCTGAAATACCGTATTCATTCAGCTTCTCGATTATTTCGGCGGAATTTATAGGATTTTCTTCATCGCTATATTGTCTTAAAATGTCAAGAATATAGAGTATCTTTAATTTTTGTCCGCTGTGTCTTGGCATTTCTTTTCCACCTCGAAAAATTCCTCTAAAGTTATAATATCATTTAGTATATCAAGCATCGCATTTGCAGAAAGATTTTTCGGAAGCCCTAAAAATTCAAGCATCTTTTTCCTTTTCGCCGCAGAATTATCACTACCCGATAGCCCTGCCTCAAAAAGATGCATTTTGGTTATTTTTTCGCTTTTTTCTTTCTTTTCTGTACTTCCTACACCGCTTTTTAAAAGAGCCTTTTCTATAATTTCCTTGGTCATTCCCTCAACCCCTAAAAGACCCTCCTTAGAGGCTTTGTCCTTGCGTTTTTCCTTACCGCTAAGACACGGGACATAGACATTTATAATCTCGCAATCTCCTGCAAGCTTTTTAATATAACCCCTTATCACGCTGCCCGCAGAATCGCTGTCTGTCATAACAATAATTCCTTTTTCTATCGCGAGCCTTCGAATCAAATCGCATTTTTCTTTGTTTTTAAATATACCAAAGCCGTCTGTAGGGATTATAAGACCGTCAACTACATTCTCCAGAGTGATTTTATCGTATTTCCCCTCAACAATTATAGGTTTATCTACTTTAATCAACCGATTCACCCTTTGCCGCAATATAAATGAGCCTTATAACCAACTGCTCAAGCACTATTCTGCTTTCTGCACTAAAGGATTTAAGCGAACGGTCAGCATCCATCAAAGCCGAAAGGCTCAAATTAATTTTATTAAAATCAAACTTTCTAAGATTTGCCGATGCCTTTTCAAGTACAAATTCTCTGCCTTTATATCCAAAAAGAGCTACAACATCAGAAATCGGTGTTCCTTGCTGCTTTGCCGCTAAAACACGCAACATATCAACATAAACCGAGGATACTGTATATAAAATTATCATCGGCTCTATTCTCATAAAAAACAGTTCATCAAGACAGGCAAGAGCCTTTGAGGTATTACCGTCTATTATGAATTTTGAAAGATTATAAACCGATGCCTCTATGGTTTTAACGCAGACATTATCTACCGTCTCACAGGTAATTACACCGCCGTTTACAAAAGAGCAAAGCTTCAAAAGCTCGTTTCTCAAAAGATTTATATCATCTCCCGCTGTTTCAACAAGGTATCTCGCCGCATTCGAGTCCATTTTGCAGCCTCTTTTTGCGGCACCGTCAACCAGCATCTTCACAAGCTCGGGAGTTTTTCTATGGTCTAGATTTACTGCCATTCCGCCCGATTTTTCAGCGGCTGTCACAAGTCTTTTAAACTTTGAGCTTTTTTTGAAATCTGCCTCAACATTATCAAATCTCAAAACAAATACTGCGCTGTCTGGCACTTCCTTAAGCAACTCGCACATACGGTCAAGGTCGTTTTTAGAGGCGTGCTCAAAATCGAAATCGCAAAGCTCAACAAACTTTTTATCCCCCATAAACGGCATTTGCAGTACCGCATCATAGACCTCCTGCAAATCGCTGTTATGCGAAAATCTGCAATAATTAAAAATATCGTCAGGCTCAGCTACCATAGCACCGATTTTATCCGCATAGTTTTTCTTTAAATATCCGTCCTGCCCATAAAGAATATATACCGGCAAAAGCTCGCCTTTAGCTAAATTCTTTTTCAGAGCCTCTTCAAAAACCGCTGCCATTTAGCATCTGTCCCGCCTTCCTTGATGATTTTTTCGTCCATTTCCTTTAATTTTATCATATATCTTCTATTTTTACAAGCAAGCAATATCCAAAATATAAGAATAATAACCGAGACTGCAAATATCCAATAACTTTCATTCACCCTTGTAACAGCAAATACCCGCGAGCCGAAATAATTTATTACAGCATTTATATATTTTGTTAAAGCTGAGCATACAATAAAAACAGCCGACGCAACATACGGCAAAAACAGGTTTATAACTAGTGCTGTAACGCTGAGCCACAGCACCAAGGTAACCGCATAAGATATTAAAAGATTTGTTATAACTGCCACATTCGAAATATACCCAAAAAGCTTTATAGCTATCGGTAATGTCAAAAGCATTGCGCTTAATGTGACTAAAACAGCGTTTACTATATTGTCTACTAAGACTGATTTTATCAGCTCGTTTTCTGTTATATACCTCATTATAGGCAATGCAACACATAGTATTCCAAATGTAGATGCAACCGATAACTGAAAAGCGGCACTAAGTACAGCATTAGGCGAAACCGTAAGTATAAGCGATACCGCCGCTCCCAATGTGTTTTCGCAGTTATTAGGTCTTTTAATCACCAATGCGAGCGCCATTAAAATATATGTAACACCGGCTCTGAGTATCGACATCGTAAATCCGCAAAGCGCTGTCAAGAGCAAAGCAGTAAGCACCATACAAAAGCCCTTGAAAAAGCGATTATAAAAAATCTTTTCCGATATTGCTGTAAAAAGCACCACCAAAATCGACAAATGCATTCCCGATACTACCATCACATGGCTTACACCCGCACCTTTAACATTGTTATAAAAGGATTCAGTAAAATAGCTGTTATCGCCAAAAATCAGCGCGCAAAGGGTTGCCGCCTCATTATACCCAAGATTTTCAAATAGGGTATTCTTTATGTATTGCCTGACCTTTTGCACCGTTTTAAGAACAAAATCATCCTTTCCCTGTACTTGAGTTATATTCTCCATACTACCTCTAAGAAAAATTTCCTTAGAATAATAAATATTTCTGTATTCATCGTCTACAGTCTTTAAATTCACCTTGGCATCAATCGTTTGCCCGACATACAATCTTTCATCCTTATATAGGAGCGATAACTTGCTTCCCTTTTCAAGACCGCCTCCCATAACCTGCGCCTCTGCTACACAAAAATCGTTACTTTCATAGGTTATCGCATAAATACAAAGCCTGCAAACAGCAGTTCTTTCATTCACAGCCTCAGCCCTGTTTATATCACTTCGCAGGTTTATTGTATTTAGCATAAGAGGTATTAACAATAAGAAAACAAGTATCAATTCGGCTCTGGATTTAAAAAGGATTAATAATACTAGTATAATTGATACTAAACAACAAACAATAATGAGCCATATATTCGCACTTAGCGATACTGCAGTACATATTAGAGACAAAACGCCGCATAAGAGCATTGGTCTATTTTTTAAATAATTTATCACTGCATCACCACCATTATTAAATTATCATTTACAAATATTTGAAATTAGTGTATTATAATGATTATAAGTAACAAATATGGAGTCTTAGATATGAAAAATTTGAAACCAGCCAAAATTGCGCTTTTTCTTACAAATATATTTTTCTGTTTGCTAATAATAGCCGCCATAACCCTACCCCTTATGGTGACTTGGTATGTCGAAACTATGGGACGCTCAGCAAGTCTGCCGACTACTATTTTGGTAACCTGCTACCCCTGTGTCCCGTTTACAGGCACCATTCTTCTTTCCCTTAGAAGATTTTTAAAGGATACAATTAAGGGCGAGCTTTTCACCCCTCGCAATATGAAATATCTTAGAAATATTTCTATTTGCTGTGTAATAATTGCGATAATCACCCTCGTTGCAGGAAAATTTTATCTACCCTTTTTCATTGTAGGCGGAACATTTGCTTTTTTAGGTCTTTTAACATACTCTCTGAGAGGGATTTTTATTTCACAAACAGAAAATGCCGCTGCACAAAACAACGGCAAATAAAACCCGATTTTCTTCAAAAAAGCGTTGCTTTAAGCAACGCTTTTTTTATACCATTTTAATCATTACTAAGTCTATAAGATAAGGTCATCAGGCTATCCCCGAAATGCACATTTTCAACTTTTATATCAGGATGATTCAAAGTCAAATCATAATGGCTAAAATTCCAAAAGCCCTTAATACCCAATTTTATAAGCTGCTCTGAAATAGCCTTTGCAGCAGTTTTTGGGATACAAAGTATTGCAACCTCAGGTAAATTCTCTCTGCAAAATTCATCTAAAGATGCCGTGCTCCTTATAGGCAGATTTTTTACCACCTGACCTACAAGCGATTCCTTCGCATCAAAAAGACCTACAAGCCTGAATCCCTTGGACTCGAAATTAATATGCATCGTAACTGCACGTCCCAAATTACCCATACCTATTAATATAGTGTTCTTCGGGTTATCAATGCCTAATATTCTTCCAATCTCAAACTGCAATACCTCGATATTATAGCCATATCCCTGCTGGCCGAATCCGCCAAAGCAATTAAGGTCCTGTCTTATCTGACTGGCTGTCAACCCCATTCTCTGGGACAGCTCTCTTGAAGAGATTCTGGTCATACCTGAAGATTTAAGCTCGCCCAAAAATCGGTAATATCTAGGCAAACGCTTTATAACAGAATCCGAGATTATTCCGTTGTTCATTTATATCACATCTCTTATTACATAATTATACATCTTATATTTTAATACTATGTTAAAAAAAAGTCAAGAAATTCAAAAAAAAGACTTGACAAACTCAAAAAAATTGTTATAATAAAAACAGTAATCATTACTGATTTAGGAGTGGTCAGCTTGAAAAACTTCTCAAAACAGCGAGAGGCGATACTCTCGGCTCTCCGCTCTACAGATTGCCACCCTACTGCAAGCTGGATTTATTCTGAGGTGAGAAAACAATTGCCCAACATAAGTCTTGGTACAGTTTACCGCAACCTATCTGCTTTAAGTGAGGCGGGCGAAATCTTAAGCCTTAACGTTGGAGACGGCTTTGAACATTTCGATGGAGATATATCCCCCCACCTGCATCTTCATTGCAGAGGCTGCAATAGTATTACCGATGCAAGACTTGAAGGCGATCCGTTGACGGCGGCAGCCAAAAACCACGGTTTTACACCGGAAAATACAGTTTATGTAGTATACGGTATCTGTGAAAAATGCAAAACTAATAATTAATTTTTGGAGGATTTTAAAATGAAAAAGTATGTATGTCTTATCTGCGGTTATGTTCACGAGGGAGATTCTGCTCCTGATAAATGCCCTATCTGTAATGCTCCCGCTTCCAAGTTCCAGGAGCAGGCAGGCGAAAAGACTTGGGCTGCTGAGCATGTTGTAGGAGTAGCTCAGGGCGTTGACGAAAGAATCATCTCTGGTCTTCGCGAAAACTTCAACGGCGAGTGCTGTGAGGTTGGTATGTATCTTGCAATGGCAAGAGTAGCTCACAGAGAGGGTTATCCCGAAATCGGTCTTTACTGGGAAAAAGCAGCCTATGAAGAAGCTGAGCACGCTGCAAAATTTGCAGAGCTTCTCGGTGAAGTTGTAACCGATAGTACAAAGAAAAACCTTGAAATGCGTGTAGACGCTGAAAACGGCGCTACCCTTGGTAAGTTTGAGCTTGCAAAGCTCGCTAAGGAGCTCGGTCTTGATGCTATCCACGATACTGTTCATGAGATGGCTCGCGACGAGGTTCGACACGGCAAGGCATTTGAGGGACTTCTCGCTCGTTACTTCAAATAAGCAAAAAACCGCATAAAATAAGGGCTTTCAGGACATCCTCCGCTTTGGTGGGTGTCCTTTGCTTTTGTGTGTAAATCTGTGATAGTGTGCAATTTACACACTCCAAAACATATTGAAAATTTTATTTTTTAGGGGGTGTGTGTATTGCGGTGTGTAACTACCGCCAAAATAAAAAAGATATGAGGAAATTTCCCCATATCTTTGCGGTTATTCTGCATCTGTATCTTCGTTAAGTTCTGCGGATGTTTCATTCTTATAGTAGTTGATAATCATTTTACGCTTATTCTCGTTACCCTTAATTACGAACTTTGGATTTATGAGATAAACACCGTTTGATTTTCTTTTCATAAAATCAACCTGTTGTAATTTTGCAAGAACGGAATAAACGGTTTTCTCGGATACTCCGCATCCTTTGGCAATCTGTTTCTTGGTTCCGAGGAATGTGTTGTCGCTATATTTAACATTTTCAAGGATATAACATACAACCTTTACTGATTTGGAGTTTAATATACCGAGTGCCAGTAAAAAATCAGCCATAAACACTTTGATAAAGTTTTGTGATGTTACCTCTTTTGAAACAATGAACTCACCGTATTCGCCTGTTTCAACATTTACTGTCGATACAATTTCAGTTTTATTCGCCATCTGTTTTGGACCTCCTTTCTGTCTTATTCAATTTGAATATGATGGAAAGGATTTTTTATTGAGGTAAAACAGGTAATCAAATTACAGTAAAGCAGGTAATTTTTTACCTACTAACAGGTAAAATTTTACCTGTTTTGAAATGGCGGTTTTTCCATATATATCAAGGGGTTTTGGGTCTTTTTTGATTTTTGTTCCTCTCTTCTTATATTCAATTACATACAACATACGTTTAAGAACCGTTAGGTTCTCTGTAACAGATTCCGCAAAGTAGGTGTTACGGCGGCCGTACTTTGCGGATAAAAAAGATATGAGTAAAAGTGTTCTATTCTGGTATTGTGTTCTTTTGATGGCGGTGTGCTATACTGCAGATGTTCCAGATGATTGTGTTTTTTGGTAAAGGCGATTCGTGTTTGTGTTTTCTGGTGGCGACCATTTGAGAATGGTCGCTTTTTCTTTTTGACCGCTGATGCGGTCTTGTGATGTCGCTCACCTCTATAACGAAAAAAGCACCTGCTTGATGCAGGTGTTTTTTTCTGGTGAGCGAACGTATGTATTCCGACCATTGCGAATGGTCGGTCTGCGGTTCCACTCTGGATGGAACTGGCACATTCCGTTGCCGGATTTATTCCTTACAGGTAAGGAATGGCAATGTATCAGTTAGGTGATAGCAAACAACCGCTTTTTCTATCACCTACGGTGATGTGTTGTGCGGTATCACTATGGTGATACCTTGAAAAATCGCTCGGAGGAGCGATTTTGTGATTATTCACCCAGTAGTGCTTTTAGTCGCTTTTGTTCATCAAACAGAAACATATAAAACTCATAAGGTTTGATTTTTGGACCGCCGTTTTGTGCTGCATCAAGGCGGTTTGTAATTCCCTCATAAAGTTTTTGTATCTCTGCACGGTCAATGCCAACAGGTGCGGAATCCTGTTTCTGTTTTCGTGGCATTGGGTACTTTTTTCGTACCAAAGATACAATCAAGTGATTGAGTGAAACATCCTGCTCATCAGCAAGTTGTTTCAAGTAGTCGCAGTATTCAGCATCAAAATATACACGTACATCCTTTTTACTCATAAGTAAAAAACTCCTTTCAATGACAACTGCATCACAAGGCAGTTGTTCCGTTAATGGTAGCAAACTTTGAGGCATCAAGCCGCAAAGTTCCTCCATTAAAAGTATGAAACATCATCCTTATATCAAGGGGATGATTTTCATACTTCAAGGCATAGCAACCACAAAACAAAAGGCGGTAGTGCCATTTGTTAAAAGGTTGGTGTGCCGTTAAAGAAAGAAAGTATTTCAACATCAACAGATGGTGAATCAACTTTCTTTCCCAGACAGGATTTTTAAGGACAGGGTCCTTAAACGGTTCCAAGGCAGCGCCTTGGCTTACCTTACTTTACAACGTAAAGGGGAGTAAGTCCTTTTTCTTTTGAAAAAATACAGTATCTTTCATACTGTATGCAGGTTCAAAAGAAAAGGCCGGAAATAAATCAACAAGACACCTCAAGTGTCGTTGATTTTTTCTGGAGTTTTGCGAAATTGAGAAAAACGCTTTCTCAAAAGCGGTTTTGGAAATGTAGCAAAACCTTGCGATGTGATAAAAATTGTCGCAACAATTTTTGAACGAGCAAGAACGGCTGGTTTGCATTATCAAATGCAAATCCAGACGGAATATGCAAAATAGAATTTTCAAAAAATGATGTTTTGCATATAAGAGATTTTTCAAAATTGTTATGAGGAATTTTGAAAAATATCAACCTCATGAAAGGAGGATTTTATCCAATGGGATATGCAATAATGCGATGGGGTAAAATCAAATTCGGCGGTATAGCCGGTGCAGAATATCACCAACGAACCGAACTCCATAAAAACTGTGAACACCCAGAAATGAGAGATAGCAATTTCACCGTAAAGCAGTTTGAGAATGAAACACTCCGCAAAACTGTCAAGCGATTTATGGAGCAACAACAGGAGCAGACAGGTCGCAAACTCCGTAAGGATGCGACCGTGCTTGTGGATTTTGTGTTTACATTCTCACCAGAGATGATAGGCAAAATTGATATGCAGAAATGGATTGACGCCAACATCGAGTGGTTGAAAAAAGAGTTCGGTGCAAAGAACCTGTTAAGGTTCGATATGCACTGGCACGAATCGACCCCACACCTCCATGCATTCGTGTTGCCACTTGATGATAAAGGCAAATTCAATTTCAAATACTATGCTCGCCACGTGTCCCAACTGGTAGGTTTGCAAGACCGCTATGCAGAGGCGATGAAACCGTTTGACCTTGAACGTGGCAAAACCAGATGGCAAACATTTGAGGAAGGCAAACCACAAAAAGCATTTGATGAAAAAGTCCGACATACACCGCTCCGTGCTTGGCGACAACAAATGCTTGATGAACTTAAAGAAATGGAGCAAAAGTTACAGGTGAACCAAGACCTTGATAACGATATAGGCGACAAGTTAGAACAACTCCAACAACTGCGAATTGAAATCGAATCCAGAAAAGGCAAGTCCAAAAAGTTTGCTAAACGGCTTGATGAACTCCGTAAAGAGTGCGACCAACTGCAAGGACAAAAAGCAAGTCTGGAATCAAGCATCAAGGACTTGGAAAAAGATATGGAGGCAGAACGTAGTAAATACACCGCTCTGCAACAACAGGCGGATGCATTGGCAAAGCACATCGAACACCGCAGAAACAACATCGAGGAGGAAATCTGGGGAGCGAATGTGTTTACCGGTAAAACATCAAAGGTCATCGATGCACTCGATGAAATCGGCGATTCCGTTCTCGGTGATGATGACCCAGAACATTAAAAAAGATATGAGCGAAAACATCGCTTTTCCGCTCATTCTTATATTAACAAATTTTGAAAGGAGTTTTGTTTTATGGATAAACAAACATTAAGCAATTACGGCTGGGTGGTTATTGCCGTTCTGGTACTTGCCGTAATGATAGCACTTGCAACACCGTTTGGTGAATACATAAAAGCAGGTGTTGAATCTACCACCCAAGGTTTATTTGATACAAGCGAAAAAGCACTCAATGTTGTGGGTGCAAGTGCATCCCCAATCATTAAACCAGTTGAAAATGTTCTAACAAAATACGAACACATTTCTGGGTATGTTAATTCTGTAGGAAAGACTTCGTCTAGTACAGTGAGTAAGTATATTCGTGTTCCAGTCAACAGTGGCGAGAATTGGTATATAAGTTATCCAGTGTTATCAAGGTTACATATTGGTAATGGTGCATTAAGATTTGAAGATGCTAATAAAAGTTTAGTTAGTTATATTGATGCACTTGCTCAACCTAATTATCGTTTACAATCCGACACAAACAAATCTGGAATTGTAGTAACAATCCCAGAAGGTGTATCATTTATGTGTGTAAACTTAAAACTTTCCTCGTTTGATTATACTGAAACAGCATTTATCGGAAACTTAAATAAATCATTTAAATCCACTTGGTTGGCAATAGGTGATAGTCTAACATTTTTTGGTGCATCAGCAAATCAAAACTGGTTAAGTATTGCATCAAATCAATTATCTGCCAAGGTTTATAATAATGCTCAAAGCGGACATGGTTATCTTTATGATGGTGGATTTATAGAACACATTAATACCGATGCCGAAAATGTCGAACTCGTAGTTATTTTTGGTAGTTTCAATGATATGGCATCTGATGCAGCAATTGGAATTTGTACCGACACATATGTTGTTGGTGGCGAAAACACTCTCGCCGCTTGTATGAATAATACATATGATTATGTTCAAAATGCTTTCCCCGATGCTAAAATTGCGGTAATTGCTCCAACACCTTGGAGTGCTTATAGACCAGAACCTGCCACAACTGACCGAAGTATAAAGGCACAACAGTATGTTGCGGTAATGCAAGAAATATGCGAATCGAGAAATATTCCGTTCCTTGATTTATTCCACAACTCAGGATTAACACCTTGGGATATAGATTTCAATAATCAATATTACAGTAATGCAGATGGTTGTCATCCAAACGATGAGGGTCATAAAATTATAGCACCAATTATGACCGAGTTTATCAAGAGTGTATTGAATAATTAACCTAAAAAGATATGCAGAAAATCTCTGCATATCTTTTCTTTTGTCCTTTTTTGTAAAACTTTTTCGTTATGGCTTGAACGAATAATTGACTTGTGCTATAATAGATGATGTCAATTTATGCTATTTTGAATGTGTGCAAGTTGGATTGTACTTATATAAATGTTTGTATAAGGAGTTTGTGTTGTGGCGAAAAAGAAGATGACAGATGTTGAAAAGAGCATCTTTGAAGAATCCGAAAAAATAAATACTGTCAAAGCAACCGTTAAGGCAAGAGCATCAAAAGTTGTTGATTCCACTCTTGCTGAAGAGGTGTTGTCTGCTGATGGTTGGAAAGATAAAGAATTTTCTTTTCCCAACAATACCGTAAGACTTGGCACTCTATTTAGTGGTATTGGTGCAATTGAGCACGCTTTCCAGCGGTTGAAATTAAAACATAAAATCGTGTTTGCAGGTGATATTGAAGATAAATGCAGACAGAGTTATTTTGCCAATTATGAGATAGCAGAAGAAGATTGGTTCACCGATGTTCGAGAGTTTGATGCTACCAAATATAAGGGCAAGGTTGATTTTATTGTTGGCGGTGCTCCCTGTCAAGCGTTCTCAATGGTGGGCAAAAGATTAGGTTTTGAAGATGCACGTGGAACTTTGTTCTATGAATTTGCACGTGTTATTAAAGAGTGCGAACCAAAAGTATTTTTATTTGAGAATGTTAAGGGTATCTTGAACCACGACAACGGCAGAACTTGGCACGTTATTCACGATATTTTTGAAGAGCTCGGATATGATGTACATTTCCGTGTATTAAATAGCAGAGATTACGGCATACCGCAGAACCGTGAAAGATTATTCTGTTTAGGTTTTAAGAAACCCACAGAATTTAATTTCCCTGCACCGATTGAACTGGAATACAGGATGTATGACTTTTTGGAAGATTTTGTTAACACAAAGTATTTCCTTAAAGAAAAAGGCATCAAATTTGTTACCAGTTCCAAGAACCGTGAAAAGTGCTACACACAAATCAATGGTGATGTTGCTCTCTGCCAAAAGAGAAACCAACAATTCAACTGGCACGGCGATTTTGTTTTCCATCCTATTGCATCCGATGAACCTTATGAAGAAGGATTCGATGAGTTTATTTTTGATGTCAAGGATGTGGAAGAAAAATACTACCTGTCCGAAAAAGTTGCAAAATATGTTTTGGCAGGTGGCACAAAGAATTTCCGTACATCCACCAAAACCGACCTTGATGTAGCAAGACCTCTGCTCCAAACAATGCACAAAATGCACCGAGCAGGTGTTGACAACTATGTTACCCATAAAGGCAGAATTAGAAAACTCACTCCGAGAGAATGTTTAAGACTTATGGGTTTTAAGGATTCATTCAAAATTGTTGTGTCCGACACCTCGATGTATCAGCAAACCGGCAACAGTATTGTTGTTGATGTTTTAATTGCGATACTCAAACAGATGGATATAACACAATACGGAGAGTGCGAACAATGATTATAAACGGCGAAAAACTTAAAACATTATCTGTTTTTCAAACAATGATGACCGTACCCGATTGCATTGTTACAGGAACCAACAAACTCGGTCACGGTCACGGCGAAGCAAAATTATATATCGCATCCAAGGATGAAATGCGTGCTTTTTATGGCGGTGAAAAATTCAAAGCAAAATGCTTTTTGCTTAAATCCGACCTTTTGGCATATATGCAAGCCATAAAAAACGAGTATTACGAACCATCGCAGAATTATGCCCGTAAAGAGAACTTTCCTGTTTTATGGGCTGAGCGCTTGGCGATGATTGAGCAACTGGATGATGTGATTTTCTTTGACATTGTAGACCAGCATCAAATTGCAGGTCCGAGAGGTTATATCAATTCAACGGATGCAGGTTATCAGATTATTAGAAAAATCGCTCTGCCGTTGGTTAGTTATATTTATGTGGAAAAAGTCGGTAATGAAACTGCTCCGCTTTTCTACTGGAAACTGTTTGTTGATTTCGATGCTATATGGCAACGTAAAAGCGAACCCTTGGTATTTACATACGGCAAAGGCAAAGACAAGGTTGAACCCGTTGAAACTCCCAAGGATAAAAAGGATGCAGAGAAAGACAAGAACATCCGACAAGCAAGAGAGGGTCAAGGTAAATACCGTGAGCAATTACTGGAACAATGCCGTTATTGTCCGTTTACGATGATTGGTGATGAAAGATTGCTGATTGCATCACATATCAAACCTTGGGCAGCATCAAACGATACCGAGAAAACGGACCCCTACAACGGATATATGCTTTCCCCGATGTTTGATAAACTCTTTGACCGTGGATTTATCACAATCACCGAAGATAGACACGTCATTTTGTCCGAGTTTATTTCACCTTATACTTGGAAACAAATCGGATTGAAAAACAATACTTTCTACAATGCGATTCCGATGGATGATAAAAGAATTGAGTATCTCAAATTCCATCATCAATCTGTTTTCAAAGGTTCATTTGATTTATAAACAAAAATGCTATGAGGAAATTTCCCCATAGCATTTTTGTTGTTATTTCTTGGTGGGTGTGTGTTTTAACTGGTTGATTCGCTTTGTTCTTTGGCGGTCGCTCGTTGGCATCGTTGCCATCGTGGTACCGTCTTCGAGTGTGATTTCTCTCGGTTGGTATATCGCATCCAGTAGTTCAACAGTTCGCCTTATAAGGTCGGGATTGTTAGTGCTGATGTAATACTTTTTGGTGGTTTCCAGTTTCTTGTGTCCCATCATTTCCATCAGCATTTGCAGGTTCATATTGTTGGCAGCACAATTTGATGCATAGGTGTGGCGGAGTTTGTGGAACTTAAACTCAATACCCAACTCGGTTTTGATTTTTTTAGACCAGTATTTCATAGAATTTACGGTCAGTATTTCGCCGTTGCTCTTGCGGTTGATAAAATCGCCCTCGGTGATTTCCGTGTTGAGCATTGTGTCAAATACTCTCTCGGTGTTCCTGTATGCTCTGCCCATTGTCTTTTTCTGTTCGCTCTGGGCCGTGTAAAGGTCATAAAGGTAGTTGTGCATTACCTTTGGCATATAAACCGTGCGAACACTCGTGAGTGTCTTTACAGGGCATAATTTAAGCATACCACCCTCATAGTGCATTTGGCGGTTGATGGTGATGGTACTGTTCACCCAATCTATTGACCGCCAACGAACCGCAAATACCTCGCTGATTCGCAATCCGCAATACAGACCAAGGTAGAAAGCGGTCAGCAGGTTTCCATCTTCGCTTTTGAACAGTTCTTCCATCTGGTATATCTGGTAGTCGGTGTATGTTTCAATAGGTCCTTCGGATTCTTCAAAATCTGCCTGTGTCATTTCGGGCATCGTTAAGCGTGTTCCTCTATCCACAAACATTTTGATATATCGCTCATATTCGATTTTATCAAGGCGGTAGGCATAACCAAATAGCAGGTAGAAGAATCTCAAAAATCCCTCAACATAGGCATATTCATAACCGCCCTTGTATTCGTTGTATTCATCACCTATATTATAAAGTTCGTGCAGATAGTTTTGTAAATCTGCAAGGGTGATGTTTTTCAGTTCCTTGTCGCCAAACTTTTTGGATATGTGGTTCTTCCACATACTGTTTTGTTTAGCAATGGTGGCTGGTGCTTTGCTTAATGCCTCACCAGATGCCATATAATGCTCGTAAATCGCCTTTAACGATGATTTTGATGTACGTGTATGTTTACCATCTAAATTGTTTCTAAGGCGGTTTTCGTGGTCTAATTTGGCGGTATAGGCCGCCTCTGCGGTTAGGAATGGTTTTCCCTGTGCATCACGGCGACCTGTGGTGTCGATTTTGTCGCCGTTGGGGAGTGTGATTTTGATTCGATACTGCCAAGCGGTCTTGCCTTTGTTTAGGGGTGTAACTCCTGTGTACTTTTTGCTCATTGTGATTGCTCCTTGACATAAAAGTGTGGTATCTGGTATAATGTTGGTGAGGAAATGCAACAATTCCGGAGGCGGTGGATTTTTCTGCTGCTTTTCGCAGTTTATTGCGGTTTTTTCGGTTTTCCTCATATCATTTTTTTACACATTATACACCACCTTTTAGTGTGCGTCAAGGTGTGTAATTTTCAAAAAGTGGCTTAAATACTGGGGAAAATGGACTTTTTCGTGATGAGGCTCGACACGGCAAAGCATTCGAAGGTCTTCTTGAGAGATATTTTAAATAATTAGAAATTTTTGGCAGGAAAGTTTATACTTTCCTGTTTTTTTCTGCTGTTTATTCAAACACTAATACGGGAGGAATATAAAATGAAAAAAATTATTGCATTAGCTTTTTCATTGATTTTAGGTTTGTCCCTTACTGCTTGCGGTAATGATAAAAATATGGGCAGTGATATGAGAAACGGTATGTCCTCTCTTAGCTCTGCCGCAGAATCAATTGTCGGCGATGTCACCGGTAACAGCAATACCGCTTCCAAAGCCAAAATCACCGAAGCCGAGGCAAAAGCCGCAGCTTTAAAGCACGCAGGTATTGATGAAGCAAATATCACAGGCTTTGATATCGACCTTGACCGTGATGACGGCGTTTTGAAATACGAAATTGACTTCTATTCAAACGGTGTCGAATACGACTACGATATTAATGCCCAGACCGGCGAAATCATATCGTCAAGCAAGGATACAGACTAAAACCAAATCTGCCACCTTTAAGAATAAAAGCACCCAAGAGGAACACTTCGAAAGAAAGTGTGCCTCAGTTTTATTCGCCAAAAGCGAGTTATATTGCTTCGCAGTGATATTCGGCTCCGCCGAGTGATATTGCCTTCGGCAGTTTAAGTGCGAATAAAATATCACTGAAACCGTAGGTTTTAATATCACTTTGCCGTTAGGCAAAATAACACTGTGAGACCTGTCTCACAATATCACTCATTACATTTATCCTTTAGATAAGTATAATTTCAAAGTATGTAACCCACTATGACACTTTCAAACAGAAAGTATCAATTTTTATATGAAAAGAAAATTGGGAGAACACTTCCTTGTGAAGCGTCTCCCAATCGGGTGCTTTTTCATTTGTTAACCTTTGGATTGTCGGTCCTACACATAATATAATCCATACTAACACCGTAAAAATCCGCAAGATTTATCAAAGTTTCGGTGGGTGGAATCCTCTCTCCATTTTCGAATTTCGAAAGCAAAGACTGTTCTATTCCGGTCGCCATTTGTAAAGCAATTTGAGTTAGGCCTTTGCTCTCTCGTAATTTTCTAAGATTGTTAAGCATAACATCACCTATATGACAGTATGTCATCTTTTCGATTGACAATTATGACATTTTGTCATATAATTATAAAAACTCAAAATTTAGGTGTTGTTTTATGAAAAAACGAATCGTAATAGCAGGATGCAGATATTACAATGACTATGAACAAGCAAAAGAATTCATAGAAATCTGCATTAGCAAAATCAGAAAAAAATACACTCTAATATTTATATCAGGCTGTTGTAGCGGTGCAGATATGCTCGGAGAACGCTTTGCAAAGGAAAACGGCTTTGAAATAGAAAGATATTCTGCTGATTGGATAAAATACGGTAAAAGCGCAGGGCCTATACGAAATAAGAAAATGGCCCAGGTCGGAGATTTCTTTATTTGCTTTTGGGACTACAAAAGCAACGGCACAAAATCGATGATAGATTTTGTAAAATCAGAAAATAAGCCTTTAAGAATCAAAAAAATATAAAATAAGAAGCTATCCCACCTACTCGGTATATCTCCGAACAGATTAAAAGTACCTTGTTGTACTCACAATCACGATACCGTACACGATACATTTCGTGTACGGTAAAATTTCATCAAAAATTCGCTTTTAGCTATTGACAAATCCGAATTTTATGGTATAATAATTCTTGCTTGTTTGGAGCGTTAGCTCAGTTGGTTAGAGCAACCGGCTCATAACCGGTCGGTCCGGGGTTCGAGTCCCTGACGCTCCACCAAACAAGCGTTAGTTTTTTAAAGAGCAATCCTGCAATTTAAAAGACAACAATATCACTTAATTACATATAGGGGTATGGTGTCAATGGTAGCACACCGGTCTCCAAAACCGTTTGTGAGGGTTCGAGTCCTTCTACCCCTGCCAAGTGCGATAAATCCGAACTTCATTACCGTGATAGGTGATGCGTTCGGATTTATTGTTTCTATTAATTAAGATTGTTGAATATAAAATGAAAAAAGGAAGTGCTGTTGCACTTCCTTTTTAATAACCAATTATTGTTTTAAAATTCAAACAAAGTTAATTGCTCGGATTCACTTCTTTTATCTAGATTATTTATAAAATATTCCGAAAAATTGTCTTTAAAGTATTTTAGAAGAATTTCAAAAAAATAGTGCCGCCGAAGCGACACTACTCCACAGCAGAGAAGAAGGATTATGATTTTCTTCATATATCCTCGACCTCCTCCAAGCCTTGCATCACCTCCACCATTATGCGAGTGGCTAAGATAAATCCTGAACTGAACGCCTCACGCTCTGTGATACAGGATAGTTTGCTTGTGCAATCCTTAAACTTTTCAAAGGCTTCTTTTTGTTTCTCTGTGAGTCCCGAATTCAGTTCTTCCTCATTCTTGTATATCAGCTTGACAAGTTTGTCTACTTTCGTTCCTCGCTTGATATACCTTTCGTGCGGACTGATGTTGCCGTAGTATAAATCTTCAAGTGTTGTCATGTGCGTTGCACCTCCTTTTTGCAACACAAATACATACCACAACGCTTTCCACAAGTCCAGATGATAATCGTATAATTTGTTTTAAATGTAATTACATTACATAATGTATATATTTCGATTTAATCTTGCATATTTAAACGTGAAATATTATAATAAAAATCGGTATATTATGTGAGGGGGTCAAAATATGTCATTAATTATTACAGTATATTGTAGCGAAGGAATTGTTATGGCAAGTGATAGCCGTTCAACATATAGTCATACCGAAACATTGCCTCCGCCTGATAAAAATATGCCGCCATTAGTCGTCAGACAAAACGGTGTTCATTTTACGGATAATGCATATAAAACTTTTATGAGCCCAAATGGTATTGGCGTATCTACTTGTGGATGTTCTTCGATAAATGGCAAACCTATCGCAGGAATGATTGAAGAATTTTTATTAAAGAATAATGATCTTTCTGTATCCGAATTAGCATTAAAAATAAGAGATCACTTCTTAAATCTCGCACCCCAAGATAATATTGAGTTTGTTATTGCCGGTTATGAACAAAAGGACGGAAACTTTGCTCAACAAATATATAGGGTTAATACCAATTGTACCGAACCAGAAATTATAGACACTTTTCATTCAGGTGCGTTATGGGGTGGCGAAACGGATATACTTAGTCGCTTAATCTCTGACGTATATTTGCGCAACGAACAACCCGATGGAAAAGAAAATTATACGCTTCATGCCGGACATCCTATACTTTGGGGGTTTTTCACATTACAAGACAGTATTGATTTTGCACAATATGCAATTAAAACGACAATAGATGCAATGAAATTTCAGCGTAGAGTAAAAACTGTTGGTGGTCCGATAGATGTTCTTGTTATAAAACCTACCGGAGCACAGTGGATTTCTCGCAAAGAATTACATTCAACTATCTAATATTGGAGGAGAGGACAAAATGGAATATTGCGTTTTTTGTATGAGCAAAACCGATAATCCGGTTTGTGAGTATTGCAATAAAAATCAACAAGATTATGTTTCTGCTATTCATCATCTAAAACCGGGTAGCCTTCTTAACGGAAGATATCTTGTTGGTGCTGTTTTAGGTGAAGGCGGATTTGGTATTACATACATTGGTCGGGATACTAATCTTGATATGAAAGTGGCTATCAAGGAGTATTTTCCTTCGGGTGTTGTTAACAGAAACAACACAAGCTCTATGGAAATTAGTGCCCTTGTGGGAGATACACAGGCGAATTTTGAAAAAGGAAAACAAGGCTTTTTAAGTGAAGCTCGCACTCTCGCTAAATTTTCAAACGAGCAAAGTATCGTATCTGTTCGTGATTTCTTTGAGGAAAACAATACAGCTTATATCGTTATGGAATATTTGGAAGGAATCGACCTTAAGGATTTTATTGCCCAGAACGGTAAAATGTCGTTTGGTTTAGCAATATCTATGCTTTCTCCAATTATGAGTTCTCTTTCTAAAATACATAATCAAGGCTTAATACATAGAGATATAAGCCCTGCAAACATTATGATTTTGAATAATGGAACCGTTAAATTGTTGGATTTCGGTGCCGCAAGAAATGTCAGCGGTGCAGATGAAAAAAGTCTTTCTGTTTTGCTGAAGCCAGGATTCGCGCCCGAAGAGCAATACCGTAGTAAAGGCAATCAAGGCTCTTGGACGGATGTTTATGCTTTGAGTGCTACTCTTTATAAAATGGTTACCGGTGTAACCCCTGATGATGCAATGAATAGATTGTTTTCTGACGAGGTTGTATCACCGTCTGAACTTAATGAGCAGATAACACCTGAACAATCCGCTATTATTTTAAAGGGTATGTCTATTTATCAAAAAGATAGATATCAAACTATTGAAGAGCTTCAACAAGCTTGTAACGATGCTTTAAACGGAAAAAATACAGTTAATAGTCAGACTGAACCAGTTGAAAAAACAATATCGAGAAAGTCTGTACAAAACACTGTTGTAGAAAAGACTATAAACAAAAAATCCTCTCCGGTTAAATCAAGTTTTTCTGAAAATATTAAACAACCTGTTGCAGAGAAATCTGAAACACCTGTTTCTAATCCAATTCCCCAAGCACCGCAACAAACAAATAATAAAAAATCTCCGAAAATATGGGGATTGATTGGCTCTATCGTTGCCGGACTCATTGCATTATTTAACGTTTCCTTTATGATCAGTGATATGGCGGATCCCACCTTGCAGACAGGCGACTATGTGCAATATATTATAGAAATTGTGATTTTTGCAGCTATAGCAATCGGCTGTGGATATTTCTACTATCCCCGCGTTGACAAGACAAATCTAAAACCAAATAAAGTCGCATTAATCGCAAGTATTGTGCTAACTGTAGTTGCTTTGATATTGGCATTTATCGGTTTTGTTGCTTTCGGCTCTGATTTGGCACGAAACGGTGACGGCGAAGCATTTATGGCTTTTGCGGTATTGTTTGCCGGTCCTGCTCTGTATTTAGGATATTTCTACTATCCTCGTTTAGAGAAAAAAGCCAGAAGCAAATATTATAAGGTTTACGGAAGTGCGTTTGCTGCCATAATTGTTTGTTTTGTTCTTTACACTGTATTTATAACTATGAGCAGCGTTTCTATTGGCGATGAAAAAATCAAGAAAAATGCTGAAACAGTGGAAATTACAGCAGACCTGCTAACCGATGGTGATATCGAAAAGTTATCACAACTCAAAAATCTTAAAGAGCTATCAATTCAAGCTTGTTTCTTAGATGATAATGACGTAAAGGTTATAGGAACTATGACCGGCCTTGAAAAATTAAGTTTGGTTGGCAATACCGATATTAAGGATATTACTCCGCTTTCGAATCTATCAAATTTAACCTTCTTAAACTTGGAGCTCACAGGCGTTGAGGATGTTTCTTCTCTTTCCAAATTGACCGAACTCACACACCTTTCTTTTTCCGAATCTAAGGTTAAGGATGTTTCGGTTGTAAAGGATTTATCCAAGCTTGAAGTGTTCTATATGAACAATCTTGAGAATTTGGATGAAACCACAATTAAAGTTCCGATGGGCTTAATGGAGTTCTATTGCAATAATAACGGACTAACCAGCATTGAATTTTTAAGAGAGAATATTGCTCTTAACAGAGTTGAATTGTCAGGCAATAAAATTACTGATATTGCTCCGCTTAGCACAAAACCGCTTTCGATGGTAAATGTCAACAGCAATCAAATCACGGACATTTCACCCATAGCAGTCACGAATTTTGAACTAAAGGCAACCGATAATCAAATCAGTGATATTTCTTGCCTTAAAGGAACAAAAGCCGAGTTCATTTTCCTTTCTAATAACAAAATTTCTGATATTAGTGCTTTTGAAGCCAACGACGGACTTCGCACACTGGAATTAAAAAATAATAATATAGTCAATATTTCTGCTTTGAAAGATTGTTTTAATATTTCCACACTTAATCTTAGTGGAAACCAAATTACTGATATTTCAGCAATTGCTACTATAGACAATTTATCGAACTTAGATCTTAGAAATAACCAAATTGCAGACATATCTCCGTTAGCGGAAAATCAGAAATTTATCGATTCAAAACCTGTGATTTATTTGTCAAATAATAAGATTGCAGATTTGACTCCGCTCTCAAATTTCAAAAATAGCGATAGCATTTGGTTGGACAACAACTTAATAGAGGATATTTCGCCGTTAACTGCCTGTACAAATTTGGAACGCCTGTCTATAAAGTATAATCGCATTAGCGATCTTTCAGTACTTAGCGGTATGGCAAATTTGAATCGCGTTTTAGCAGTAGGTAATCCGGTTATTAAAATAGACGGTTTGAATTTGTCAAGCAAAAGAACAAGCGCTATAACCGGTGAAAAATATTCGTCTGATTCTTTGTTGGGTGGCTCAATTTTAAGTATTAGTTACACAGATAAGATAGATTGGGCTATGGCTAAAACATTAAAGATAGATGATATCCGAGTTTATGATATTCCTCCGCGTCAGAGAGCGGCTATGGATGACTTGGGATACAGAACAAATTACGACTCCTCAGTACAGGAGGAAACCGATGAATAAGACTGTATTATATACCGAAAACAATAATGTTGACGCCGCTACCATTACAATCGTGGGTTGTAATAATAGCCCTTATTCTGCTCAAATTAAAGAACATATTTATATCGGCAGAACTGTTTTGGGTAGCAACTGCGAATTACAAATTGATTCTCCTATTGTTTCAAGAAACCACGGTGAAATTTTTATAGCAAACGGTAAATTTTATTATCGTGATCTTGATAGCACAAATGGCACATACATCAACAATACGCTTTACGGCGTTGAAACAGGAAAAACCGTTTGCGAACTTAATGAAGGCGATGTTATCGCTTTCGATATCCGTGAAGACGGTGAATGTCATCCTGATTCGGTTTTTTGCGTTTTTTCTCTTGCAGGGTTTAATTATAGCAAGGCTAATGAAATAGCCCTTACGGAAAATATTGCAGAGCTTAAAATCGGCAGATTGATTGAAGACGGATTAAAGTTTGAAAATGAAATGATATCCGCTCGTCATGCCTCTTTCTTTAATACTCAAAACGGATGGGCTATTATTGACCATAAAAGCACCAATGGCGTATATCTGAACGGCAAGCGCATTTCTTCGCCGAAATATTTAGAAGTGTATGATGTGGTACGTATCGTAAATACGGTGTTTATTTATTACGGCGACAGAATCGTATATGCGGGCGAAGACATATCGAGCAATATTCCCGCAAAAGAAACTGTTAAGGCTCCAACACCTGTTGCGGTTAAACCGACAGCGCAACAAGTTGTACGCAGTTCCAAAATCAGTAATTCGCCCGACCTTGTAATAGACATTGTCGAACGCAGTGTTGTTCAGCGTTTTAAAAAGCTTATGCTTTTACAAAATATCAATATTTCTATTGCAAATGGTGAAATGGTGCTTATTTTAGGTGGTTCGGGTGCAGGCAAAACAACCTTTATAAATGCCGTTATGGGCTACGAAAAGGCCGAGGGAAAAATCGTTTATAATGATACTGATATCTACGAGGAATACGAGCGTATGAAGTATGAAATCGGCTTTGTTCCTCAGCAGGATCTGCTTAGAATGAGCGATACGGTTTACGATACACTCGCAAATGCTGCTGAAATGAAACTGCCTAAGAGTATTAGCGAAGAAAAGAGAGAAGAAAAAATCCTTTCAGTGCTCAATCGTTTTGGCTTATCCCGTGAAAAAGATTCTCTTGTATCAAAACTTTCCGGCGGACAAAAGAAACGCCTTAGCATCGCGGTGGAATTTATAGCCGATCCAAGCCTTTTCTTCTTGGATGAGCCTGATTCGGGTATTGACGATGTTATGGGCAGAGGCCTTATGGAGACCTTACGCGAAATAGCCGATCTTGGCAAAATCATTATGGTAATAACCCATAGCCCTGAAAGAGCCGCAGACCTATTTGATAAAGTAATTGTTCTTGCAAAAAGTACCAAAGATAACTGTGGGCATCTCGCTTTCTTCGGCGGAGTTCAGGAAGCTTTCGATTTCTTTGGTGTAAGCTCATTCCGTGAAATCGTTAAGAAAATCAACCGCCCCGATGAAAACGGTGAAGGCTTATCTGATTACTTTATTGAAAAATATCAATCACTGCAAGGAGGTGCATTATAAATGAGCGAATCCAGAGTTGGCAGAATCGGTCAAATTAAAATCTATGTTGGCAAGTGTTTTCGTTCTTTTATAAACGAAAAAGGTTGGAAAAACCTAATCAGCACCTTGATTATTTCGGTGATACTTGCATGGGTTATCGGAGATAACACTTTCTCGGTTAACGAAAGCACAAAAACAGGTGTTTTTGCAATGATATGCGGCTGCATTTGGACTGGACTATTTAATTCCATTCAGTTAATTTGCCGTGAACGAGCCATTATTAAGCGTGAGTATAGAACGGGTCTACATATTTCTTCTTATGTTATTGCACGTTTAATATTCGATTTTGCACTGTGTGCGGCAGAGGCAATCATTTTGACCGTTGTGTTTGATATCTTCCGCGATTTCCCCTCCCACGGCGTAATGTTTGGATGGACAGGTTTTGAGTTCTTTATTTCATTCGCCTTAATAATCTTTTGTGCTGATGCACTTGGCGTATTGGTATCCTGTATTGTAAAAACCGAAAACGCAGCAATGACAGTAATGCCGTTTGTGCTTATTGTTCAGCTCGTTATGTCGGGTATGATGTTTTCTCTTCCTGAAAAGGCGGCACCTATTAAAGAACTTACGATTAGCAAATGGGGACTTACCGCAATTTGCTCATCTGCTGATTTAAATGAGATTCCTACTGTTGATACGTTGGAAAAGCTAAATGAAGCAAGAAAATCCGATGAAAGTATCACAAGCTGGAAACAGCTCGGTATTACTCAAAAATATGATATGGACTATGACGCTTCAGCATCCCACGTTATGATGAACTGGCTGGTGCTGATATTATATAGTTCAGCGTATGGATTTTTAGGAATACTGTTCCTAAAATTAGTTGATAAGGATAAGAGGTAACAAAATGGAAAATCAACCTGTAACCAAAAAAGGCTTTGGATTAATTGGTAAACTTGTAATTTTGGCGATTATAGTAGTTGTTGTATATAGCATTGTTAACAAAGAAAATACAAAACCGGTAAGCGATGACCAAATTAAACTTGACATTATGACAAATGATGTTGAGTACGGTGAAAATAATTTGCAAATTGACCATTTAAGCATAAATGACCGCAGAACAACTGAAGATGGCAAAATGGATATGATATCTATGTTTGTCTCTGCTTCAAACGAGGACTGTACATATAGTGCCACTTACGATGCTACATATTTAAAGTATCAAGACGGTTGGCATTTGGAAAACTTTGAAAACCAAGAGTATGAATATATTGCTAAAGCCGACTGTCCAGATAGCATTGTTTATGATGCCGTATTAGCAAAAACCGGTGAATATGGAACACTTACTAATTTTGTTGTTAAATCTCGAGAAGGAGATTTACGATATCAAACTGTAGAATGTTCCTTTACTTTAATAAGAGAAAACGGAAAAGTTCAAAACTTTACTGCAAAGACCGGATGTAGCTTTGCACCAGGATATTGGCTTGAAAGTTCAACAACAATTTACCATGCCGATACTGGAAAAATGGCGTTTTTAGGCTGGTTAGTAGAATAGACACAATTATATTGAGGAAGTTGTACCTATGGTTGAATATTCTGTTTATACAAATATAGGTAGTAGAAAAATTAACGAAGATGCCGTCAAAGCGATTGCGCTTGACGGCAATTTCGGTTTCGTCGTTTGTGATGGTCTCGGCGGTCAGGGTATGGGTGATAAGGCATCAAAATTAGTTGCCGAATGCTTTAAAAAACGCTTTGGAAATTCTAAAATTGACGAATTGTTTTTACCTAAAACATTTGATTATGCACAAAGCACTTTGTTGAAAGAAAAAAACAAGCTGAATATAAAAAATCAAATGTGTACTACAGCTGTTGCTTTAGCCATAAACGAAAACACAGCGTATGTAGGGCATATTGGCGATTCCAGGCTTTATTTTTTCGAGGATGGTAAACTTATATATAAAACCCTCGACCACTCTCTGCCGCAAATACTGGCTCTACAAGGTAAAATTAAAGAAGAAGATATTGCGCATCACCCTGACAGAAACAAACTTCTTCGGGCATTTGGAACAGAATGGGATAAACCTATGTATGCTACGGCAAAGCCGATAACGCTTAATAAAAATCAAGCATTTTTATTATGTACGGATGGCATATGGGAATGGATTACAGATACTCAGTTATGTGAACTTCTGAAAACATCTTCACGTGCAGTGGAATGGCTTGATAGAATTATTAAAAATGTTGAACATTCCTCCCAAAACGTAGAATGCGACAATTATTCTGCTGTTGCGGTATTTATCAAATGAGGTTATATGGCGTGAAGAAAGTTTTATCGTTTTTATTAATTATTGCTATTATAGGTGTTGGGTATTTTTGTTTTTTTGATAATGATAATAATGACTCAAAAAACGAAAATCCCACATTAGCAAAAATAGAAGAAAACCCAACCTTGTATCCGCTTTATAATAGACTTACGGAACAAGAAAAAGAGGCTTATATAAAAATAGTAACTGCTTTCCAAAATTTTGATGAAAGCATCTCTAATGTTTATAAATCCGATTCTAAACGTGGAATAGAAAGTTTTATATATTCGTTAAAGTGTAATATTTATCGAGAAATCGCCTATGAACATCCTGAACTTTTTTGGTACGACCCGTACAATTTTGAACCAACCATAACAGTTAACGGGAACAACGAATATTTTTTGCAAATCAAGCCGGTCTATCTATTTGATAAAGAACAAGTGGAACAGATGAATAGTGAATTTCAGCAAAAGATTGACGCGATTGTTTCTGTTGCAAAAGCAAAGTCAAACACCTACGAACAGGTACTTTATGTACATGATTATATTGTAGATAATTGTGTATATGATTACGATACGTACAACAAGGGCGATTATAAGAGTCCGTCTATAAATGCATATGGATGTCTTGTTGATGGTAAAGCTATTTGTAGCGGTTATTCTATGGCCTTCAGCACAATAATGAAACGCTTAGGTTATGAAATCGGTGCGGAATTTAGTGCATACGATGGATTTTCAATTTTTAGTGAAGGCCATGTATGGAATTACTGTAAACTTGATGGGGATTATTATTACTTTGATTTAACTTGGGATGATATTGATCCAAAAACAGATTTTTTGTATAAGCGTTTTGAGTATTATCATAGTTATTTTGCTATTACAAGGGACGAACTTGCTAAGGCACATTTAACTTTAGCACCGCAGGCTCCGACTCCTGAATGTAATGGGACTAAATATAATTATTTTGCTTATAACAATCTGAATTTTAAAACATATGATTTTGAAACTGTAAAACCTGCAATATTATCACAAGCAGGACAGAAATATATACAGCTTAGATTTGATAGCTATAGGGAGTTGTTAGCAGCCGAACGAGAGTTGTTTACCGAAAAAAAGATATTCAAAATTTTCCCCGAAGCAAAAAGTTATGAATATTATATCAGTGAATCAAAACTGCAATTATATATTTTCTTAAATGATTATTATTTAAATTAGATTTAGTCAATTGATAGTGTTTATGCACCGCCACGAGCAATCCACGGCGGTGTATTTTTTTGTGTGCAATCATATTACCATACAATAACCGACAATTAACTTTACTAATCGTCAGTTTTATGGTATAATAAAGAAAAAACAAACGAGGTGTACAATATGGCTGATTTTGAAGATAGATATTACTCTATGCCTGAGATTTGTAAGTATCTCGGCATCAGTCGTGATTCTGCACTTAAATGGATTGCGAATAAAGGCATGCCGGCACATAAGGTCGGAAAGAAGTGGAAGTTTAAACTTTCCGAAATTGATGCTTGGGTAAACAGCGGACAAGCAGAGGAATGATTTTAAGAAGGGATTAATTTATGGAAAATTTAATTACGATTCTGATAACCGTAGTAAGTGGTGTTTTGGTGTATATTATAGGTGAAATTCTTCAAACCGTTTGGCTGACTCCCTTGCAAAAATTTAAAGCAATCAAACACGATGTTGCTGTTACACTTACATTTTACTCAAGAATATATACCAATATAATCGATGCTGCACATTCTACTATGAGTGATAGAGAAGAATATTCAGAAGTATCTGACAAAATACGCAATCTGTCTTGTGAATTAAAAGGTTACATCGAAACATTGTCTTGGATAAAAATTGGCATTCCATCAAAAAAGAAATTGTTTGAAGCGGCTGATTTATTGATGATATTATCAAATTCATTATTCTCGCCATACGATGTTGCGCCTACTACACAAGACAACAGAGAGAATAAGGATGTGGCAAATCAAGTTTTTGCTTTGTTGGGTATGTATAGCAAGAAAAAATCCAAAAGAAATAAATAAGTTGTTTGAGGTGGTACAATGACCGCTGTAATATATGCTCGATACTCATCGGATAATCAGCGTGAAGAGTCTATCGAAGGTCAATTGCGTGAATGCAAGGCTTTTGCTGAAAAGAACGATATTCAAATCGTTGGTACATATATCGACCGCGCTTTTTCTGCCAGAACGGATAATCGTCCTGACTTTTAGAAGATGATAAAAGATAGTGCGAGTAAAAAGTTCGAGCTTATCATTGTATGGAAACTTGACCGATTTGCACGTGACCGTTATGACTCTGCTCATTACAAAGCTGCACTCCGTAAAAATGGTGTTAAGGTTATATCTGCCACCGAGAAGATTTCCGAAGGTTCGGAAGGCATCCTTATGGAAGCAGTTCTTGAAGGTATGGCGGAATATTACTCTGCCGAGCTTTCTGAAAAGGTTGTCCGTGGTCTTACCGAAAATGCTTATAAATGCAAATTCAACGGCGGTACTTTACCGTTAGGATACACCATCGATAGCGAACAGCATTTTCAGATAGATCCTTTGGTTGCACCTGACGTTCTGGAAGCTTTTAAACGTTATGCCGAAGGTGCATCGATGACCGAGATTGCACAGGAAATGAACGCTAAAGGATTGCGCTCTGCATTCGGTGGCAAAATCGGTGTTGATATGGTCACCCGAATGCTTAAAAACCGACGTTACATCGGTGAATTTAAATACCGTGATATTATTCAGCCACACGGTATTCCCGCTATCATTCCTGATGAGTTATTTGACCGTGTTCAGCGTCGTATGGCTTCAAATAAAAAGGCTCCGGCAAAACATAAAGCCGAAGACGAATATTTGCTGACCACAAAATTGCGTTGCGGTAAATGCGAATGTTTTATGGTTGGTGAAAGTGGAACGAGCAAGACTTCAACGGTATATCGCTATTATAAATGTGTTGGTGTTAAAAAGCACAGCGGTTGTGATAAGAAAACCGTTAAAAAGATTGGATAGAAGACTTTGTTGTAAAGCAAATTGAAAAGGTGCTTTTTGATGATATTCTTCTTGAAAAGATTGCCGATACCATTATGGAAATACAAGGTAAAGAGAATACTGTCTTGCCGATGCTCAGAAAACAATACGCTGACATTCAAAGAGGTATTGATAATCTTCTTAATGCGATTCAGCAAGGTATTGTTACTACATCCACCAAACAACGCCTTGAAGATTCGGAAAAGCAAAAGAGTGACATCTCTGTTCAAATCGTCAAAGAGGAAATGTCAAAGCCGTTGCTTACAAAAGACCAAATTCTCTTTTGGTTCCATCGTTTCCGCAAATACAATACTCGCCGTTTAGATCATAAGCGCAGACTGATTGATAGCTTTATCAATACGATTTATCTGTATGATGATAAAATGGTGATAACCTTTAACTATAAGGACGGCTCTGAAACTGTCAGTCTGAGTGAAATTGAAAACTCAGATTTAAGTTCGGATTTAACTGCATCCGCTCTGCCAAAAATAATAGTTCATCCTTTTGGATGGGCTATTATTTTTTTATTCGTAACAAAATCGAAAAAACAGCTCAAATACTTTTAAAAAAATAAAATAGGTTACATAAAATACGATTTTTTATGTGAATGTATTACACAAAATATTATAAATAGTGGTATAATATTGGCAATAAATCACAAAATTGAGGTTTATTTCTTTGCGAAAAATTAATTTAGGAGGATAA
>JAZQIP010000007.1:0-55787 GCA_045541175.1 Acutalibacteraceae bacterium
CGGTACAAATTCTTCTATGCTGAACATTTCCAGTTGGTCTCTATGTATTCTGTCTTTTACTATCATTTTTATCACCAACTTTATTATACCATAAAATGCAGAAAAAGCCCAGTAAAAACCGGACTTTTTCGACAGTCTGAAGCAAGCTTGATTTTAAATCAAGCTTGCTTTTTTGTTTACTGTTTTTTACTATATTCAGTCGGACTCATTCCAAAATAATTTTTAAATGCTCTGCTAAAAGTATATATAGAAGAATATTTCAAAAGCTCTGCTATCTCTCCTACCGAAAGACTGTTTTCCTTAAGAAGCATTGAAGCAGTATTTAGGCGTTTTAATGTATAGTAATTCATCAGTGTTTCACCGGTTGTTTTATGGAATATATCTGATAAATAACTATAACTGTATCCAAAATATTCTGAGAGCATCCCTAGCCCGTCCATAACATAAATATGAGAGCTTATATAATTCATTATCTGATAACAAAGCTCATTGGTCGAATCAACATTAAACTTTGCATTCCCTTTATTTCCCATAAAATCTCTGATAATATAACGCATTATCTGATTTAAAGCTGCAATCATAATATCGCTCGAATATTCATCATCCAAAATGATTTCCGATATACTGTTTCCAATTAGATACTCAATATCTTTATCAACAAATATCCTTTTTGTTGGATCACTGTAGTAAAGCATTATCTTTTCAAACATATCAAGCAGTTTTTCATCATTAGGCCATATTGATAAAAAATTAAATTTAAGCGGATTTTCTTTATCTGTATCTATCGCATGTATATCTCCCGGAAAGGATAGATAAATCTCACCCGCTTTTATAGGTACCGAAACACCGTTTGTAACAATATAACCCTTACCGTCAAATATCTGCGTCAGCTCAAACCAATTTCTATGGATATGAGGTTCTATCATAGTATCCTTGGTGCAATGTGTTCTTCCTATTTGCAGCAAATATGTATTATCAAGCTTTAAAGGGTCAGATAAATAATATTTTTCTATATGAAATTTTCTTGCTAAGTTTGTACTCTTTTCCATATATTCACCCTAGATAATTATATCTCAAACTTATACCTTTGTAAATAAAATGTATAATATTTTTCTAGATTTTACCGAGTTTTTTTGAAAAATCTAAAAAAATGCTAAACAATAGATAAAAAATTGGCATTCCAATCAATTCATTACAGCAATATAATATAATTAATAAAATATTTGGAGGTTTTACATATGGATAAAAAAGTCATTGCAGTTATCGGTTGCGGAAGAATTGCATTAAACGCGCATTTCCCCGCATTTTCCAAAATGGAAAATATTCGCATCAAATATGCTTGCGATATCATTTTAGATAAAGCAAAGCAAATGATGGAAAAATTTCGCTTCATAGAATCTGTTATAGAGGATTATAAAATCGCGCTTAACGACCCCGAGGTTGACGCAGTTTTTATACTTACACCCAATTTTGCTCACTATACAATTGCTATGGATGCTTTGCGCGCAGGAAAGCATGTATTCTGCGAAAAACCCATCACGGTAAATTACGATTTATCTTGTAAAATGGCAGAAGAAGCAAATAAACAGGGTAAAATTTTAAATATTGGCGTTTGCAACCGCTATCATAAATCAGTAGAAATGTTGGAACAGCTTAATCGAGAGGGCAAATTCGGTAATATTTATCATGTTTATTGTTCGTTCCGTTCATTCAGATGTATTCCGGGTCTTGGCGGAGCATTTACCACTAAAGAGCAGTCCGGCGGCGGAGTTCTTATAGACTGGGGTGTGCACTTCTTTGATTTAATTTTATACATTTTAGGCGGTGCTAAGCTCAAAAACATAACCTGTGATGCTTATTGCGAAATGGCAAAGGATATGAAAGCATATAAATATAAAGATATGTGGGCAGAGGATACTGCCGATATAGAAAACGGTACAAACGATGTTGATGACTTTATCAGCGGATATATCCGTACAGATAAAGCAAGCATTTCTTTCAACGGCGCTTGGGCTCAAAATATTGATAAAAACGAAATGTTTATCGACTTTTTAGGCGATAAATGCGGTGCCAGACTTTCTTATTGCGGAAAATTCGAATTGTACGACGGTTCAACATTAGAAACCATAGTACCGGAATACGATATTCCCGATATGTACCTTTGCGAGGACAATGCTTTCATTGAATCAATTACTACAGGCGAAAAGAACAGAAGCAATATTGACAATATTCTCGAAAGTGCAAAGCTGTTGGATACACTTTATCAGTCCTCTGATAAGAAAGGAGAAATAGTATTATAATTATGAAAACTATAGGTTTTGTCGATTATTATTTAAGCGAATGGCACGCCAACAATTATCCCGCTTGGATTAAGGAAGTAAATAAAGAGCTCGGCACCGATTATACAGTAAAATATGCTTGGGCAGAAATGGATATTTCCCCTGTCGACGGAGTTAGTACAGATAAATGGTGCGCTGATATGGGCACTATCCGTTGCAATACCATTGAAGAGCTTTGTGAAAAAAGTGATGTTATAATAGTTTTAGCACCTTCAAATCCCGAAAAGCATCTAGAATATGCTAAAAAGGTTTTGCCCTACGGCAAACCAACCTACATAGACAAACCTTTCTCTGACTCGACCGAAAGTGCAAAAGAGATTTTTGATATTGCAAAACAATATAACACTCCTTTCTTCAGCACATCAGCACTTCGCTATGCTACTGAGTTGGACGAGGTAGAAACCTGTTCCGCAATTACTACTCTCGGCAGCGGTTCCAATTTAGAGGAATATATAATCCATCAGGTAGAAATGGTAGTCAAGAAATTAGGCTTAGGCGCTGTTGCTATTAAAGCTCAGGAAATAGGCAAATGCCAATATTCATTCACCATTAAATATAACGACGGCAGAATGGCAGGAATGAACTTTGTAAAAGGCGGTACTCCCTTTGTCGTAACTATGTCTCCAAACGATGATATAGATGCAGTTTATAAGGTTATCGGATCCGATTTCTTCATTTTATTGATTAAGGATATTATAAAATTCTTTGAAACCAAAACTCCAAGTTTTGATACAAATGAAACCCTAGAGGTTAATAAAATTTTGGTTGCGGCCGTTAATGCAAAACATTCTCCTGATGAATGGATTAAGATTTAATCCTCTTTGCATACTAAAAATTTTCACAACCTTCTATTAATCATTTTTTATTTTAATAAAGAACTCGAACAGATAAAAAATAACAGCGAGTAATCGCTGTTATTTTTTGTTTTTATAAATTCTCAATCAAAAAATATCATTGCTTCCTTGCTCAAGGCGGTCACTATCGGTCCAGCTATCAGTAATTTCGCTGATAACTATATTGTCTATTGTACCTTTGCCCGAAATAATCAATTCTAAACCGCTGTCAGCGGTAAGGTTTTCACCTGTTTTAAAAACGTGGCTGTAGTACTTCTGATTTGTGCCTGCCTTGCTGTTAAAATTCACATCAGCCTCAGCTACACCCTTAAGGGTTAAAGCAATGCCCTTATCAGAAGTGAAATTATAGCTGATTTGGTATTCGGTATTAGCTTTAAGAAGCGAAACAAATTCACCTGTATAATAAGCAGTACCGTCAATAACCAATGCCTTACTCTGGATTTTAGTCGGAGCATTATTTGCACCTATGTACTTCTTAAGACGTACCAAATCAATAATATTTATGAATGTATCTCCATTAGCATCATAATATTTCGATTCTTTAACCTCACTTTTTAGAAGCCTTTTTCTGAGTAATGTCAAATCGGGAGAAGCAAGCGAGCCGTCATTATCAATATCTCCCATGGCAACAAACTCACCTGCAGTATCAAACTTGGCTGAAACAATAGTATTTTCAGCTGCTGATACACATAAAACATTGCTTAAAACAAGCACAAATGCAACGCCTACTAAAAGAAGTTTACTAATTTTTCCTTTCATAATCAGTCCTCCATTTATTATTTCTGCCTTGCGGCATTTTTTACTTAGATTATTTGCCAAGACTTCCCAAAGCCTTTGAATATGAATATATATCAAAATGCTCTCCAAAAAGCTTATAATATTTCTCACCGAGATATATTCCAAAGCTGGTTATTGTTTCAAAGCCCTGTTTTTCATACCAGGCAGAATCAATTGCCACAATATCAGGTGAATAGCCAAAACGGCGTATCGGCTCTTTCCAATCCGAAAACCACGAATTATCAAGCCAATAATCAAGTACCTGAGCGTTTTTAGAGCCAAATGTTTTAATAAGATGCTCTATAGGAGCAGTTGCCTCCTTGTTCATCTCGCTTTCGGGATCGCACATGGGTCGGGTAAGATTTCTTTTCATAGGCGCATATTCAACAAAAATCCCTTCATCCGGCTTTATAGTATTCGGTCCGTCAATCATATTATCGTATGCAAGATACGACTGCCCTGCACCTGAGTGAACGCTTCTTATACCTGCATTTATTGCATTATAAACCTTCATTGCCTCATCAGAAGCAGTTATACCCTCACATTCGGGACAATGGCATTTTGGGAAGGGCACATCATCTGTCCAAAAATGGTATCTTCCGCTTGCAGTTTTGAAAATCTTTGCAAGCTCAGCTGCTCGTTCCGATAAATATTCGAGAGCCAGCTTATTTGAAGCACAGCAGTTATAATCGCTTGTTCGCTCGCCGTTTTCATCCATACGAAACCATTCGGGATACTTCTCAAACAAGTCTCTCGGAATAAGCCAGGAAAGTGCGTGCATTTCATATTCAACAGCTATTCCTAACGACTCAGCCTTTTCTACAAGCTTCTGTGTTTCAGGCTTTTTAATCCACTCTATTGCCTCTTCTATAGGCTTTCCTTTTAAATTTCCGCCTCTTGGATGAATACCTAAAAAATTCAATCCGCTATCACTTATCCTATCTATCCAATAATCGGATAGCTCTTCCGGATAAATAACTATTCCTTTATGTTGCATTAAAATTTTCTCCTCCTGTAGCTATGCTTTTTGCCGCGGTTTTAATCTACGCTTTTTTATAATTACTAATAAAACCGCTCCGCCTGCCAATACCAAAAGCGAGGGTATCGCAATAAGTAAAATCAAACCTATACTTAATGCTTTCGTACTTCCCACAGCAGTTTTGTCCTCAACATAGACATTATAAGACCTTACATAGGTTTCGTATTGATCATCAAGCAGCATCATCACGCTGTATGTAGAATCAATCAGAGAATCTGCCAATGCAAGTTCTTCCTTTGCTGTCATTACATAAAGCTTTGTACCGTCAGGTGCAACCAAAGCCTCACTCAGACGCTTTGCAGTTATTGCTCCCTTTATCATAATAAGGTATCCATCGACCAAGACCGCATCGTCTTTTGAATTGATTACAAGGTCTATATATTGGTCTGTCTCCTTATCTTCTGATTCTTCGGGGAAAATCACCTCAAACTCAGAAGGAGCGTTGTTTATTTTCATATCAAAGATATTCGGCTCATCGTAAGTAGTATGACCTACGCAAATTGCCTTAAGTCTTTCGGATTTCAAAAGTGCTATAATTTTGCTGTTATCACTAGAACCCAACAAAACATTATTCGCATAGAACTTAGCCACTTCAATTCCATTTTCATCAGCTATTTCAAAGTTGATTTTTAAATCGGTATTCAACTCAAAAGCCTTAACAGATATTAATTCCAACTTGCTACCGTCTTCTGCCCTGTAATAGAGTTGATAGCTCGGGCCGTTGCTTATTTCGAGACAGAGCACATCAGGTTCATCGGCGGGAGCACCTGCTTTATCGCCCGGTCTTATACCGATTACCTGCCAGGTTTCAAAATTAAACACCTGCTGATTAAAGGTGATTTCGAATTTTTGATTTGGATTATCAAACACAGTTGAAACGCTCTGTCCAATATCATCAAATCTTCCCTCGATATCATATCTTGATTTAATATATACCCTTGCAGAACCATCATCAAGATAATCAAAGCCGATATCTCTTGCCGGCTTATTAGAATCAGCTCCCCACTTGGGTCCAATATAATAATAGCTAGCAGGCTCTGTATTAATTTTTGGTTTCATATTTACCCATAAAGGATAATCCTTATAGGTATCATATTCACCCTGATTTCCAAGCGTTATAAGCCAGAGATAATCGCCTTTAAATACCTGAAGTTCTTTCTTCCCTTCGAAAACCTTTTCACCGTTACAGTATATTGCCAATTTGCCTTTTTCCTCGACAAATTTCAGTATATACAGTGTTTGCGGTGCAAACTGAACTCCGTTTGTCTGAGGCTCACCGTTTATTTTATTTTTAACATTGATATTCTTATAGTTATACCCTGAATTCGGAAGTTCAATATAAATTTCATTTTCGGGATTCCAATCCGGATTTCTTTCACCATTGCTTATATGAAGCTGTGCCCATCTGCCTCCCTCGGCTTCAATACCACCCGGCAGTATTTCATTTGATTTGAGCATCATATAATAAGGTTTTTTACTGATATCCGGCATTGGTATGCAGCCTCTGACATCGCTAGCAGAAAGCTTTGTAAAGCCGTCTTTTGCCTTACTGTAACCATCGGCATCAGGTAAAGAAGTTTTACCGTTTTTCCAACCGCTCTTTGGAATTTGCTGTTCATTATTCTCTACAACAGCTTCTCCCTCAGGTATTTCTATATCACCGAATGGAGCGGGCTCTGTCGTATCAGAATCAGGATTTATAAATATCGGATAATCCTTATAGGTATCGCAATCACCTGTATTGCCGAGGGTTATAAACCAAAGATTTTCGCCCTCGAAAACCGATAGCTCTTTTTTGCCCTCAAAAACCTTTACATCGTCACAATAAATAACCAGCTTATTATCCTCTTTTGCAAACTTGAAAAGATAGGTCTTTTTCGCCGCAAAGGCAACGCCCTCAAACTCGGCCGCGCCGTTTACGGTATTCTTCACCTTAATATTTCTTGGATTATATCCCTCATTTGGAATCTCGATATATATTTCGTTTTCAGGAGTCCAATTTATATTTCTCTCTCCATTGCTTATATGAAGCTGTGCCCATCTGCCTCCGTCAGCTTCAGCGCCCGAAGGCATAAGTTTTTCCATACCGAGCATCATATAATACGGACCTTCATCAAGGTCAGGCATAGGTATAGAGCCTCTGGCATCTGTGACCTTAAGCTTTATAAACCCATTGTCCATTTCCTCGTAGCCTTTGCCGTCTTCGGTAGACATTCCGCCGTTTTTCCAACCATTTTTGATAGGAGCCTCCGGCTTTGGCGTCTCAGGTTTAGTTTGGGTATCCTCAGGCGGTGTTACAGGCTCGTTGTCCTCACCAAAAGGCGGTTGTTCAGTAGAATCCGAGGTGGGATTTATGAACATAGGATAATCCTGATATGTATCGCATTCACCGATATTTCCAAGGGTTATAAACCAAAGGCTTTCACCCTCAAAAACCGAAAGCTCTTGTTCACCCTCGAAAACCTTTACATCGTCACAATAAATAACCAGCTTATTATCCTCTTTTGCAAACTTGAAAAGATAGGTCTTCTTTTCCGCAAATGCAACACCATCGAACTGAGCTTCGCCGTTTATGCTATTCTTAACCTTGATATTCTGCGGATTATAGGCATCATTCGGAAATTCGATATATATTTCGTTTTCGGGATTCCAATTAGGATTTCTCTCACCGTTGCTTATATGAAGCTGCGCCCATCTGCCTCCGTCAGCCTCAGCGCCCGAAGGCATAAGCTTTTCCATACCAAGCATCATATAATACGGTGCCTCATCAAGGTTGGGCATTGGTATATAGCCTCTTGCGTCAGTAACTGTAAGCTTTGTAAAGCCGTTTCCCATATCGCTGTACCCGACCTCATTTTCCAAAGAGCTTAAGCCGTTTTTCCAACTGCTTTGAACAGGCTTTGGAGCTTCGGGTTCGGGCTTTTCAGGCTCAATGGGAGTATCCCCAGGTGGTGTTACAGGCTCATTACCTCCAGGAATCTCAATCTCGCCAAAAGGCGGTTCTTCAGTAGAATCCGAGGTAGGATTTATAAACATAGGAAAATCCTGATATGTATCGCATTCACCGATATTTCCAAGAGTGATAAACCAAAGCTTTTCGCCCTCAAAAACCGAAAGCTCTTGTTCACCCTCAAAAACCTTTACATCGTCACAATAAATAACCAGCTTATTATCCTCTTTTGCAAACTTGAAAAGATAGGTCTTCTTTTCCGCAAACGCAACACCCTCGAGCTGAGCTTCGCCGTTTACAGTATTCTTAACCTTGATATTCTGCGGATTATTGGCATCATTCGGAAATTCGATATATATTTCGTTTTCGGGATTCCAATTAGGATTTCTCTCACCATTGCTTATATGAAGCTGCGCCCATCTGCCTCCGTCAGCCTCTGCACCCGAAGGCATAAGCTTTTCCATACCAAGCATCATATAATACGGTGCCTCATCAAGGTCAGGCATAGGTATAGAGCCTCTTGCATCAGTAACTGTAAGCTTTGTAAAGCCGTTTCCCATATCGCTGTACCCGACCTCATTTTCCAAAGAGCCTAATCCATTTTTCCAGATATCACTCGTTTGTGCAGGAGAAATTTCCACATCGGTATTTATAAGCATCGGATATTCCTGATAGGTATCGCAAGCGCCTATATTTCCGAGGGTTATAAACCAAAGCTTATCTCCCTCAAAAACCGTAAGCTCCTCTGCGCCTTCAAAAACTTTTACGTCGTCACAATAAACCGCAAGCTTATTATCTTCCTTTGCAAACTTAAAAAGATAGGTCTGCTCAGATACAAACGGTACTCCCTGAGTTTGAGAGGAACCGCTCGATGAATCCTTAACGGTTATATTCTTTAGTACTGCGCCATCATTTGGAAACTCGATATATATTTCATTTTCGGGATTCCAATTTATATTTCGCTCTCCATTGCTTATATGAAGCTGCGCCCATCTGCCTCCATCGGACTCTGCACCGGCAGGCATAATCCCCTTCATGCTAAGTTCCAGATAATATGGTGCCTCATCAAGGTCAGGCGCATCAATATAGCCTCTAGCATCGGTAACAGAAAGCTTGGTAAAACCATTTGACATATCGGTATATCCGGCAGTCACATTCTCTCCTATTGACATACCGCCGTTTTTCCATACAGCAGCCTCAGCCTTTCCTATATATGATACAGGCATCACATTCAACAGCAACAGCAAAGCAACTGTTAAAGATAAAATTCTTCTTTTTATAATTACCAGTCCCTTCCCTGGTTTTATATTCAAATCAATAATTACTTTTTATAAGAATCGTATGCAGCCTGATAATATCCTATCATCTCATCCATACCAAGCTTTTTAAGTTCAGATATATAGGTATTCCAACCTGTATCAAGATTAAGCGCACCCTGACGGTAAACAAAATTGATAGAGGTTGTTTTCGCATAATTTATAAGTCCGTCTCTTAAAGACTGCATCTTATTTGCATCCTTTTCCGAGAAGAAAAGATACGGTATATAATTTTCAGGCATAAATTTTTCATAAGAAGGAAGTACCTGATTTACATCTATATTTTTATACCAAGTATCAACCGTTGTAATAGTAGCCTTTTCGGTAAACATATCAATTGCTTCTTTAGAGTTAAGTCCCGGAAGTACCCAACCCGGAGCAACCTTGTATTTTGCCATAACATCGGTAGTTATATCCTGATACTTGCCGCTCGGCATCTTTTTTATGACATCCGAACCGCTCGGACCATATTCCTTAAAGATATAGCCCTCGGTAGTATAAAAATAATCTAACCAACGAAGAGTAACCTCAACATTTTCATTAGATGCAGGAATTACGCACCAAAAGGGTGAAATCTGTCCCTGAAGATTTGTAGGAGTAACAGCCTTTCCTGTATACCCTTGTATAGGCTGACAGCTTTCAAAATTATTGATTTTAGACTCAGGCAAAGCATTAGCACCGTGCTGAGCTATAAATACACCAACATTATCGTTTGAAGTATTGGTCACAGAAGCTACCGAAGCATCGCCCTTGAATGCCTTTTCCTCCATAAGCCCCTCATCGGCAAGGGTGCGGAAGAATCTTAAGGACTCTCTGAATTCCTCGCTGCCGAAGGTAAAGGAAATTTTACCGTCCTTATTAATACCCATACAATCATTAAGCCAATTCCAATGAAGTCCCTGAGGTGATGCCGCAAGACCGGGGTCAAACATATCAACAACAAGCGGTATCTCGTCCTTCTCGCCGTTTTTGTTAGGGTCATTATTTTTAAACGCTCTTAAAACTGCCAAAAGCTCATCATAATTAGTAGGCTTTTTCATATTCACTGCCTTGAGCCAGGCTGTATTGATATAAACCTTACTTGTGAATAAATCTGCAGTATTTCTTGTAGTAACAGATGGCAAAGAATAGATCTTTCCGTCCGGTGCATATAGCGACCTTTTTACCTCTTCATTCGAATCAATCAGCTTTTGAAGATTAGGAGCATATTCCTTAATTTTTTCATCCAATGCCTGCAAAACACCTGCAGTACCGTACTTAACGATATCGCTTGATGTAATAGAATTAGACATAAACATTGCATCAGGGTAATCTCTGCCTGCAAGCACTAGTTGCTTTTTAGATGCAAGCTCGCTGTTTGAAACAACCTGCCAATTAATTTTAACATTGGTCATTTTTTCGTATTCCTGAGTAAAACTCATTGTTTCATAATCACCGTGATAGGCTTCTTTCAAAATCATAAAATCTAGGGTTACGGTATCTTCAACAATTGGGAAACCTTCCTTTGCGGTATCTCCAGATTTTCCGCCCTCCTCTTTAGAAGAACAGCCGACAAATACACTAGCTGTTAAAACCAATATCAACATCATCGAAATAAGCTTTTTCATAATCTGCCTCCTATATTTTCTTTCCCGTAGGAATAATTAACACTGCTTGATTTGGATTGAGTGAAATCTCAATTTGCGAATTTTCTGCAATCGGTACATTCCCACTTATAAGCTTTAAACCGTTTTTAGATATCTCATAAATATCTGCATTTGAAATGCCGTTCCAATCACTGAGAAAATCCCATTTTTTATTGCTATATCCCTTTTCAGAAAATGCCGCAACAGCAGGGAAATCCTCTATCCAACTTACAGGCACAAACACATCATTTTCCTGTCTTATAAGCTTTCCATCCTTAGTTATAGTACATTTCTGAGGGTCGGGGCTATAAACCGATATAAGATTATCCTTTTTATTGAGAATTGTCTCATCGCCGTTTTTATATGTATTCATATTTTTAAACTGATTCATGTAAACATAAAGTGCAGTTGTAGTATAAAAACTAGCCTTAAACTTATAATCCCAATTAGGAGCTGCACCCTCTTTTTTGATCTTCCGGCAGTCCTCAACCAATATATCCTCACCCTGCATACTGCATCCGTAAAGGAAAGCTATTCTTTCGTAGTCCTCTTCAACAGCAAGGGCGTTTATATAATGCGGTATTCCCCCGCCTGCAAGAAGCGATTGCGGACGCTTAAACCAAAAATCTTCAGTCTGCGCAAGATGCCATGCATATGGCATAAGTCCTATAAGCCCTGCAGGTGGTGCATTATTTCCGTTCGTACCAAAACGGTTGAGTTCATCGTCGCCCTCTTCTGTAGTTCCGTAAATAAACTCACTTGTTAAATCAATACCGCAGTCTCGCCAATATCTTATCATCTGTCTGCGTGCTGCCTGAGATTCCTCATAAGAGCATTGGTCAGACCAACGGCTAAGGAAAGCATCGCTGTGAATACTTGCGGCATCCTTAAGCTCTGGCAAAAGCTCAAGAAGATTATCGACTTGTTTTTTATAAAATCCTGATTCCCATGAATTTTTAAAATTCATAAGGTAGGTGTCCTTACCTTGCCACTGGGCATATCTGTAAAGCTCGCCATTTCTTTTATCTATAAGATTATTTTCTTTGCAATAATCCCATAACGGGCTATCCATATAAATATCATTGGAATTAATATGAAGACTGACTGTAGTATTGTATTTCTGAGCCTCACGCATAAGCTCGCGCAATTTCTCTACGGGGTCCTCTCCCTCTTCGCAAAGGTTTTCATTCATAATATCCCAAGACGGGAATTTATCATCGTGACCAAGACCGTTCCAGCCAACAAGATACACAAGTTTCGGTATTCCAAGAGTTAAAGCATCTATTTCCTTTATTCTTTCAAGAGCCTCATCGAATTTCAGCAAAACATCACTTTTGGTTCTATCCTCCATATCCTGAAAAGCGAGCATTATCTTAATGGTGAGCATCTTTGTATAATCCCGCATATAAGGACGCTCAGGGCCTAAGGCGTCACCGTCCCAAGGATGCTTTGGCTCTTCCAACGGATTATTTACAATTCCGTTAACACTCTTCCAAGGTTTATATGTACTCATTGCTATCACCCTAATTTTTTATATTATTTATATTTTCAATAATATTTTTTACATTGCTGTGTATCTGAACGGCCTGTATTATTTCTTCAGGCCCGCCTGTCACGGTATTATCCGAAACACTTACATTTTTACACTGTCCTATAAATATTCCCGCATTCGGTTCAATACCAGAATTTTGTCCTATAGTACCAATACCGAACATAAACGGATTATTTATGGTATTATTACGGACTGTAAGACCGTCAACATTTGTACAGGATATACCGTACAAAGCTGTGCCGTCTATGATATTGTCCTCTATGACTATATTTTCGTGGCTATAGTTATTTATCATACCGTTATGAGCACGGTCAAGTAATATATTGACCATTATAGCACCCATATTTTCTCGGTTTATAGCCATTGTCATATCCTTACCGACAGAGCTGTTGATTACTTTATTTCCCCTTATAATAACATTCGAGGAAAATCCCGATTCGCCAAAGCCTGTATCAAGCTGAACGGCGATTGAAGGGAACATACAGCCTGTAATGGTATTATTTTCTATCAAAATATCGTCGCCTTTGGCGACAATTCCTCTGGAACGGTTTTTACCGAAAGTGGAATTCTTAATAACCGCTCCCGAGCATCTCCGGTTTTGTGACATTATGCAGTCACCGTACTTTATATCAAGCGGTTTATCGGTTGTCACTTCATATATCAGGGTATTGTCACCCCATTGCTGGTCCATATCCTTATAAAGTTCTTTTATAATTTCGGACATCTCAGGGTCATTTTTAACCGTTATCGCAGTAACCCTTGCGGTAGCAGTAGCATACAAATCTGTACCATCATAACCCCTTATTTCTTCTCCGATATAGAAAGGATAGTTCCATCTAGGAGCCACAACCGTCTTATTTCCGGAAGAAGATAATACATAATAAACCAAACCGTTCATATTTACCGCATCATCAGCAAGGTTTGTAAAGGTACAACTGTCAATAATAGGACCTTTTTTGAGCATTGTCGAGTGTATGCAGTCGCCCGACATCGCAAGCACTCTCTCCTTTGTTGCCCCTTCAGGCTTTTCTCCCGGTACTACTTTGACATTTTTATAAAGAGTACCACCCTCGCCCGAAAGCTCCCAAAAACCGGCGCCGGGGGTTGAATAAACATTGATATTCTCAAATTCCATTCCGCCTTTTCCGCTCTCGGCCCATAAAAGCTTTGGTCCTATATATGAAAGCGAAATCATATCGCCCTCGCTCATAAATCCAAGCGGACTTCCTTCAAACAAAGAATTTGAATGAGCCTCTATCTCAACAAGTCTACCCCCGAGGCTTACAGCATTGGTTTTGAAAACATAGGTGGGTGTATCAGGCTTTACAGCTCCTGTTTCATCGTGAATATTGACCGTAAAGGTCTGCTCGCCGAAGCTCACATCTCCGTATACATCGTCAACACCTATACCATTGATAAAATCAATATCATAGGGGTATCCTTCATCTATTTCAACCGTGCATTTAAGGCCGTTTATTTGTTTTACAACGCCCTGTGTATAACGCAACGGATCATAATCAATATTAAAACTATTAAATTTCACATTTTTACAGCTATCCATAAGTATCGCTGTAACACTCTTGGTAAATACAAAATCACAGCCATTTCCGTTTAAGGTTAAATCCTCAACCGAATAAAGCTTTAGGGTATCATCAAGCTCATAGCGGCGGTTTGGCAATTCGAGTGTATAGCTTACCCTTTCATACCTTGCTTCATCAGCCTTCCGCATAGCCTTGACAGCCTCTATTGCATTGTTGATTGATTTTGCATCATTGCCTGTATCATACGAGCTAAAATCAACCTTTTCATAGCGGTCATATTTTTCGGCACCGCCATAAAAATAAGCAAATTTCTTTACTATATTTTGCTCCTCTAAATCAAGCTCTTCATATTCAGCTCCAAACTTTATATCATAGGAAGCTTCTGCAACTGAACAAACATTTTCTTCATTAAAATCAGAGTATATAATTTTTATGTCGCCGTTTTCAAAAGTAATTTCCGCATAGGACCGCGCCGCAAAAGCGCAATCAAAATTTTCAGGCTTTATATTTGATATGACAGCACGCATTATATGATAGTTATTTGTTCCGTCTGGCTCGTGCGCCCATTGACTGCATTTGATATCGAGATAGTTTTTTCCATTTGCTTCAAGCGCCTTTTGGGTAAATTCAGTACCGTCCTCAAGACAGCTGTATGGCACAATCAACATACCACACTCAACCAAGGTATTCTCAGAAAGAGTGTCCCAACCTGTAATTTTAGACTCAAAACGAAGTCCATTAGGCTCACAAAAGCGTACCGACGAAGCACCACTCATCGCAAGAGAAATAAGCCCAGTTTCGGAAGCTCCGTTTTTTACTTTAATTCTCAAGGTATCAGCTTCACCCATATTATTAGAGCCTACAACACCCACTCTAAGAATTTGCGAACGCATCATTTCAAAAAACGAGGATATATTTTCATCATTTTCGCTAACGGCTTTTTGCAAAACATCATTATAATAAATGTTTATTATATCCTCTTCGCCCTCAACAAGCTCAAATCTTAACTTATTTTCTTCGCCTTCAACTACTCGCGCCTCAGCTTCAATAAGGGTAATCGACTGATTATATTCATAATAAAAATCCAGTACACTATACCCGCCGTTACTCATATTAAATCTAAGCGTTTTTGCAGATTGGGCAAAGGATTTTTCACCGTCTAAGGGATTATAAATGCCTATAGTACACCAATTACCTTTAGTAAGCTTATCTGCTATAACCGATATTTCAAACTGCTTTTTAGGATTAGGGATATTTGCAGATACCGACTCGCCAACCTGAGCAGGATTTCCGCCGTCATCATGAACGCTGTCTATTATAACCTTGGTATATCCTTTTTCATCGTAGAAAGCGAGCATATTTTCCTTAGTCAAATCGGTTATATATTTACTGTACCCGCCACAGCCGCTTTTAGGGCCGGTTGTAAAATAAAACTCGGGCTCCTCTTTGATATCAAAATCAGGATTTATAAACATCGGATACTGCAAAAAAGTATCATTTTCTCCAATATTACCATCGGTAGTAAACCAAAGGTTTTCGCCACTGAAAACGCCAAGTTGCTCAGCACCCTCAAAAACCTTTGTACCGTTACAGTAAACTACAAGCTTTTCGTTTTCCTTAGCAAATTTAAAAATATAAGCAGTTTGAGGCATAAACGGCACCCCTGTCATAACCTCTTCATCATCTGCTTTGGTCATCACAGTAATGTTTTTTGGGCTGGCATTTGGGTTTGGAAAAGAAATATAAATATCATTTGCACTTCCCTTAGGATTCCAATTGCTGTTACGCTCATCGTTGCTTAGATGCAGCAACTCCCAATGTCCTACAGGAAACTGCCCGTCTATACCTAACACAAGATAATAAGGAGCGGCATCTAGGTCGGGTGCATCAATACAGCCTCTGGCATCAGTAACATTAAGCTTTGTAAAACCATAGCCCATATTGCTGTATGCATCAGCATCTATTAATGATAATCCGCCGTTTTTCCAAAAGCTTTTGGCAGATACTGCAAACGGTATCACATTGCAAAGCAATACCAGTATTAATAATACCGATAATAGCTTTTTCATAAAGATTCCGCTCCTTTCTAATTATTTTTTAATGTTGTTGGAATTTTCTTTTACATTTATAACATTTTCGTGAATCTGGACAGCCTCGGTAATCTCCTCGGGTCCGCCTGTCACCGTATTATCAGTAACACTCACATTCATGCATTGTCCTATAAATATACCCGAATTAGGCTTTACACCGATATTGCTGCCGATGCTTGCAACACCGTATTTAAAGGGATTGGTAATTTTGTTATTTCGGACCGTAAGACCGTCAACATTGACGCAGTATATACCGTAAACCGCAGTCGAGTCTACAATATTATCCTCGATAACGATATTCTTATGGCTGTAATTTTTGAGCATACCGTTATGCGCACGGTCCAGCAAAATATTAACCGATATAGCACCGTAGTCATTACGGTTTATAGTCTTGGTCATATCCTTGCCGACTGTACTGTTTATTACCTTATTTCCTCTTATGGTTACATTAGAAGAAAATCCGCCCTCACCGAAGCTTGTATCAAGCTGAACATAAATTGAGGGAAACATAGTACCGGTAACGGTATTATTTTCAATAAGTATATCGTCGCCTTTGACAACAATTCCTCGTGAACGGTTTAGACCGAATTTTGAATTTTTAATTACAGCGCCCGAACAGCGTCTGTCCATAGAAATCACATAATCGCCCTTCTGAAGTCCTAAAGGACGGTCGGTTGTCAACTCATAAAGAAGCGTTGGGTCTCCCCATTGCTGATCCATCAGCTTATAAATCGACCTTACCTCAGCTTCTGCCTCAGGGTCGTTATACGCTCTGCACTTTTGAACAGTAGCAATATTAGTGACATTGAAATTATCGCTCTCATATCCCTTTATCTGCTCGCCCTCGAAAAGCGGATAGTTCCATCTAGGAGCTAAAATAGTGGTATTACCGCTGCTTGAAAGCACATAATATACCGTTCCGTTTATATTCAGGGCATCGTCTGCAAGATATGTAAAGGTACAGCCGTCAATAATAGGACCTTTTTTGAGCATAGAGGAATGAATGCAGTCTCCCGACATCGCAAGCACGCGCTCTCTTGTTGCGCCCTCAGGCTTAGGACCCGGTGCTACGCACACATTTTTATAGAGAGTACCGCCTTCGCCGTCAAGCTCCCAAAAACCTGCACCGGGGGCCGAATAAACATTAATATCGATAAATTCTATTCCGCCCTTACCGTTTTCTGCCCATAAAAGCTTCGGACCTATATATTCCAGAGAAAGCGTATCTCCAACATTCATATAATCGAGCGGAGCACCCTCGAACAGCGAATTCGAATGAGCCTCAAGCTCAACAAGTCTGCCACCAAGGCTTACCGCATTGGTCTTGAAAACATAGGTAGGGGTATTAGGCTTTACAACGCCCTCCTCAGAATGAATGTTTCCGGAAATGGTCTGCTCGCCGAAGCTAACTTCACCGTACACATCATCAAAGCCTGCCCCATTTATAAAATCAATATCTGAAGGGTAACCCTCATCAATTTCAAGTATAAGCTTTGTGCCGTTTATTTCCTTTACAATACCCTGAGTGTAGCGAAGCGGGTCATAATCAATATTAAAATTTTTAAAGATAATGTTTTTGCAAGAAGTCATCAATATAGCTGAAACAATTTCAGTAAAAACAAAGGTACTTCCGCCACCATCAATTGTAACATCCTCTATACCGGTAAGCGATATAGATTTATTGAGTTCATACCTATCCTTCGGCATTTTGAGAATATGCATTACCCTCTCGCCTTTATTAGCGGCAACTGCACCCTTTGTATTAAGGGCTTCTATTGCCGAATTAATCGAATAGGCATCGTCCCCTGTATCATACTGCTCAAAATCCACCGTTTCATAGCGGTCATATTTTTCATCAGCAGTATCGGGCGACGAGCTTCCGCCGCCCTTTGAACACGCTGTCAAAAACAGACATAAAACTAATAATAAAGCAATTAATCTTTTCATTTTTACCTTTTTATGAAGCAGAGGAAACTTCTGCTATATTTGCCTCAACCTGCTCAGCATACAGCCATTTCACAGTACCGTTACCAAAAGTAACCTTTGCATAGCCGCGAGCCGCGAAATTACGGTTTTGGTTTGTTTCCTTAATATTCGAGAGAACCGCTCTCATTGTATTACCGTCAGCAAACCAAACCTTAGTCTCAATATCAAGGAACTGTTTACCATCCGCTATCAGTGCATCGTGAGAAAATTCGGTATCAGCAATAATATCTACCGGAGCAATTATTGTACCAAACTCGGCAACCGCATCCTCAGGTAATGTATCGATACCCGAAACAACGGTTTCAAAGCGCAAGCCTGCAGGTGCTTCATCACGAACGGTAGCACTGTCGGTCATATCTAGTAACAAGTCGCCCATAGAGGTAGAGCTGTTATTAACCTTAAAGCGAATAACATCTGACTCTGTTGACTTGTGTCCGGCTATACCAACCATTACAGTCTCAGCTCTCATAATACCAAACAGCTCAGCAACATTTGCATCGGTTTCCAAAACCGACTTAACAAGCTCACCGTTATAGTAAATGTTAATTACATCAATATCTTTATCAACAAGCTCAAAGCGAAGCTTATTTTCTGCTCCCTCAACTACTCGGTTTGCACCTTTCATAAGCTCCATAGTGCTGATACCGCCATTTTCGTTGATATAACGGTAACCCAAGGAATTGTAAGAGCCGTTATTCATATTGAAAGCTATAACATACTGCGACTCACCGAAAGACTTAACTCCTGTTGAGGGGTCATATATACCAATTGTGCACCAGTTACCTGTATTAAGACTATCGGCAATTACCGAAATTTCAAATTCTTTGTTGGGATTTGGAACCACAGTGCTTATTGATTCTCCAACCTTTGCAGGGTCGCCGCCGTCATTATATTGACTGTCGATAACAGCACGGGTATAACCCTCATCATCATAGAGTGCCAGCATATTTTCATCAAGCAAGCCGTAAATATTGAACCAAGTAGCAATGCCGCTGTGCTGACCGCCCTTAGGACCTGCAAGGGTATAGAAATCAGGATCTTCGGTTATGCCTGTCTTAGCATCTATCATTAAAGGACATTTTGTAAATATATCGTTATCGCCTGTGTTTCCGCGGGTATTAAACCAAAGCTGTGAGCCGCTAAATACCTGTAGAGCCTCAGCGCTCTCAAAAGCCTTTTGACCGTTAATATAAATCACTAATACATCATTACCCTGGGCATTTTGCTCTTTAACAAACTTAAAGATATATGCGGTTTGCGGAATGAATAATACACCCGAATTATATGCAGCACCGTTTTCGGTTGATTTTACAACAATATTTCTGGGAGAAGTGCTGTCATTAGGGAATACAATATAAATTTCGTTAGCAGGATTCCAGTTGATATTTCTCTCACCATTGCTTATATGAAGCTGAGCCCAACCGCCTGAAATAAGACCGTCCATACCGAGCATCATATAATAAGGTGCTTCATCAAGATTAGGCATTTCTACATAACCTCTTGCATCAGAAACGGTAAGTCTTGTGAATCCGTAACCCATATCAGAATAGCCTGCATATAAATCTGCAGATTTTGAAATACCGCCGTTTTTCCAGAAACCTTCGGTATCAGAAGACTCACCAACAACATAAATGTTGATAGTCTTTACAGTACCGTCTGCCGCAGTTAAAGTAATAATGAACACATTATTTGCGGCATCGTATTTCTTTGAAGTAAGCGTTGTAGTACCTGCAACAGTTACAGATAAATCATCTGCTGAAAGGAAGCCTTCTTTAGCTGTCTTTTCAATGTAATATTTACCGCTTGAGGTTTGATAAAGTGTTGCCACTTTAGAATTAAGAGAAATATCGCTGATATAAAACTCATTTGCAGCATCTGCAGTTTCAACCCAGATAGGATTAGAATATGCAAAGCCTATGTTATTTTCATCACCGGGAACATCACTGTTATAATAGGTATTCTTTTCGCTTTCAACCTCTATACGGTAGAAATCGCCGTCATTTACGGTTACATTTACTACCTCTGAGAAACTATAAAGATTTTGACCCGAAAGATCCCAGGTCTCAACAACCTCTTTAGTATCGGTATAGAGATTACCGTCAACATACCAACCTAGTGTACCGTCAGGAGATGTATCGGTCTGAATATACTCTGCCGCCTCTTCAGATGTTTCGCCTGTTACATGAAGTTTGTAAAGAGTTACCTTAGTAAGCGGATAGTTATCGTCCGATGCCTTTACGGTAATTGCCGCATTGGTACTATCGCCGTTTATCTTAAGGGTTTTACCCATTGCTATACCGTTGATATCAAAGAACAGATCAGGACCGTTTGTACCGAAATAGCTACCGCTCTCGAGAAGATTGTTGATATTATCAATTGAAAGTGACTCTAAATAGCCCTTAATATGAGCTGCGCCTATTGGTGCTGTACCGTGAGCATCCGAGTTAGAAATACCAAACACCTTATCTCCGCGAACATTAAGCTGATCCCAGTACTTAAAGGCTACTGTATTGCGTATGTCGTTTGGAACATAACTTGCATTCCAAACCTCAATACCTGTAATACCCTCAAGCTGCGAATACTCATCAAAACGCCAGATGATATTTGCAGAGGGTCTTATATCGTGATTCGGGTGTGCTGGATAGAAAAATCCGCCGTTCGCCTTAATATCGGCTATGATATCACCCCAATCAAGCTCTCCGTCAGTACCTATAGCCGCAATATTCCAACCAGGCTGGTTTTCGATATCAGACCAGTTACTAAGTGCTACATCATAAGGTATTCTATATGCAAGACCATGACCTCTGTTAAATGAAGAAACCTCGTTACCTGCAATATTAAAGAAATCTCCTGATGCATAGCTTGCATTTATAGCAGCCGCCTCTTTATACTGGCTGATGCTGTTATGGTCGGTGCTGTAAAGCCAGCTAAGCCCCTTCTCATAAGCACTCGCTGAATTTTCAGCAACAGTACCTGTACCGTCAGAGTAAGTTGAATGGCTGTGAGAATCACCCTCATACCAACCTGCACCATTTATAGATACGAACTTCTTAGCGTCAAATACAGTTCTTGTGCCGTATGAAACTGTAACCCTATGCATAGGTCTTCCGCCCTCAATAGCGCGAAGCTTCTGCTTTATTTCTATAGTTTCACCGGCAGCGATGCTATCAACCGTAACTAAGGTATCATCTGCGGTTACTATCTGTGCAGAGCTTAAAGTAGATACCTTAACACCGCTTATAGCCTTATCGGTATTATTCTTAAGGGTTATAGTAGCATTAATATAATCGCCTACATTATAAACCTCTTTATCAAAGCTGAGCTTTGCATTAAGAGAATTACTGTTATCAACCCTGAAACGGATAACATTTGCTTCTTTTGCAGCATTTTTATTACCCACGATACCAACTCTGAGGGTCTGCGCTATCATCATATTGAATAGCTCTGCTACATTTTCATCGGTTTCAAAAACGCTCTTTATAAGCAAATCGTTATAATAAATATCTATTCTATCGGTTTCGCCCTCAACCAACTCAAAGCCAACTTTAAAAGGTCTACCGATATCAAGTCTCTGCTCATGGATAACAAGGTTTTGGGTTAAAACTTTAGATTCATCCTCGCTAAGATATGACCAGATAACACCTATATTAGAGTTTCCGCTCATTCCTATACGAAGTGTATACTGCGACTGAGCAAAGGATTTTTCACCTGTAGACGGGTCATAAATACCGATTGTATGCCAGTTGCCGTTATTCATACTGTCAGGCACTATGGTAACCGATATTTTATTATTAGGATTGGGGATATTACCCGATACCGATTCACCCACTCTTTCGGGCCAACCGCCGTCATTATGAGTACTGTCAATAACAGCACGTGCATATCCCTCATCATCATAAAGAGCAAGCATATTCTCAGCTACAATATCATCAGAATATGCGCTATAACCGTCACAACCGGTCTTAGGACCTGTAGTAAAATAAAAATCAGGGTCCTCGGTCATATTAGATGTAGTGTTAATGAGTAAAGGATAAGTCTGGAAGGTATCACAAGCCGCCTGATTACCCTTGGTGGTAAACCAAAGCTTATCAGTAGTGAAAAGACTAAGCTCCTCTGCACCCTCAAATACCTTAACACCATTGCAATAGATAGCAAGGACATCCGCGCCCTCACTGTTTTGCTCCTTCGCAAACTTAAACACATAAGCTGTTTGAGGCATAAAAGGAACACCGCTATTGTACGCGGCCCCATCCTTACTGTTTTTAACGGTGAGATTTCTTGGACTTGTATTTGAATTTGGGAAAATAATATAAATATCATTATTCGCAAACCAATTACAGTTACGCTCGCCATTACTCAGCTGCAACTGTGCCCATCTGCCTCCGGCACTCTCAGCTCCACCGGGGAACTGACCGTCCATGCCAAGCATGAGGTAATAAGGAGCCTCATCAAGATTTGGCGCGGGAATATATCCGCGGGCATCGGTAACATTTACCTTTTTAAAGCCATAGCCCAAATCTGTTACAGCATCAACATCCTTTACTGAAATTCCGCCGTTTTTCCATACATCTGTTACCGCAGTTTCAGTTGCACTGATAGGTAACACAGGCATTGCGGTAAGGAGTAATGCCAATGCAATTACCATTGCTAGAATTCGCTTTTTCATAAGAATCTTCCTTTCAAATTTTTATAATAAAAACGGAATTTGACCGTTTGAATCCAAGTTTATTCGACAAGACCCGTACGCTCGATACCCTGCATAAATTTGTTTCTTACACAAAAGAACATAACCAGCATTGGTAATGCCGCCAGAGCAGTTCCTGCCATAGCGACAGCATCGTTATATGTTCTGATAGCATTGGGGTCGGTAGGATTTGCTGAAGCTGTATCAATAATAGCCTTCATTCCCGGCAAGAGCTGAGGCAATAAAAACCACTTCTCGCCAGATATATAAATATTTGGTTCATAATAATCGTTCCAATGCCAAACCATTGAAAGCACGAAAACTACTAATATTACTGAGCCCGCTGAAGGCATAATAATACGGAAAAAAGTCTTTATAGGACCGCAACCGTCAATCGCCGACGCCTCCTCAAGAGCGGGCGGAAGCTTTATAAAAAACTGACGGAATAAATATGTAAACAAACAGCCTCTTAAACCGAAGCCAAAAAAGGTCGGAAGTATAATCGCAGTATAATCGAGAATATTTTGCTGATTTACAACACCGTAGCTTGAAAACATTCTGTACTGCGGAACGATAATTGTAGGCAAAGGAACCACAATTGCCAAAACAAGAATCGCAAACAAGACCTTTTTAAAAGGAAATTTAAACCTTGCAAAACCGTAGGCTATAAAAGAGCAGGAAATAATATGACCAAAGGTTGCCGTAAGAGAAACTATAAGTGAATTTCCAAACGAGCGGAAGAAATCAAGGCTATTAAAGGCTACCGCCCAGTTTGACCAGACTATTTCTTTAGGAAACCACTTGACGGTTATATCTGTTAAATCATCATAGGATTTAAGCGAGGTTGCAAACATATGCAAAAAGGGGTACAAGAAAACAAAGCTTAGTCCTATAAGGAGAACATATACAACCGCATCATATGAGCCTGAGAGCAAACGGTTTTTATTGATTTTTAACCGAATCATATTTTATATCTCATCCCCCTCTCAATTCTGCTCGCTTACATTCGCTACAGCTTTTTTCATAGCAAATGTAACAAAGCCTATAAGCAATAACGCAAATACCATATAAATCCATCCCATAGCCGCCGAGTACTCAAACTGAGCATTGAAGGCCGTGAAATACTTTGTGATACACTCTATAACAGGATTGGATTTATCTGTAAAGGTGTCCATAATTGTATAAATAATATTGATAAGTATTATAGGGGAAAGCATTGGTATAGTTATGAAGAACATTGTCTGCCATTCGTTTGCACCGTCAACATCAGCAGCCTCATAAAGAGCGGGCGGGATAGACTGCAATCCCGAAATGGTTATAATAATCTGCACTCCCGATTTCCAAAGTACCAATGTGATACGGTTTAAGAACATTGCAACGAAATTTGCAGCGCTTGCTCCTATATAGGAAACCACCTTGGGCGGTAATAAAAACTCAGTAACCTCTGCCATAGAGCCGCTCTCAATACCTTGAGAAAGCAGCTGCTCCATAACAAAGCCGTTTCCTAAAACAACAGGCAGGAAAAACAGCACTCTGAATACACCCTTGCCTTTTAAATTACGGTTTAAAAGAATTGCTATATATACCGAAAAAACAGTAATCAACGGCAGGTCAATAAGGGTATTTCGAACAACCTCTAAAAGCTTGCTCACAAAAAATGTATCTTCAAACAACGCCCTTTGAAAATTCTTGAATCCAACAAATTTTACACTAAAGGTCTTATAAGACTGTATTTCACCGAAGCTGTATATAAGCGACATTATTATAGGATAAACGAAAAATACCAACGCTCCGATAATAAACGGCAGTACAAAGATAAGTCCTGTCATACTTTTGCGTCTGGAAAGCGAATGTGTTTTGCTTCCTTTCATAATGTCACCTCCAAAGTTAATTGATTATATAGGATTCTGCTCCGACATTTATGCCGTTTATCAAAGTATCCTGCTTATTATAATTAATCAAAAGTTTCATACCGTTTTCGTAAGCGATTTCACAGGTATTACCTTTTTTGATATAGTCTGTAATCGTCTCATTTTTTATCTTCTCGTAGGCAGGTAGGAAATCCTTGTATATCTCGCCTATAGTATCGGTCCAATCGTCTATTCTCGAATAAAAGAAACCCTCGCTCTTTGTATCCTTGAGAATACTTGGAGACTCATATCCCAAAACAAATGACGGAACATAGCCGTATTCCAACCAATGAAGCGCCGCCTCGGCGGTAGAATTTGAGAAATTGCCGAAATTTCTGCCGCTGTATGCCTTATAGCCGTGAAGTACTATCTGCAAAAACGGTACGTCCTCATCATATATAAATTCACCCGAAGAGCTATCAGGAAGATTATATATAAACCCTGCATTTTTTACTGCATAATAATTGGCACCATCCATAGCACTGCTGCCGAAGCTTTGATTACTTAAATCAAGGTACTCATTTACCTTGCTGATATATTCCTGACGCCTTAAGGTGCGTCCTGATGCCATATTATCGTAAACTAAAGAACCGAACAAATCAAAGCTATATCCGTCTATACCGCTGTTCGCCAGCTTTGAAATATCTTTTTTGAATTCTGCATATCCGTTAGCGATATCCATAAGAAGCTTTGTTTGCTCTATGTCCGAAAGCGGCTTGTTTTTCATATTATACGCCGCATCCTGTCTTATAGAAAAGCCCGAGCCTTCAAAATCACCCTCAGCAAAATTATCAAGCAACTGAATTACAGAACCGTTTTTATGAGCATATTCGGTAAGCTTTTTAAGACCGCTGTTTCCCCCGATTTTTCGGGAAACAGGCAGATGCGCAGGATAATTGTTATACCCCTTTGACTGCCAGCCCAAAAGATTAAGTCTTGCATTTGAAACGCCATTCGTTTCAAGCGTTTCCAAAAATTCTTCTGCTTGCTCAAAAGAGGTAACCTCGCGGCTTATATCCCATAAAAGCAGGGATTTTTGCGTACTCATTAAAAGGTCTACCGAAATATTAGGTTTTTCATTTTTCTTAGTATCGGCAAACATTTCTTTACGCAAAAGCTTTGCCATTCCTATATAAGATGCATCCACATCAGATAAAACCGTATATTTTACCGAAAAATCAGAGGCTGTAGACATATCATTAAACACAAGCATCTTATCTCCCGAAACAGTTTGCTCGTAATAACTGTATCTATAATTAAAGGTCGGGTATACACGTGCAAGATTATATACATAGCCGATAGGAGCTAATGTAAGCGAGGTATCGGCATCCCCCTTTTCAACCTGCGCAAAAATTGCATTGTTTGCGCGCTTTATCCCAAACACAGGTAAAGAAATCGGCATTATATTGTGCTCGCGGTCGCTTATATAGTTATCCAACTCATTAAAAGCGTCGCCGTATATAAGCTTTGTCACCGCAGAGCGGTTAACCGATACCTTATCCTTAAACTTATAAAGCGTACCGCTACCGTCGGGATAAAAAATATATCCATCCTCGCTGCTGTTACAAGCGCCGAAAAGAGGAAGTAATGTGATAGACACAAGTCTCTCATCTTTTTCGCTTACCGAAGAAAAAGGAACCGAAACAGTGAGCTGACCACCATCTAATCTAAAGCTGACAGTAAAGGAAATATCATCCTTTTGAGCCTTGACATCGAAACCTCCGTTTTGCTTTGAATATACTAAGCTTACCTTTTCGTCACCAGAAGAAAAATTCTGAGTCGAACGAGTTTTCGGATTGAAAACTAAAAACGAAAACAGCTCTCCGATGTTTTCTTCTGCAGAGCTTTCATAACCTGCGTATTTGCAACTCACCAGACTTGAAAAACGCTCATTTTCTGCTGTTTCTAAAACCATCTCAGCAGTCGCCTCATTATAATAAAGCTTTGCGAGGTTATTTTCTGCAGAAAGTACCAGCTCGTCTACAGCCTCGGTTTTATCAACTGTTTCGTCTACAGAAGACCCTTCCCCTAAGCCTTCCCATTCAATAGCGGCCGCATAGAACGAAGAAACCGCTATAACCAATACACATACTAAAGATAAAATAATATTTCTAATCTTCAATGCAGTCCGCCTCCTTACTAAATATTGATAATCTGCAATTCCTGCAGCAGCTCTCTTATGAATAAAACTATCTGAAAGGTAAATGCAAATGCGAGAATAAGCACCACCCAAATTAAAACTATACCTATAATACTCAGCAATGCTACCGTCAAGCCCTTGACAAATGAGTAATTATTCATCTGTATAAGCGCTATAAACATAAGCAAAACTATCCACAGATACATAATAAAAACTATGCCATAATAAAGACCCGATTCCTCAACAGTTAATACTTGAGATAAAATGATATTGATCGAGTTTATAATCAGGTAAGGCACAAAACAATATGCTGTCGTAATAAAAATCTCTTTAAATTCGGTCTCTCCTTGCATAACACAAGTGACACCGTAAGAGCTTATGCAATAGGTCAAAGGAGGAACTACTAATACTGCTATTTGAAGAAATAAATCGGTATCCGAAATATCCATCGGCTGTAACGGTCGGTGGGTTAAAAGTATAGTTAAATACCTTACAATAATCATCAGCAAAAAAATGATAACAGCAGGTAAAATACTCATTTGCTTATGTCTTCTTTTGATTACGACAAAAGCATCTAAAGGATGAAATAAAACTGTTAAGCCTAAATTTATCGGATTCAAGCTTCCTCCTCCTTTCCCAAAATTCATTTATCAAAATAGAACTTTTCTACCTCTTTTTTGGTATGCTTTCTGAGTTTTTTAAAGCCAAAGCTCAACAAACCAATCAAAACAACCGCCACTATAACAAGAATCCCCATATTATCTCTAATAAATAAATGACGGATTTCCCCAAAGGTTTCGCTGTAGCCTGTCATATCATCGCCATTATAATAATTTTCAAGGCTTTCAGCATATTTCTCGTTTTTATAATAAATCTTTCCTATTCTGGTAGCCGCAAGCGGATAATCGGGATTGATTTTGACAACATTCTGCCATTCCTTTAAAGCACTTTCATAATCACCCGAAAAATAGTATTCATTCGCGCGGGTAATGGTATTTAAAAATTCGGTGGGGGCGAAAATCTGTATATTATTCATTTTTTTATCAAGTATATAAAGATTTCCGTTTGAATCCCTGTCTATAGCCGAAGGACTCTGAAAATAACCCCTTGTAGTACCTATGCCACCGAATACCGTAACCGAATTTCCCTCTTTATCATACTGATATACCTTTCCGCTTCGCTGTTCCACTAAAGTAACAGTTCCGCTGTCATCAGTACAAATATCGCTAAACACCGGATAAAGTGCGTCGCCGTATTCATCATATTCGGTTATTTCGCCGTAAAATCCCGAAGCATAAATGCTTTGACCAGGGTAATTCAAAACCTTTATCTGGTCATTTTCTGCGGATGAGCAAGCGGTTATCTCTCCGTCTTTGTTTACAGTAAAATTAGTATAGGACGGGGGTATATCTCGCGGAAGCCTTGCCTTTTGCTCCTCGGTCGCAAATATATTTATAAGCACACGCTTAAGCGAAAAACCAAGTCGCTCTGCACCGACAAAGCCTTTAAAGCTACCGTCGGTATCTATTGCCATAAAATCCTTACCGACAATAGTATAAATATAGCCTGTTGTACCTATTGCAAGCTTTACAGGGGTAAAATCATTTACATCACTCAAAAGGTCGCTGTCAGGCTTTCCTATAACCTTTTTTATTTCACCCTTATCATTCATAATTACGATTCTTTTGTTGCCCGAATCAGCAATATATAAATCGCCGTTTTCTTCAACAAAAATACCTGTAGGCAAATAAAAAGGATTGTTTTCGTCCTTGAAAACTTTTAATAATTGACCGTCTTTATTAATCTTAACAATTCGGTTATTACCTGTATCAGCTACATAAATATCTCCGTTTTCATCAATAAATAAATCCTCGGGGTTTAAAAACTCCATTAAATCCGAACCGTTTATGTAATTTATAGTGCCTGTCTGCTCATAGGTTTTTGAAATATAGATTTTTTCGCTTTCCTCATTTAGGCAATAGTCCAAATCATTCTGGGTGAAAGCATAAGCGTTTAAATTAAATAAACAAACAGTGCCGAGGATAAAAATTAATGCAAAGCTTAAAATTCTTTTCATTTTATCCCCTCCTATTATGCCTTTATGCCCGAATGAGCCATAGTTTGTATGACATTCTTCTGCATAACCGAAAAAACTATAATGGTGGGTAAAGTCATTAGAAATGTTGCCGCGGCCATGGCGCCTGCTTTTGCAACGTTTCCGCCCTCGCCTATACTTTGAAGTGCTAAAGGCAGGGTCTTTAACTGCTGCTTTGTTATAAATACAAGGGGTGAAAAATAATCATTCCAGTTATTAACAAAGGAAAATACTGTAAGAGTTGCGATTGCGGGCTTTAAATACGGAACTACTATTCTTGAAAAAATTGTAAGCTCGCTTGCACCGTCTATACGGGCAGCCTCTAAATAAGCATCGGGTAGCTGTTCTATAAACTGCTTCATCAAAAAGAAATTGAATGCCACCGCAATTTTAGGAATAATAAGCGCAAGATACGAGTCTACAAGTCCCAAGGAATTAACTATCATATAATTAGATATCTGAGTCACATGGGGAGAAAACATTAAGGCGCTGATTATAATCAAAAAAACCACATTAGCAAACGGAATATTATGCTTAACCATACCGTAGGCTCCCATACTGCAAACGATAATCGTCAGCAAAACTGTTACCACAGTTGTCAAAAGAGAATTGAAAACATACCTCAAAAACGGCACTTCCGAACTGCCCAAAGAAGCAATAAGGTCAGCAAAGTTATTAAGAGTAGGTCTTGAAACAAAAAAGGTAGGCGGAAACTGCAATAATTCATCAATAGGTTTAAAAGCTGTAAATACAACATAAATAAGCGGAAGCGCTGTAAAAGCAAGCATAAGCAAAACTACTGTATAAAGCAATATTCTCGCCGCTAGCTGGCGTTTTGTGTAAATACGGTATTTCACAATTTCTCCTCCTTTTTTAAAATTAAAGTTTAATATTTAATCATTAGACGAAAACATCTTCATACACATTCTTCCAAAGAAGAAGGTCAGCACGAAAAGAACACAGGCTACCGCAGATGCATATCCCATCTCAAATCTTACAAATGCATAATCATAAAGGTGTGCTACTAAGGTATGTGCCGCATAGCCGGGGCTTGGCATTCCTGCAAATCCCACCGCTATATCGAACACGCCGAAAGCGCCCGAAATAGCATTTATTGAGCCAAATAAAAGCTGAGGTTTCATCTGAGGGAGGGTTATGTAGAACAGCTCCTGCACACGGTTTCTTATACCGTCTATTTGCCCCGCTTCATACACATCCTGCGAGACATTCTGAAGTCCTGCCAAAAATACCAAAAAACCTGTTCCCATACTCATCCATATAGAGATAAGTATTATTATAGGCATTATGGTCGTTTCATCCATATTCCAAAGCACAGGGTTATCAATGAAACCTAGATTATAAAGCAAGTCATTTACAAGACCGTATCTATCAGGGGAAAAGATATATAGCCATACTACGCTCATCGCAACACTGCTTGTAATCGATGGCGCATAAAAAGCCAATGCAAAAGCACTTTTAAACTTAAGCTGATTTATAATCCAAGCCATCACGAAAGACGCTATATAACCTATAGGTCCTGAAAAAAGCGCAAATATAAGTGTATTTTTCAGCGCTATAATAAATATGTCATCATCAAATAAAAGCAAGCGGTAATTGGTTATACCCACAAAATTTGGAGAATTTATCAAATCATAATCTGTAAAGGAAGTGCCAATTGCGGTGAAAATTGGCAGTACCACAAACAACACAAACAACGCAAAAAACGGAAGAAAGAACAAGGTTCCCGTTTTATATTTATTAAAAGCCGATTTAATTTTGATTTTCACAGAAACCCTCTCCTTTCTGAATTTTTAGTTTATTCTATACCGAACTGAGCCTGACGGCGTTTGAGTTCTTTATTTATTTCTTTAACACAAAGCTCCAAGCTTTCTCTTGGGTCCATATTGTTTATAACACAGCGGTTCCAGGCATTTGTAAGATGGCGACCTGTAAAATAACTTCCGGGGACAACCGGTGTTTCTACAACATTTTTCCAAGAACCTGATATCACCTGCAAATCCTCAATATTCCAAGGAAGTGATTTGAAAGCCTCAAGATTTGAGGTCGACCATCTGGCCTGCGGACCCATTCTGCCCTCAATTTCACGACCATACTCTATCTGAGTATCAGCACTAAGCCACCATTTAATAAATTTCCAGGCGGCCTGTTTTTTATCGCTTTGGCTGAGAATAATATCAGCTTCACCAACATAACCGGGAGTATTTCGGTTAACAGAACCGTCCTCGCTCTTCACTCCTGGTATCGGCATTATACCCCATAATCCCGAAAGCTCGGGAGCCGCGGCTATAAGCTGAACATAAAGTCCATAGCCCTCAAGTCCTATAGGCATCTCGCCTGTTCTAAAACGGTTGAAAAAGTTTGCCGAAGTAGGAGCACCGTAAACCGTATAGGTTTCTATGTATTGCTCGAAGGCAACATAAGCCTCAGGTGTGTCCAAAGCAGAAAGCTTGCCGTCTTCAGTATAAAAGCTTCCGCCGTTTGATAACAGGAATGTATCCATCCAGGCAGGAATATATACCTGCATTCCATTTTCATATATACGCGGTAAGGTCTTTTTATACATTTCTGTCCAGGTATCCGGCAGCTCGATTGAATATTCTTCGATAATATCCTTGCGGTAGAACATACAGCGGAAAAACATCGTTTCGGGCAGCCCGTAAACACCGCCCGAATATTCAAACGGAACAAGCAACTGATCCAACATACCGTTTGCAACCTCATCAAATCCATCCATAACCGAAAGGTCTGCAACAGCATTTCTTATCGCATATTCAACCGGCATTGTTGAGCCTACGCCAAGCGCCGCATCAGGTGCATTTCCTGCACTGATAGCAAGCAACAACGGATTAACAGAGCCTGCAGCCGAAAGCTGTCCCGAAGGGATAATATTCATTCTTACTGCAATATTGCTCTTCTTAGTAAATTCAGAATCGCAAAGATTTTTCAGCACCTCTGCCCATTCTTTACCGCGCCCTACCCAAACATCAATAGTAGTTTTAGCCTGCGCTCCTGTATCGCCGAGAGCGTTATAATCCTTTGTAAAAGAAAAGGCAAAATTTTTAAGAGTTGCCCAGGTCTTTTCGAAAAAAGAGGAATGAGAAAAATCAATTTCGGTATCAGGCGGAGCAATTTCAAAATAATCTATTGCCAACGGACTTTCCTGAAGAGATGCCAGCCAATCTCCTAAAGAAATAACCGCCTTATTCAAATCAGAAAGCCTTCGGGGAATCCTTTCAACATTCGATATCATTTCTCCAAGCTGTTTTTCTACCGATTCCAACTGATTGCCGAATACAGTGTTTTTGCCTGCGGTTTTGTTTGCACTATCTATACAAGCCCTTACCAAGCTTTTCACTGCCGACAGGTCATCCGCAATATTCGGAATAGCGGTTTTAATACTGTAATCAAAATTCGGGTCAGGCTCCTGACCTGTTATCATAACAACTCTGCGCACTATTGCAGATAAATCCAAAAGCGCTTTCTCAAGATTCTGGTAAATATCTGCCGTTTCTCCCATAACAGGGGTCATTTCTATACTATGTACACCCGGCTCAAACCAAAAAAGAAAGTCGCCGTTTTCATCGCCGAGTACCTCGCTGTACCACTCGCGAGAATATTTAAATCCATATTCACTAAGCTCATCGAAAAGCAGATTTTTGTCTATCAGAATATGTCGATATACAGGAAGATGGCCTCCCCAAGACTGCTTTGAACGGATATTAATTTTATAATAACCTGCTGTTTCTATATCAAAGCTCCAGCAAGCCGTCTGACCTGCGCTTCTCCAGGCATAACCGCCGAAAATATTATATTTAATATTGGTAACACCCGCAGGAGATACAGCAGGGTCTCCGTCTGAAGTTATACCTGCGGCAGATTCGGTACGCCAAGCCGCATGTTCAATGTCCTCCGCCTCAAAATACACACACTTTCCGCTATTATCAGGCTTTGGGTAATTTACTGAAAAAGTATTATAATCAACTGCCTTCGCAGGGGGTAAAAGCTTAATTTCGCAAATAGCGGCGGGCTGGTCTATATATTCACAGGTTAAAGTATGCTTGCCTTTTTTAATTTCAATCTCCAAAGGCTTGGAATAAAGACCCAACGAGTCTGTAACATACTGCTCAAACCAGCCTGTAATCTGCTCGGAACTTGGCTTTACCTCATCACCTACAGAATTGACTGCCGCCTTGCCCTCATCCTTCCAACGGCGGTAAAGCAAAAAACTGTCTTCTTCAAACGGCTGCTTTCCATCTATCAGAATACGTCGGCGAATATTAAGTCCTGTTCCTTCCAGAGGATAATACTTTATGCTAACGGTATAAACCCCATCCTCCGCGACCGCAAATTCGGCAGTAAGAGTTTTATTTTCACTGTCGGATAAAACTGCTGCTACTTCATTCGCTTCAGTTTTTGAAGCTTTGATAAAATCGTCTGATTTAAGGATTATTTCATCATTAGAATTTTTATGGTCCAAGGTGAGGATATTTGCTGATGAATCAGCCTGCACCGAAACCGAAAACGGCAGAAAAAGTATCATAGCCAAGGTGAGTAATATCGCTAAAATGCGTTTATTAGTCACTTTCAACATAATCCGTCACCTCTTTCTTGAAAAATATATTAATTTCCTTACACACAAATTATAATATTGGCGCCCTTTTAGGTAAATACAATATATTTTCAATTAGGTGAGGATTATTGCTATTTTTTAAAAACTTGAAAATAGTAAAAAATGGATGATAACTGATTTGACAATGATTTGCAATTGGTGTATAATTATAAAAAATTTCAAAGAGGTGTTTGATTTGGCTGCTCCTAAAGACCGTTCGAAATCGGATGTTAAACACGAAATTGTGCTTTTTGCCCGCAATATTGATGATGAGGTTGCTTTTGCTATTGAGCTCGCCGGAGAAACGCTCCCTTATGATAAATATTTTATCCCCCGTCATCCTGGAGCACCTTATGTTTACGAGTATGTATTGAGCGGTAAAGGCTATATAGAGGTAGAGGGTGTAAAACATCCTATCAAAGCCGGTGATTTTTATATGGTAAACAGTTATGCAAGGCTGGATTATTATTCTGATTTTGATGACCCCTACCGAAAAATATACATAAACTGCAGGGGAAGCCTTAACCGAAGACTTTGTCAGGCATTTAATATCGACATTCCCTATCTGATTCATCCCTTCCCCGAAGCAGAAAAATATATCCGCACTATTCATAAGGTATTATGCCATCCTAAGATTGACCTTAAGGATAAGGACTCTACCTGCGGGATTCTTGTTCATAAAATGCTTTGCGACCTTTATAACAAAATGCAATCCCCTCAGTCAAAATATTCAGACAACCTTGCAATTAACATTAGAGCCTTTCTGGACCAAAACATTTGCGAAAAAATAACCCTTGATGAAATTGTTGATACATTTTTTATCAGCAAAACGCGACTTATACATCTGTTTCGCAAGAATTTTGGTGTTTCTCCGTACCAATATCTTGTTTCTCAACGAATAAATATGGCATGCTCTCTGCTTAAAAACTCAAACCTTTCTATAAGCGAAATAGCTGAAATGCTTCAGTTCGCAGACCCGCATTATTTTTCAAACTTTTTTAAAAATAAAATAGGGTGTTCTCCTATAGATTACAGAAAAAACACCCATATAACCTAAAAAGCTCGAAGAAATTTCTTCGAGCTTTTTAAATTATTAATCAAATCTCATATAAACTGTCAAAATTCGTCTTGCACAAGCTTCTAAATCTGCTCTTTTGAGCTCGCCTGTCTCAAGAGCTGCCTTTAAATCTTCCGGATAACCGATATGCATTTTCATATCATTACCGGCTTTAACTTCATAAACAGGATTATTCTTAACGCCCCAATCGGTAGTTACCATACCCTTAAAGCCCCATTCATTTCTGAGAATTCCTGTGATGAGCTCATAGCTTTCGCTGGTATGGATTCCGTTAATAATATTATAAGACGTCATAACAGTCCAAGGGTCTGCCTCTTTTACGCATATTTCAAATCCCTTTAAATAAATCTCTCGAAGCGCTCTTTCAGACACTCTTGAATCGCTTGCAGTTCTGTTAACCTCTTTACCGTTGCAGGCAAAGTGCTTAATAGAGCAAGCAATATTATTTGACTGTATTCCTCTTACCTTAGCCGCTGCCATTTTTCCTGAAACCAGCGGATCTTCTGAAAAATATTCGAAATTTCTGCCGCAAAGGGGAGTTCTGTGGATATTAAGCGCAGGGGTAAGCCAAACTGCGAGATTATTTTCTTTAACCTCTAAACCTCCTGCCCTTCCTACCTCTTCAACAAGCTCGGTATTCCAAGTACAGGCAAGAAGTGTAGCGCAAGGCCAAGCCGTCGTCGCAACTCCGCAGCATTCTCTGAGTCTTAATCCTGCAGGACCGTCGGCTGTAGGAACAGCGGGTACACCAAGACGGCCAAGTCCTGAAAAACACTGGGTATTGCTCACACCTATATCAGGGGAAGCTCCCATAAATTCGCAAAGTTCTTCATCAGTAAACTGAGCTATAAACTCGTCTAAAGTACACCATTCTCCTGCCTTTTCAAATAATATAAGACTATCAGGAGCACTAGCGGAAATTGGTATATTTTCTCCGAAAATATGCTTAGCTTCTCCCTGCGGTAAAGCCTCTAAGCCACCGTCAGCCAACATTCTTTCCTTAAGCGATACAGGTTTGCAATAGCTACTTAACTGCTCGGTTACGGTATTTTCTTTGACTGTATAAACAAAATCCAACTTTTCATTATCACGCACCGATGTTCCTACAAATATTTCATAGTCGCCCTTTTCAAGAACATAGGCGCTCTTTTCAATTTTTCCAAGGTCATCAAAGCTTGCCATATCCGATACCTTGAATTTCATAGAAACAGTCTCAGTCTCATCAGGCTTTAATAGTCGGGTTTTAGCAAAAGCGCATAACTGCTTTGCAGGTTTACCCAACAAGCCTTGCGGCGCTGAAAAATATACCTGAACTACCTCTTTACCCGCAACATCGCCCGTATTTTTAACATCGGCTTCAATCTCAATAAAACCGTTTTCTTCTTTTGCAACAATGACTGAGAGCTTAAACGTTGTATAAGAAAGGCCGTATCCAAAAGGATAATTAACGCACTTTTTAGCGGTAGGAATAGTTTCAAAATAACGATAACCTACATATATATCCTCTGTATAATCAACATAGGCAGTTGAATCATTAAAATGCTCAGAGTAAGGATAATCGGCGAAAGATTTTGCAAAGGTATCTACCAGCTTTCCCGATGGGTTGACATCACCGCAGATAATATCCGCAATAGCAAGTCCGCCTTCCATACCTGCCTGCCAGGCAAGTAAAACCGCACCTATCTCATCGTCATCTATAAACCACTCCGAATCAACCATTCCGCCTACATCAAGAACGATAATGCACTTTTCAAATTTAGATTTAACCTTTTTAACCAGTGCCGCTTCTTCATCCGCAAGATAAAAATCACCTTTCTCAGAGCCACGGTCGTACCCTTCGCTTGAATAGCGGTTAAGGGTTATAACTGCTGTATCTGCAAAATCTCTCGCTCTTGACAATAATTCATCCGGAATATCGGCTTCCTTCATCTGGATTTCGCGGGTAAATTCGCCTCTTGCGAGTTCTCTTTCGCCTGCATCCTCTATGCTCCACATCGCCTTTGCGCGGTCACTTTCCCAATCCTTAGCAATTCGGGCATTTTCAGCATCTATATGCTTTTGATAAAATTCTCTTGTTCCATCAAAAACCGATACTTTATTTTCATTTTGCTTTATTTCAAATCCGTCGAACACATTGCGAACATACTCGCAATATACATCACCGCTGCCTCCGCCGCCTTTAACATAGTCTATTGAGGCTTTTCCAAACAGGGCAATTTTTGTACCTTTTTTAAGCGGGAGAGTACATTTCTCATTCTTTAGCAATACCATACCCTCTCCTGCGGCTCTGCGGGATAATTCGATGTGCTCTTTCGAGCCTGTAGCACGCTTGCCGTCTTCCCCAAGCGGCAAACAAGGCTGATATTTAATTCTAGCATATTTTTCCATAAGGCGACCTCCGACAATATCATAATTTACTTGTATTTTAAGAAATTTCGTGCTATAATTCAAGCAAATTAATGCCATATTATAGACAAATTATGCACAATTGTGGTGAGCTTATGAAAAAAATATTTCGTGAGAAAAAAGATAACTTTCAAATTTACAACAGAGGAAATCCAAATTTTCCTCCCCATTTGCATGATGATATTGAAATTATGTATATAAGTCGCGGTGAAGGCTACGGTTTTTGCGACGATGTAAAATATACTCTTAAAAAAGGTGATTATTTTCTTGTTTTTCCAAATCAGATACATTGTTACACTGATTTCCCACCTGAAAGCGAGTGCATATTGCTCACAGTCAATCCCTCTTATTTCACATCGTATGCGGATATTTTTGATGAAAAAGCACCGCTTTCAGCACGGTACACCAGCAACGAAAATGATGAAAATTTAATAAATATTTTTAAAATAATATTTGAAGAACGCCTCAAAGGCACCCCGAAAAATACAGTAATTTCGATTATTTCAGCTTTCTTGAGAATGCTTCTTGACAGATATAGCTTTTCTGATATCAACACTCAAAACAGCTGTGCGCTAAAAATTATAAATTATTGCAAAAAGCATTATAAGGAAGAATTGACAATTGATATAATATCCAAAGAGCTTCACATCAGCCGAAGCCATATTTCACATACCTTTAATGATAGATTAAAAATCAGCTTCCCTACTTATATAAACTCTTTAAGACTTATAGAATCGATAAAGCTTCTTGATAAAAAAGATTTTTCTATTACTGAAATTGCTCAGTTATCAGGTTTCCAAACTATCAGAAGCTTTAATCGTATTTTCAAAAACCATTTTGGATTTTCCCCAAAAGAATATCTTAAAAATCAAAATTTAAAATCATTTAATTAACCAAACAGTTAATTAAGTCGTTTAAACATAAATAAAACTGCATAAAACAGTGATAATTTATTGATTTTAAAGCCTTTTGTAAGTTATTATTATATAATAAACTAATAAAAAAGGTGGCTGTAAAATGAATCTTCCTGCAATACCTCTTATAACCATTGATCCGTATTTTTCGGTATGGGCTCAAACTACCAACAGTAAATACCGCAATGTTGATATTAAAAAAACTATGCATTGGACCTGCGCTTCTAATACACTTAAAGGTCTAATCAGAATTGACGACAAGGAATACTGTTTTTTAGGTAACTGCGAAGCTGAACCCCTCTCTCAGGTTTCCCACAGCATCGATGCCCTTTCAACAATTATTACATACGAAGGCGGCGGAATCAGGCTTAATGCTCATTTCACTTCTCCGCTTTTAGCGGATGATTTATACTATTCATCCCGCCCTGTTTCATATTTAAAGCTCTCTTATAATAGCATAGACGGCTGTGAGCATTCGGTTTCAGCTAAAATTTCGTGTGGAGATGATATGTGCTTAAACAGCGAGGGCGCAGTTATCACAGAAAAGGTTGATATTGAGGGACTTTCCTGTATCAAAATGGGAAACAAAGAACAAAATATCCTCAATAAAAGCGGTGATGATGTTAAAATTGATTGGGGATACTTATACCTAGCCGCCGAAAATGCCAAAGTATATGAAGAAAAAACAGATAATGCAACCTTTATTACCGTAGAAAAGGAATTTTCAGGCTCTGCCCTTTTCCTCTTTGCCTATGACGATATATCAAGTATAGAATATTTCGGCAAGCATCTTAAAGCTTATTGGAAAAAGGACGGCAAAACAATAACCGACGCCTTGAAAGGGGCTTCTTCTGAATACGATTCTCTTATAGCAGGCTGTAACAGCTTTTCTAAAAAGCTCGAAAATGCAGCTTTAGAAAAAGGCGGCAAAAAATATTCGGAGCTTCTCATATCCTGTTACCGTCAAGTAATGGCGGCTCATAAGCTGGTTATTGACGGTGAGGGTAATAATCTGTATATTTCAAAGGAATGCTTCTCAAACGGCTGTGCCGCAACCGTTGATGTCACATACCCGAGCGCACCCATGTATCTTTACTTTAACACCGAATTACTAAAAGGTATGCTTCGTCCTATATTCAAATTTGCAAACAGCGACGATTGGGAATTTGATTTTGCTCCGCATGATGTCGGTCAGTATCCTCTACTCAACGGTCAGGTCTACGGACCTCACGATATCAACATGCAGATGCCCATTGAGGAATGCGGAAATATTCTGGTTTTGGTTTCTGCTATTTGTAAAAAGGAAAACGATTATTCATTTGCAAATGAGCATATAAAAACCCTCGAAAAATGGAGTAAGTATCTGATAGAATTCGGCGAAGACCCCGAAAATCAGCTCTGCACAGACGATTTTGCGGGACACCTCGCTCATAACTGCAATCTTTCTATCAAAGCTATTATGGGACTTATCGGTTTTTCTGAAATTTGCGAAAAATTAGACCTTAAAAAGAAAGCTGAAAAATATGCTGATATTGCCAAAAAATATGCCAATTCATTCTTGAAACGCGCTAAAAACAGCGATAACAGTTACCGTTTAGCCTACGATATTCCCGAGACATTCAGCCTTAAATATAATGCTGTTTGGGATAGACTTTGGAAGACCGAGCTTTTCCCAGATGCCTTTTTTGAGGGAGAAATAGAGAGATATAAAAAAGAAGCTTTACCATACGGTGTACCGCTAGATAATCGCGAGCTTTATACAACATCGAACTGGCTTTTATGGGCAGCTTGTCTTACAAACAATCAGGAAGATTTCGAATTTTTTGTAAATCTCCTCTGGGGATATTATAATACAACCCGAAATCATATTCCTATGAACGACTGGTATTATACCGATACTGCAGAGCCGGTTGTCTGGACTGACGGCAAAAAAGATTTTTCTTTCCAAAACCGTACCGTTCAGGGCGGACTCTTCATAAAATTATTATTCGATTAATTTTTATATAAATATAAAAACGCTGCTTCGCAAATGCGAAGCGGCGTTTTGGCTTTAATATAGGATTATTCATCACAGTCTTTGAGCATTGCTTTTCTTGCTTTATAATATCCCGAATAGGATTCATATCCCACATATTTAGAAATTTCCAAATCGGTAAGCTCGGTATATTCCTTTAGAAAATCAGCTATCTTCATTCTATTCTTAAGAAGATTCTGCTTAAAACTCATATTGGTGATTTTTTTGACCATTCTTTCGGTTTGTTTTTCAGAAAAATGAAGGCTTTGGGCCAATTCCTCAAGCTTTGCATCTCTATTATAATTCAAAGCAAAGAAATTATGAATAATAAAGGAATGCTCCGTCGCACTTTCAACACTCAATCTTTCATCCCAAAATGCAGAAGCAATAATAGAAAGATAGGCAGCGAGGTTACTATAATTAACGTTATTTGGCATTTTATCGAGCTCCTGTTTTAAAAGCTCGCTGATTCTTGAGTCAACCTCAATTTTTTCTACTCTTTTTATATCTTTATTAATCTGAAAAGATGTACTGAAAGCATTCTCGCTCTTAGAAATGTAATAATGGTTTTTATATTTCGGTATTATAAAAGCTTCGTTCTCTTTAAATATATAAGCCTTATCCTCTATAAAAAGCTGAACTTCCCCTAATAAAACTGTATGTATCTCAGAATATATATGATTATGCACAACATTAGAAATATCGTTTCCTGCATAAAAGCCCTTATGAAAAAAGACAGGGAAATCGCTAGAGCCGATTTTGATTTTCAATTGATTCATAATACATTTCCTTTTTGGACATTTATTTTTTCAATGGCCAACAGCTTTTAGAATATAATATCATTATAAAAAACCGCATAGCTATTGTCAAGCAGGAAATATTTTGAAAATAAAATTCCTAATACTCCAAAAAATATAATGTCCAATTTGGAAATATATATTAATTTAAAAAGTATACCCTTTATCGCAAAAAACACTTGACTATTTTAAAAAATTATGATATTATATCTTTTGTTCAAATGCGGGTGTAGTTCAATGGCTAGAATCCCAGCCTTCCAAGCTGGTCGTGTGGGTTCGATTCCCATCACCCGCTCCAAAATAAAATCCGTTCTCGAAAGAGGGCGGATTTTATTTTGTATTATTCATTCTTCGATATTCATCATTCATCATTCATTTGATAAGAACGGATTTTTAATGAATAATGAAACCGCATACGCTGATGAATAATTAATAATGAATAATAATTGTCACTGCGAGGAATGAAATGACGTAGCAATCCGTAATTCCCTTTAAAAGAGAACGGATTGCCACGCTACCGCTCGCAATGACATTTATTTTTTTGTTGATAATTATAAAATAATATGCTAGAATAAACAAGCCAAGTAAATTAAATAAAGTAATTGCAGAAAAATTTTCCAAGGGATAATTGTACCCTCTATAACAAACAACAATTATGGATTTTGCAAAAACGCAGGCTTCCTAAGAGTTGTTGTTTGCTTGTATAGGCGCAATTACTTTAATTTACTTGGCGGTAATGGGAGCTTTGCGCTTTTCGGTGCGGTGGCTTCGGTTACCGCACTTTTTTATTTGGAGCAAATTTTATGTATAGTTGTACCTTTATAGGTCACTCAGACTGTGATTCTAACATAAAAGAAAAACTTTACTCTGCTATAGAAAATTTGATTGTTGAAAAAAATGTGAGCACCTTTTATGTAGGTACTCACGGTCGTTTCGATTATTATGCTTATAAGGCACTATGCGAATTAGAAAAAATTTATAAAATCAAAGTATTGGTTGTACTTTCACATTTAAGCTCTATCCCCGATTACTGCAAAGGTGCAAAAGCCATTTTCCCCGAATCGGTAGAAAAAGTTCCGTATAAATATGCAATAATCAAAAGAAATCAATATATGATTGAAAATTCAGAGTTTATGATATGCTATATAAATCATAGTTTTTCCAATACATATAATTTCGTAAAACTAGCAATAAATAAAAAACTGTATCTTATAAATTTAGGAAATATGAAATTAACAAAGCAAAATATCTTTTCCTCTTTTTTAGACTCTGAGTGAAATTTTAAATAATTATTCTCAGTCCCTTGGGATAATGGTTTTTAGCAATACCGTTAACGACCTTTGCGCCGCCTATTGGACAACCGTATACTAAAACCGCCGCCCAGCCGTTTTCACAAGAGGCAGGAATTTCCTCGCCGTGAAGATATTTCTTTATCTCATCACTATCAGGCGAAAGGTTGATTTTTCTTTTAAAGTCTTTTCCCATCGCCATAAAAAACTGATGATGAGGTTGGATATAGTTTTTCTTTACCTCGCCTATAGTCACCCCAAGGGTATAAGCTATACCCTTTAAAACATCAAAATCAGGGGTGAAATAAACAGGGTTTGAGTTATAAATTTGTACATACTCAGCATTATAATCGGTCAATGTATTATCTAGAAAATCGATTATTACCTTATCGGTTTTTAAATTATTCTTTTTGGTATTAAAATGATTTTCCACCGCTTCGTTTTTATTATGAAGCACCGCCATAAACTGACCCTCACCCTTTAATTTATGGGGATAGCATCTTCTGGCAAAATTAATATTTTCGCATTTACAGCCGTCAAAGAAAATACCGTCGGCTGTATTTTTTTGCACCCTTTGACTTACGGGCACTATCTCAAACTCAGGGTGAGATTGCAAAAAGCTATCAATTACCATTTCATTTTCTTCAAGCGAAAAGGTACAGGTAGCATAAACTATATAGCCGCCGTCTTTTAAAACCTTTGCGGCATTTTCTAAAATCTCTGCCTGACGGACAGCGCATTTTTTGACATTTTCATAGCTCCACTCGCTTACAGCAATTTCCTCTTTGCGGAACATTCCCTCTCCCGAGCAAGGGGCATCTACCATTACCATATCAAAGGTTTTGGGGAAAGTTTTTGAAAGTTTTGCTGTATCCATACAGGTTGTAACCGTATTTTTAAGTCCTAACCGCTCAATATTCCCCGCAAGTATTCTGCAGCGTGACGAAATAATTTCGTTAGAAACTAAAACACCTTTCTCGCCAAGTTTGTTTTTAAGCTGGGTACTTTTACCACCCGGAGCGGCGCACATATCAAGCACTTTCCAATCGGGGTTTATTTCAACACATTCTGCCGGCGCCATTGCAGCAGGCTCCTGAATATAAATCATACCCGCATGGTGATAAGGGTGGTTTCCAACCTTTTCAAAATCAAGATAAAACCCATTTTCAACATAAGGGATTCTTTCACTGCCGAATATATTGATTTTTTCAAATTCCTCTAAAGAGATTTTATCAGTATTAACTCTATACCCCTTTACAGGCGGCTCATTCAAAGCATTTATGTAATCCTCGTATTCATCGCCCAAAAGCGATTTCATTCGCTCGCAAAACTCTAAAGGCAGATTTATCATAAATTTTCTCCGTTCATTTCGGTATAAAGCATACACATTCCAACCGCTGTTATAGCCGCAGTCTCGGTGCGAAGGATTCGAGCGCCTAGCGATACTGTTTTAGCGCCAAATTCAAGCGCCGCATCAATCTCGCTTTGCTCAAACCCACCCTCAGGGCCTATGAAAATCCCTATACTGCAACCATTTTTTATTTTGCTAAGAGCCTCTTTGGTAGCCGTCATTCCCTTTGCATTTTCATAAGGAACAAGCAATAAATCAAGCTCCTTTGCTTTTTCAAGCGTCTCTTTAAAGGACAAAACCTCGCCAATCTCAGGAATAGTATTTCTCTTGCTCTGCTTTGCGGCGCTTTCTGCTATAGCTTGCCACCGCTCTCTTTTTGATTTCTTTTTCTTTTCTTCCAGCTTTACAACGCAGCGATTCATCTCACAAGGAATTATACCGCTGACACCTAGCTCAACCGTCTTTTGAATAATAAGCTCCATCTTATCGGCTTTAGGCAGTCCCTGAAAAAGATATATTTTAACGGGCAGTTCTGTATTTTGATAATTTTCCTCTAAAATATCTGCTATAGCGGTATCCACCATAAAACCCGCAAGAGAACACAAATGGCTTTTTCCCTCACAGCTTACAAGAAACTCTTCGCCCTCAGACATTCTGAGCACATTTTTTATATGGTTAAAATCCGAGCCTGTTATTATAAAAGACTGCTCTTTTCTACACTCGGGCCGAACAAAAAAATTATACATAAACCTACCTACCCAAATTTACTATACTCTAATTATAATGAATATCGACAAATTTTAAATCAAAGATTTGGTGTCGAAATACTGTATAATCACATCATTCCGACCTGCTATACCCATTATAAAGTATTTTCAAAAATTTTCAATATTTTATATGAATTGTTCATCTTTTATTGTATAATAAAAGATAGAAAAGTGAGGAATGAAAAAATTATGGAACAAGAAAGTGCTTTAAAAATAATAGATAAAGTTCCAAAAGGCATTTTTGAAAAAAATCAGCCATTTTTAGAACTTATGATGCGGTATAACTGCGCTATGCTTGAGGTTAAAACCAAGCTTGATGTACTTAACAATCAGTTATCCCTTGAAAACGATCGCAATCCCTTTGAGTCGATTTCCTGCCGACTTAAAAGTCCGAAAAGCATCGTAGAAAAGCTTGAAAGACGAGGTTTTGAACTATCGGTCGAAAGCATAGAGAAAAATCTCAGCGATGTTGCAGGAATAAGGGTTATTTGCTCTTTCCCCGATGATATTTACACCCTTTCAAACAGGCTTTGCTCTCAGGATGATATACGGGTTATAGAGATTAAGGATTATATAAAAAACCCAAAGCCAAACGGCTACCGCAGTTTGCACCTGATACTAGAAATACCGATTTTTCTTCTCACCGAGAAGAAGTTTATGAGGGTTGAAGTGCAATTCCGTACGATAGCAATGGATTTTTGGGCTAGTCTTGAACATAAGGTACGCTACAAAAAGGAAATCACCGAGGCTGATAGCGAAATCACCGCCGAGCTTAAATCCTGCGCTGATGAAATCAGCAAATTAGACCTTAAAATGCAGGATATACGCCGCAAAATTGATTTTTACAATAAGAAATGATAAAAGGCTGTCTTGAGGCACCCTCTGTAAGGAAGGTGTCTCAGTTGTATTCGCCTTTGGCGAGTTATATTGCTTCGCAGTTATATTTGGGCTTCGCCCAAGTTGTATTCGCTTCGCGAGTTTTAATGGCGAATATAATATCACGAAAACCGATGGTTTTCATAACACTTTGCCATTAGGCAAAATATAACTGTGAGACCTGTCTCACAATATCACTTATTATTCTTGCTTTTCAGATGGTTGAATTTTAAAGTATGCAACCCACTATGACACTTTCAAACCGAAAGTGTCATTTTTATATTTAAAAAACAAAGGGAGAACGCTTCTTTATGAAGTGTCTCCCTTTCGACAGCCTTTATTTTTATATTAACACTCCGCGTTTGCAGACCTCTTTACACTTGCCGCATCCGTTACAGAGCGAATGGTCAATAACAGCAACATTATCTATAACCTTAATCGCACCTGTCTCACAAGCCTTTTCACAAAGCTTACAAGCAAGGCAGGAAACCGAACAAGCCTTTGCAACCGCCGCACCGCGGTCTTTATTAGCACAGTTTACGGTCATTTTGCGGTCTTTTGGTATAACCGAAATCAGGTTTTTAGGACAAGCTTTAACGCAAATTCCGCAACCGACACAAATTTCTTCGCAAACCGAAGGTTTTCCGTCCTTAACAGTTATTGCGCCAAAGGGACACACCTTTGCACAGTCTCCAAAGCCGACACAGCCATATTTACACTCAAGCGGTCCCGAATGCAAAAGCGAAGCCGCAGTACAGCTTTGCATACCGCTGTAATTATACTTGCTCTTTGTAACCTCAGGATTACCGCCGCAAGCGATAAAAGCGATATTTTGCTCGGTCTTAACCTCAACACCCAATATCTCTGCCATAGCAGCCGCGGTATCTGCACCTCCGGGAGGGCATTTGCCAGGCTCGGCCTCTCCTGCTGCTACTGCGGCGGCATAACCGTCGCAACCAGAATATCCGCAAGCTCCGCAGTTGGCACCCGGCAGACACTCACGCAGTTTTTCCTGCTTTTCGTCAACAGGAACAGCCATAAATTTTGATGCAAGAGCCAATCCAACACCTGCTATAAGACCAATAACACCTAAAATTATTACGGGTAATAATATTTCCATACCTTTATCCTCCTATTCCGGCGAAGCCTAAGAAGGACAACGACACAATAGCCGCCGCAACCAAGGTTATTGGAAGACCTTTCATAAATTCGGGGATATCCGAGTCTTCCATACGCTGACGTACACCCGAGAACAAAAGCATTGCGAGCATAAAGCCAATCCCTGCAGCTAGAGCATTAACTATAGACTGCACAAAGCCGAGGGAATTGGTGATATTGAGCATTGTGATACCTAATACTGCACAGTTGGTAGTAATAAGAGGCAGATAAATGCCAAGCGCATTATAAATAGGTTTTATATACTTTTTAAGCACTATCTCAATAAGCTGAACGATAGCAGCGATTACAAGAATAAATACTATTGTTTCAAGATAGGTATAATTCGGTGCTAAAATAAAATGGTAAATTGGCCAAGTAACCGCAGTTGCAACCACCATAACAAGGGTAACAGCAATACTCATTGAAAAAGCGGTATCAGTCTTTTTTGAAACACCTAAAAACGGACAAATTCCAAGAAATTTCGACAATACCATATTATTGGTAAGGATTCCCGCAAGAAGAATCGAAGCAAGAGTTGTATTATTCATTTGCATCTTCCTCCTTTTCTTCACATCTGCCGCAGGCAGCTCTGCCCGGACAGTTTGCACAGCCTAAGGTTTCAACCGTCTTTTTGCCGTTTTTCTTAGCAATAGCATTAGAAACCGCTACAAGTATACCAAATACGAAAAATCCTCCCGGGGGAAGCAGGAATATTACCATAGGCTCAATAAACTCCTGAGTTACAGGAAGCGCAAACAAGCTTCCTGCTCCTATAAGCTCACGGATAGCTCCCATAAGGGTTAAAACCGCAGTAAAGCCTATTCCCATTCCGAGTCCGTCCAGAACACTTGCCAAAGGAGGATTTTTGGATGCGAACATCTCCGCACGGGCAAGAATTATACAGTTAACAACTATAAGCGGTAAAAATATACCGAGAGACTTATCAATTGACGGCAAGAACGCTTTTACAAGCATCTGCACCACACTAACAAATCCTGCAATAACGGTAATAAATGCAGGAATACGCACCTTATCGGGGATTATATTTCGAAGCAACGATATAACAAGGTTTGAGCAGACTAAAACTACCGTTGCCGAAATACCCATACCAATACCGTTTATAGCGGCAGTAGTTACAGCTAAGGTAGGACAGGTGCCGAGCACAAGCCTTAAAGTCGGATTTTCTTTAATAAGACCATTTGTAAAATATCCAAGATATTTATTTTTCACTCGTAGCACCTCCCAAATCAAATATTACCACGTCAAAGTTTTCAAGCGCCTTGTTTACCGCTTTGGTTACAGCTTTTGAAGAAATAGTCGCACCTGTCACAGCATCGATTTCATTCTTTTCAGCCATAGCCCCGCTCTTTAAAACGGTTATATCATCACTTTTTCCGCTAAACTGAGAATAAAAATCCTGCTTAGTAACATTTTGACCAAGACCGGGAGTTTCGTTTGAAGCATCTAAAATTGCAACCGCCTTTACGCTGCCATCGGTATTGACAGCGGTCATTACCGAAACATCTCCGCCGTAACCCTTAGCAGAGGTTACAAATATATAGCCTACACATTCGTCACCGTTCTTAGCGATATGATATTCAAAAGGCTCTGCAACATCTACCATATCAAGGCCTTTCTTCTCGAAAGTTTCAGCTTCGATCAGCTCCGCCATAGACTTTGCTTCATTTTCAGCCTGAATCTTAGCAATTTTGTCAACTGTTATTTTATTGGTAAGCGACAAAGCCAAAGCTATCACAACGCAAATAGCAAGCAATACTACAACCGGCTTTATTATATCATCCTTATTTTTAAGTATTAATGCTTTTATATCAGCCATTTTGCTTACCCTCCTTTGCAGGCTTTACATAACCAAAGGGCTTTTTAAGGGTAAACTTATTTATATACGGAACCAAAATGTTCATAATAAGTATTGAATAGGATACTCCCTCGGGAACTGCTGCAAATTTTCTTATAACAAAGGCTATAAGTCCGCAACCGATACCGAAAACGATTTTGCCAAGTCTTGTGGTAGGGCTGGTGGTATAATCGGTTGCCATAAATATTGCACCGAGCATAAGACCGCCGCCAAAAACTGCAACCGACACATTATCACCTGCTATAAGTGATAAAAGTCCAACCGTTCCTACAAAGCAAACAGGAATTTCAATTGAGATAATACCCCTAATAAGCAGGTAAATACCGCCTACTATAAGTAAGAATGACGATGTCTCTCCAATACAGCCACCGTGCATACCGAAAAACAGATTTTTAAGGGTAGGAGCTCCTGCGTTTGACTCAAGATATGTAAGAGGTGTAGCAGTGGTTACCGCATCTAACGGCGATACAAAATTAGTCATTGCCGCAGCAAATGAAACCATAAGTACGATTCTTGCCGTAATTGCGGGGTTTGCAAAATTGCAACCAATTCCGCCAAACATCTGCTTTACAACTATTATCGCAACTGCACTTCCCACTGCACCCATCCAAAAAGGCAGTGTCGGCGGCAGGTTCATCCCGAGCAAAAGACCTGTAACAACTGCTGAAAGGTCGCCAATAGTTTGAGTTTTGCCGAGCAGCTTATTCCACACAAATTCGCTTAATACCGCCGATGCAACGCAAATAATAAGTAATAAAAGAGCTCTCAGCCCGAAAAGAATACAGCCATAAGCACAAGCGGGAAGCAAAGAGATTACAACATCGAGCATAATTCCCCTTGTAGTATCGGGGTGCTTGATATGAGGAGAGGAGGCTACTGTTAAAAAGCTTTTCATTTAATTTACCTCCTTTTTGAGTGTTGCCTTAGCAAGTCTCATTACCTGAGTGAGCGGTCGGCTTGCTGGACAAACGAAAGAACAGCTTCCGCACTCCATACAGTAATTAATATTAAGATTTTTTAAAGCATCGTTATTGTTCTTATTTATTGCAGTTTCAACCTTTGCAGGATAAAGCTGCATGGGGCAGGCTGCAGCACATCTGCCGCAACGGATACAAGCAGTCTGAACAGCCCTTTTATCATTAGCCTTCATTACCGTAATAGCATTGTTTCGCTTTTCAACCACCGCTTCTGGTGAGCAGACATCAACTCCCATCATCGGTCCGCCCATTATAATTTCATCAGCGTCTTCGTCTACTCCGCCGACAAATTCGAGCAAATCCTTTATAGGAGTACCAATCGGCACGATAACATTCTTAGGCTCGCTTACAGCAGTACCGTCAACAGTCAGTCTTTTAGCAACAAGCGGCACACCTGTTTTGATAAATCGGTAGAGGGTTGCAATACTGGTTACATTCATCACTAGACAGCCGACATCACTCGGAAGCTTTCCAAGAGGAACCTTTCTGCCTGTCGCAGAATAGATTATAACCTTTTCCGCACCCTGAGGGTATTTTGTAGGTAAGCGCATAAGCTTTACACTATCATCCTCGTCCCTTTTATCGGCGGCAATTTCATAAAGCTTTTCAATAGCCTTTTTCTTATTGCTCTCGACACAGATTATAACCTTATTAATCTTTAATATATCTTTTATAAGATATATACCCTCTATAACATCATCATAGCCTTCCATACATTCGCGATAGTCACTTGTAATATACGGCTCACATTCTGCCGCATTGATTATAAGGGTATCAATCTTGCAGTCTTCCTTTAATGCAAGCTTTACCTTTGCGGGAAAACCTGCACCACCAAGACCTACCAGACCGCAGGCATCTGCAGCTGCCGCAATATCGCAAGGCTCTTTTACCTCAAATGGCTTTAAATCGGGGTCCTTTTCCATAAGCGAATCCGACTCGATTATAATACATTCGCCAACACCGTTTATAACCGATATATCTTTGACCTCTCCTGAAACACTAGAATGCACAGGAGCACTTACAAAACCGCCTGCCTCAGCAATAAGAGTGCCAACAAAAACCTTATCCCCTTTTTTAACTACAGGCTTTGCAGGAGCACCAATATGCTGCTGTAAAGGAATCCTCACCTCTGAAACCGCAGGCATTATTACTGTTTCGCACTCAGAAGAGGCTTTCAAATGCGGTAAAACCGCTCCTGAGGCACATCGTCCAACAGGACGCAATATTCTTTCTTTTCTTTCCATAATTTTTTACTCCCTTAAAGAAAGTATAACAGTTATTATTTGCTGAAGCAAATCTTGTCATTTCAACAAATCAATATAATAATATACTAAAATCCGCTTTTTTTCAAGCATTGCTATAATATTAACAAAATCAGGTGAATAATGTATATTTTATTAAGTCGATTTTTATCTTGCATAAAGAATCACAATGTGCTAAAATATATTAGTATTTATACAATGCAAATCATAGGAGAGAATTATGTCCGATAATATTAATAACTCTTTTCTTCAGAAAAGTATAACCTTAAAAGATTTTATATATGAGTTCCTTAAATGGAAGTATGTTGTTGCAATAATATTAGCTGTTTCGCTTTTGGCTTCTATTATCTACTCGGCTATCATTGCCACCCCTCTTTATTCTTCAAAAGCAAAGCTTTATGTTGTAAATAACGAGTCTCAGAATATAACCTCTTCCGATATTTCTGTTTCAACATATCTCGCCAGAGACTTTGCCAATATTATAGCAGACGATATAATAATAGATAAAGTTGTTGAAGCTACTGACAAAAAATATACCTCTAATCAGATTAAGTCTTTTCTGAATGTTGAAATTCCTGAGAATACCCGTATAATTTCTGTAACGGTGCTTTCTCCCAATGCTAACGATTCTAAAAAAATCGTTGACAGTATATGCACCATATCACAAAACACCTTAGTTGAAATTATGGATCTCGATAAAATAGAAATTTTAAGCGAAGGAAAAGTTGCAAAAAATCCTTCTTCTCCCAATCTTGCAAATAATTTAGTTATAGGGTTTGGTCTAGGATTATTCATTTCTTTATTATTGATTTTCAGCAGTTATTATTTCAATAATAAGCTTTCATCTTCAAAGGATGTTGAAAAATATTTGGGATTAACAGTTTTGGCAACTATTCCCTACAACAGCAGTAAAAAGTCAAAATAAGTACTATTTACGAAAGGCATTTCTGAATAATGGAAAATTTTAAAATAAATTCATCCGATATGATTAATATACCTGCGGCAGGCAGGGTTAATTTCAGTTCCAATATTTCAAGTGACTATCTGACCAACGAGGCATATAAAACTCTTCGCTCAAATGTTCTTTTCTGCGGCACGGATATAAAAACCATTCTCATAACCTCAACAACTGAAAGTGAGGGCAAAAGTACGGTTTCATCTGCTTTCGCAAAAAGTCTTGCTGATATATCAAAGCGCACCCTGCTTATTGATGCAGATATGCGAAAATCGGTAATACTCCGTCGCAATCTGAAAACTCAAAATATATTAGGGCTTTCCGAGTTGCTTTCAGGACAAGCAGAGATTTCTCAGGTGCTTTATAATACTCAAGACCCGAACTTCGATGTCATATTCAGCGGTCGTTTCCCGCCAAATCCTGTAGAGCTTTTAAGTAATTCGAAATTCAAAGAATGCCTTGATTATTTTTCAAAATTCTATGATTATATAATAATCGACACTCCACCTCTAGCACCCGTTATAGATGCCGCAGTTATTTCTGCTAACTGCGACGGAGCAATACTTGTTGTAGCTCCGGGAAAATCCTCTTATAATCAAGCAATATCTGCTAAAGAGCAGATTTTAAAAAGCGGCTGTAAAATCCTAGGCGCAGTAATTAACGAAATCGATGCAAAGCACTTCGACCGAAGTCGTTCGAGTAAAAAAAGCTACTATTACTATACCGATAAAAGCCGCACAATAAAAAAGTGATAAAAATTTCAAATCCCTGACAGAAGCTTCTGTCAGGGATTTTTTTACTTTGCTTTAGTTTCGCAATATAAGCAACGATAAATTCGCTTTTCTTTGTCTGCAAGGGTGAAGATATGCGGCAGTTCTTGCTCAGTAGCAGAAATACAACGCGGATTTTTGCATTTTAAAACATCGGTCAATTTTTCAGGCAGAGCGATGGTTTTTTTCTCTAAATTCTTGCCATCCTTTATGATATTGACCGTAATACCGGGGTCAACGTAACCGATAATATCAGTATTTACCTCAATATCAGCATCAATTTTAATTATATCCTTTTTCCCCATTTTATAACTTGGAGCGTTTTTTATAAGCGCAATAGAGCACTCAAGACTGTCGAGTCCTAAAAGCTTATATATCTGCATACCCTTGCCGGCAGTTATATGGTCGATAACTAATCCGTTTTTTATCTCGTCAACCGTCATCTCACTCTACCTCCAAAAGCATAAGAATAAGTGCCATTCGCATATATTTACCGTAAAGCACCTGCTTAAAGTAGCAAGCGCGGGGGTCGTTATCAATAGCAACGCTGATTTCGTTAACTCTCGGCAGAGGATGAAGAATGGATAAATCGGCTTTCGCTGTCATCAGCTTTTCCGGAGTTAAAATATAACTATCCTTAAGTCTCAAATAATCCTCTTCGTTAAAGAAACGCTCACGCTGAACCCTTGTCATATAAAGGATATCGAGCTCAGACATAACTGCTTCCAAATCGGTAGTTTCGGTATATTCAATACCCTCTTTTTTTAGCGATTCCTTAACATAGTCAGGTATTTTAAGCTCATTAGGAGAAATAAACACAAACTTAACATTATCATAACGGCGAAGCGCAGAAATAAGAGAATGAACCGTTCTGCCAAATTTTAAGTCTCCGCAAAGACCGACTGTCAAATCATCAAAATGCCCCTTCTCGCGGTGAATAGTAAGTAAATCAGCAAGAGTTTGGGTGGGATGGTTATGACCGCCGTCTCCCGCATTAATTACAGGAATACTTGCATTCATAGATGCAACCAAGGGCGCTCCCTCTTTTGGATGGCGCATAGCTATAATATCAGCATAACAGCTAACGGTTTTTGCAGTATCTGCAACGCTTTCGCCCTTAGCGGCAGAAGAACTCTGAGCCTCGGAAAAGCCCAAGACATTACCACCAAGCTCATACATAGCCGCCTCAAAACTCAGCCTTGTTCTGGTAGATGGCTCAAAGAATAAGGTTGCGAGCTTCTTACCATCACACTTATGAGCGTATTTTTGAGGGTTTGCAATTATATCATCAGCCGTAGCTAATAATTTATCAAGCTCGGCTGTAGAAAGCTCTAAAATATCAATTAAACTTCTCATTTTTGAGCAAACTCCTTTATTTTTTAATTATTTGCAGCACTCAGGCTGCCTGACATAGCACACGCGGCTATGATAAAAAAGGCTATTATAAAGAAGCGCCGTTTACTTCAAGATATTTTTTTATACGGTCAACATTCTCTCTGTTTTTCTCGTCTTCTTCAAGATACTCGATAATATCATAAACATCAACAACCGAATATACGGGAAATCCGAACTCCTCGCCAACCTCAGCCATAGCGCTCTTATCGGTTTTACCTTTTTCTTTTCTGTCAACCATAACAAAGGTTGCGGCAACCTTTGTGCCCTCAAGCTTTGAAAGTATTTCCATACTTTCTCTTATAGCAGTACCCGCTGTGATAACATCTTCTACAATAACGATTTCTTCACCGGCAGTCGGCTTATAGCCTACGAAAACACCGCCCTCACCGTGGTCCTTTTCTTCTTTACGATTGAAGAAGAACGGAACATCAAGGTCGTTTTTAGCAAGAGCAACTGCTACAGATACAGCAATCGGGATGCCCTTATATGCAGGACCGTAAAGCACAGTCTTTTTATTGCCTACCTTTTCAAAATAAGCCTTTGCATAAAACTCGCCGAGCTTGCAAATCTGCTCACCTGTTTTAATATCGCCCGCATTTATAAAATAGGGGATTTTTCTGCCTGATTTAGCGGTAAAATCACCGAATTTTAAAACTCCGGCACTCTCTAAAAACTGTATAAATTCTCTTTTATAGCTTTCCATTTTAATTCTCCTTAATCTACAAACTCAGCAATACATCTCTCATAAGCTGCAACAGGGTCGGCAGCAGCAGTAATCGGTCTACCGACAACTATATAGTCGCTACCGATTTTCTTAGCCACACTAGGTGTCATAACGCGCTTCTGATCGCCGACATCACCGTCTGCAAAACGGACACCGGGGGTAACGGTTAAGAACTTTTCACCGCAGGTTTCGTGAACCTTGCCTGCCTCTAAGGGAGAGCAAACAACACCGTCAAGTCCTGCTTTTGCAGCATTGGCCGCATAATGCATAACAACCTTATCAATAGGCTCTTTTATAAGCAGGTCGTTTTCCATTCTCTCCTGATCGGTAGAGGTAAGCTGAGTTACAGCGATAAGTAAAGGTCTTGTACCGTCGGTACGGGTAAGACCTTCTAAAGCAGCTTCCATCATAGAGATAGTTCCTGCAGCGTGAAGATTGGTCATATCAACATCAAGTCGGCTTAACACCGCCATTGACTTTTTAACTGTATTAGGGATATCGTGAAGCTTTAAGACAAGGAAAATCTTATGACCTCTTGCCTTGATCTCGCGAACAATTTCAGGACCCTCTGCATAGAAAAGCTCCATACCTATTTTGACAAAAGGCTTCTTACCTGTAAACTTATCGAGGAAAGAAAAAACCTCTTCCTTACTTGCAAAATCGCAAGCTATAATTACATCCTTACCCATTGTGCGCTCCTCCTATAATATCTGCTAATGAATCTATTCCGTATTTTTCCATAACCTTAGGTAAATCATTTATAATATTCTTGCAGGCAAACGGCTCTACCAGATTCGCCGCTCCCACCTGAACAGCAGTAGCACCTGCAAGCATCATCTCAATTACATCCTCAGCAGTAGAAATACCGCCCATACCTATAATCGGGATTTTAACCGCATCGTAAACCTGATAAACCATTCTAAGGGCTACAGGCTTTATCGCAGGACCTGAAAAACCGCCCATTTTATTAGCAAGAATAGGTTTTTTTGTTTTTAAATCTATTCTCATACCAAGCAAAGTGTTTATAAGGCTAAGACCATCGGCACCAGCCGCCTCGCAAGCCTTTGCAATCTCGGTAATATCGGTGACATTAGGTGATAATTTTATATAAACAGGTTTATTTGTAACCTTTTTAACCGCTTTTGTGACTGCCTCGGCATTTTTTGCGCTTGTACCAAAAGCAAGACCGCCGCCGTGAACATTAGGACAGGAAATATTAACCTCAAACCAGCCTATCTGGTCTTCGCCATCCAATTTTTCGCAGGTATAGGCATAATCCTCAACCGCGAATCCGCTCACATTTGCCATAACAGGCTTTTTGAAAACCTGCTTTAATTTCGGTAATTCCTCGCCGATAACTTTATCTACACCTGGATTTTGAAGTCCTACAGAATTGAGCATACCGCTAGCGGTTTCTGCAATTCTAGGTGTTGGGTTTCCAAAACGGGCATCCTTGGTTGTTCCTTTAAAAGAAAATGTACCAAGCATATTTATATCATAAAGATGAGCGAACTCATAGCCGAAACCAAATGTACCGCTTGCGGGAATAATAGGATTATCAAGCTCTATACCGGATAGAGTAACCTTAGTGTTTACCATACTATTTCCTCCCTTTCAAGTACCGGTCCGTCCTTGCAGATTCGCTTGTTT
>JAZQIP010000008.1:0-38207 GCA_045541175.1 Acutalibacteraceae bacterium
CCATAAGAAAAAGCCTATCCAAACGGATAGGCTTTTTTGTATGTAAGCCGAAGCTTACTTATTGAATACATCAAGAACAGAGATATAGCTATCGTCAGAGCCTTCGTCTTCGCTCATTAAATCGCCTAACTGGCTAGAAATATCGTTGCTCTTCTTTTTGCTGTCGCCAAGACCTGTTGCAACAACGGTAACGCGGATAGTATCCTCAATAGTATCGTCAAGCTGAGCACCCCAGATGATAGTTGCATCGGGATTTGCCATCTCGGCGATGATAGAAGAAGCCTGCTCAACCTCTTCGAGGCCGATATCAGCAGAACCTGTAATGCTGATGATTACGCCGCGTGCATTATCCATAGAGGTCTCGATAAGAGGACTGTTGATAGCAGCACGGGCAGCCTGCTCAGCCTTATCGCGGCCTGTTGCAACACCAACGCCCATATGAGCATAGCCAGCGTTTGCCATAATAGACTTAACATCTGCAAAGTCGAGGTTAACAAGAGCAGTAACATTGATAAGCTCAGAAATACTCTGAACACCCTGACGAAGAACATCATCAGCGATATCGAAAGCGTTCTTAAAGGTAATCTTCTGCTCAGAAACGAACTTAAGACGCTCGTTAGGAATAACAACAAGGCTGTCTACCTGCTCGCGAAGAGCGGCAATACCTGCTTCAGCCTGAGTCATACGCTTTTTGCCTTCGAAAGCGAAGGGCTTAGTTACAATACCTACAGTAAGGATACCGAGCTCACGAGCAATAGCAGCAACAACGGGAGCAGCACCTGTTCCTGTTCCGCCGCCCATACCTGCGGTAATGAAAATCATATCTGCATCGCGGATAGAAGCTGCGATTTCATCGCGGGACTCCTCAGCAGCGGCACGGCCGTTATCAGGGTTGCCGCCTGCGCCCATACCTGCAGTAGTTTTATCGCCAATCTGGATTTTAAGATTTGCTTTTGATTTTATAAGAGCAGCCTTATCTGTATTAACTGCTACAAATTCAACGCCGCGAACACCGGCATCAACCATTCTGTTGATTGCGTTTCCGCCGCCTCCGCCTACGCCTACAACTTTAATTTTTACTACATTTACCTGATCTTCTGCTACTTCAAATGGCATTTTAAATTCCTCCGTATTTATGTAAAATTTCACTTTTAAACAGTATACATATAGATATTATCATATCTTTTTATAAATTTCAATAGTTTTTGTTACAATTTTGTAATTTTTTTTATTATTCACTATTTTCGGGCTTAAAAGTGCCCTGAGGGTTGTTATTTTCCCACATACTGAGATTAATTTTTCCACTTTTTTCCTTGTCGATATTCTTTATCATACCGCTCAAATGACGAAGCTTTTCTTCAAGTGAATTTTCGGTCCCGATAAGAACTTCAAATCGGTTTTCAACCCCGATTTTTATTTGCAAGGTATCCTTAATATTTATACTGTCAAGCTCTAAATTTTCCTTTGAAACTGTATCGGATATCCGATTTATAAGCTCGCTTTGCTCGGTATTATTAAATACTATTTCACTACCGACCTCACACTCGGCATCAGCACCTTTTACAATAAAAATCTTTTTGGGTTTTTTGCTCTCTACACTTAAAACCCATCCGCTTTTACTCACCGTATAATATTTTTTACCTATATAGTATGCCGCAAATTCCTCAGCATCAGTCACAGAAATTTTCAATGTTGATGGAAGCTTTCTTTTAAAGCTGACCGAATCTATATACGGCAATTTTGATTTTAGTTCTTTGAGTGCAGTACTTTTTGAAGCAGTAAACAAATTATCGCCGATTTTTATTCCCGAACTTTCAATTATTTCATCGGCAGTATAAATCGCACTGCCCTCTGCAGATATTTTTTCTATTGGAAAAAACACCGTAAGACAAAGAACTGCTGATACAGCGATAAGGGTTATTATCAAAAAACAAAAAAATATTTTCAGCCGCCGTTTTCGAATTTTCCGCTGTCGCTCAATTCGCTTGCGGATAAATTCATCCCGTTCTTGCGTTTTTTTCAAAATATCATTCCTTTGTTATATACTCAATATCAGCGCCCAGCGCCTTTAAGTTTGCTACAATATCATCATATCCGCGCTCAATATGATGGATTTCACCGATAACAGTATTCCCCTTTGCGGCAATACCCGCCGTAACTAAAGCTGCACCGCCACGAAGGTCAGTAGCTTTACAGCCTGCACCAGAAAGTGAATTCACACCCTCAATAACCGCAATTCTGCCCTCTGTTTTTATTCTGGCACCAAGTCTTTTAAGCTCATCTATATACCTGAAACGGTTTTCAAAAATATTTTCGCAAAATACCGAGGTGCCTTGCGCTAAGGTCAGCATTGCTATGATAATCGGTCCTGCATCGGTCGGAAAAGCAGGATAAACAAGACTTCTAACCGTCGGTACTCTCGAAAGCTTTTCAGGTGCAGAAAGCATAAGCGTTTTGCCTGAAGGCTTTATAATGCATCCGCTTTCCCTGAAAACCGAAAGTATTGCCACCATATGCGACGGCATAATACCATTGATGTAAATTTTTCCGCCTGTCACTGCGGCACAAGCCATATAGGTTGCCGCGGCAATACGATCAGGTATAATAGTATGCTCTGTACCCGAAAGATTGCTAACCCCGTGTATAAAAACAGTATCTGAGCCGCTACCGTAAATTCTGGCTCCTGCGCTGTTGAGAAAATCGGCAAGGTCACTGATTTCGGGTTCTCTCGCGGCATTATGGATAACCGTAATACCCTCTGCCACAGCCGCTGCAAGAATAATATTTTCCGTAGCTCCGACACTCGGAAAACCCAAGGTGATTTCACAGCCCTTAAGACCGCTTTGAGCCTCGCAGTATAAAAAACCATGTTCTTCTTTTATTGCCACACCCATTTGCCTTAATGCAGACAGATGCATATCTATAGGCCTCGGCCCTAATTCACAGCCTCCCGGACTGCTTATCACAGCGCTTTTGCACCGAGCAATGATTGCTCCTAGAAAAACTACAGAGGAGCGCATTTCCCGCATAAGATTTTCGGGGATTTCACAGCAATTCATATCGCGGCTGTCAACCCTTACGGTTGTTCCCTCTTTTTTGGTTTTACAGCCTAGTTTTTCAAGTATTTTCAGAGATGTATTAACATCCGAAAGCGACGGACAATTATGTACAACACATTCTCCTTTGCAGAGAATGGTTGCGGCAAGTACAGGCAGAACGCTATTTTTCGCTCCCTGCAGAGTTATCTCGCCGGAAAGCCTCTTCGAGCCGCTGATAGATATTTCTCTCATTTTCAGCACCTTCCCATAGTTACTGTTTTTTCACAGTTCATACTATGCGAAAATGCATTTTTGGTTAAATGTTGGTATATAATTTCATTAAAGTATTATAAATTCGCTCATTAGCGTCTAAAATCGCAGTTTTTGATGCAGACTCACTCATCTTCTCAAGTCTCGGTTTGTTTTCGATAAGTCTGCCAACAGCCTCAATAAGCGATTCTCCGCTTAAATCCTTTTCCTCAATAAGCTCGGCACAGCCCGCTTTTTTCAAGGTAAGCGCATTATGATACTGATGATTTTCTGCAACATATGGCGAAGGAATCAATACCGACGGCTTTTGGCAAGCCTGCAATTCACTCAAGGTTATAGCACCTGCACGGCAAATAACAAGGTCTGCCGCCGCCATACAAACATCCATATCGCTGATATATTCTCTAATTTGAGTCACACCAGACAATTTCAAATCCTTTATCGATTCATTAAAGGCTTCATAACCGAATTTACCTGTAGCATGGATATGATAAAATTTATCACTTCCATTATAGTGCTTTATAAGCTCGGCTACAGCCTCGTTTATAGGTCTTGCACCTAAAGAGCCACCAAAGGACAAAAGCATCGGACGGTCATCAAAGCCAAGCTTTTGTCTTGCCTCAGATTTTGTTATATTAAATAGCTCGCTTCTAACGGGATTTCCCGTGATTACAGGCTCTTTATTAAGCTTTAAGTAATTTTTTGCTTCAGGCATTGCAAGCATAACAACATCTGCACCCGAGGCTAGCATTTTAGTAGTAACACCGGGGAATGCATTTTGCTCGTGAATAGCAGTTTTAAAGCCTAATTTTTGCGCTGTTTTAAGAACAGGTCCGCTGACATACCCCCCTGTTCCCACAACTATATCGGGCTTTAATTCTTTAAGCAAATCCTTGCAGCGTTTTGAAGCTGTGACAGCCTTTTTTACCGCTGAAATATTCTTTGCAATATTCTGAGGGGTGAGCTTTCGCTGAAAGCCTGCAACATCTATTGTATAAAAATCGTAGCCTTTTTCGGGAACTAATTTCGATTCCAACTTTTCGGCTGTACCTATATAACTGATTTTAGCATCAGGGTGGCGTTCTTTAATATAGCCTGCTACTGCAAGTGCAGGATTTATATGACCTGCTGTACCGCCGCCTGCAAAAAGTATATGCATAAAACTCACTCCAATTTTTTTAATTTTTTTCTATATTCGCCCCTCGGGACACCGAAAGGACTATTCCCATTTCAGCCAACAATATTACAAGAGATGTACCGCCGTAGCTGAAAAACGGAAGGCTGATACCTGTATTCGGTATCGTATTTGTTACAACCCAGATATTGAGTAATGCCTGAAGTCCTACCTGAAAGGTAAGGCCGATTGCAAGCAATGAGCCGAACTTATCGGGGGCGTGCATAGCGATTGTAAACCCTCGCCAAACAAGCAAGCAAAACAGCAAAATTATAATCATTGCGCCTATAAGACCGAGTTCCTCGCAAACTATTGAAAAAATGAAATCATTATGAGGCTCAGGCACCCAGAGATATTTTTGTCTTGATTGACCTATTCCCCTGCCGAGTATACCGCCCGAGCCGATAGCAAGCAAAGACTGAATAGTCTGAAAGCCCTTACCAGTCGCATCCGACCAAGGGTCTACCCAATACTGAAGTCTATCCATAACATAGCTTATAGCACCCGAGATATAAAACACAAATCCGGCAAGACCGACAAGACCTGTGCCGATAAGCATATAAATTTTCGGAAGTCCCCCGACTATCAGCAAAACCGCACCTATACACAAAGTAAGCAATGTTGCAGACAGATGGGGTTCAAGAACTATAAGCACGCAGGGTATTGCCAATAATACTACTAAAAAAGCAATAAATGAAAACTTTTTCATCTGTCTATGATTTGCCGCTATCAAAGATGAAAACAAAATTATTACAGCGAATTTTGCAATCTCTGAGGGTTGGAAGTTTATTGGTCCTATTACCAGCCATCGCTTTACATCCATACCCGAAACCATCGGCGGAATAAGAAGCAAAAAGCCTAACACCAAGGCCGCAATAATATAAACCACGACAGAAATCTTACGCCAAAAATGATATGGTATTTTAGAGGTTATAAGCATAGCAACAATTCCCACAGCCGCAAAAAACGACTGTCGGATAATAAAACGGTAACTGCTGTCATAATATTCAAGCGAATAAGCATAGCTAGCAGAAAAAAGCATAACAAGCCCTATTGTTAAAAGTATTAAAACAAAGGACAAAAAGGTTATATCCATTTTACCGCCAAAGCCGCTTTTTTGCCGCTTGATTTTAACATTGTCGGCCATGCTGTCCCTCCGAATCAGAGATTAAATAAAATAGGTAAAAGTGCTACAATACATCCTGCAAATGCAATTAAAGAGAAAACAAAAACGATTTTTTGCTCAGACCAACCGCACATCTCAAAATGATGATGAAGCGGAGCCATTTTGAAAAATCTTTTCTTAGTTTTTTTATAGTATAAAACCTGAATTATATCAGAAATTGCTTCAAGGAAATAAGTACATCCTGCAAAAATCAGCAAAATAGGTCTTCCTATACCGAAGGACATCGCAACAACTATTCCCCCAAGGAACATAGAGCCTGTATCCCCCATAAATACCTTGGCAGGCTTTGCATTCCAGCAGATAAAGCCTACACAAGCACCACCGACTGCACCCGAAAGCGCATTAAAGCTCATATTATATAGCAAGCCTGAAGCCATCATAAAAGCGCAGGATACTACTAAAGTGACCGTAGAAGCAAGACCGTCGATACCGTCGGTAAGATTTACGGCATTAGTAAAGCCATATATAAACATTACAGCTATCGGCCAGAACAAAAGACCGATACCTCTAGTCAAGGAAATATCGCCTATAAACGGGATATTGGTAGTTCTCATTCCTGCAAGATAAAGGGTTAAAAGATAAGCCGCCGCAACCAACAGCTGCATTAAGGTTTTTTGCCTTGCAGTCAAACCGAGATTACGCTTTTTAACAACCTTTATATAGTCATCCATAAAACCTATGGCACTCATCAAAAGCGCCATCACGATACCTGCTATAAAGGTTGTCATTCGCAGGCTGTCACGAAGCTCAGCCGCAAATCTTCCGCCAGATACAGCAGAATAAAAATAACCGATTGCAAGAGATAGCAAAAAGCCTGCAATAATCATAATACCGCCCATAGTAGGTGTACCTTGCTTTTCCTTATGCCAATTAGGGCCTATATCAAGTATAGTTTGCCCAAATTTCAGCTTTCTTAAATAAGGAATTACAATATAACCTGATGCTGCGGTAACTGCAAAAGCAACCATAGCTGCTATAACGGTGGTTAAATCTTTCATTTTGATTCTCCTAGCAATTACTTAGTCTGGCAAGCTAGAGCCTCTGCTACTACCTCACGCTCATCAAGATGAATAGTCTCATCCTTTAAAATTTGGTAGGTTTCGTGACCCTTGCCTGCTAAGACTATTATATCATTCTTCTGGGCGGTTGCAATAGCATATTTTATTGCCTCTACCCTGTTTTCTATAACCTTATAGGGTGTCACACTGCCATCAAGACCAACAAGAATATCATCAATTATAGCCTTTGGTTCTTCGGTACGAGGGTTGTCGCTAGTGATAATGACATTATCCGCATATCTCGCCGCCACACTTCCCATAATAGGGCGCTTGGTTTTATCGCGGTCTCCTCCGCAACCGAAAACAACCGTCAATCGGTTTTTCTCGCATTCGTTAAAGGTTTTAAGAATATTCTTTAAGCCGTCTGGTGTGTGAGCATAGTCTATGATTACGGTAAAATCTCTATCGCAAGGTACAACCTCTGCCCTGCCCTTTACCCCTTTAAGCTCTTCTATAGCGGCGGCAGATTTTGAAATATCTAGACCTAGCTCTACTGCACAGCAAATCGCACAAAGGGAGTTATAAACAGTAAACTTTCCGCCTGTATTAACCCTTATATGGTTGAGTCCTGCATCACTTAAAAATTCATAATCAATACTTGCAGGGCGGTATTTTATAGCCTTAGCGCTATAGGTACCGTTATTTCCTGCACAATATGTCACAACCCTGCAGGAAAGCCCCTCAGCAATCTTCTCGCTATAAGGATCATCTGCATTTAAAATCGCAGTTTTACACATTTTAAATAGCTTCTTCTTAGCCTCTAAATAATTATCCATAGTGATATGATAATCAAGATGGTCCTGAGTAAGATTAGTAAATATTGCAACCTCAAAATCAAGATTATAAACCCTGCATTGGTCAAGCGCGTGGGAAGAAACCTCCATAACGGCATAGGTACAGCCCTTTTCGACCATAAGCGCAAAAAGAGAATTAAGCTCATAAGCACCCGGGGTTGTATTTTTTGTAGCTATAGTTTCATCGCCTATCATATTCTGAATAGTGCCGATAAGTCCAACCTTTTCGCCGTGAGCCTCAAGAATTTTTTTAATCATATATGTCACAGAGGTTTTACCGTTAGTTCCTGTGACACCGATAAGTTTTAATTTATCTGCAGGCCTATTAAACCAAGCGGCAGAAATATCCGAATAAGCCGCATGGGTATCAGGCACTATAATTTGATTTTTAACCCCTGTATCCCGCTGAGCAATAATTACCGCGGCACCTTTTTCTTCAGCGCTCTTTGCATAGTTATGCCCATCGCTTAATGAGCCTTCAATACAAATAAAGGCATAACCTTCTCTGACAGCACGCGAATCACAGGTAACACCTGTAATTTCAAGCTCAGCAAATTCTTTTTCGCATTTGATCAATTCTTTGAGTTTCATTGCTTTTTCCTTTCAGAAACTATCCATCGACTGTGCTTTCATCTCTGAAATACACTGTAACTATCGTACCTGCCTCAACCGAAGAACCGGCTTCGACACTTTGCTTATATGCTTTAAGTCCCGAAGAACTTGTATTACCCGAAAATTCTATATTGACACCTGCCGCCGCTGCAGCCTTATTTGATTCGGTAGCAGTAAGGCCTACAAAATTTGGAACCTCGGTCTTCTTATCATCGGAAGAATCGTCCGTATAGATGATAACTATACCGCCTGTATGAACCTGATTTCCTGCCTCGGGTAGCTGTCGAACCACTTCATCACCCGAGCCTACTATCTGATACTGAAGCTTTGCATTGCTTACCTTGGTTTTTGCTTCATCAACAGTAGAACCGACCACTTCAGGGACACTTACGGTCAGTTTTTTAAGCTCTTCCTCTGAATAGCTCGCCTCATAACCAAGATATGGTAAAACATCAGTCATAACCTTGGAGTTTACAGGTGCAGAAATGATACCGCCGTAGTACTTATCGCCCTTTGGTTCATCAAGCATTACAAGCACCGCAATTTCGGGGTCATCTGCAGGGGCTACCGTTATACAAGAGCCTATATAAAGATAGCTGTCGCCCGTAGCCTGAATTTTTGAAACCTTTTGCGAGGTACCAGTTTTGGCACCTATATCATAACCTGAAACAAGTGCATTTTTTGCTCCGTTTTCTGCAACGAACAGCATAAGCTCGCGCATAGTTTCGGATGTACTTTCGGATATAACCTGTCTTTTATAGCTCGTATCTGCAGTTTTAACAACCTTATCATCCGCATCCATTATCTTTTCAACAATATGCGGCTGAACAAGGTATCCACCGTTAACACAAGCGGAAACTGCCGCCATAAGCTGCATAGGGGTTATATTAAATGTCTGACCGAAAGAGCTTGAAGAAAGCTCTACAGGTCCCATTTTGCTTTGGCTATGATAGGTTGACATTGCTTCACCGGGAAGGTCTATTCCTGTTTTTTCACCAAAGCCGAAAGCCTGAAAATATTTTGAAAAAGTATCAATACCAATTAACTGACCTATTGTTATAAAAGCAGGGTTGCAGGAATTAGAAACCGATTGTGCCAAAGTTTGAGTACCATGACCTTTGAGCTTATGACAGTTATACCCCTGCCCCGCAACCGTCATATGACCGTTGCAATAAAAGGTACTTTTCTTATTAACCAAATTTTCTTCAATAGCAACAGCTGCTGTCACAAGCTTGAATACCGAGCCCGGCTCATAGGTGTCCGAAACCGCTTTATTTCTCCATTGACGGTTGAGAAGCTCGTTTTCAAGCTTATCCTTTTCTTCATCATCCTTAAGAGCATCAACAAGCTTTTGGTCAGCTTTTGAAAGAGAGAACGGGTCATTAGGATTAAAATCTCCCTTTACCGCCATTGCAAGAATTGCCCCTGTTTTAACATTCATAACCACAGCGGCACCGCGCTCTGCAATTTGGTTTTCTTCGATAGCAACCTCAAGATATTTTTCCGCGGTATACTGGATATAAGAATCCAAGGTCAGTACCAAGGAATTGCCCTGGGTTGCCGCCTCGACATTTTCATAGGTAAGCGGCATATCAGTACCTGCCGCATTTTTTGCTGCCACAACTCTGCCTGCAATACCTGTAAGCTCAGTATCGTAATAGCTTTCAATACCTGCAAGTCCTTGGTCATCAGAGCCTACAAACCCTAACACAACCGAAGCTAAGCTATCATTTGGGTAATATCTCTTAGTAGTTTCATCCAGACCGACATACTTTACAAGATTCAAATCCTCATACTTTTCATCAGCCAAAAAAGCACGAACCTTATCGGCTACAGTCTTTTCTATCTTCTTTTTTACTACAACATAGTATGAATTCTTTTCTGTATAACCATAAACCTTATCATAATCGATTTCCAGAATCTCACTCAAGTTTTCTGCAATAGTTTTCCTTACGAGTTCTTTATCGCCCTCATGGTCAAGCTTATTGATTCCGTTTGGTGTTATGTAAACCGTCCAAGCGGTGGTGCTTTGCGCCAGAATTTGCATATTGCAGTCGTATATATCGCCTCTGGGCGCAGTTATCAAGCTGTCATAAAGTTGCTGTTCCGAGGCTTCGCTTTGGTATTTTTCACCGTTAACAATCATTATGTTAACCAAGCGGTATCCCGACACACCCGCAAGCAGAATAACCATAACAAGCATTACGGATACTATTCGGGTAATCATTAGCTTTCCCGGTTTTTCAGCCATTCTCAGCACCTCCGCATAAAAATTTCATATCTATTATATACCCGAATACGAGAGTCGAAAAATCAACTCTCGTAATCTTTTTGGCAATATAAATTATATAGTTTTAGTTTCGGGTTTATTACTCATTCATAAACTCGCCGTCTGCTGTAACAGCAGCATTAGTATCGTTAACTCTTATATAGGTAACATTTTCTTTTTCAGGCTTTTTCATACCAAGTTGTACCGCTTCAAGCTCAAGATTCTGATAGGAAATTCTTCTTTGTAATTCAACCTCTAAAGCGGTTTTCTCGCTGTCAAGCTCAGCTATAGCCGACTTAACATCATTAATCTGCGAATTAACCTCGTTGATTTCAAGTCTCAATGCAATATTACCGCAAAATCCTGCAAGCACGAAAACTGCCGCCATTATAAGCGAAACAGGTGCCGAAAGGCTTCTTGTTGCCGCTTGCTTTCTCTTTTTAGAAACAGCGGATTTTCTCGGCATTGTAACTATATTATCCCTAGCGTTTGGGGCTGTATTAGTTTTAGGCGCAAACATCTCGAAATCGTATGCGAGACTATCATTATAATACTTAATATTATTCATTACGCTGCTCCTTTATAGTATCATCGTTAATTTTTAATTATTACCCTCAATTTTGCACTTCTGCTTCTGGGGTTTATTTCAAGCTCTTCCTTTGAAGGCTCGATAGGTTTTCTTGTAAGCAATCTGCCGCGCGGGGTTTTTCCGCACACACAGACCGGAAAATCAGGCGGACAGGTACAGCCTGTACAATATTCCTTAAAGCATTGCTTTACCATTCTGTCCTCTAAAGAATGGAAGGTTATAATTGCTAATACGCCGTCCTTATTAAGTAGTTCAAAGCATTTTTCAAGAGCTGTATTCAAAGCATCAAGCTCACCGTTGACAGCTATTCTCAGCGCTTGAAAGCACTTTCTTGCCGGATGACCGTCCCGTCTTGCCTTTGCAGGCACAGCCGAAGAAATTATTTCGCTCAGCTCCAATGTGGTCTCGATTTCCTTTTCTTTTCTTGCCTCTACTATTCTAGCGGCAATTCTCATAGAAAATTTCTCTTCTCCGAAACGAAAGAATATATCACTTAGCTCTTTCTCTGTAAAAGTATTGACAACATCCTTAGCCGATATACCGCTCTTGCTCATTCGCATATCAAGAGGCGCATCCTTATGATAAGAAAAGCCTCGTTCGGCGGTATCAAGCTGATAAGAAGAAACACCTAAGTCAAGCAAAATACCGTCAACACCGCTAATTCCTATTTCATTAAGCTTTTCTTTCATAAAGCTAAAGTTGCTTTCGATAACCTGAGCGTTATAATCTTTTAAACGTTCTCTTGCAATCTTCACAGCATCGGGGTCTCGGTCAAAAGCATAAAGCTTTCCGCCGTTTAATCTTTTTGCTATTTCGCTCGAATGCCCTGCCCCTCCTGCAGTACCGTCAACATAAATACCATCAGGCTTAATAGCTAAAGACTCAATACATTCATTTAATAAAACTGATATATGATTAAATTCCATAAGCCAAATTAAAAGTTAAGCTCTTCCATAACAGAAGAAATAGACTCAAGTGTATTGCTTTGACTCTCATCCTTCCAAAGCGAGCTATCCCAAATTTCGAGATTGGAATCCATACCTATAATATGAACCTCGCTATCAAAGCCTGCATATTCCCTTAAAGCGGGCGGAACCAATATTCTACCCTGAGTATCAAATTCAACATTAAAAGCACCGTCATACAAAAAGCGCTTAACTGCACTGGATTTAGTGCTCGGAAGGGTGCCTATCTTTTCTACCAAAGCGCTCCATTGCTCAGAGGAATAAACACAAAGGCAACGCTTACCGTAAATACCTTTACATATAATAAAGCTTTCTCCGAGCTCGTCCCTGAATGCCGAAGGAATGAAAACTCTGCCTTTTTTATCAATTTTATGATCGAAGCCACCAAAAAGCATTGTTTTCACCTCCAAATTCACCACTTTAATACACTTTGATGGTTTTTTAGTACACTTTGCACCACTAATATGCATTATAAAACCCTTTTTCATAAAAATCAAGAGTTTTTTTGAAAAAGTTAAAGAATTGTAATATTTTTTTGCAAATATTAAAAAAGACATAAAAAAATAAGCGAAAAACCGCTTTTAAAAACAGTTTTTCGCTTATTTTCTTTTAACTTTATTATATATCAAGAAATTTCAGAAGATTTGGTATTTGCTTTTCGAAATCAACGCCGAATTTCGGGTCTGATTTATCCTCAATTGTCTGCTTAATACAGCCCGCTGTAAAATTAACTGCAAGCTGAGCCGCCGCTTTAAGACTTCTGCCGTTTAAAATAGCGGCTGTAAGCACACTCGCAAAAACATCTCCTGTGCTATGAAAAGAAACAGGATATTTATCTGAAAAGAAATAGGTTATCTCGTTTCCGTCAAATATAGCAACACCGATTTTTTTCTTTTCAAATGAAACACCTGTAAGAACTATTTTAGCTTTAGTTCTCTCATAAAGGGTATGGAGCAGCTTTTCAATATAAGCCTCTGTGCATATACCATCCATATATGGCATACCTGAAAGCAAAGCCGCCTCGGTGATATTCGGGGTTATAATATCCGCTTTTTGGCAAAGCCTTAGCATATATCCCGTAAAGCTTACAGCAAAACCGCTATATAGCTTTCCGTTATCCCCCATAACAGGGTCTACTAAAAGCAATGTATTTTTATTCTTTATATGCTCTATAGCAGAAAACACCGAATAAACCTGACTAGCGCTACAAAGATATCCTGTATAGATAGCGTCGAACAAAAGTCCTTCTCTTTTCCAATGCTCAGCTATAGGTTCTATATCTCGGGTTAAATCGTGAAAGGTATTGCCCTTAAATTCACCTGTACAGGTCGAGAGCACCGCCGTAGGTATAACCGAGGTCTGTATTCCTGCGGCAGATAAAAGAGGCAGAGCAACAGTCAAAGAGCATCTTCCAAAACCCGATATATCGTGTATAGCGGCAACAGATTTTTGAGCCATTATTTTACTCCTTTTTTGGGACAGATATCATTTAATATACATTTATCACAATATGCCTTTCTGGCTGTACAGATATCTCTGCCGAAAAGAACTGTTCTGTGACAAAAATCATTGGATTTTTCGGGTGGCAAAAGCTTTCTCATAGCCTTTTCCACCGCTAGCGGATTTTTAGTTTCAACAAATCCTAAACGATTGCAGATTCTTATGAAATGCGTATCTGTTACTACAGCGGGCTTTTTATAAATATCTCCGCACACTAAATTTGCAGTCTTTCTGCCTACACCCGAAAGTGTTGTCAACTCTTCTATAGTATCGGGTACTTTTCCGCCAAAATTCTCGACAATGCTTTTGCTAAGCGCTACAAGGTCTTTTGCTTTAGTCTTATAAAGACCGCAGGTTTTTATAAGCTCCTCTACCCTGCTCACATCTGCCTCAGCCATTTTTTGAGCAGTTGGAAATTCCTTAAATAAATCAGGAGTTACCATATTTACTCTTTTATCGGTACACTGCGCCGAAAGCCTTGTTGCGACAAGTAGCTGAAAAGCATCGCTGTACTCAAGCGAACATATCGCATCAGGATAAAGCCTTTCTAGCCCCTCGATTGCTTTTAAAGCACGCTGGGTTTTACGCATTGGCAGACTCCAATTTCATATCGCCGAATTTTATAAGATTCATTTTACGCATAGCCTCTGCTATAGCAAGTGTTACAACTGCAGGTAAAACAAAGTGCATAACCAAAATTTCGAGTAAAGCGACAACAGGTGTAAAACCGGAGGCTACCATACTATCATAAGCCATAAACTGACCCACCAAGCCTGCCGAACCCATACCCGAGCCTACAGGATTGCTAACCATCTTAAGCACAGCAGAAGAAACAGGACCTAAAATAGCGCTCGAAAGAATTGCAGGAAGCCAGATAATCGGTTTTCTGACAATATTGGGAACCTGAAGCATAGAAGTGCCTATACCCTGGGCTATAAGACCGCCGAATTTATTTTCGCGGTAGCTGATAATCGCAAAGCCCACCATATTACAGCAACAGCCTATTGTTGCCGCACCTGCTGCCAAACCTGTTATACCCATTGAAACACCAATTGCGGCAGAAGAAATAGGTAATGTGAGTATCATACCCATAAGCACCGAAACCGCAATTCCGCCTAAAATCGGATGGTTTTCAACATTTATATTCACAAGGTTTCCGAGCCAAAGCATAGCTGTAGAAATATAAGGACCTACAAAATAACCGGCCGCCGCACCTGTGATAATACATGAAAGCGGTGTCACAATTATGTCTACCTTAGTCTTTCCTGAAACAAGACCGCCAATCTCAATCGCAACATAAGCCGCAATAAATGCGCCTAAAGGCTCTCCCGGAGCACCGACAGCAAAGGCTTCAACCGCTAATTTCGGAAAAGCACCTATCATACCGCAAACTGCGGCACAAACGGTTGTAAGAGGAGATGATTTAAGCTTGCAGGCAACACCTACACCGATGCCGGCACCTGTCAAGGTCTTTGCAACACTACCCATAGCATTAAGATAATCGCCCACAACATTACTGCCTACAAGCTTTGCAATCTGGCAGATAATCGTACCGATTATAAGAGTAGAAAAAAGACCGTAAGCCATTCCTGAAAGACCGTCGATAAACAGGCGGTTAAGATACTTCTTTACCATTTTAAACTTCCCCCAAAATATATTTTAAAAATTTTGATAATATTATATAACAATTTCTTGAAATTCTCAATAGCGTATATTACAATATTTTTAGACAAAACTAAAATTAATTTATTAATCTTGGAGGTAACTTCTTTGAAAACAGTTGCTTTTTTCGATACAAAATCCTACGATAGAGAAAGCTTTAAAAAATTCAGCAATGAAAATATAAAAATACGCTTTTTTGATAACAAGCTCAATATTGATACTGTCAGTATGGCGGCAAATTGCGATGCTGTTTGCGCCTTTGTTAACGACGATATCAACAAAGATGTTATTGAAAGATTAAGTGAATACGGTGTTAAGCTTATTGCTATGAGATGCGCAGGTTATAACAATGTTGACCTGAAAGCGGCTCAGGGAAAAATTAAAATCGTTCATGTTCCTGCATACTCTCCCTATGCAATAGCCGAGCATACAATGGGTATGATACTGCTACTCAATCGCAAACTTCACCGAGCATATATCAGAACTCGCGACCATAATTTCTCTCTTGAGGGGCTTACAGGCTTTGACCTCAATGGCAAAACCGTCGGCATTATCGGTACAGGTAAAATAGGCAGATGCTTTGCCGATGTATGCAAAGGTTTCGGTATGAAAATACTTGGCTTTGACCCTTATGAAAACGATGAATTCTGCGGTGAATATGTAACTATGGACGAGCTACTTGAAAACAGCGATATCATTTCACTGCACTGCCCTCTCACCAAAGAAAACCGCCATCTCATAAACGATGACACTATTTCCAAAATGAAAAACGGCGTATTTATTATCAACACATCCCGCGGACAATTAATTGATACGCAAAGCGTTATAAACGGACTTAAAGCCCAGAAAATTGGTGCGGCAGGTCTTGATGTTTACGAGGAAGAAACCGACCTTTTCTTTGAGGACTATTCCGAAGAGGTAATTCTTGACGATACCTTATCGACCTTGATTTCAATGCCTAATGTATTAGTAACCTCGCACCAGGCCTTTTTAACCAGAGAAGCTTTAAGCTCAATAGCAGAAACCACAATGAAAAACCTAAGCGATTATTTTAACGGCAAAGAGCTCAAAAACGAAATAAAAATTTAATTTATTCATCACCTTGCAATCAGCCTTTTAAAGTGGTATACTTTGCAAGGTGATTATTATGACTAAAATTTATTTAGTGAGGCACTGCGAAGCACTCGGTAATATTCAGCATATTTTCCAAGGCAGAATAGACCTTGATATTACCGAACTTGGCGCAAAGCAGTTAGACTTTCTCAAAAAGCGTTTTGACGATATTAAGCTAGACCATATTTATTCGAGCCCTCTTTTAAGGACTCAAAAAACCGCTAAAGCCATAATCGGGGACAAAAATTTACCCCTTGAAATAGATGAAGGACTTATTGAAATCAATGGCGGTTTTTTAGAGGGAAAGCCTTTCAGCGAAACCTTCGGCGTTATGCCGGAGCTTCTTGATATCTGGATTAACCATCCGCAGGATTTCGCACCCGAGGGTGGCGATAAAATGACCGATTCTTATGAAAGAATTTGGAAAACCGTAAAGGAACTAGCCGCAAAAAACAAAGGAAAAACTATTGCCTGTGCTACCCACGGCGGAGTTTTGCGTTGTCTTAATTGCCGCCTTTTAAATGGTGATATTGAAAAGCTTGTCGATACCCCATGGGCAGGAAATACTGCAGTTTCCCTAATAGAGTTTGACGATGAATTAAATCCAAAGCTTATATTCTTTAATGATACGTCTCATCTACCCGAAGAATTTCAAAACAAGAAAAGTAAAATATCTTCCTTTTTAGAGGAGTTTAAAAAATGATAATTATGTCTGTAGACCTAGGAAAAGCGAGAACGGGTATTGCTGTCAGCGACCAAGGCGAAAGCTTTGCTTTTCCAAACTCGGTTATAACTGAATACAATACCGAAAAGCTCGTTTTAAAAATTTGCGAAAAAGCAAAAGAATTGAAGGCGGAGCTTATTGTTGTCGGCAATCCGAAAAACATGGACGGTAGCGAGGGCTGGCGTGCTGAAGAATGTAAAGAAACCGCTAAAATGATAAATATTAAAAGTGGTATCGAAACAACCCTTTGGGATGAAAGATGCACTACTATTTCAGCTCATACAGCACTTAATATTACCGATACAAGGGGCAAAAAACGAAAGGCTATTGTAGATGCTGTGGCAGCGGTTATAATTTTGGAAGACTATCTTGCTTTTCGCAAAAACAGAAAGGATTAAAAATGTTTAAATTCGAAATTCATTTGCACAGTTCGGGAACCAGCAAATGCGGAAGATCTACCGCTATAGAAATGATTGACGCCGCAAAAGCAAACGGCTACTCAGGTATTGTTTTAACTAATCATTTTTATTTTGGCAATACAGGTATTGACCGAAATCTTAGCTGGGAAGAATTTGTAGACAGCTATGAAAAAGAATATCTTGACGCTTTGGAGTACGGAAAAGCTAACGACATTAAGGTTTTCTTCGGCATTGAAGAAAAATACAAGAACTTTAAAGAGGTATTGGTATACGGTATTACACCAGAGCAACTGAAATCCTGTAAGGAATATAAAAATTATACCCCTTGTGAAAAGCTTAAATTTTTCAAATCCTTGGGCGCAACTCTTATTCACGCCCATCCTTTCAGGGACAGAGAATATATCCCAAATCCTGACGAAGAGCCCGATATGAAATATTTCGATGGGATCGAATGCTATAATCACTTTAATAAACCCGAAGAAAATGTAAAAGCCTTTTTGTTTGCAAAAAATCATAATACAATTATGACCTCGGGCTGCGATGTTCACAATGCTAAAGATTTTGGTAATGCGGGTATAGCATTTTTCGAACCTATTGAAACCTACGAGCAATTAATAGAGAATCTAAAAAACAATAACTTTAAATTAATAAGCCCGTTTGGGTATTCAGATTAAAAAAATCAGCATCTTTCGATGCTGATTTTTTTATCTTTATTTCATTGAAATTGCTTTCTTTGCTTTTTCTACGATATTAACAGCTCTGAGGCCGAACTCATCAAGAAGCTTCGGAGCAGGACCCGAATGACCGAATACATCATTAACACCGAGTTTTACAACCGGTACAGGGCACTCTTCGCACAAAAGCTCGCTTACAGCAGCACCAAGACCACCGATAACTGAATGCTCTTCCGCTGTAACGATAGCGCCCGTTTCCTTAGCCGCTTTGATAACAATATCCTTATCAAGAGGCTTTATGGTATGGATATTAATAATTCTAGCGCTTATACCCTCAGCCTTTAATAGCTCATAAGCCTCAAGTGCTTCACTTACCAAAAGACCTGTTGCAATAATGGTAACATCGCTACCCTCTTTCAGCTCAACACCCTTGCCGATTTCGAAATTATAATCCTCATCAAAAATAACCGGAACAGCAAGTCTGCCAAATCTCATATAAACAGGGCCATCGTGGTCGAGAGCCGCCTCAACAGCCTTTTTAGCCTCTGTTTCATCTGCAGGATTGATAATAGTCATGCCCGGAATTGTACGCATCAAAGCGATATCCTCGTTGCACTGATGAGTAGCACCGTCTTCACCTACAGAGATACCTGCATGGGTAGCACCGATAACAACATTGAGATGAGGATAGCCTATCGAGTTTCTAACCTGCTCAAAGGCTCTTCCTGCGGCAAACATTGCAAAGGAACTACAAATAACCTTTTTGCCTGTAGCGGCAATACCGGCGGCAATACCCACCATATTCTGCTCTGCAATACCGCAGTCATAAAATCTTTCAGGAAATGCTTTTTTGAACATTCCGGTCTGAGTTGCAGCGGCAAGGTCTGCATCTAAAACAATAAAATCATCGCGCTTTGCGCCTAATTCTGCAAGAGCGGTACCGTAGCCTACTCTTGTAGCAACCTTTTTAACTTCTGACATAGTGCTCTTCCTCCTTACTCAAGCTCGGCGAGTTGAGCTCTGAGCTCTGCCATTGCTTGTTCGTATAATTCGTCATTAGGTGCGGCACCGTGCCAGCCAACCTGATTTTCCATATAAGAAACGCCCTTGCCCTTAACGGTTGTCGCAATAATTGCAACAGGCTTGTCTATCTTTTCAGCCTCATTAAGAGCCGACTCGATTTGCTCGAAATCATGACCGTCAATATTAATTACATGCCAATTAAATGCTTCAAACTTTTTATCTATAGGATGAGCAGAGTTTACCTCTTCGATAGTACCGTCAATCTGCAGATTATTATTATCAACAAAAATTGTAAGGTTAGAGAGTCCCTTATTAGCCGCAAACATTGCAGCCTCCCAAACCTGACCCTCTTCTATTTCACCGTCACCGAGGATTGAATACACCTTATAATTCTCGCCAAAATGCTTAGCCGAAAGAGCCATACCAACAGCATTCGATATACCCTGACCGAGAGAGCCCGAGGACATATCAACACCGGGGATATATTTCATATCGGGGTGACCCTGCAAAATGCTATCAGGGTGACGAAGAGTTTTAAGCATCTCAACATCAAAATAACCGCGGTGAGCTAAAACCGAGTAAAGCAAGGGTGCGGCATGACCCTTTGATAAAACAAAGCGGTCTCTATCCTCTTTCTTAGGATTTTTTGGGTCGATATTCATCTGCTTGAAATATAGATAGGTCAGTATATCAGCACTTGAAAGCGAACCACCCGGGTGACCTGACTTTGCAGCATGTACCCCCTCGATAATGCCCAGCCTTACCTTACAGGCTAAAATTTGCAATTCTTTTTTAACTGCAGCGTTCATCTTTTTCATCCTTTCATATAAAATGCAAATTATTTTGCACCTAATTTATCTACTAAAAAATCTATAAAATCGGCAACAGCACCCTGCTCGCAGGAACGCCTTGTAACATAATCCGCGCTCTGCCTAAGCTCGTCAGGCGAGCCTTGCACAGCGGCACCTATATCTGCCGTTTTTATCATTTCCAAATCATTATAATAATCGCCTATTGCAAATATTTTTCCATTTTCAATACCGAGTATTTCTGCCAGCTTCGAAATTGTTGAAGCTTTTGAAACACCCTTAGGGAGCTGCTCAAGATAATATCTCGTTTTTCCGTCAAGAAAAGCGATAGTATCCATATAATCTGAATCACTTTCAAAATTACTTAAAAACTCCTTAAGCCTTTCCCTATCCTCTGCCGATTCTATAGTATACAAAATTTTGTTCCAACCGTATTTCGAAGCCGCTTCAAAAGAAATCTCAGTAGTTTCAAGCTTCTCATAAATCTGATGGGAGTAAAGCTCTTGCGTTCCTTTTATAGTGAAAACTCTATCTTTCACATGAACTTCGACTCCAACATTCAAATCAAGCTCACATACCGCCTTAACGATTTCATAATCTTTCTTTGAAATATAAGCCTCATAAACCGAACAGGAATTTTCATAATCGTAAATCAAACAGCCGTTATCCACTACACAGGGCGAAACTCTTTCGAGCTTATTTAGCACCATACTTATAGCATTAACGCTTCTGCCTGTTGCCAGCGAAAAATAACCGCCCTCACTCATAAAATACTCGATTTTTTCAATATTTTTAGGATTTAAAAAACCGTCATCAATCAAAGTACCGTCAATATCACTCGCAAGCAAGCAATTATCAAATATCCCCATTTAATCTATTTCTCCTCAAAAATTTTTCAAAATACTGCGGCAAATCACTCTCGAACTCAATATATTCATTGGTTCTCGGGTGAACAAAGCCTAACTTTCTTGCGTGCAGACATTGACCGCAAAGCTCAGTTATAACCTTTTTAGGTCCATACACATCGTCCCCTGCAACAGGATGACCGAGATGAGCCATATGTACCCTTATCTGATGTGTTCTGCCTGTCTCAAGCTGTAATTTCAAATATGTAAAACCATTAAGTCTTTCTAAAACCTCAAAATGAGTGACCGCTTCTCTGCCACCCTCCACTACAGCCATCTGCTTTCGCTTTACGGGGTGTCGGTCGATAGGTGCATTAACCGTACCGCTATCTTGCTTTATATTACCGTAAACAATAGCGGCATATTCTCTTACAAACGAATGCTCTTTAATTTGCAGAGCAAGAGAATTATGCGCAAGGTCATTTTTAGCAACCATTAATAACCCACTTGTATTTTTATCAATACGGTGAACTATTCCCGGCCTCATAACACCGTTTATACCCGAAAGCGACTCTCCGCAATGATACATAAGTGCATTAACTAAGGTGCCCTCGAAATTGCCTGCCGCGGGATGAACTACCATTCCTTTAGGTTTATTAACAACGAGCAGGTCATCGTCCTCAAAAATTATATCAAGCGGAATATTCTCAGGCTGCACTTCATATTCACAGGGGTCGGGAATATGAATTTCAACCTTATCCCCTGCTTTGAGCTTAGTATTTTTAGCGGCGGCTTTTGAGTTTACAAAAACTTTTGAATCCTCTGCCAAGGCTGCCGCCCTCGAACGCGAAATATCCGCCTCATTTGATACAAAAACATCAAGACGCAGAGCATTTTCGCCGCTATATACTGCTTCAATTATCTGCATTTTCTTCCTCTTTTGCATCATTTTTTAAAGCTTTTTTCTTATAATCGCTTACAGCATCAATAACATAATAAAGTATTAAAAGACCTGCTCCCAAAACTATAGAGCAATCTGCAAGGTTGAAAACCGGAAAATCGGGCCAAAACTCAAAATGAAGAAAATCTATAACATTTCCGTCTCTGAAAATGCGGTCGATAAGATTCCCTATTCCTCCTGAAACCACAAAGGTCAGCGCCCAGAAAATCAACTTGCTTTTATTTGCGGTTTTTAGCAAAAAAACCACACATCCTACCATCAACGCTAATGAAAGCGCAAGCAAAATAAAGGTTTTACCGCTCAGCATACCCCAAGCGGCACCGCGGTTATGTATATAAACCAAATCTATAAATCCATTCAAAAATTCGCGCGTCTCTCCTAGCTCAAAGCTAGTCATCACTGCATATTTAGTTAATTGGTCAAGGCCCAAAACCAAAATACCGCAAATTATCGCCGATATATAGACAAATATACCCGACTTATTCTTCAATATCATCAAAATCCTCTATAACCTTAAATGGCTCAGGCTCTTTTTCTAGAGCAGGCTCTTCAGCCTGAGAAACAACAGGAATATCCATCGCATTCTTTACATATTCTATCGGATCGGGTGTTTTATCCACCGCCGAAGAAACAATTTCAGCTATACGCTTAGGGTCGCTTGGAACAGAATCCGGAATAGATGAGAGTATTTCAAGGTGCTCCTTGTATTTTGCAGAAACACCTGCTTTAAATGCGGCTATTTCCATTTTAAGCTTATCAAACAAGATTTGCTGACGCTCAACACTATCCTCGGCTGCGGCGGTCATACTGTCTGCCTTAAGCTTTGCATTCTTCACCATTTCGGCAAGCTCTTTTTCGAGCTCGCTCTTTCTTTCCTGAGCTTTCAGCTCAAAAGCAGTAGAAAGTTCTTTTTCACGGGCAGTGATAACAGTAATATTTGCCTCAGCATTTCTAACGATTTCTTCGCTTTTTTCCTTAGCCTCGCCAACGATTTTATCGGCAAGCTTCTGAGCGCTGAGCAAAACATTCTGTATGCTTGTCTGAGCTTCCTTTAAATCGGCTATTTCCTTTTCGAGAGCTTCAACCTTTGCCTGAAATTCCTTAACGGTACGGTCATATTGAGCGTAATCCGCCTCAACCTTATCAAGCAGGATATCAACCTCCTCTTGCTTATAGCCACTCATAGATTTTGCGAATTTGACATTTCTGATTTCAGCCGCACTAAGCATTTAAAATCCACCTTTTTAATATATTTTGTAGTTTAATATAATACGGTTTTTGCGAGTTCTGCCGTCAATATCTGTGACAAAAAACTTACCCTTACCTCTGATAGTTACCGCATCGCCCGCATTTATACTTTTAGTAGCTTTTTCACAGGGAAGCGAATTTATAGAAACCAGACCGCTTAATATCATTTGGGCGGCTGAATTTCTTGAAACACTTGCCAATGCGCTCACAATACAGTCCAATCTCTCAGATGCTACGGTAACACTCGCACTTTGCATTTTGGCTTTTTGAGGCAGTTCGCCCTCAAAGCCGATTTTTACCTCAACACCGACTCTGCCAACCCTTTCAAGCTGAGAAATGATATAATTTGAAACCTCATTGCTTACAAAGGCTACCGCTCTTCCCTTTTCTATAAGAATATCACCGATAGACTCTCTTTTAAGCCCCAGTCCCATAAGACTGCCTAAAAAATCGCGGTGGGTTAAAGTATCACATTCTCTGAATATAAAGGTTATTGCCTCAATCGGAAAGTTACGAGACGAAAAATATTCGGGGATACATCCAAGCATCACCCTTTCGGCGTCGTCATATCCGCCGAAAAAGTCAAAAGAAACACTTGTCTTTTCAAGTATTTTCGTCGCAAGAATAGATTCCTCTGCCGTTAAAAAGCCTAGAAATTTAGGTCTGCTCGTCCTTCGGCAAATTTCGGCAGTATCATTTATTCTAGCTATTAAAATCTCGGTTTCCATTAAAAGTACATTTTACCGTCGTCAAAATCCTCGAGCATTAATTCGCCCATCATATCAACACCGTTAGGCACGATAAGGAAGGTAGCCTTAGAAATCTTGCGGATATTGCCGTGGTTAGCGTATGTAGCACCGCTAAGGAAATCGACAATTCTTCTAGATAAATCTCTGTCTGCTGATTCAAGATTTAAAACAACAGTCTTTTTATCATTAAGATGGTCTGCAATAGAAGTAACATCGTCAAACCTCTCAGGCTTAACAAGTACAACCTGCATCTGAGCAGGATTGAAGCTTACTGTCTTAGATTTGCCGCCTACAATACGCGGTGAAGCCTCGTAGCGCTTTACATTCTCAGTTTGAAGAGGCTTTTTCTTTTCCTCTTTTTCTACTACCTCTTCCTCGAGTTCTTCTTCGAACTCATCCTCCTCAGGGATAGTTAAAATATTCTTTATGCTGTCTAAAAGTCCCATTTTTGCTGCTCCTTTATAATATTTTTAATATACTCGTCTTCCGAACAAAGCAGTTCCCAGACGGATAAGATTTGCTCCTTCTTCAACGGCTATATCAAAATCATCCGACATACCCATTGATAGAATTTCCATACTACTATTATCTATTTTTTTAGCATCAATGTCAATAAACAGTTTATGCATTTCGCTAAAATATTTACGGTTTTGCCCCATATCCTCGCAAACAGGCGGTATTGCCATTAATCCTTTTATGAAAACATTGGGAAGCATTGCTATTTCTTCAACCGATTCCAAAAGCTTTTGAGGCTCAAAACCCCACTTAGATTCCTCGCCACCTATATTGACCTCTAAAAGAATATCCATATTAATATTCTTTTTTACTGCCTGCTTTGAAATTTCTTTTGCAAGCTTTAGAGAATCGACCGACTCTATCAGCTCAACCTTATCAATAATATCCTTCGCCTTATTAGTCTGCAAATGACCTATAAAGTGTCTATGAGCTTCTATTACATCATCATTCTTAGATAGCAATTCCTGAACCTTGTTCTCTCCTATATAAGAAATACCCTTTGAAATTGCATAGTTTATTGTGTCAACATCGACAGTCTTCGTAGCGGCAAGCAGAATTATATCTTCTGCATTTCTACCAGATCTCTCTGCTGCGGCTTTAAGCCTATCGGTCACATTTTTATAATTGAGGTCAAATTCCTCAGCTGATAATTTTTCCATCATAAAGATTTTTCCCCTTGACTACAACACTATCGTAAAGCTTTAAAACATTTTCATTTTCATTTTGTTTTTTACAAATAATATAGCTATCGTTTGAATAAAGTATTTCGACAGGTACAAAATGTATCTGCATACCGCTCTGTACATACACACCTTTTTTGGAATCCACAACTCTGAGCGCTTTGCGGTCAACCTTTAAGCCGCTATACTCAGCCTTTACAACCGTCATCGGTCCGCTTCGCATAGTAGCAAGCTCGCTGTTCATTTCGTTGCAAGCAAAAAGCACAACCGCTTCTCCTGAGCTTTCCGAAATATTTATCCGCTTAACCGTCACCGAAAGCTCGGGCGAGGATTTTACCGAAGTGGTGATTTTAAGGGTTTCGCCCTCTTTATAATTAAGAGAATCGCTCACGCTTACCTTAGCGGCAATATACCATTCGTAATCCGAAACTATTTTACCTATAACCGAGCTTTTATATTCCTTTGCAGAAGCATCGTTCAAAAACTCGGGGGTTATAAGCTTCAAATCCTCGCAGGTAAATACCTCTTCGTATCCATCGGTCACAGAAACAAAATATCCTGATTGGTCTGCTAGAATTTCACCCGTAGGCGAAGGCAGAGAGTCAGATAAGGAAGAAAGCTTATTATTTAATGCTTCGAGCTGAGCTGAAAAATCCGCTGTTTCACCTAATGCCACCTGCTTGCGGTTGATAGCCGAAAGCAATTCATCAGCAGCGTTTGTAACACTTGAATAATTGCCTGTAGCCGCAGATAAAATCAGCTTATTTTCCCTATCCTGAACACGGTTGCTTATGAGGTCAAGATTTGCCGCATCAACATCGTTATAGCTTAAAATATCCTTAATATCAGCTATCTTTTTCTTTACATTTTCCATTTCGGTAACAGTAATCGAAGCGGATTCATTGTCGTAGATATTGGCTATAACACCGTCTTTAGAAACACGGTTACCGTCAGGGGTCACAAAATGCTTGACACCTTTTTTCTTACTTTTAACAAGCTCCTCATTACGGATAATTATGCCTGTTATTTTAAAACCATCCGATGCGGTATAATATACTGCACTTTCGGTCTTTACCGGAGTATAAACCGCAGAAACTATCTGATGAATTATAAAAACGGCGGTTAGCAATAAAACTACGCCTTTTAACACAGATGAGCCCTTCATCGGTTTTCCTCCTTTAAAAATTCTTTTGCAAGCGCTGATGCCTGCTGTTTTATATCTTCACCACTATCGGGATAAAGCCAATTTATACGGTCGTCTCTTCTAAACCATGTAAGCTGACGCTTGGCATAGCGTCTAGTCTGCTGTTTTAAAAGCTCTGCCGATTCCTCTAAAGAGCACTCACCCTTTAAATAACCGTAAAGCTCTTTATGACCTATTGCCTGAAAACAGCCTGTACTATCAGCCAAAGAAAGGGTCGTTCTTGCTTCCTCAACAAGCCCTTTTTCGAGCATTATATCTACCCTTTTATTTATTCTATCATATAAAAGCTCGCGGTCATTATAGGTAATTCCTATTACAAGCGGTTCTATCGGAGAAGCATTACTATGAGATAGCAAATTCTGCTCAGTAACAGTTTTTCCTGTAGAACGGTATACCTCAAAAGCCCGAATTATACGTCGGCGGTTGTTTGGATGAAGCCTGTCGGCAGTTTCCTTATCAAACTGCGAGAGTAATTTGAGCATACCCTCGCCGCCGATTTTATCAAATTGCTCTTCAAGCTCTTGCCGAAGCTTTAAATCGGTTTCTTCCTTTAAATACTCGGTATTATCAAGAAGAGACGAAATATAAAGCCCTGTACCGCCTGCTATAACAGGGATATTTCCCCTATCTGCAATATCATATATTAGCTTTCTTGCCGCTTTCACATAATCAGCAACCGAAAACTGCTCATTTATATCAAGAAATTCAAGCAGATGATGCTTTACTCCCTGCTTTTCTTGCATATCAGGTGCCGCAGATGCAATATGAATACCTTTATAGACCTGCATAGAATCGGCAGAAATAATTTCTCCCGAAAACTGCTTTGCAAGATGAATTGCAAGGTCAGTTTTGCCCGATGCGGTAGGTCCTACAATAAATATTGCTTTTATCTTTCTCATTGTATCCTGCCAAACTGCTTTTCAAGCTCTCGTTTTTTAATTTCAAAGGCAACAGGTCTGCCGTGAGGACAGTACATAACCTCTCTGTCGGATAAGACCTTTTCTGCCAAGGTCTTCATTTCGAGAGTTGAGGTTTTGCTTCCTGCCTTTATAGCCGCCTTGCAGGCAACAGTATGGAAAAGGTTGTCCTCTCTTTCGGTCTGCACTGTACCGACAGTTAAAAGACCCTGAGCGATTTCGCCTATAAGCGCCCCGATATCCTCACCTGTAAGATAGGACGGAACTGCTCTGACAACCATAGTACTATTTCCAAAATCCTCAACTTCAAAACCGTTTTCATTAAGAAGCTGAGTATTGCCAATAACTGCATCATATTCTTCCCTTGTCAGCATTACGGTAACAGGGGTAAGCAAAGGCTGAACCTCAATTTTTTGATGGCGGCGCAAATCGTTAAAAATTATTCTTTCGTGGGCGGCGTGCTTATCTATCATAAACACACTTTCTCCCATTTCAACTATAATATAGGTTAAAAAGGCCTCGCCAATAACAGTAATATCGGGAATTTGCGGCTCTTTTTCATCGAGAATCTCATCAAGAACCGTTTCCTTTTGCACCTGAGGTTTAATTTCCTCGGGCTCTTTTATTTCTTGTTTAATGCGAGCCTTTGGTTCATCATATTCAATAAGAACCTCGTCTGCACTCATCGGCTTTGTTTTACTGCCGTCAGGCGCAACATAAGAATACTTATTTGCAAAATCAGGCAAGCGGTCATTTTTTAAATTGAGACTGCTATAATCCTTTTCTTTTTTGACAGGCGGTGCTTTATAGATTTTTTCAGCAATACTCTCTTTTTCGCCGATAGCCTGCTGGCGGTATTGCTGAGTAGAGATATGCTCAAACGGATTAAATGCAGGGGTATTAAGCTTTACCTCAGGTCGCGTATCCCCCTGAGCTAAAGCATTTTTAACCGCACCGTAAACCGCATTGAAAACTATTCTCTCATCCGAAAATCTGACCTCTGTTTTAGCGGGATGAACATTGACATCAACCGTATCAAAGGGAAGATTTATATACAGCACAAATGCGGGGAATTTACCTACCATAGCGCTGTTTTTATATGCCTGCTCTACTGCGGCTACAACCGTACTAGAGCGGACAAGTCTTCCATTTAAAAAGGTGAACTGATTGTTTCTTGTAGGCTTGCAGGCAACAGGCTTACAGATAAGTCCCGAAACAGAAATACCCGCACTTTCGCCCTTAACCTCAATTAGACTTCCCGAAAATTCTCTTCCTAAAACACTGTAAACACAGTTTTTTATATTACCGTCACCGTTTGTGACAAGAGTTTGCTTGCCGTCACGGATGAATTTAAAAGAAATTTCAGGATGAGACAATGCGATTCTATCAACCACAGCCGCACAGGCATTAGCCTCAGAAACATCCTTTTTAAGGAATTTCATTCTGGCTGGGGTGTTATAAAAAATATCCCTTATTATAATAGTAGTGCCTTTAGGACAGCCGCTTTCTTCAAATAAAACTTCCTCGCCGCCGTCAATACGGTAGTGAGTACCGAAATCGCCGTTTTCAGTGCAGGTCAGCATTTCTACCTTAGAAACTGCCGAAACTGCCGCTAAAGCCTCTCCTCTGAAACCGAGAGTAGCGATTTTATCAAGGTCGGCGCCATTTGAAATCTTGCTTGTCGCATGGCGCAAAAAGGCTGTTGGGACCTGAGAATGCTCTATACCGCAGCCGTTATCAGTGATACGGATATAAGTAATTCCGCCGCGCTGAATTTCAACCGTTATACTATCAGCCTTGGCATCTATTGAGTTTTCAACCAATTCCTTAATAACAGAGGCAGGTCTTTCGACCACCTCACCTGCGGCAATAAGCTCTGCAACAGATTTATCAAGTAATCTTATATCGGGCATTTAGGTCCCTCCTTTTTTATATAGATTTTGCTTTGTTGCAGATATCAAACAGTATCTGCATAGATTCAATAGGTGTCAATGTATTAACATCAATCGCCTGTAATTCATGCAGAATATCCTGAGCGCCCTGCATTTCAAGCGGAAGCTGCATATCTGAACTTCCCGACGGTTTATATTTCACAATACCGTCTGCCTCGGTCTTTTTAAGTATTTCCTTTGCGCGCTCTATGACGCTATTTGGAATACCGCCGAGCTTTGCAACCTCGATACCGTAGCTATCATCCGCTCCCCCTCGCACTATTCTGCGAAGGAAGGTTATATCGTCACCGCGTTTCTTAACTGCGATATTATAATTTTTAACACTGCTAAGCTCGTTTTCCATCTCAGTAAGCTCGTGATAATGGGTAGCAAACAAAGCCTTAGCTCCTAGCTTTTTCTTATCGGCAACATGTTCGAGTACAGCCCTTGCTATTGACATACCGTCAAAAGTAGATGTGCCTCTGCCGATTTCATCAAGAATAAGCAAACTATTCTTGGTTGCATTTTTAAGAATATCCGCAACCTCATTCATCTCTACCATAAAGGTTGACTGCCCCGATGCTAAGTCGTCCGAAGCGCCGACTCTTGTAAACACCGCATCCACAAGACCTATCTGAGCCGACTGAGCAGGAACAAAGCATCCAATCTGCGCCATAAGTACAATAATCGCTACCTGACGCATATATGTAGACTTACCTGCCATATTAGGACCTGTAATAATAGCGCAACGGTCATCGGTCATATTAAGAAATGTATCATTAGCGACAAACGGAGTTTTTATAACCTGCTCAACAACAGGATGTCTGCCGTCCTTTATAGTTATATTACCGCTGTTATTAACAAGCGGTCGGCAATAATGATTTTCACTCGACACCTGAGCAAAGGAACAAAGCGCATCAAGAGATGCAATAGCAGAAGCAGTTTTCTGGAAACGGATAAGCTGAGCCGCAGTCTTTTTCCTTACCTCATCAAATAATTCATATTCAAGCTGAGCTACCCTATCCTTAGCAGAAAGTACCCGCTTTTCTATTTCCTTTAATTCTTCGGTTATAAATCGCTCTGCATTAGTGAGGGTTTGCTTTCTTATATAATCCTCAGGCACCTTGTCTTTGAAAGAATTAGTAACCTCAATATAATAACCAAAAACCTTATTAAAGCGTACTTTAAGGGTTTTAATACCTGTACGTTCCTTTTCTCTTGCTTCAATTTCAGCTAAAATTCCCGTAGAATTGGTCATATCGCCCTTAAGCATATCAAGCTCTGCATTATAACCTGCTTTTATCATCCCGCCCTCACGCACAGTTATAGGCGCATCAGGGTTAATAGCAGAAGAAATAAGCTCGGTTATATCCTCTAAGGTATCTATATCATTATAAATACTCTTAAGCATTTTTGAATTTACCGACGAAAGCTGAGCCTTTAAGGCGGGTAGCTTTTCGGTAGTAGAGCCGATGCCTAATAAATCTCTTGCAGACGCTGAGCCATAAACCACCTTGGTCATAATACGCTCAATATCTCGAATACCGTTTAAGTATTCCATTGTTTCCCCGCGCAAAATGGTGTCAGAGCAAAGCTCGTCCACAGCATTCTGACGAAGATTTATCTGGGTTATATTCATCAAAGGCTTTATAACCCAGCTTCTGAGAAGACGCTTACCCATAGCGGTCTTAGTTCTGTCCAGCACCCACAAAAGCGAGCCTTTTTTAGACTTTGTCCGCATTGTTTCGCAAATTTCAAGGTTGCGGACAGCGGTCATATCAAGGCGCATATATTGGTTTTCGGTATAGATTTCAACTCTGTTTACCGAAATCTTACCTGTAACCCCTGTTTCATAAAGATAATCAAGTACCGCTCCCAAAGCCGCACAGATACCACTTGTACCCTCAAAGCCTAAATTTTCGGTGCTCACAACGCCAAAATGCGAAAGTATCTTCTGCTCAGCCAGAGCAGTATCAAAGCAGGACTTTTCCCTTTCGGTTATCACGCCTGTAAAGGTATTTTGAAAAAACGCCGAGAGCTCGGGCATCTGCTTTAAAACAGAGTTCTCAATCAAGACCTCTTTCGGTCTGAAACGGGAAAGCTCTTCAATTATATTCTGCTCTAAAGCATCGTTTGAAAGGGCGGTAGCATAGCATTCACCGGTTGATGCATCAGTAAAGCAAAGAGCCGAATTATCCTTTAAAACTGCAATTGCGGCGAGATAACTGTTACTCCCCTCGTCAAGCATAGTATCCTCAATGACAGTACCCGGTGTTATAACCCTTACTATATCACGTTTTACAATACCCTTGGCTTCAGCAGGATTTTCGGTCTGCTCGCAAATAGCAACCTTATGCCCTTTTTCAACAAGTCTGGCAATATATGCTTCACAGCTATGATACGGCACTCCGCACATAGGTGCCCTTTCTTCAAGACCGCAATCCTTACCTGTCAGCACAAGATCAAGCTCTGCAGATGCCTTTTTTGCATCCTCGAAAAACATCTCATAAAAATCGCCGACTCTAAAAAAGAGTATACTATCCTCATTGAGAGCCTTTATATCAAGATACTGCCGCATCATTGGGGATAATTCCGCCATTTTTCTACTTCCCTTTCAAGATAAATGTAAAATAAGTTTTAGCCGCTTTGCGGCACATATAACCTATTACTTATTCCCTATTACTTCTTACTTCAATTAGTGGCACCCACCGCAGGTAGAACAACTACCTGTACAGCCTGCATTGGTATCGCAGGTTTCAGGGTCTTCACCCTCAAGGCACTTAGAAATAATGGTATTGATATCGTTAACCATACTGTCAACCTCAGCCTTAGCGGTATTATACTCTACCATAGCAGGGGCTGCCATTATCTCACCGTAAACCTTGCGAAGCTTTTCGTTAAGCTCCTGTACCTTAAGCTCGTCCTTAGTATCAGCTGAAAGCTCACGGTCTAATTCCATTCTAGTTATATTAAACTCACCGATTGAAGCCTGAAGCTCCTTATCGCTGTCGTTAGCAAGTCTTGCCTTTGCATAGCGAACAAAACGCTCGTCCTGCTGAATTGCTTTTCCTAATGCTCTAACCTGTTCAATTACGTCCATTTTAAATACCTCTTTATAATTTTAGTTTTTATTTTTTTATAATGCCGTTAAAAGCATTTGTATACGAAACAACCTCTACCTCAACGAAGTTTCCGAGTAATGACTCATCAGCCTCAAACTCGATAACCGCCGTACCAGAGGTATGACCCGACATATAGCCCTCTTTTGAGCCATAGTCGTCACACAAAACCTTGAAAGTTTTGCCGATATAATTTTTAATATTTTCTTCTGCTATTTTCTCCTGAGTTTTTAAAAGCTCATCAAACCATCTGCCCTTTTCCTCTCTCGATACGGGATCTGCCATAGCGGCGGCAGGAGTACCATTTCTTGGAGAATATATAAAGGTGAAAAGCGAAGTGAATTTAACCTCTTCAACAAGGCTAAGGGTTTCTTTGAAATCCTCATAGGTCTCCCCTGGAAAGCCTACGATAATATCGCTTGTCAGCGATACATCAGGTATAAGCTCTTTTGCCTTTACAATAAGCTTTAAATAAGATTCCCTGTCATAATAGCGGTTCATAAGTTTTAAAATTCTACTGCTACCGCTTTGGAATGGCAGATGAAGATGGCGGCTGATTTTAGGACAATCCCTTATAGTCTCAAGCAGTTCATCAGTACAATCCTTAGGATGCGAGGTCATAAACCTTATACGGAAATCCCCCTCAATATCGCAAATCATGCGAAGCAGCTTTGCAAAGGTAACTCCATGGTCACAACCTTTACCGTAAGAATTGACATTTTGACCGAGCAGGGTTATATCCTTATAACCGTCGGCTATCATTTGCCTTGCCTCTTCGAGTATTTTTTCAGGCTCGCGCGAACGCTCCCTACCCCTTACATAAGGCACAATGCAGTAGGTGCAAAAATTATTACATCCGTACATAATAGGAAGCCAGCCCTTAAAGGTGCCATCCCTCTTTACGGGGATATCCTCCACTATCGCTTCATTTAAAAGCTCCTGCTCGAATATTCTTTTCGAGCCTGTAAGCCTTTTATAAATAAATTCAGGAAGACGGTGAAAAACCTGAGTCCCGAAAACGATATCAATATAAGGATAGCTTTTCTTTATTTTTTGAGCAACAGTATCCTGCTGAGCCATACAGCCGCAAACAGCGGCAATAAGCTTTGGGTTATCCTTTTTAATCTGCTTTACCTTGCCGATATTTCCGTATACCCTGTCCTCAGCGTGCTCTCTGACAGCGCAGGTATTGAATATGATAAAATCCGCTTCATTCATTTCATCGCAGATAGTATACCCCATACCAAACAGCATACCCTTAAGCTTTTCCGAATCGCTTACATTCTGCTGACAGCCAAAGGTTATTACGCAGGCCTTAGGATTATGCCCGTAATGATTATATAAAAGCTTAGAAACTCTGTTAGAATAGCCTTGCTGATTTTCAAAGTCGAGCGCTTTTTCCAATCTTTCCATCAAGACAAAATCCCCCTATCATAATAATAAGTTATTTTACCATATTAGATTAATTATTTCAAGCAAACAAAATACTTTTTAATATAAAATTTTAATTTTCTTAAAAAAATATTTTTAATAGGTAAAATTTCAAAAAAAACTTGACAAATCAGTCATGATATAATATTATATTTGATATGCCGATGTGGTGGAATAGGCAGACACAAGGGACTTAAAATCCCTCGGTAGCGATACCGTACCGGTTCAAGTCCGGTCATCGGCACCACGAAAACCCCAAAAAGCATTTGGCTTTTTGGGGTTTTTAAATTTTTGGTGTTTTATAAATATATTTCTTCTAAATCATCTAACCGAAGTAGCGCAGGTTTATTACCATACGGAACTCCGACATCAATATCTATCCATGTTTTTGTTTTAAGAATTTTTCCTTTAATTGTATTATCATAAGACATTGTTGGGGTATGACCGAATACCGTTATTATATCATCAAAATATTCATCTGTTATTTCAGGCCAAGCCCATATAAATTCGTCAGCAGTATATTCAGAAAGTTTTTTACTTTTATCAAAATTATCGATTCCAGAATGAACAAGTAAAAAATCCTTATCTGCAACCGACACTGTCTCATAAAGTGGTGATTCACGCAAATAATCAAGTATATCTTCTACAGTTTCGGGTGAGGTGTGCATAAGCTCTCTTAACGCTTTTAGTGTAACATCTCCACCATTTTGAGTATAATTCATCAAAAGTTCTATTTTTTCTTTTGTAAACCCAATCAAGTTTTCATTATTAATCTCTTCAAATACGAAATCACAAGATAAGAGCATTGCTTCGTGATTACCTAAAATCAATTGCGCATTCGGTTGTTCTAATAGCCACTTTAAAATTTCAATACCACCATCATTCTGACGATCAACAACATCACCTAAAATATAAAGCCAATCGCTATCACAGAAATTGACTTTATTTAAAAGTGATTTTAGAACTTTTAATTGTAGTCCGTGCAAATCGGAAGTAACATATATTGCCATACTCTATCACCAATATAAGTTTACAGCAAAGAAAGCAATTTTTCAATGCCTTTTTAATTATTAAATTTTTGTAAATATTTTAATTTTCAGGACCGAATTCGTTATTTTTTCGGTTATAAGTGTAGAAAGGAATAATAGGTCTATGAAAATTAAAACTTTAAAAGAACTTTGTGCCACAATTGCGCAAAACAACAATTTGACTTTAGAAAACAAACAAAAAAATACTTTTGGTTTTTCAGAGCTGGATAATCTGTTAGGCAATAATTACCTAGATAAAGGAAACTTAATTTGTTTAACTGCTAAACCTGGCTTTGGCAAATCTACATTAGCCTTGGATTTTATTCTAAATGTTGCTAAAACATCAAAAAAAGAAGTGATTTATTTCACTTCTCAATCAAATTCGGAACAGATAATAAATAAATTGATTCAAAAATTTAGTGGTTTGATTTTAGATAACAACGCTATTCAGGAAAAAGAAAAAACTGTTTTGTTCAATACCTTAAACGAGTTATATAGTCTCAATATGACAACAATAAATTTCACAGATAAAATATGTGAAAGAATAGAAGAAATGTTGGAAACTAAAAGAGAGATTTCTCTTATAGTAATTGATGATTATAATGATTTAATATCCTTTGAACAAAATGCACTTATAAAACTCAAAGTACTATGTAAGTGTTTTAATATACCAATACTTTTATGCGGTAATTTGGTTTCTAAACCCAATAAAACAAAAAGTCAAAAGCCAAATTTAAATAACTTAGGAAGAAAATCCAGATATTTTGATATTGTACTTTTTCTTCATAAAGATGCTTATTATTTGGATTTTGACGATAATTACAATCCAAATTTAAGTGAACTAATTGTTGCGAAAAACAATGCCGGAAACATTGGAATAGTAAATTTATTTTTTGCTTATAAAAATTCATATTTTTACGAATCATAAACTTTTTTATTTATAATTACATATATTTATTGTTATAATTCTGAAACTATATTACTTTCAGAAAAGAAAATTTAAATGCTTGATAAAAAATTAGAAAATGAATTGTTAGACGTTTAGGCTAATAACATATCCGTTTTTGATATAATTATAAAAAATAATAACTTAAATAATAATGGAGGTAAACATGTTTAAAGGTGTATTTATAGGTAAAAATGCAACAAAGCAAACTAAACGAATTTTAATTCTGGGTGAATCGCATTACGAAGAAAATGGAAAAATTGAAGATACAAAAAGTGTAATAAAATATATTTGCCTTGATGGTAATTTAAAAGACGGTCGTTTTTTTGAAAATGTATTACGGACTTTTGGTTACGAAACAACACCAAAGCAACGAACAGAATTTTGGAATAAAGTTTATTTTGGTAATTACGTTGAAGAACTTTGTGGTAAAGGTATAAATAATACTGCAGAAGACAAAATCAAGAGAAATAGAGAAAAATATAACAATTCTTTGTTTGATTTCATCAATAAAAATCAAATCGATATAGTCTTTTGTTTTAGCAGACTTGTTTCAAATAATTTGCCCGATATAAACAAAAATGAAAAGGAATCTTACCCCATAACAGGCAAGTTTTATTTAAGTAAGCGGGAATATCTGCCACAGTACAGTCATAAACACACCGAGTGCAAATTATTAAAATCCTTAACCGTATACGGTTTAAAGCATGCTTCTGCCTATTATAATTATTCTAATTACCGCAATTATTTTCTTTCTATTAGGGATGATTTACCTTTTATTTAAATATTTAATTTTATCTGTAAACGTGTGCAGTTTTCACTCAAATCAATGTATCTTATTATTAAGAGGTAAAGATGAATAAGTACGAAAATAAAAAAATTGAAATAATAAACGAAATATTCGAATCAGATGTTATGCGAAATTATCTAAAAGAGAACATACGATTTATAGATAAAAATAAAATGATTAAAATCATAGCATCTGCTCCAATTGATATTCATAAAAAAGCAGAAATGTTTTCTGGACTTTATGAATTTGATAAAAATGACCACTTGTGTTCGGAAACTAAAAATTCATATTATTATAATTTTAAAAAAGTTAAAAAAGCAATTGATAATCTAAATAATATAAATAACGCCATATATGTTGTCAATTCTTGTTGGACGGATTTTGAAGATAAGGAACCAAACTCAAAACTTTTTTTCATATTTCCAACATTCGAAAAAACCATTAAGGGAATAAAAAAAGAAATGGAAAGTGAGGGGTGGACAAATGAGGATGCAGGTGTACCTTGTTGGTATGAAATTATAAAATTCACACTTCAAAACGGCTACTATGAAAAAACTATAAAATATATTTATGTAAAAGGCAAAATAATGTTTTTTTCTTTCTGGGATAAAGAAGACGAAAATATATTTGATTATGATTTTTTACCTAATCCGAATTTAAATCTTATCACTCCTTTTAAAACCGGCGATATAGTAAGTATCGATTGTCGACCATTTAAGAAAAATAAAAATGTACTAATTCTTGAAAATCAAAACAATCAGGATTGTTGTTCTTTGCAAGCCCTCTGGATAAACAGTAATAACAATTTGAAGATTGGTGCTGTAAAACATTCGCACATATATGAAAACTACCATTGGATTTTTTCTCCGCTTTATAGAATAGATATAACTGAATCTATAAATCAGGAAGATATTCTTTTAAAAGTGAAAAATTATATTGGAAACGACTTCAATAAAGGTAACGAAATATGGAATATTATTGAAAAAGAATCAAGTACATTTAACAGCGCAAATGTTTCTGTTTTTAAAAAATATGGAATAAATATCGACTAGTTCAAAAATCCTATTAATACAGTCAAATAAACTAGTACTTCTTTGGCAGTTCTGCAGATTACGATTCATCGGCACCATAAAACCCCTTTACTTTCGTAAAAAGTTTTTTTCAATAGAAAGGCAAATGAAATGATAATAGATATTGTAAAACAAAAGATGAAATTCATTGTGGATATAACCCGCCAATTGGGTGATGAATTAAGTGAATCCGATTACATTATTGAAGATATGGGTTGTCCTCACAAGCAACCAAAGAAGATGCCTGCCGGTTATGCTGCCATTTATATTTTTGTATATCAAAACGAGTTTCTTAAAATTGGAAAAGCAAATGCAAAGAGTAATGCACGTTTTGTTAGCCAGCATTACGGGTTTTCAGCACCAAGCACATTGGCAAAATCTATTTGTTCAGACAGTGCTTTTTTGTCTCTGGGTATCAATCCGGACAATGTAAAACCATGGATGCTGGAAAACCTTCACCGTATCAACATCTATGTTAAGGATAGCAAGACGACTACAGAACTAGTGGAAGCGGTTATGCACTATGCCTTCAGACCAAAATTCGAAGGCAATATTCAATAAGATAAAAACATAAGTCAATACAGATTTTATTTTTCATATTTTAGTTGAAATATTTATTATTTTTTCTGACATTAAATAATAAAGAAGAACCTCGGTTTTCAGATAAGCGAATTGCAAAAAATCCCAAGAGCTTGGCTCTTGGGATTTTGTTTTATTCACACAACGAAAATCTTATTCCGTCAATATCATCAATCATTTTAAGAGTTTCAGAGGCATTTGTATTTGAAACGGTAATATAAAGTCCCATACTATTTGGTACATTGCTTTTAGGAGATACCGATTCTATCAAAGCATCATTATCAATTCTTTCGTGGATTTTTCCGATTATCTCG
>JAZQIP010000009.1:0-9537 GCA_045541175.1 Acutalibacteraceae bacterium
GCTGTGTTAAAATACTCGCAAATCCGTCAGGATTTGCTGCGTTTTGTGCCGTGCCGATGCAAAAATCGGCACCGTAAAAATTCTGCGACCTAAAACGTGCAGAATTTTGTGTGATTTTTGGTGCAGCGAAGGTGGCAAGGCTGGCGCCTCCCGCCGCCAATAATCCAAAAAGCACCTAAATACTGCCGTTTTAGGCGAGTTCGGATAATCCTCCTCTGCTTAAATCAATAAAAAATAGTAATTAATTGTTGACATATTTGCGTTTTCGTTATATACTGTGTTGGATATTATTGGAGGTGTGTGGATTTGTTTGCAAATGAACGCCAAAAGAAAATATGCGAGATTTTAAGAAAAAACGGTTCTGTTGAAACAACCGAACTTTCCCGCCACTTTGAGGTTTCAATAGAAACCATCCGCCGCGACCTGCTGAGCCTTGAAGAGCAAAATCTGGTGCACCGTGTTCACGGAGGAGCAGTAATCCCCGAAGAAATGCAGCAGTTTGTGTCGCTTTCGGAGCGCCTTAAAATAAACGAGGATTCAAAGCTCGAGCTTTGCCGGACCGCCTGCAGATTTATAAATGAGGGGGATGTTATCGGGGTGGACAGCGGAAGTACCGCCGTTAGCTTTGCAGAAGCGCTGAAAGAGAATTTTTCCAAGCTTACTGTAATTACCTGCTGTCTTGATGTGTTCGAAATTCTTTGCCGACACAAGGATTTTAAAGTAATTCTTTGCGCAGGAGAATTTTCAAAAAAAGAAAATGTTTTTTTAGGGCCTTTAGCTCTTAATGCGCTTTCAAAGCTTCATATGCAAAAGGTTTTTATATTTCCCGCCGCATTATCCCTAAGATTTGGTATCTGCGACCATAGAACCGAAACCATCGCCTTGCAGGAGCAACTTTTAAAATCAGGCGAGAATGTTTTTATTCTGGCAGATAACTCAAAATTTGAGAGAACCGAGCTTTTAAAGCTTGATGATATGAAAAATTCTTATACATACATAACCGACAAAGGTCTGCTTACGGGACTTAAAAATATGTATTTGGACAATGGCATCGAGGTAGTAACAGAATGAACAGCAAAAAATTAACACCAAACGCGCTTGCAATATTTTTAATGATAACATATATGGTAAGCTATATAACCCGAATAAATTTCGGTGCGGTTATAGTAGAAATGGTCTCATCAACAGGCTTTAGCAAAACCGAGCTTTCCGCCGCAGTGACAGGAAGCTTTTTAACCTATGGCTTAGGCCAGGTAATAAGCGGATGGTTTGGCGATAAGTATCAGCCTAAAATCCTGATTTTATTAGGACTTTTGGTTTCCTCTTCAATGAACCTTTTAATACCTGTTTGCCCGTCACCTATGCTTATGACAGCTGTTTGGTGCATAAACGGTCTGGCTCAGGCATTTATGTGGCCTCCGATTGTGCGACTGATGGTAAATTTATGTACCGAAGAGGAATACGCTCATACATCCATTATCGTATCCTACGGAAGCGCTTCGGGAACTATACTCATTTACCTGATTACCCCGTTAATAATATCGATAACCAGTTGGCGTTTTGTTTTTATATTCAGTGCCGTATGCGGCTTTATAATGGCCGCCGTATGGAACAAGCTCTGCCCCGAGCTCAAAAAGGTCAAGCTTCGCAAAAAGCAAACCTCAAAGGGAATTGCAAAAATTATGTTTTCTCCGCTTATGCTTGCTATTATGCTTGCTATTATAAGTCAGGGTGCGCTAAAAGACGGTATTACCACCTGGATGCCTACCTATATTGCCGAAACCTACAAGCTTGGAAATTCTATTGCTATTCTGACAGGGATTATACTTCCTGTTTTCACTATGATATGCATCAGGACTGCAAACCTTATCCACAGCCGCTTTATAAAAAGCACAGTATTTTGCGCGGGTGCGATATTCTTGGTCAGCTTGATATCCTCTGTACTGCTCTTAATGGTTACAGGCAAAGATGCCATTTCATCAACCCTGCTTTCGGCTTTGCTTACAGGCTGTATGCACGGCGTAAACTACATGTTGATAGTAATTCTTCCCTCATTCTTTAAATCCACAGGCTTTGTTTCGCTTATTTCGGGACTGCTCAATGCCTGCACCTATATCGGCAGTGCGCTCTCAACCTACGGTATTGCCATTCTCACCGACAACTACGGTTGGAATACAACAATAGCCGTCTGGATAGGTATTGCGGCTTTGGGAACACTTCTCTGCTTTGCCTTTGCTCCTGTATGGAAAAAGAAATATAATGACTGATATTGAAAAAATCAAGTTTCTAATATATAATGTATTGGAAACTTGATTTATTTTATGAGGATTTATATGAATATTGCTTTTTATACACTCGGCTGTAAAGTTAATCAGTACGAAACCCAGAGTATGCGAGAGGCTTTTTCAAAAGCAGGTCATACTCCTGTCGGGGATGATGTTCCGTTTGACGCAGTCGTCATAAATTCCTGTACCGTAACCGCCGAAAGCGACCGCAAAACCAGACAGGTTTTACACCGTTTTCGCAGAGAAAACCCGAATGCTGTAATAGTGCTTACAGGGTGTATGGTGCAGGCATTTTCCGAAGAAGCAAAAGCGCTTTCGGATGCAGATATTGTTACAGGCAACACCGATGTCAAAAATATAATAACCTTAACCGAGCGATTTTTAGAAACAGGGGAGCGCATATTCGAGGTCGCACCCCATACTGAAAAAGAGCATTTTAATACCCCTGACATAACCGACTTTGCCGAGCGGACACGCGCTTATATGAAGATAGAGGACGGTTGCGAGCGCTACTGCACCTATTGTATTATCCCCACCGCCAGAGGCAGAGTACGCTCAAAAGCGGTTCAGGATATAAAACTCGAGGCAGAGTCATTAGCAAAGAAAGGCTTTATTGAGGTCGTGCTTGTAGGAATAAACCTCACCTCATACGGCAAGGATACAGATTTCAGCCTTTGCGATGCGGTTGATGCGGTTTGCGAAGTAGAGGGTATCAAAAGAGTGCGCCTAGGCTCACTCGAGCCTGACCATATAAGCGACGAAATGTTAAGCCGCTTTAAAGCGCAGGAAAAATTCTGCCCGCAGTTTCATTTATCTCTGCAATCGGGTTGCGATACAACCCTTAAGCGAATGAACAGACATTATGATACCGCTTTTTATACCGACCTTGTAAACAGAATAAAGGCAATGTTTCCCGATGCCGCTATAACCACTGATATTATGGTAGGCTTTGCAGGTGAAACCGAGGAAGAATTCAACCAAAGCCTCGAATTTCTCAAGCAAACGGGCTTTGCCAAAACCCATGTTTTTGCCTATTCAAGAAGACGAGGCACCATAGCTTATAATCTTCCAAATCAGGTTACAAACGCTGAAAAAAGCCGCCGAAGCCGTCTTATGATATCTGCCGCCGCAGATAGTGAAGCCGAATTTCTGAAAAAGCTTGTCGGCAAAACCGTTTCAGTTCTTTTTGAAACATATAAAGACGGTTTCTGCGAGGGCTGTACTAAAAACTATTCAAGAGTCATAATAAAATCCGATACCCCGCTTGACGGCCAAATCCATAATGTCGAAATTAAATCTGCCGAAAAGGACCACTGTATCGGTGTTTTATCATAGCCGCTTGTAAACAAAAAAGATTTTATATTAATTAAATTTTAAGAATACAAAAACAAGGACTGCCTAAAAAAGGCAGTCCTTGTTGATTTTAAAATATTATTCTTCGGTTACTTCTTCTTCAATTTTGATATCAGCAACGGTAACGTTAACCTGCGTTACAGCAGTTCCTGTCATAGTCTGTATCTTATCCTTGATATTATGCTGAACCTTTTCAGCAACATCCTTAACATTTGCGGTCTTATCAACACAGATATACGCATTTATTTTGATAGCGCCGTTAACACTTTCAACCTTTACGCCCTTAAAAGCATTTTTATTTTTAACTGCACCCTTAAGGTCGATTGCGCGCTTTGAAATTCCCGAAACCCCTGCAATTTCCTTTGCAGCAATTTCAGCCATCTTTTCAAGAACCTCTGTATTTACCGAAAGCTCTGTTTTATTATTCATAAATATTTCCTCCGTTGTGAAATTTGTTAGCAATGATATTATCTATATTATACCACATTTTTCAAATAACACAACTATTTATTTTCACTTTGCTATAGGAATTATTTTTATATTGGCAAGAGCAATATCGGTCTGCTCGGTAATAATATCCTGAATCTGCAGAGTTTCGGCAGAGGTAAGACCCTCGGATTTCACTATTACATTAATTCCGCCCTCGCTTATAACCGCTATGGCTTTTTCAAAGCCCTTTGCCTTAAGCAGGCTTTCAATATTGCTTTCTCTTTCTATATCTTTGCCGATTTTTTCGATTTTAGCCAGTGCCGACTGCTTATCCTCATCGGTAAGCTTTTCGCTGTCGAGCAAATCTTCAATTGTTTCAACCGCCTCTTTTCTCGCGGCTTCTCGTTCCTTTTTGGTTGTTGTGAAATAATCGGCATTATCAGTCTTTGCCGAGGTTTGTACCGCATCGCCCTCATCCTCGGTAGTGCTCACATAGGACGCCTCGCCGAGATATTTCGTCGAGGACGGTAGATATTTTGTATTAAGCCAGACGGCCGCTCCCAGCGCCATCAGCATTACCGCCACAGCAATTTGCCCTTTTCCTAAAACCTTACCCTTTTTCATCTTGTTTTCCTCCCGCAAATATATACTCTTTTTGATGTTATATTAAGCGCCGATGTTACGGCGTTTTTTATTTTTTCATTTATAATCTCTGTATCCCCACCCTCGCAAACAATCGCAACTCCTCTAATTTCGGGCATCATAGTTGCCACAAGCAGAGCCTGCTCACCGCCGTCCGCCGTTTTAACCGTGATATAGCCCTCTTTGATTTCAAGGTCAGAGGAAATCTCGCTTTCCTGAGTCTTATCGGACGAGCTTTCCTCTTTTGTATCAGCATAAGAGTATCTGATTCCGCTCTCAAGCGTTATCACAACGCTGATATCCCGACTGCCGGTTATATCCTTTACTATATCGGTTATATCAGCCTCAAGCTGAGCCTTATAAGCCTCCGGCGAAAATTCAGCGGTTGGTTTCTGGCTTTTAGATTCCTCTCCCGAGCCAATAAAGGAAGACAAAAATATAAGCAAAATCCCTGCAAGCCCTATAAAAATCAGCGTTTTCGGTTTTTTGAGCTTTTCAGCATATTTTTCTATAAGCTTATTCATTTATTACAACTACCTCTATTTTTTCTGCCGCACTGCCTAAAGCCTTGCATATTTCCTCATAAGAGCTGCCCGAATATATCAAAACCTTACTAATAATTATGCTGTCAGCCTCAGATTTATCCGTCAAAACCGAAATTTTACTAAAATCAATTCCTGCGGCTTTGAGAGCATAGGAAAAAACCAGTTCAGCATTTGCAGTATCAAGTCTTTCGGAATCTATTTCATATTCAGGAATCTCGGGCATAGAAAAATCCTGAGTTTTTGCAACAACCCCTGCAGAGGCTATAACCGAAATCAAAAAAACAAGGCTTAAAACATACTTTATCGGCTTAGACATTGTACCCTCAGGGCAGATAATATAAAGCGCACCTATAAAAACACAAGCGGCACAAAAAGAAATAAGTATCGAAGAAATAAAGCTCATTATGCTTTAATCACCACCGCAAGAGAAATCACAAACATCACGCAGGTCAGTAGTATAAGACCTACTAAAACCGCCATAACTGTATCAACTGCTCTGAGAAGTCCCGATATTTTGCCTTGAGAAAACAAATCCGAAACCGTAGCCGCAAGCATAAGGCTCAGCCGCCACATAATAAGCTCGCAAAGAAGCGGCAGAAATATTGCACAGCAGGCTATAACCCCATAAACCCCTACGGTAGATTTTAAAAGTCCCATAGATGCGGTGACGGTAGTCAGCGCCTCGGACACAACCGTCCCTGCAATCGGCACCGACGAGCCAATTATAAATTTTGCCGCTCTTAGAGACAGCGTATCTGCGGCGGCATTAACGCTGGTTTGTATACTAAGAATGCCTATAAACACCGTAGTCAGTAAGGACATTATCCAAAAACCTAGTTTTTTAATTCCGTCGGCTATTCCCGAAGAGGAGACGACAGGCGAAATGCTTGCCGCGAGGCTGATTGCAAGATATCCGCTCATAAGCGGGGTTACGATAAAATTCGCAATATAGCTTACCCCTTGCGAAGCTCCAAGCAACAAAGCGCTCATAGAAACCGCTGTTGCCGCCGCACCCGAAGAGGTTGTGATAACCGCAAAAACAGGTATAAACGAGGTCATAAAAACCGCACATCCCTGCATCGCGCTCGTAGCCGCAGAAATCACCGAAAAGGTCGGTATGCATATAACCGCCGCAGAAGATAGGGCAGTAGCATATTGAGACGCTCTTGCCGCACCGCCTGATATTTCAGCGCTCGACAGCGCTCCGCTTATAAGAACTATTGCGATAATTGCCGTCAGTGCAGACAACGGCTTTTTAATACCGCTTTTAAAAAAAGAAATTATATGCGAAAAAACATTTTCGGTCGAAATTTGCTCAGTAAAACCGCTATTTTCGGGACTGATTCCGTTTTCTCTTAAAAATTTTGCTGTTTCACTGGGCAAATAATTATCTAAATCTTCTGCACCGCTGAGTCCGTACTGCTCTTTATAAATTTCATCAGAGGAATACCCCTCGGCATTAGCATTTGTCGCAAAACAAAGCATTAAAAAAATCAAAATTATAATTCGTTTTATCATTTTATAAGTCCTACTGCTATTTTCAGCACCGATACCACAAGCGGAAGTGACAGCATCCATACAGCGCATTTCCCGGCAAGCTCTGCCTTTGAGGCAAGGGCGCTTTGCCCTGCATCCCGACAGGAATCTGCCGCAAAAGATGTTATGTATCCAATCCCCAAAGCCTTGAGTGCCACCTTGAAATATTCTGCTTCTACACCGTAGGAACTAAGCATTTTTTCAACCTCAGAAAAGGTGCTGAAAATATTTTTGAATATGACCGTAAATATCAAAGCCCCTGCACCTAGAGTGACAAAGAGTGCATACTCGTTGTTTTTCGGTTTTAAAATGATACATATTGCCGCGGCTATTATGCAAACAGCAAGTATCTTAAATAACTGCTCTGTCATAGTCCAAAAAGATTTTTAACAGTCGAAAAAAGCTCTGCCACGGCGTTAACCACCATCAGCAACACCACCACAAGTCCTGCAAGGGTTGTGAGCATAGCCTGCTCCTCTCTTCCCGAGCGGATAAGCACCTGATTCAGCACCGTTACTATTATGCCTATTGCGGCTATTCTGAAAATAAAATCAACATCCACCCTAATCACCTACAAGAAAAAAAGTACAACAAATATACCGCCGAGCACCCCTAAGGTATTATAAAGGCGGGACAGCTCTCGCGAGCGCTTTTCGGCCTCACATCGGCGGTTTTCAAGCAACCCCTTATAAAGGCAACACCTCTCATATTCGGAGACGCTGTCCCTCATACCGATACTGCCGAAAAATTCCTTCAAAAGAGCAATGTCTTCCTTTAAAAGATATTCCTCATTCGGCTCGTTTTTGCCTGTTATGAGCGACTTTTCAAAGCATATTTCAAAAAGCCTTTTTATTTCGGTCGATTCACTACGGATTCGCTCAGCTAATTCGGTTATACCTTTTATAAAATCCGAAAGCCTTTGGGTTCGTTTGCTCAGTGCCGCCGCTTTCAAAAAACCGACTGCACAACAGCATAAAAACAAAAGCGAAAGCCCGATTATTTTAAACAATAGCATTCTTAAAAAGCTCCTTGGTGCTAAATATTCTTATCTCACCCTTATGCTTTTCGGGCAAAAGGGCTATTTGCTCTATTGCTCCGCTTTTCAAAAGACGGGCGGTAATTTTTCGGTTGTTTAATTCTTTGATATCGCTGATATGGGCGGTAGTTATAACCGAAACTCCTGAATAAAAGCCCTGTTCCACCCCCAAAAGCTCGGCATCTGTACCAATTTCATCAAAGGCAATTATATCGGGATTCATTGTCCTCAGCGCAATTTCACAGCCCAGCGCCTTATCGGGTGTTATAAGTACATCGGTACAAAGCCCAAGGTCATTTTGGTAAAAATCCCCCTGTATTCCCGAAAGCTCGCCCCTTGAATCTATAACACAAACCGATACAAGGCGGTTTGAAAGCTGTCTTATAAGGTCTCTTAAAACGGTAGTTTTCCCACTTAAGGGCGGACCGCATATAAGCAAGCCTTTTTGCTTATATGCTTTTAGTAGACTATCCGCCGCACCGTAAATTTCTCGCGAAATTCTTATATTTATTGAGGTTATGTCCTGAACGCCCGAGGCGGTAAGCCTTCCGCAGATACCTGCTCTGCCGCCGTTTTTCATCATAACAAAGCCGTTTTGCAGTTCTTTTTCGTGGGCATAGACCGAATTGTCACACAAAAGCCTGAAGCTATCAAAAATATCCGCTCTGCCTACTATCAGGCTGTCGCTATATGCCTCAAACGAGATTTGTCCGTTTTTACTCAAGAATGCAGGTCTTCCCGAAACGGTCAGCACAAGAGGTTTTCCCGCCCTTAGTCTTATTTCCTCAATTTGCGATTTTTCTTCGGATGAAATACTTGCCAAAACGCTCCTTAACCTTTGGCACACAGCATAAAGCACATTATCAAACCTGTCCGCATTCATTTCCATCACCTTTTTTTCTTCTTTTAATTTTATGAAAAGGTTGTCCATTATAGAACTTTTATTTTTTATATAATTATTAAAATTATCAGGTTTTTGCCATATAATAACAATTTTGCGGATTTTTTACTGCTTTGACTAAACCGTCTTCGGTGATTCTCATCCTATACTTTCTGACCAAAACAAAAAAACCGACCTGTTGGTCGGTTTCTATTTTGGCTGTTACAAATCATTTAGATGCCAACTTAAAGTTGGTCTTTTGCAACCCTAATTTGAGATTTTTTTATTCTTCTCAAAACAATTAATCCAACAACCAATATTATTGGAAACAATGTAGCAACAAGTAAACCTGTTTTAAGATTACCGCCTACCATTTCAGAAAGACTTCCCACCATAGCGGGACTCACCATAGCACCCAAATCTCCGGCCAAAGCTAAGAATGCGAACATTGCAGTTCCGCCCCTTGGACAATGCTTAGAGGATATGCTGATAGAACCCGGCCACATAATTCCGACTCCTAAACCACAAAGTGCGCAACCCGCAAGTCCGAGAATTGGCATTGCGGAGAGAGATGCCAACAAATAACAACCTGCGCACACAATTCCGCAAACAAGCATAACCTTGGTTAAGTCAAGTTTTTCGCTGAATTTGCCATACAGCATACGGGCGATACCCATAAACATTGCAAATAAACACGGTCCTGCTAAATCGCCAACAGTTTTGGATACGCCAATTGCCGACTCGGTGAAAGCAGATGCCCATTGAGCCATAGTTGCTTCTGATGCTCCAGAACACACCATAAGCAGTATCATCAGCCAGAAGATCGGCGTT
>JAZQIP010000010.1:0-20083 GCA_045541175.1 Acutalibacteraceae bacterium
AAAAGCGAGGTAAAATTCACCTCGCTTTTATTATTTAGAAACGGTAAAAAATCTCATTTTTTAATGTATTCATTTATTTTTTATTCAAGTTTCTAAAAATCTATTGACTAAATAGCAAAAATATTATAAAATATTAATATAAATTAGTTTAACTTGTGAACTAATTGGAAAATCATTACATTTTATAATATGTAAAGGGGAATTCTATGAATCGAAAATTTTGGTTAGGTATAACATCTTTGTTAATTTGTCTATCCCTTGTTTCAAACTTCACTTTAGTTACATTTGCAAATGATATTCTTATAGATGCAGGCGAATTAGATGGAGAGAATTATGCTGAGTCTCTGCAATTTCCTTTATTTGACGGCGATGTAGATTACAGTAGAGGACTGCCTACTGCGACAAGCGAGGATTACCTCGATTACAAAGCCTATAAAGCAAACCGCCACGAATATGCTGATATGATAGGTCATAAAAGCGAGGTTTCCGCAGTAAGACTTGCGGAGAAGGGTGTATTCAAAAAGAGCGAAAATTTTGACCCCGACGGCAGTATGACTGTTATTGATTTTATGCGGGCTTTGCTTAAAATCAGCGGAAGCAAAACAGTAGCTAACGGCTCAGCAAATGAAGTTAAAAATGTTATAAATAAATCGGGTTTAATAGGAAGCTCTGTTAATATTGATTATAATGCGACCCTGACTAATGAATATCTGGCTTACTTTTTAGGTCAGGCAACCGCTAATACCGCCAATTTATCACAATACCGATTATTACTTGATGATTTTGACAGTATTTCAGAGCCTTTAAGAAATGGTGTTCTTGACTCTATAGCTGCAGGAATCACCGAAATCAGCAATTTCAAATTAAACCCAAAAGCCTCTGCTAAACGCTCTGATATTGCCGACGGATTATACAGACTATATAATTCCGCCGCAAGGGTTATACCTTTATTTGATTTAGGTAGGTCGTATAATAAAGATTCAGACAGCTTCACCGTTAAATCTACATACGAAAAAAATGAAAGCGGATTGCAGCAGGGCTTTTTTACCAACTATAATAAGCAAGCAGACGCTTTCTTAAACTACGGCTCTCTGCCTATTGACCGTACAGGATTTTACAAATGGGCAAAAATTGAAAAACAAAACGAAGACGGCGAAATAGTATATGAAATGCCCAGCTTTAGTAATGATAAAAGCTCACATAAAGCAGGCAGTACTATAATTAACTGTATAGATATAAGCGCAAACCGCGAATGGAACAATTTGCTTTCTGAATCAAATATCCCCAGCTGGTACGCACAGGATATAACCAACGAAGAAACCCGTGCTGCTGCAAAAGAGTTTTTATATGCCTTTGTAACTGAGATGCTTACTCAGGTTAACGGTGATGTAATACTTGCGATTGACTATGAGGTTGATAATTTCTTAGGTCTTTGGAATGATACTTGGGGAAAGTATAAAGCAAAAGAATTTGCAAAATGGTTTGCAGAAGCCTGTGAAGTGGCTCGCTCTGCCGCAGCAGAGCTTGGCAAAAGCGAAAATCTTAAGCTAATTGTAATTTATGATAGAATTACAAAGCTGCACCGTTTAGGCGTTGAAGAAAATCAATGGATGCTTGACATAGCAGAGGTTGCCGACTACATCGGACTTGACAGCTATGATTTTTATGAAGACAAAACCGATGCTTCTGCTACTTTAGAATGTATCCGTTTTCTTATGAATAACTACTCTTTAGGCAAACCTGTAATAGTAGTTGAAAACGGTCTTAAGATGGCCAGAGATTTCAGTACAGTAGATTCTGTAACAGGCTTAAACCAAATGGAGCTTGCTACTCAGTATTATAAAAACCTCTATCGTGAATTCCGCTTTGCTCTTGAGAGAGGCGATTTCTTAAATGCTAATTTATCGGGTTTCCTTTTCTGGAGTTATTATGACACCAGCACTACATCCGAAACAGTTTGCGGTGTGGCAAATTCCGATAATACCTTAAGAGATAACGGCCTTGCAATTAAAGAGGGCATAAATTCCCTATATAAGCAAAATCAGTTTAATCCATCAAAGCTTAAACATGTAACTGCTGTTACAGGAGATACTGAGATATCTGTTAAAAGCGGTACCGAATATGATGAATTGACCATTATTGCAAAAGGCGATTGTGAAGACGGTACAGGCGCTGTATCAGTAAAGCTTGATACCGCTGCTTCTGTTTTTGTTACAGTCAACGGCAAAGAGTATTATACCGATTACCGTTCTGTAAAAAATCACTCTATTGAGGTTAAAAACCTGCGCAAAGGTACTAATGTAATAAAAATAAGATTCGGAAACGAAAAGACTCCGTTTTCGATTACCGTTAAGGAAGCAAAGCTTATTTTAAATGAGCAGTCTTATTGGAAGAATGTCTCAGCACTTTTGGAAAACAACCTCATTTCCGGGAAATCCCCCTACACGATAATCACAAGCAAGGGTAATACTGCCTCGGTTAATACAGCTACAGGCGGAGCTTCTCTTAAACTCTGGACCAACGGTGATTTAGCTGAGGATATGGCGACTTTATATGAGCACAGTTCTAAGAATATGCTGATTTCGTATTCCTTAGGCGCCACCTACGGTATCAAAAATATACTTCTTTCAAGCGGTGATACCAATCTGCCTAGGCTAACCAAATGGAAAGCATATCTCTCAGACGACTATTCCAGTCTGTTTGACGAGGAAAACTGCATAGCCTATGTAACAAATGAAGCAGGCAACAAAAAAGCAACACAGCTTGTCACAGTAGGCAAAAACAAGCTAGGCAAATATTTTGGTATAAAGCTTTTGGATAACTCAACAGATAACCCTAATGCTTATATTTCTGAAATCGGGGTATATTTGCTTGAAGGTGATGTTAATATCGACGGCTACTTTGATATTCGCGATATAGTTCATATAAAGAAGCATATCACAGGGGCTATCACCGCTAAAAATCCCAATTCCGCCGATTATGACTCAAACAGCAAGCTTGATGCAAGCGACCTTACGACAATGCGAAAACTACTGATAAAATCATATTAAAGCATAATTAAAAAAGTCCGGAAAAACCGGACTTTTTTAATTTATACTAAATATTAGCAGTAGAATTTAAAACTTATCGAAAGTCTGCGCTTTTATTATCATTTCAGGCTCAATGTAATCTATAAGCATTTTTCTTACAACTACAAGCTCATCACCGTTTATATCTTCATCACCGTCAAAATCAACAGCATCAAGATTAATGGAAGACTCTGCGTATGAAATAAATTTCTTCATACGGACAGCATCGCGCACATCCAGAATTTTATCACCTGTAGCATCTCCCGAAAGATTTGCCTCACCTGCAAAACAACCAACCGAAAGGGACAAACATAATACGAACGCCAGAACAACCAATCCAAGACATTTTAAAATTTTCATAATAATCTCCTTTCAAAACTATGCCAGTAAAATAAAATTTGCATATTTTACGGTCAATCAAAGTCTTTTTACACTATTCTTTTAAACAGAACGGTAATGCCAAAGACTGCTGACCGGAATTGCCTATTACAGCGATAAAATCTCCCTCTTCTGCACCAAATGTCATATCGCGGCGCAAGAAGCTGAGCATTTCCTCGGTTATAACAAACTCAACCGTTTTTTCTTCACCAATAGCCAAATGAATTTTTTCATAAGCCTTAAGCTCTTTTACAGGACGGATTACACTGCCAAAACGGTCTTTAATATAAAGCAACACAACCTCATCAGCATCGTATTTGCCCACATTTTTAACCTTAACCTTAACTGTAAGACTGTCTCCCCTATTCATTGTAACACTGCTTATAGAAGCATCTGAATACTCAAAGCTTGTATAAGAAAGACCATGACCAAAAGCATATAAGGGATATGTAAACTCATCAATATAATTAGAGGTCATAGAGCGTTTTTTCTGCACTTCCCTACCCCAACAGGGTCTGCCGGTGCTTGTATAATTATAATACAGCGGGCATTGACCTACCGAGCGCGGCCAGGTCATAGTAAGCTTACCTGCAGGAATGCTATCTCCAAAAATTAGACTTGCTGCTGCTTCACCACCGGAAGTTCCCGGTTGCCACATACACAAAATCGCAGGACAAATATCATTAAGCTCTACTACTGTAAGCGGTCTGCCGCAGAAGAGCAATGCAGCGGTATTTGGATTAGCCTTGCACACCTGACGCACAAGCTCCATCTGACCGTCAGGAAGATTAAGATTTACTCTGCTGTTACCCTCGCCGCTATGACTTTGATGCTCGCCGATACAAAGAATTACTGCATCAGCATCCTTTGCCGCAGCTACAGCCTCAGTGAAATCCTTAGTGTTATCATCCAAAGCCCAACTGCAGGCTGGAATACAGGTCACCTCGCAGTCAGGAACTCTATTAATAACACTTTCTTTAACAGTTTTTATAACACCCTTGCCGTACTGCTTAGGACCAAAGCAAAGCCAATTGCCCAAAATTTCCTCAGTATCGGCGAAAGGACCGATTAAGGCTATCTTTTTCACTTTATCCGAAAGCGGAAGTACACCATCATTCTTAAGCAAAACCGCCGATTTTTCCGCGCATTTTTTAGCGCTCTCTAAAAACTCAGGCTTTAATATAAGCTCTTTTGTTTGCTCCGGTTCAGGATATTTCACCGGATTATCGAGTATGCCTAGCTTTTCCTTTAATTGCAATACCCTAAGGCAGGCGGTATTTACCATTTCTTCTGAGATTTTTCCCTCAGTAATAAGTTCTTTTAAGGTTCTTAAATAACAGGTTGATGACATATCCATGTCAACCGTTGCCTTAGCAGCATAGTAAGATGCCTGCTTATCATCTTTAGCAAAGCCGTGCTTTATAAGCTCTCTAATAGCGCCCGAATCCGAAATGATTATACCGTCAAATCCCCACTCATCACGCAAAATATCCTTCATAAGCCATTCGTTACCTGTAGCAGGGATATCATTTATAGCATTATAAGAAGTCATAATCATATCTGTTCCTGCATCGACAACCGCCTTATAAGATGGCAGGAAGGTTTCCCTAAGCGCTCTCTCGCCTATTTGAACAGGATTATAGTCTCTTCCTGACTCAATAAGGCCATAAGCGGCAAAATGCTTAGCACAGGTAGCAACACCAGCTTTATGAAAACCCTCAACAGTAGCTACAGCCATCTGAGAATTTATAAGAGGATCTTCGCCGCAAGACTCCATAACTCTACCCCAACGGGCATCTCTTACTAAGTCCGCCATAGGTCCGAATGCAACATGAATATTATGCGCCGCAGCCTCAAGACCCGAAATATATGAGCTTTCTTTCATAAGCTCCGGCTCAAAAGAGCAAGCAAGACCTAACGCTATAGGAAAAATGGTATCGCATCCGTGAATTACATCATGCATAGCAATAAGAGGGATTTTTCCGCCAACCTCTTCGGACAAATATGCTTTCAGCTCTTTTGTAGTACCGTCAACAAAAGAGTTATCAAGTACACTTCCCACCCTTGCACGCTCATCATCTGTAAGCTTTAAAGGGTCATTTATAGGCTCATCCGTTTCCGGGTCGCGTCTTAAAATACTTTTACCGTAAGGCTGAACCAACTGACCTATTTTTTCATCCAAGGTCATCTGTTTGAGTAATTGTTCTGCTTTCATTATTCCCCTCCTACTCATTATCCTGATTATATACGCGAATCTCGTATATTCTGGCTTCTGCACCGTTCCAGGTCTCTAATATGTTTATACGAAGCTTTTCTGCCTTAACTGTATCAAACTCAACTTTATTGAATCTGTTATAGTTATTGTCCTTTTCGCTGAGTTTTACCCATTCTCCGTTTATAAGTGCCTCAACCGCATATTTCTTTACAAGCATCGGGTTAACCTTTTGGCGGCAATCAAGAGGCATTCTTGAATAAGCGCGTGTAAAGGTATCGAATGTGATATTCACATTATTAAACTCAACCTCGCTATCCCAAGAAAGGGTTATGCTCTGAGGCTTTTTACTTTCAGAAATCCAGGCATGAACAGGGTTTGTAGACCAGCGGCGGTTAACACCGTCAATAACATTTTCAGGATTTCCGTAAAGAGGCGATGGTGTAATATTAAATGCGAGACCCTCATAGAAAGAGGTGTACTCCTTATCACCCTCACGAAAATATGCTCTACGGCAAAAATCGTAATGGTTATGACTTACTGACCACGAAACCCCATCAGTATCGCTAAGCTCTACCGCATATCGGGCATCATCGTTATATTCATCCTTTGCTATAAGCTTGGCATCAAATGGCACATCGCACCAGCCCTCAAAATCAGCAGGAACCGAAAATTTCACCTGTTTTACTACCTCGAATTTTTCACGGGTATCATCAACACCCCATTCCATCTGATTGGAAACACCGAAATAAGAAAACTTTTTGTTTTCAAAATTTTCTTTATACTTTCGGCTTGGATTATAAAGACGAAGTGTTGCAGTAATTTCCCTTTCCTCGCCACTCTCATTTTTAAGATAGCAAGAGAATTTATCGAGTTTATCTTTCCAATCCCAGAGCATTAAGGTAACTGTATTTTCAAGCGGTAAAAACTCATCGGTTTTGTCAACTCCAAATTTCTGATAGCTGTCCGCCGTAATACTAGCCTTACGAGCCAAATCATTTTCATCAGCATTCTTTTTGCCCATTACCGAAATATCTTGTCTTAGCATTGTCTGCTGAAGCTCTTCCAAATGCTGTTCATATATATCATTCGGCTTGCAACTGTATTTTTTACAAAGTCCTGCCGCAACCCCTACTGCCATACCCAAGGTTGACAGGGTTCTTTGCAGACGCACAGTTCCGTGAGCCAAATGACTGACAGAACAAAGACGCGATGCAAAGAAAAGGTTTTTAATATCCTTAGAATAAACCGAACGGTAAGGTATCGAATATAGCGGCGGTATTGCAATATAGTTTATTTCTATATATTTTTCTCTTTCAGAGCGCGGATAGTGCAAATCCTCAGCAAATCCGCCAAATCCGATGGCATCATCAAAAATTCTTCCTGACTCAACATCGTTTTGGGTCAGAGTATACGGACCTGCAAATCTTCTGCTTTCACGCTTTGCTACTCTCGGACTTACCCAAACAAGCTCCCAGTTTTTGTTTTCAGGGAATTCTTTCTTTCCCCTCTCCCACCAGGCATAAAGCTGTTTTAACAGGGTTTCATATATTTCGTGCTCATCCTCAATAGTATCGGAAGAATTTTCGCCGCCCGTTTCTGTCGGATAAATCAGCACGCTTTCACCGTTTGGTCTAAATTTTGTCGGAGAATGCTCATAACCGGGATAATATTCAGGGATGTCGTCCGGAGCTGTAAAATCAACTGCATTTTCAGTTTTGCGAACATATCCTACTACACTCGACCCCAAGGTTATATTATCTGCCTTTTCGGGAGCTGAGCGTTCATTATAGGTAGCTTTTGCTTCCCTGCCCATTCTAAACTCAGCTCCTGCCAAAGCCGAAACATTACCGTCACCCGAAGAATCAACAACTGCAATTTCTACAGTGATTTCCCTTGTGTGATATGTAGAAATATCCTCAACTATCACCTTTTTGATAGCTCCGTCTTCCACAATTGGGGTTTTAGCATAATGGCAACGCAAAACAGTAACTCCTGCGCGCCTTAGCATATCGCTCATAACAGTATCCCATTGCTGAGAAATATTATAATGATGGTCGTAAGTTAGCGTCTTGGCACCTCTCCAAGCCGCTTCTTCTATCATTTCTTCCATTATGCCGGTTTCCACTGCATACGGATGAAATCTGTGAGCACCCGAAGGATGAACACCGACATCAGGACCGCCGTTTCCGCCTAAAGTGCGGTACTTTTCAAGCAGTACCACGCTGCAACCGTTTCTCGCCGCGGATATAGCCGCACATACTCCTGCAAGACCTGCTCCTATAACCAATATATCAGTTGCAAATTTATCAGGTATACGATTGTACATTTTATCCCCCTACTTAATAAAGCCTGCTTTTTTATACCCTTCGATACAAATCTCATAAGAAACAGGAGCTTTGCCGCAAAGGTAATGGTTTTTATAATTTTTATTTTTGATTTTCCATTCAATAAGATAAAATACCGTCTCTTCCTCATTGCAATCAGCAACTGCAACATCTACCATAGCATTTGCTAAAGCAGTGGTACTGCCTTCGAGTATAACCTTATTTGAAGTAACATCAGTAACCTTATATTCTAGAATTTCATCACAAAGTGAATCGTTAGTTGCCGCCAAAGTGATTTTTCCGCCGTTCGGTTCTCGCATCATAAGACAAACTGTCTGCTGAGACCTTGTTATAACCGAATATGCAATTTTAGGCTCATAATAATAGTCTACTACTGCATCCGAAAACTGCGGCCAACCGTCAACAAGATTCCACCATAAAATACCTGTAGTACTTTCCCACTTGCCGAGTCTGAAGCGCTCGATAAAATATTTATCTGCCTCAGCCTGCGTAATCTGACTAGCTATTGCAAAATCCTCTATGTTATCGGGCGAAATACCGAAAAGCTCGGTTATTTGGTTTGCCATTAAAGGAATACGGGTAGAATAAGTAGCCCCTTTTCGCTCTTCCATACAGGTTGCATGAATAAGCCATTCGTCATTATCCTGCCAAGGCCAAATTTTATCATTACTTAAAAACTTTTCAAGCGATTTCGGTGCAGGACAGCCATGGTAACCGGTTTCGCTCGCAAAACGACATACCGCTTTACTATAATAATCCGCTTTGAAATATTTTCTCGGTCCCCATAAGTGCATTTCGGGTATCTGCTTATCCTTATGCTGCTCATAAGCCCTTTGAGAAATAAAAGGTGAAGACGGCAGATACTCTCTAAACGGGTCGTTATTCTTAATAATCTCGGGTAAAACCTTGCGGGTTAAAATATTTTCATTCGGGTTTTGGCGGAAAGGATGCCATCCGGTATATACCAAATCGCACTCGTTATCCCCTGCCCAAAGGAAAATTGACGGATGATTTCTAAGCTTCTTAACTACAGACAAAGCTTCGGTTCTCAGTTTTCCTGCAAACTCCTCTGTCTGAGGGTAATAGCTACAAGCCATTGCAAAATCCTGCCATACCGCAATACCGTTGCGGTCACAAAAATCAAAGAATTCGTGGTCCTCGTAAACATTACCGCCCCAACAGCGAACCATATTACAATTAGTTGCATCAAGAAGCTCTAATGCCTTAGGCAGTCTTTCTTTATCTCTCGAATGAAATGCATCCATAGGAACCCAATTGGTTCCTCTTACAAACATCTTCTCGCCGTTCACATAAAAGCAAAACTCACCTTGACCGTTATCAATAGTATCGCTTTTCACAAGCTTTGCTATTCTGATACCTGCATAAATCTCTTTAGAATCAAGCAACTCGTCTTTTTTATAAAGCTCAACTGTTATACGGTAAAGATTTGCTTCTCCCATACCCTTAGGCCACCATAAATAAGGGTTATCAATATGAATAAAGGTTCTGCCCTCGGTGTGCCATAAAGGTCTTTCGGTTGTGAAACGGCTGTCTTTACATTCTCCTTTTATAACAAGGCGGTAGTCGGCAGTAAAATCATCAGAAATGATTGTTTTATAGTAAAAATGAAAACTGCCCTTTTCTTTTTCCGCTTTGATAGTTGAAATGTAAATATCTTCTATTCGGTCCGGCTTTTTCTGGGTAAGATAAATGCTTCTCCATAGTCCGCCGGACATTATTCTCGGCATTATATCCCAACCGTACATGTGCGGTGCTTTACGCACGGTTACCGAATCGGCATTGTAGGGTTGGTGGTAAAGTATACCCGCTCCCATAGTGTTTTCGCGGGATTTTAGAAATGATGGGATAATATGAACTACAAGCTCATTTTCTCCCAAAATCAAATTATCTGCTTTCAGCTCGTGGGAAATAAACATATTGTCGGTACTGCCAATCAATTTGCCGTTTAAATATATATCCGCAAAGGTATCAATACCCTCAAAACGCAAATATGTTTCTTGAGTTATTTTCGATATATTGAAATTTGTAGTATACCAAAGGTGCAGATTTTCGAGATTTCTCGCTAACAACGGGTTTTTACCGAAATACAAATCGGGTAATAGTCCCTCTCGTTGCATATCAAGCTCAAAATTTCCCGGAACACAAGCATCTATACACTTAAAGCCTACCTGCTGAAGCTCTGAAACAGAGGTTATATTTTCTGCGGAATCTTTACATATACAGTTTTCTTCATAATAAAGTTTCCACATTCCGTCAAGACAGATACCGCTGATTTTATTCATACTTATAACTTCCCCTTCAGCAAGTTTTTCCTCAGCCGACGGATATCCGTCGGCTGATTAAAGATTTAACTGAACAATACCTTTTCTACTGTTCTGGTAGAAGGTGCCTTAGTTGCACCAAAATAAATATCAATTACATTAAGTCCGTCCCTGAGTCCCTCTAACTCAAATACATGAGAATCGACCTCAGAAGCACTGGCGATATATTCTTCGCCATTAACAGTAATGAATACTGTTCCTTTTTCCGAAAGCTTAACTCTAAGCTTTCCTTCACCCTTTTCGGTGTCGTAATCTGTAACTATATAACTAAGCTTTTCATACTCTGTACCGCTTGCAACACTAACCTCAGGCGGAGTAATTGAAGCTTCTGTAACCTCAGTGAGGTAAGACGGATTAAACTGATTTTGTTTATATAACCTGTCTATTCCTTTTTTGATTTCCTCACCGTTTTCTCTAAGAGTATTATCATCGTTTACAATACCGTGATGAACACCCGCTGTGCCACCTGTATCGAAATAAGCCCATACTAAGAATCCTGCCAAATTCGCATTAAGAAAATCTCCTCTTTCAAGGCAGAATCTAAATTCATTAAACAGATTCTTAAAATAAGTAGCTGATTGCTTTATCGGTGTAAGTCCTGAAACAGGGTCGACAACCGAATCATCAATATTCATTGCAAGACCGTTTTCAACAACTATTACAGGCTTTCCCAATGAATAGTTATTCATAAGAAAACGGATATTCTGTATCGTATATGACGGGTCGGTTTTATCATCATAGAAGTTATAACTGTCTATGGTAACATAATCAACCGCCTCAGCCATATCAAGCATCCATTGGTTTTCTTTTGGACCCTTTAAGTGAGTAGGGGTGATATTATTATAATTCACGCCCAGCTTCATACGGTTTGCCGCACCTATTGCTCTTGCCGACTCACGCGCCACCGTACAAGCCTCTACAAACCACTGAGAGAATATTTTTGCTCGGTTTTTACCCATTACGTTATCGTGAATCGACTGCTGCCAGTCAAGCTCATAGTCGATAAGCAAAAGAACATCGCCCTCAAGGACAGTGAGCATTTCTTTTACAAAATTATAAAGAAATCTCTTAGCAGCAGCACGGGTTTTGGTATTAGCAATATCCCTTGGATAGAAAGAAGGAATATTTGTATATCCAAGTGATGAATTCCAGCCCTCGTGAGCACTGATATCGACACAGATAATTGTTGTCTGACCCAATTTATGCGGTGCAGCATCATTAGTAAAAGTAGGCCAGGTATATACACCCTGCTGCTTTTCAATCTGAGCCCATTTATTAAATCCTGTACGGTCAACAGGTAGCTTTCCCAAGGTCTCGAATGCAGAAGCCTGCTTATTATAATTGCTGAACATACCAAACATTGTACCCGACTCATTAGTCTTATAAGCCGACTTTGTAAGGTAAATACTTTCGCCCTCTGAATAGAGATTACCAAGATTATAAAGCGGAATTACTCTGGCGCCTGTATTTATCAGTCGGTACAGACCGTCTGCTATATCGGAGCGTTTTGCCGCCTCTTTCGGGTAAAACTTAAAATCAACGATTTCGGTAATACCTACAGCCACCGTCTGTAAAACACCGTTGCGGTAAACCTCTTCTATATCGTTATAATCAGAGATAAGGAGCTTATACTGCTCAGCGCTATTAATCTCGGTATTGCAGCGGCTTAAGAAATATGCCAATTCCTGATTAGTAAGAGTAGCAGAATAATCTATTTCAACACCCTTTTCAATCAGATTTGTACTTTCAATAAATTTCTTTAATTCATCATCAGCAGTATTGCCGTTGATATCCTGCCGACATACCATCAATAAGGCTCTCAAAAAGCCACCGACTGTCATAGAACTGTTGGGCGAAAATTTTTCATTCTTTTCGAATACACCAAGCTCCGCAAGTCTTACAGCAGAAACCTCAGAATTATGCCCCACCATATCCTCAAATCTATGCCTGGATTCGACATATTTCTTATAATCAGGATAGGCTTCCTCAGAGGCGGTGCTACCGCCTCTTTCATAACTTACTTTATTTGTAAACATAGGAAACATCTTATTCTTCATATTTTCAGATATAGCATTCTTATTAGTTAATACCTCTATTTTTTCAACCGTTTCATCTGTTGAAGCAGTTTGCGAAGCATTATCTAAAGAAGAGTTATTATCAGCGTTTTCGGCACAGCCTGTAACGGTAAAAATCAATGAAACACATAAAAGAAACGGGAGTATTCTTTTTGCAAAAATTTTCATAACTAACTCCTATCTGCCTTTCGGCTATTTTATGGTTCCTGAAAACTCCTTAAGCTCCGCATTTAAAACACTGTCAAAGCTGTCAAGCAAAGATGAAACACTTCCCTCTTTTGTAGAAGAGAAGATTGTATCATTGCAGTAAACATTCCATAATTGCTGAGCATCACCAAAGCCCTGAACAAAGTTGAGTTCCGGTGTGGTTTTATTAGCCTCTCTTACAGCCTCTTTCTCTTCATCAGAAAGATATTTTCCAAACTGACCCAAATCACCGAAAGAATTCTCAATATTGTTATGTACATTATAATACAAGTCAATAAGAGCCGCCGCGCCCTTAGGATTCTTAGCCTGAGCACTTATAGAGAAACCGTAAATATTTGTAGACATCTTAGAAACAGTCTCTTCGTTAGGATCAAATATCGGTGCGGGCGCAATACCAAACTCGTCACCGCCGGTAATTTCAAGCATCTTTCTCATTCTGATATATTCTTCCTGAGAAATATGAATCATTGCATCTTTACCTGCAGGGAATGTTGTAAGAAAGTTAGCTCTGTCATTATCATTGCGGGCAACACCTGCATGATAAAGGTTATAAATCTCAGTAAACCAACGCTTAATCTTAGGCGTTGCAACCAAAGACTTAAGTGTTCCGTCCTCAGCAATATCAACAATAGAATAAATGCACTTATTGAAGCTGAGATTCCAGCCTGTATAACCGTATTCATTACTTGAAGCATCGGTCATATTCTTAGCAGTCTTGGCAAACTGAGTCCAGTTCCAGTTACCGTTCTTCCAATGCTCTAAGGGGGTGGTTTCATCAGCTAATTCAAACTTTGTTTTATTGTAGCAGATATAGAAATTCTCAGGAACCTGAGCATAAGCCACATAGTGTTTTCCATCCCACTTTAGCTGGTCCATAATTTCCATATTCCACTTTTCTTCACTCAAATCAAAGTAATCATCAATCGGCTGAACCAAGCCGAGTGCCGGCCAAGAGGGGAACCAAGTAGTACCGCCGTAAACTATATCGGGCATCTCGCCTGATGCTGCAGATGTTGTAAGATGAGTTGTAAAATTATCCCATGCAACCTTTTGAACATCAACCTTTACACCAAAGGTCTCTTCCCATGCTTTCCAGGTCTGATAAAAAGCATCGGGAGCTTCTTCAAGGTCGTACTGCTCGTGGTCCTCGTAGCCTGCATTTAAAAGCCAAGAAACCTCTTTGTTTTCAAGCTCGGGAACAGTCAGTCCCTCTGCCCATTTACTGCCCTTAACCGCGATTCCCTCACCCTTAGGCGAATCGCCGCTACCGCCGTTACCGCCGCCGCAAGCAGTTAAAGCAACAGTCATTATAAAGGTTAAAACCAAGCAAATTATTTTCTTCATAATGTACTCCTTATTGTTTTAGAATATATAGCCTTATTTTTGACGCCTTTTCTTAATAAATATAATTATAAAGATAACTATACCTATTAAAATCAGTGCCGATGCCGCAAAAATAATAATCAATGCAAGATTCACAGATTCTTTTGGCTTTTCTGTATTATCAATCTTATTTTCCTGAACTGCTGTATCTTTAATAAGATACTCTTTACCGACAGCATCGTTAATTGTACCATCTGCTACGATGTGCTCAACCTGAAGCTCAGTACCGTCAATAATTGTTGAATTATCAGCCGGCATATTTTCCGGTCTTGCTACTCTGTACATATTAAGGTCGCAAATCCAGAAATCAGCTTCTTTAAAGCCTGTCTCATTATACTTGAATGCAATAAAATTGATATTCTGTGCATTAAGGGGATCACCTTTAGCATTAACAAAATAGCTGAAAGGTATATTCACATATCCCTCAAAGCCGCCTCTGGGTATCACTATATCGTAACCGTAGAAGCCAACATCAGCCTTTGGCCAATAGCCTGTATACATCTGTCCCAGATAAATAGTCAGTTTTGAATATGTATTATTCTCGTCTATCTTAATCCAGAACCTTATACCATCATACAGTGAACAATCTGTATTTGCCCAAAATCTTCCGTGAGTACGGCGTCCGCCTTCGGAAAGCTCGTTCCAATAATACAATTCGGGTGATGACCTTTCGCCCGTTGTATGAATATTTACAGAGGTCATACCTTTCTTTGGTATGTACTTGTTGTCAGTAATTCCGACATTTGCAATCATACCGCTTGCCTTTGTCTGCTCCCACATAGTCTGCGAAGCATCAGCAAAAACCAAAGAAGATACTATTTCGTATTCCTTTTCTTTATCAAGCTGTATACCAATATTTTTATGGCTTGATGTATTATTGGATTTTAAACCGTAAACCTGCAAATTTGAAATATAAATATCGGATTTGACATAAGCACCCTCGCCGTGCTTAAAGGCTATGAAGTTAAAATCCTTAACCTCAACCGATTCGCCTCTTAAATTCACAAAGTTTTTGAAAGGTATGTTTACATATCCCTCAAAGCCGCCGTCAATTACAATATTATAACTGTAATAACCGCCTTGCTCTTCGCTTTGGTAATATGCCTTAGAGCCTATCATAACGGTGACGAGAGCATACGGATTAATTTCCTCTGCCTTTACCCAAAGCCTTATACCGTCATAATCGGTGATATTAATATTTGTACCAAAAAGTATGCCTAAAGGTCGGCTTCCGTCCTTATATTTCTCATTCCAGAAAAATGCTTCGGGATACTTGGATTTGCCTGTCGCTGAAAGCTTGACAGAGCTATCTGCATCACTCGGATAATAGCCCTTAGCGGTATATCCGGGTGTCACCTTAAATCCGGAAAGCTTAGCCTTTTCCCAATCTTTAGCAGTTGAATTATTAAAGATAACCGATTCATAGAACATATACTCGGTATCCTTGCTTAATTCTTTACCAATACCGATATTAAGTTCTCCTGTATCAGTAACACTACTCTTGCCTTTTCTATAAAGACCAAGTTCGCCGATATAGGTTTCAACCGTTTCAGCAGCAGCCAAATTATACTTAAATGCGATAAAGTTGGGGTTTTGAGAATTTATTTTTGCCCCTGCTATATTCACAAAATCCTCAAAGGGTAAATATACATAATTCTCAAATTCAGCTTTTGGCAGGTTAATCTCATACGTAAAGAAACCTGTTTTACTGTTAGGCCAATAACCTTTACTCATATTTCCGAACAGTACCTGCAGCTTTACTGACTGAACTGTCTGCGGTTTACTTATATAAAGGCGTATTCCCGTATATTCTGTTGCATCATATCCCGGGAAAAGCTTGCCAAACGGTGTTCTTCCCTCTAATTTTTCTTCAGGAAGCGCGGGGCCTTTTTCATTCCAGAAATATATTTCGCCGCCCTTTTCACCTTCCGCAGTAGTAAGCTTTACTGCCTTGTGTCCATTTTTACGCTGACCTGCAAGTGCATTCCACTTACCTACCTTTGTCAAATCCCAAACTTCTTGCCCCGCCTCGTTAAAGAGGGTAGAATTTACAATTTCACATTTTTTAGCGGTTGTATCAATAATCTGCTCTCCTACGGGCTCTTCCTCATATGTCTCGTTAGACTTGAGTCCGTAAACCTGCAAATTAGAAAAGTATATATCAGATACAACATACGCATTTTCGCCATGCTTGAATGCTATATAGGTTAAATCCTCAACAGGTAAAGATTCGCCATTTAAATTAACAAAATTCTTAAACGGTATATTGACATAGCCTTCAAATCCGCCGTCAATTACAAGATTATAGCTATAATATCCTCCTCGCTCTTCGCTTTGGTAATATGCCTTAGAACCGAGCATAATCGTAGCTATAGAATAGGGATTATTACTTTCGGCTTTAACCCATAATCTTATTCCGTCATAGTCTGTTATATTTATATCCTTGCTGAATAATATACCGTGAGCCTTGCTACCACCCTCAGACTTATCATTCCAGAAATATACCTCAGGATAACTTGACTGACCCGTAGTAGAGACTTTTACCGAACTTTTAGCATCACTCGGATAATAGCCCTCTGCCTTGTACTGAGGTGTTACAGTAAGACCGCTTATTTTGGATATTTCCCACTGTTTTTCATTCGAATTATTAAAAAGATATGAATCATAGAACATATACTCAGTATCTTTTTCAAGAGCTGTACCAAGTCCTATATTCAATTCTCCTGCAGTAGCTATACCGCCTGTACCCTCACGCCAAAGACCGAGTTCACCGATATAGGTTTCATATACCTCCTCTTTTGGAAGCATATATTTAAAAGCTATAAAATTAAGATTTGCTGCACTAAGCTTATTGCCTGAATTATTTTTAAAATCCTCAAACGGCAAATAAACATAACCCTCATAAGCTTTAGACGGCAATTTCAGTTCATAAGAATAAAGTCCGCTAGACGGCCAATAGCCTTTATACATACTGCCTGTCATTATCTGCAGAGTGGCAGATCTACTAGTTTTATCTTTGCTTAAATAAATTCTTATTCCTTTATACTCTGTTGCATCATATCCTGGGAACAATCTTCCAAAAGGTGTTCTGCCGTCTGTGGTTTTATCAGGGGTGATAAGTTTCGGGGACTTTTCATTCCAGAAATATATCTCAGCACCCCTTGAAGTGCCGTCCGATGCAAGCTTTACAGTATTGTGATTATTTTTAATCTGTCCTGTAAGAGCTTCCATTTTACCAATCTTGGCTAAATCCCAGACTTCCTGACCTGCCCCATTAAAAAGAGCAGAATTTACGATTTCATATTCCTTTTCAGGGTCTATCTCATAACCTAATACGTTTGAAGGCGGAATATAATATTGGTCCTCGAAAACATCGGAATCAATCATAATATCCTGAGCCGAAACAATTGTTGTTGCAACAAATGAAATTCCTATAAGCATAACAAGGCATAGTACAACTGCTTGGAGTTTTATCCAAAATTTATTTTTCATTATTTACCTCCAATCATTGTGTTACCTTGCCGTACCGCCGTTTTTCGACGGTACGGCATTTAAAATTTCAATTACTCAGCCTCGTCAAAGCCTATCATTATACCGAGCACTACCAATTCGCCCTCTTGACCGCTGAATACAGGGTCGATTGCAACATTGATATCCTCACCCGCATCTGCAGTATACATAACAAGTGCATCAGCATATCCATCCTTGCTGGTATAATAGTTTGATGCGTTCTTAGAAACTGTTGCGCCGTCTTCCTTTGTAACAGTCACCTTAGCTTTTATACCGTCAGCAACCTTATCAGTACGAACCATAAGCATTGTAACGCTCTTTGCCCCCGGAATATTGAGAACCATAGGCTCTGCTTCGTCAGTAGACTGAGCTTTCCAGCCGTGGGTCAATGATTCATAAACTATATACTCAGGGCTGATATCGTGAACAGCCTTAAAGCTACCCATAGAAGCAATCCATTCCTCAGGAAGGTCGCAACTATTATAGAACTTAGCATTTGTAAAGGTTGCACCGTAGAGAGCATCGGGCATTGTATCGCTCTCGGTTGCTGTATCAGCAGTAACATTTTCTGCAATATTAGCAATATAATCAGAAAGCAATGATGCTATAATCTGATGTCCTAAATAGCTTGGATGGATATCATCAGTGGTAAGAACATTAATTTTATTGCTCTTATTACCTTCGACTTTCCAGATAAGGGTTTCATCCTCAATAAGCGGAACAACGCAATCCATACAGCTTATCATAGGAAGATTATAGTTATTTCCGATTACCATCTGCGCGCCTTGGTTATTATAATAGGTAGTTGTACCTGCTACAGCCTGCTCGGGATAATAACATGTAACATTATTAACAGAAGTTTCGCTGAGTTTATTGTATCTTACAGTAAACAAGAGCATAAGAGCGGTATCTTCGCCTGATGCCAATATTCTGCGCACACAATCCTCATAGGTCTTATTTGTAGTATCGCTCTTGTTCTCATTAACTGCATATTCAAGAACTACAAGGTCGGGATTATACTGCAATAAATCCTTTTCAATTCTATGAACACCGAAAGTAGAAGTAGTAGCGCCAATACCTGCATTAACAAGATTTACATTTACGCCAAAGGTGTTTTCTAACCATTCGCGAAGAATACCTGCATAAGCATGGGCATAGCGATCCTCTTTAACTACATTGGCACCCATTGTAATAGAGCCGCCAAGTACACCTAGGGTAATATCCTCGCCTCTCATAGCTTTCTGGATCACTCTGATAAGACGGTCATTGTTTGCCGCCTCATTCTTAACAGAAGCCGCAACACTCTCATCGGTCAAGCCGTAGCTTGTGTAAAGAGCCTTGGAAACAGTTGTTAATGATGAATTATCTGCTATATTATTCAAATATTCCATAACCTCTTCGCTATACTCTGCAGACTCGTCAGCCAAAGCTGTCTTTGCAACATCGTAAGGTCTGCTTTCATAGGTGCGTCCGTAAACAGTATACTCAACACCGTCAACATCAATAATCATATAAGGTCTTACTGCATAATATGTCAGGTGCTGTTTAGTACCGATATTATAAATTGCAACTGTAAAGGAAACCTCTGTTCCATTATCAGCAAATATAATATCCTGAGCACCCTTTTCATAAGCCAAGCCGTTAACGGTTGTATAATCAGGACTGTCGATAATCAAATCCTTGCCGCCCAATGCAGCAGTTTTAGCAGCTACCGCACCGTACTTAACAACCTCACCCTTTACAGATGACTTAATGCTGTTAACAAAACGGATAGCTAAAGGCTCATCTGTACGAATCTGTGTACCCTCGGTCTTCAGTGCATTATTAAGCTCTGCCTTATAGGTGAATGCGCCGTCTTTAATGATATAAACATTATTGTTAGCCTCTGTATCATAAACAACAAGACTGTGGTTGCCTGCAAGAGCATCTGCAGGGATGTTAACAGAATCTGCTACAAGCTTTCCGTCAAGATAAACCTTTTCAGGAGCGGTAATATCCCCTGAAAGGTCGGCTGACATATTATATGTAGCATATACACCGAGCTCAGAAAGAGTAAGAGTCTTAGAATTGAAGGCTGCTGATACAAACTCAAAGCCTACATACTGCGCATTAGCGGCTGCAGCCAAATCAAATAACTGCGCACTAGCATCATATTTACCCGAATTTGCCTTATAGCCTGCATTGAAGTACTCTACTACCAAAGCATCGGCGGTATAAAGACTTGCTTCATCATTGCCGAGATAAATTCTATAATGAGAAGGAGCTATATTGGTATTGCAGTCATAAACTCCGCCTACAAGAAGGCTTGTAATATTCATTACCTTGCCCAAATTATAGGTTAGCTTAGTACCGTCAGCATCTTCTATCTGTACAGCCTTTGCGGTATCGTCTGTAAGAACTGTACCGTCAGTAAGGATTGCATTATCAATTTCGGTTGCTGTGGTAGCATTCTTAAGAGCATTAGTACCCTTTAGGGCAAGTACATCATCACTAGGCTCATTAACAATTGTATAAGCATCAGTTGAATAGTTACCGTAAACACCGATTTCTGTGAGGTAGA
>JAZQIP010000011.1:0-10567 GCA_045541175.1 Acutalibacteraceae bacterium
TGATTTGCGGGTAAATGCCTGACGAAGCAATTTCGGTTCATTAAATTCATATTCGAGCTGATATTGGATTTCTGCTAAATTTTCGTTTTTCAAAAAAACAACCTCCCTGTAATTTTACTACAAGAAGGTATAATTATAGCCCGACAAAGCCCACATAGACTGTGTGCTTTCTTCGAGCACCAGAAATTAAAATGCGTTACATAAATCATTTTTATTTGAAGTAAGTCACTTGCATAACTTAATTCAAACAAACTCACTTTATGTACGGCTCTTTAAAGTCTCGTACCGCCTTCTTGCAAAATTATTTTAACATAAGAAAATAGATAAGTCAATGCGGTTTAACTATCCGTTTTGGACATAAAATTTTCGTTCACAAAATTTGCTGTCAATTTATTAGGGCCTTTTTTTATTGAAAATGCACAACAAAATTGCCGTATGGTGTTTATTTAACATCTACCTGGCTATAGCCGCCTACACACCATAAGTGCTTTAAACCCACATTATTAAAGGAAATTTTTGGAATACAAAAATTTATGGTGTTCTCTTGACATTTTCCCCTGCTGCTGCAGATACTCTAATTAATTTTTTCAAGGATACAAATAGCGCGCCGGAAGATTATGATATTATTTTCACAGGGGACTTAGGAAGAGTAGGTACACTAGCTTTATATGAGCTTTGCCTTAAAGATGGTGTGGATATACGCTGCCGCCACAGCGATTGCGGAACTATGATATTTGACAGGGATAAGCAAGATGTTCATGCAGGCGGTTCAGGCTGTGGCTGCAGTGCTTCGGTGCTATGTTCTTATGTTATGCATAGGCTCGAAAGTGGAGAACTAAACAATATTTTATTTATGTCTACCGGAGCTTTAATGTCGCCGACCTCATCCTATCAAGGTGAAAGCATACCGTCTATTGCGCATTTGCTTAATATCAGAACGGATTAATCCTATCTTGCAGTCGGGGTTATTATACCGCAGGCGATTTTTGCACCTGAATTTCCTGATGGCTGAGACATAAAGTCATCGGGCAAAGCGTGGATAATGATGGTTTTTCCAAATATTTCGGGTATTAAAAATCTATCGGTCAAAAATACCGAAAAAGCTTTTCCGTTAACGCCGAAAAGGGGAGGCAGGTCGCCCGAGTGGTATGGGTGAGGGCAGTTATAAGGGTTATAGTGACCCTGAGTATTTGCAAAGGGGTCCTGAGTATTTCCTGTGCAGGAATTGCCCGAATGAATATGAAAAGCGAATATGGGATTTTTACAGGGAGTATTATTAATAGGAAGTCCTGTAATTTCAGCGCGGACTACAACCCCGTCTCTTACATTATAAAAAAGCACATTTCCGCGAATATCGGGATATTTTTCACTTCCGTTTAAGAAAGCCGCCGCAATCGGTCGTCTTGATAAGATAGAGCAGAAATTTGTTTTATTCATCTATGTCACTCTCCGTTGAATTTTATCATACACAATATATGCATAAATTTGGTTTAGAGTGATTGATTTCGGATTTTTTAAAATTTAAAATTGACACAAACGATTTATAAAGTTATAATATTTGTATAAACTAAACCCTGTATATAGTATACAGGGTTTTAATCTTGAAAAGGGGGATTTATTATGGAAAAACAAATTTTAGAGCTGATAGAAGAAAAGAAGTATTCAAAGCTCCGAAGTATGCTTTCTGAAATGAATCCCGCAGATATAGCGCTTATTCTAGAAGAAGCAGATGCAAAGGATTTGCCTTTGGTTTTCAGAATACTCCCAAAAGAGATTGCGGCTGAGATTTTTGTAGAGATGGAAAGCGATATGCAGCAACAGCTTATTGAGGTTTTCAGCGATGCCGAATTAAAAGCAGTATGGGATGAGCTTTTTATGGATGATGCGGTTGATATTATCGACGAAATGCCTGCTACTATAGCAAAGCGTATTATAAAGCAGACCGATGCCAATACAAGAAAAATTATAAATAAATTACTTGCTTATCCTGATGACAGCGCCGGTAGTATTATGACTACCGAGTATATTGACCTTAAAAAAACTATGACAGTAGATGAGGCTTTTGAAAAAATCCGCAGAGTTGGAGCGGATGCTGAGGATATTTATACCTGTTATGTTATTGATAAAAGCCGTAGATTATTGGGCTTTGTAACCGTTAAGGATTTATTACTTAATGGTAAAGACAGTATCATTGGCGATATAATGGAAGAAAATATTATATTTGCAAATACTCTTGACGATAAGGAAGCGGTTGCAGGTCAGTTCGATAAATACGACCTTATGGCAATGCCTGTAGTTGATACTGAAAACAGGCTTGTCGGAATTGTTACATTCGATGATGCTATTGATGTTATTCAGGAAGAGGCTACAGAGGATATTGATAAAATGGCGGCTATTTTACCGTCAGATAAGTCCTATTTCAAGACAGGAATTTTTGCGACCTTTAAGGCAAGAATACCTTGGCTTATGTTACTTATGCTGTCAGCTACTGTAACCGGAGCTATAATTTCAAGCTTTGAATCAAGACTTACAGTATTTCCTGCTTTAATCGCCTTTATACCTATGCTTATGGGTACTGCCGGTAACTGTGGTAGTCAGTCTTCGGTTACGGTTATAAGAAGTATTTCATTAGGTGATATTGAATTCAAAGACATTTTTAAGGTTATATGGAAAGAATTTCGGGTTGCCTTGGTTTGCAGTATAGCATTGGCTTTAGTAAACTTCATTAAGCTTCTAGTAGTCGATTATTGGTGGCTTGGGACCTTTGATTCAGGCAGTCAGCTAATGGAAATCGGGGTTGTTTGTATAACTCTTTTGCTCACTGTTATCGTTGCAAAATTTGTTGGCTGTTCATTACCTGTAATCGCTAAAAAAATCGGTTTTGATCCTGCGGTTATGGCAAGTCCTTTTATAACGACTATTGTAGATGCAATAACCCTTTTAATTTATTTTGTAGTAGCATCAAAATTATTGAGCATTTAAAAAACATCCGTAATTACAGTTTTGTAATTACGGATGTTTTGCTATTTTTAAATTTTGATTTTTATATGCATTGCATTTACGCTTGCATATCAAGGACAAGAAAGAATTTATTTATATGAGACAGTGATTTCGGTGCCGATATGCGGGATACTTTGAAGTGAAATTTCACCACCTGTTACCATTGCAATATGCTTTACTATTGAAAGTCCAAGCCCTGTGCCACCTCCCATATTTGAGCGGGATTTATCAACTCTGTAAAACCTTTCAAAAATGCGGGTATGGTGTTCTTCCGGAATACCTATACCTGTGTCCTTTACAGATATAAATGGTATATTATCCTTTATGCCTGTGATAAGCGTAACACTACCGTTTTGACGGTTATATTTTACTGCATTATCGCACAGGTTATAAATCATTTCAAAAATGAGGGAATAGGGAGCGTTTATAATTGCACTCTCACCCTCGGCTGAGACTGTGATATTTTGATTTTTAGCAATATTGCCGAGTTTTGCAGAAACCTCAAGAGCTATTTCTTTAAGGTCAATTTGCTGACTGTCGGTTTCGGCTGCACCTTCATCCAAACGAGATAGTTTTATTATATCATTGACAAGGGAAATCAACCGTTTGGTCTCACGGTTTATATCATTTCCAAAACCTCTGACATCCTCAGGTGCTACAATACCTTCTTTTAGAATATCAGAAAATCCTAAAATTGAGGTAAGCGGAGTTTTAAGCTCATGGGATACATTTGCTGTAAATTCTCGGCGAAGCTTTTCACGTTCCTGCTTTTCTGTAACATCAATCATAAGCACAACTGCGCCGCAGGGTGTTGAAATATCATCTAATACAGGATTTACCGTAATTTCATAGTGTTTTGAATTTTCTGTATAAGAAAGCTCACAGCGGTTTGCAGATACTATACTCTTGAAAATACTGTGAAAAAGCTCATTACTGTTAAGAGCAAGTAAATTTTTACCGTCGATATTCTCTGTCTTGCCGATTATGGCTTTAGCACCGCTATTGTGGGTTAAAACTACGCCGTTCATATCGGTAAGCAGCATGCCCTCATTCATATTTTCTGATATAATTTCAAATTCTTTGCGACTTTTTGTGAGCTGAGAGATTTGCTTTTCTATTTTGCGGTTCTGATAGCGAAGCTTTTTAATAAGAGGGGATAATTCTTCATAACATTCTCCGCTTTCAGGGGTTTCGGGATTGATTGAGTTTATCGGCTTTAAAATACTTTTTGATGCCAGTGTTGCAAATGTTAAGGCTATAGCAGCTGTTAAAAGAATGATAGCGCAAATTGGAGATAAAAGCCGTAGAAGCACGGTTAGTATAGAGGCGCTTTCTGCGCCTATACGCAGAATATTTCCATTTTCAAGCTTTATTGCATAATAATATGTATGTTGGGATAAGGTTTCTGAAAAACGGGCCGCACTGCCGTTCCCTTTTTCTATAGCTTCTTCAATTTCTTTTCTGCTACTATGGTTTTCGAGCGCTTTTGCATCAATCTTATTATCAAAAAGCACAGTTCCGTCTCTTGAAATTAGGGTAATGCGTTCGGCATATTCCTTAAATGCTTGCACATCTACTCCGTTGTTAAGCGCCTGACTTATGATATAGGATTCATTTTCAATGGCATTTTTCTGAGAATTATCATAAAAATCATATTGCACACCGATTATAAAGACAAGACATGCGAGCATTGTTATAAGAGCGGTAGCGAGAATACTTTTAAAAATTTTTTTCGTCATAAGCTCACCTGATTTTATACCCCAAGCCGCGAACTGTTTCTATTAGTTCTCCTGATTTTCCAAGCTTTGTTCTCAGTGTTTTGATATGTACATCAACTGTGCGGTTTTCTCCATCATAATTATAACCCCAAATTTTCTCCAGCAAAATATCTCTTGAAAAAACAGTTCCTCGATTTTTAAGCATTAGTTTTAAAATTTCAAATTCCTTTAATGTGAGTGCAATTTCCTCGCTGTCAACAGTAACAATATGCTTGTTTATATCCATATAAAGACTGCCGAGCGTGTATTCATCAGAGTTTTTCTGCGTTCTTCGGAGTAATGCCTTTATTCTGGAAAGTAGTTCCATTGTGCCGAAGGGCTTTGCGATATAGTCATCCGCACCGCTGTCAAGACCTAATACTTTATCGTATTCCGAGGATTTTGCTGTCAGCATAATAATCGGTATATCACAGGTTTTAGGGTTTGAGCGCAATTTATGTAAAACTGTTAGCCCGTCCTCCTCGGGTAGCATTATATCAAGGAGAACAAGCTCGGGTAAAGTGTGCTCAACCGCTTTATAAAACTCTGAGGGCAGGGGAAACCCCTCGGCATCAATGCCGCTTTGCTTCAAAGCGTAGGTTACAAATTTTCTTATACTGTCGTCATCTTCGAGTAAATAAATCATAATATCCCTCCAAAGGATAATTTTATTCAGATTTATGCTTGCCTGTGATGGAAAATTCCACCCATTCGGCTATATTTTCGGCATGGTCACCGATTCTTTCTAAATATTTTGCAACCATCAGCAAATCAAGACAGGCTTCGCCCTGTGAATTAGAATCAGTGATTATGGCTATTAACTCTTGTTTGATGCTGTCGAACAAGCGGTCTATTTCATCATCATATTTCATGACCGCAAGAGCCAATTCTAAATCTGAGTTCACAAACGAATGAATACTGTCACTCACCATTTTAACCGCCGCCTGAGCCATTTGGCGTATATGGATATGACTTGCAATATCGGTTTTGACTACATATTTTGCGAGCTCTGCTATATCGGATGCCTGATCTCCTATCCGCTCTATATCGGATATCATCTTAAGAGCAGAGGAAATCACTCTTAAATCTTTGGCAACGGGCTGTTGACTGAGGAGCAGCTTCATACATTCGGATTCGATTTCTTTTTCCATCGCGTCAATACGGTCATCAACCTCGAAAACCTTATCAATAAGAGAAATATCGTTATCAAGCAGAGCTTTAACAGAAAGCGAAATCGCATTTTCGCAAAGAGCACCCATTTTTATAAGGCTTGAATGAAGCGTGTCTAATTGCTTATCAAAATTATTTCTCATTTAACCGAATCTCCCTGTAATATAATCTTCCGTTCGCTTATCCTTTGGATTCGAGAACATTTCCTGTGTGTCAGAATACTCGATTACCTCACCGAGTAGGAAAAAAGCAGTTTTGTCTGAAATTCTGACCGCCTGCTGCATATTATGGGTAACCATAATAATAGTATAATCCTGCTTTAACTCGGATACTAAATCTTCAATCTTTGAGGTCGAAATAGGGTCCAGAGCAGAGGTCGGCTCGTCCATAAGCAAGACCTCAGGATTTACAGCCAGAGCTCTTGCGATACAAAGTCGTTGCTGCTGTCCGCCCGACATTGCAAGGGCACTTTTTTTAAGGCAGTCCTTGGTTTCATCCCAAACTGCGGCAGAACGAAGGGACTTTTCAACAATTTCGTCAAGCTCACTTTTCTTTCGGATACCGTGCGTTCTAGGACCAAAAGCGATATTATCATATACAGACATTGGAAACGGATTCGGTTTTTGAAAGACCATCCCGACTCTGCGGCGAAGGTCATTAATATCAAGCTCTTTGTATATACTTTGGTTATCAAGCAAAACTTCGCCTGTAATTTTGCAATCATCTACAAGGTCATTCATACGGTTGAGGCTTTTGAGCAGGGTTGATTTACCGCAACCGGAGGGCCCTATAAAGGCGGTTATATTGTTTTGCATAAGTTCAAGATTTATATTTTTCAGAGCTTTAAAATCATTATACCACAAATTCAGATTTTGAACAGATATTTTATTCATAACTATTTTTTACCTTCCTTTTTTTCGGAAAATCTGTTTGCTATCAGGGCGGATATAAGGTTTATAATTAATACTGTTATCAGCAAAATTACCGCTGTAGCATAAGCCTGCTTTGTATAAAGACCTTCATTTAAAAGTGCATACATATGAACAGATAAGGTTCTTCCGCTTTTAAAAATCGAATCGGGTATTCCGGCAACCGTACCCGCTGTGTATATAAGTGCCGCTGTTTCACCGACTATTCTGCCTACAGATAAAATTATTCCTGAAATAATACCCTGCATTGCGCTAGGCAATACAATTCTGAATACCGTTCTCAGCTTTCCTGCACCAAGTCCCAACGAGGCTTCTCTAAAGCTTTGCGGTACCGAAATAAGCGCTTCCTCGGTAGTACGCATTATGGTAGGCAATATCATTATTGCAAGGGTAAGAGCGCCCGAAAGCATAGAATTTCCAAGTCTCAGTGCGATTACAAATATTAAAAAACCAAAAAGCCCATAGACGATGGAGGGGATTCCTGCTAAGGTTTCTGTGGTTGTCCTTATAGCGGCAACAAGTCGGTTTTTGCGACTTGCATATTCTGTAAGGTAAATAGCGGAAAAAATTCCTATCGGCACCGCCATTAAAAGGGTTAAAATAATCATTGTAAAAGTGTTTATAATAGCGGGAAGCATAGAAACATTTTCGCTGTTGTAATGCCATTTAAAAAGCTCGGGTGTAAGGTTTGGGACGCCCTTTATAAGAATATATAAGACTATAATAGCGGCTATAAGAAATGTTATCAGGGCGGCTGTATAGGTGAGTAATAGCATAATAAGTGATACAGGTCTTTTTTTATAAGCCTTTAGCCTTTGTGAAATAGTTTGTCTGTTTATAGCTTGCATTATTATTCCTTTCTTTTAATTAGTGAGAATAGAAGATTTATTATCAAAATAAAAACAAATAGTACTACCGCCGTAGCAATAAGTGCTTCGCGGTGCAAATCGGTGGCATAGCCCATTTCGAGGACAATGTTTGAGGTAAGAGTTCTCACTCCGCTTAAAATACTGTTTGGTATAATGGGCTGATTTCCTGCAACGATTTTAACCGCCATCGCTTCACCTATAGCTCTGCCGATTCCAAGTATTACCCCTGCGGTGATTCCCGATTTTGCCGCAGGTACAGTCGTTTTAAAAACACTTCGCTCATGTGTAGCACCAAGCGCTAAAGCACCTTCATAATAGCTTGTTGGTACTGCTCTTATTGCAACCTCAGACACGCTGATAATGGTCGGTAATATCATAATACCGAGCATTAAAGAGGCTGTAAGCACGCTTTTACCTGAACCGCCGAAAAACCTTTGAACCACAGGCACTATTACAACAAGTCCAAAAAAACCGTATACAATTGAGGGTATTCCTGCTAGCAAGTCTACTGTAGGCTTTAATATTCTGTAAATTTTTTTGGGGCAGAATTTCGCCATAAAAACGGCACATAAAAGACCTATCGGTACACCGATTATTATTGCCCCCACTGTTACATAGATGCTGCCGATTATCATAGGCAGTATCCCGAAAAAGCCATTGGTAGGACTCCATTTTAAACCGCCGAGAAATTTTGTAATTCCAATTTGCGATATAGCAGGCAGACCGTTTGCAAATAAGAATAAGCATATCAGTACGACTGCCGCTATTGATACGAGAGCGCATAAAAGAAATATGCACCGCATAGATGCTTCTCTTAGTTTTTGCATAGCTTTAAAATTCACTCCAAAGTGCGATTTCTCCTGTATAGATTTTTTTGAGTTGTTCAAGGCTTATATCATTATGAGCATTTTCTTTATTTACTATAACCGCTATTCCGTCAAGAGCTATTGCGGTAGAGGAGAGACCTTTAGAGATCTCGCTTTCTTTCAGCTCTCTCGATGCAATACCGATATCGCATATACCGTCGATAGTGCTTGTCATTCCGTTTGAGGAGTCGCTCTGCTGAATTTCAACTGTTATATCGGGATTCAACTTTATATAAGCCTCTTTAAGCTTTTCCATCACAGGCGTAACAGAGGACGAGCCTGCAACCTTTACTGTTCCGCTGAGATTTTTTGGGATATATTTGCCGTTATTCCCATTAGAAATGTACTTATTGGCTTCTACCACCGCCTGACCTTGCTCACTTAGTATGAAATCTATAAAGTCCTGAGCGGTTTTTGAAATATCCTTTTTTGTTGCAATATTAAACGGGCGGGAAATTTTGTAACTGCCGTTTTTAACATTTTCGGTAGTGGCGGCCACACCGTCAATCTTCAATGCTTTTACTGTGTCTGGCATAGCTCCGAGAGATATATAACCTATAGCTGAGGCATTACCCTCGACGGTTGTTATCATAACGGCTGTTGAATCAGAAATTTCGGCGGCGGGTATTGTCTCCTCAATTTCTGAAAGCTCTTCAAAAGCACTTCTTGTTCCGGAGCCTTCTTCTCTTGAAATTACCGTTATTGCATCCGACGGAGCATTGCCGCAGCCTGTAATAGATAGGATAAATGTAGATATGAGTGTGAATAATACTAATACTTTTTTCATTTGATTTCTTTCCTTTCTTTTGGTCTGCACTAATTATATTGCTCATTTGTTAACTCTGTAATCGCAAAAATGTTAAATTCGGGTAAAATTTTAAGAGTTTTTTAAAAAAGGGTAACAACTTTGAAATTTGATTTTTAAGGAAAATTGTGGTATACTGACTTAGTCTATTTAAACGGAGGTGTTTTTTACGGATATCAATAAGGAAAATAATCTATATGAAAATGAACAAAACAATGATGATAATGAGCTTTTCAGCTATGATACATCGAATAATATTTCCGATAATAAACAGCAGAGCTTTGACCTGAATAGCTTTTCTTCGCATACTGCTGAGGATACTAAGAAAAAGAAATCCCAAAAAGAAAAGAAGGGAAAGCAGCGCTTTTTAAAACTGCTTCTTACAGTATTTCTTATCGGAATGATAACGGTGAGCCTTGTTGTGGGCTGCTTTATGTTTTATGCCTTTACTATGGTCGACGGTACTATGGATGAGGACCTTAATAACCTCGCCCTTAATTTTACCACTACTATTTACGTTGATGACGGCGATGGTAATTATAAGGAATATAAGCGTCTGCACGGCGAGTTTAACCGTATTTGGGTGGATTATCTTAATCCTGAAAACGTTGAGCTTCCTGATGATTACGACGGTATACCACAAACTCTTGCTAAAGCCTTTATAGCGATAGAGGATAAGCGTTTTGCTGAGCACGAGGGTGTTGACTGGAAGCGTACAATCGGTGCTTTTGTAAATGAATTTGTGCCGATTTATTCGTCGCGTCAGGGCGGTTCAACCATTACACAGCAGTTGGTTAAAAACCTCACTGATGACCGTTCGCAAAAGGCGAGCCGTAAGGTCAGGGAAATTATGCGCGCCAGATTTTTAGAGGGCAAATACGCTAAGGACACTATTCTTGAATGCTACCTTAATACTATTCCTATGGACCATGGTATTTACGGTGTTGAGGTTGCGGCCAACTATTATTTCGGCAAGAGTGTTAAGGATTTACCCATTGTTGAGTGTGCTTCGCTCGCGGCTATTACAAAGAGCCCATCCTACTATTCGCCTGACGATAATCCTGAGGAAAATAAGGAGCGCCGCGGTCACGTGCTTTATGAAATGCTTGACCAAGGCTATATTACCAAGGCAGAGTATGACGAGGCGGTAAATACCGAGCTCAAGGTGGTT
>JAZQIP010000012.1:0-26974 GCA_045541175.1 Acutalibacteraceae bacterium
TTTTCATAAACCTCTAAAGAACGGCTGAACAACCGATCACTGCCGGTCAAAGTAATTTTCCTATTAAAAAGCAAACAAATAGGAATTAAGAACCTTAATGTACTGCCGCTTTCGTTGCAAAAAAGTTCGTCTTTTACCTGAGCATTGGCATTAAGGTCACCTATATCCACACTATCACCGTTAATATTCACCTTGGCACCAAGTGCTTTAAGGCAGGATAGTGTTGCCTCTATGTCCTTTGAAAAGGCAAGCCCGTTTACCCTGCTCCCACCCGACAGTGCGGCGCAAATAAGATATCTATGCGCCATACTTTTTGAGGGCGGTGCTAAGACAGTACCCATAGCCTTGCCTTTTTTTATTTTAACAATCATTTATTCTCACCAAGAGTTTCCAAAAGATAATCAATAGCTTCAATATAGCCGGCTATTCCGTGACCTGCAATAGTTTTGACACAAGCCTCTCTTATATAGCTTATCTGCCTGAAATCCTCCCGCTTTGAAACATCGGAAATATGTACCTCAACCGTAGGTATTCCTACCGCCTTTACAGCGTCGAGCAAAGCAACACTTGTATGGGTGAAAGCTGCGGGGTTTATAACTATACCGTCAAACTCGCCGTATGCACCCTGAATTTCATCAACAAGACAGCCCTCATGATTAGACTGATAAAGCTTTACCTCGATATTTCTTTCCTTTGCGTGAGCCTTGATATTTTCGCAAAGAGTATTAAAATTTTCCTTACCGTAAATAGCAGGCTCTCTTATTCCGAGCATATTAATATTAGGGCCGTTAAGCACTAAAATTTTCATATTTTAAAAACCTCTTTTACTAAAGCTATATTGTCCTTTAAACTGCCCTGTGCATCAACCTTTATATCAGCTAAGCGGCAATAAATATCGTAACGCTCCTCATAGCGTTTTTTAAGCGCCTGCCTGTTGGATGACAAGGGACGGTCATCAGTAGTTATAAGCTGCTCTAGCGGTCGGTCGATGAAAACTATCGTTCCATTTCCTTTTAAAAGCTTAATATTTTTTTGATTAAGTATTGCGCCGCCGCCCGTTGCAATAACCTTATTCTGAAGAAGAGAAAGCTCAGCTAAAACAGCACTTTCTATCTCTCTGAAACCCTTTTCACCGATTTCAGCAAAGATTTCAGGTATGGATTTTCCTGCCTTTTTAACTATCTCTTCGTCGCTGTCGATAAACTCCATATTAAGCTCTTCGGCTACAGCCTTGCCTATAGTCGATTTACCGCTTGCAGGCATACCGATAAGCACTAAATTGCGCTTATCCCTTAAAAGCTTATTATAAACTCTCTCTATTTCGCTATCGCTTATTTTTTTATCAATAAATTTTTCTGCCGCAAATACTGCTTGGGCAACAAGCATATAGAGACCGCCCGTAGCGGGTATTCCCTTTTCCTTAGCAGATACTACAAGCTGAGAGCAAAGCGGATTATAAACCGCATCAACAACACCTGAAAGATTGTTGAAATTTTCAATATCCAAAGCAGCGCCGTCAATATTCGGATACATACCGCAAGGGGTAGTATTGATAATTATATCGGCATCGTTATGCTCTCTGATTGCATCATCGTAGGTAATAAGACCCTCCCCTGAGGTTCGGGATACCTTAAGTACCTTTCCAGCACCTAAAGCCTCAGCAACGCAAAATGCGGTTTTAGATGTACCGCCGCTGCCAAGAATTAATACCTTTTTATCGGTTATATCTATTCCTGCTTTTTTTATAAGAGCGGAAAGCCCCGAAAAATCAGTATTATAACCGTAAAGCTTGCCGTTTTTATTAACAATCGTATTCACCGCTCCGATTCTGAGAGCAGTTTCATCTATTCTATAAAGATATGGCATTACATCCTGCTTATACGGTATCGTTACATTTATTGCTTTAAAATCCGCCTTTTTCATAAAAGCATCAAGCTCGCCCTTTGGTATTTCACAAAGGCTGTAATCATAACCGCAAAGCTCGGTATGTATTATTTTAGAAAAGCTATGCCCCAGCTTTTCACCGATAAGTCCGTATTCCATTTTATGCCAACCAATCCGTACCGAATCTTGATGCAAGAATATCACAAAGCACTAGCGCCGCAACGCTATCTACTACTACTCTTGCTCTATGAACTATACAGGGGTCATGTCTTCCGCCTGCCGCTATTTCGGTATTCTGCATATTAATAAAATCAATTGTTTCCTGAGCTTTAGATATAGTCGGTGTCGGCTTTACAGCGCATCTAAATATAATCGGCATACCATTAGTAATACCACCGTTTATACCGCCGTTATTATTAGAAAGGGTTTTTACTTTGCCGCTTTCTGTCATAAAGCAATCGTTTGCAGTTGAGCCTTTCATATCCGCTATATCAAACCCCGCTCCAAACTCAACACCCTTGATTGCAGGGATGCTGAAAAGAGCGTGAGATAAAAGGCTCTCAATACTGTCAAACCAAGGCTCACCCAAGCCTGCAGGAAGACCTGTTACTGCAGTCTCAAGTATACCGCCGACGCTGTCCCCCTCTTGCCTTGCCTTTAAAATAGCGTTCTGCATATTCTCCGCAACACTATCATCAAGAACAGCAAATTCTTTTTGGTTTAATACCAAAATATCATTATTTATATCGCTGAAAGCAATATCATCAATACCGGCACAGCGAGAAATATGGGTGCCGATATGAATACCTTTCTTTTTTAAAGCAGAAATAGCAATAGCGCCTGCGGCTACAAGACCTGCAGTAATTCTTCCGCTGAAATGACCGCCGCCTCGGTAGTCCTCAAAGCCGTGATACTTAGCAAAGGCAGTAAAATCCGCATGCCCCGGACGGGCTTTGCATCTAATTTCGCTGTAATCCTTTGATTTAGTATTTTCGTTTGGAATAACAATACAAATAGGGGTGCCTGTTGTTTTACCCTCAAAAACACCGCTCAAAATATCAAAATTATCAGCCTCGACTCTGGGGGTAGAAATGGCGCCGACAGGCCGCCTTAAAGAAAGCTGAGACGCTATAAAAGCCTCATCAACCTCTATCCCGGGGGCAAGAACGTCGATAACCGCACCAATTGCCTTACCGTGACTTTCGCCGAAAAGGGTTACTGTTACATTATTACCTAAGGTGTTTTTCAATTTGCTGTCACCTCTTTAAATTGTTTTGAAAGCTCTGAAAACGGAATTGTTTTCATCTCAAACTCGCCGACTTTTGGAACATAAACTACTGTTATTTCATTGCCTGACATTTTTTTATCGTGGCTCATAGCCTCGATTATTTTATCTGCATCGTAATCTATATCTGTTGGAAGATTTAGCTTTTTGAGAACACCAACAAGTCTTTCTCTAACCTTATCTGAGCACATCGGCAGCATACCCAATGCTACACACTCACCGTGATAAAGATTTTGCATTTCATTTTCGCTTTCAATAGCGTGAGCTAAGGTATGACCGAAATTCAGTATCTTTCGAAGTCCTGATTCCTTTTCATCACTCTCTACAACATATCTCTTTATTTTAAGCGAAGCCTCAATAATACGGTCGATATTTTCCATTATATCCTCTTTTTCAAAAAGAGAAAATAGGTTTGCATCGGATGTTAAAGACATTTTAACCGCCTCTGATAGACCGTTTGAAATCTGGCGGCTGTCAAGAGTTTTCAGTGTATCAGAATCAATAATTACTGCCTTTGGCGGATAAAAAGCTCCGACAATATTTTTATATCCCTCAAAATCTATTGCAACCTTACCGCCTACAGAAGAATCCACCTGAGAGAGTACCGTTGTCGGGATATTATAAAAATCTACCCCTCGCATAAAGCTTGCCGCAACAAAGCCCGCAAGGTCTCCTACAACTCCTCCCCCTACTGCTACAACACAGTCACTTCTTGTAAAGCCGTATTCGACCATTTTAGCAAGAAGCATTTTATAATTATCAAAGCATTTTGAAGCCTCGCCATGCTCTATGGTTATAATAAAAGGAGCCTCACATTGCTCTGCAACGGTTTTGGAATATACCTCAGGCACACCGCTGTCAGTAACAATAAGCACTCGTCTTTCAAGCTTTAAATGCTCTTTAAGATTACTTAATACTCCACGCTTTAAAACGATATTATATTCACCTGTAGAGGTTTTAACGGGGATTATCATATCATTACTCCAAATCACAAAGAAATCTCTTTTTCAAAACTGCCCAAGACCTTAATCTCACTGCACTTTTCTTTTAACTCTTTAAGCATTTTTTTACCTTGCTCGCTGTTTATATTACCCTCGCCCTCAGCGTAGAAATAATAATTCCAGATAAGGTCCTTGGTAGGTCTGCTCTTTAATGCTTTAAGGTTAAAGCCGTTTTCTCCTATAATCGAAATAGCTTTTCCGAGAGAGCCTGCCTCATTTGTAACTGTAAAGAGCATTATAAAATGATTATCAATTTTACTCGGTGCTTTAGCGCTACGGGAGAATACTGCAAAACGGGTAGTATTATTACCGCTTGAATTAATATGAGCCACAAGGTTTTTAAGACCGTATCTCTCAGCCGCATCATCACTAGCGATTGCGGCAATATCGTGTCTTCCCGACTCTGCAACCTGCTTTGCCGCAACAGCGGTATTAACAGCCTCCTCTGTATTAAATCCGTGCTTTTTAATAAACTCCGCGCATTGACCGATTGCTTGAGGGTGGCTGATAACAGTCTTAACCTCATCAAGAGTAGTTCCTTTAACAACAAGCAAATTCTGAACTACCGAAATATCATAAATACCATTTATGTATAAAGGACCGAAGAAAGCAAGGTCCATAACCTGCCCTACATCACCGTTATAACTATTTTCAATAGGCAGAATAACACAGTCGCTTTCGCCTTTCACAACCGAGTCATAAGCCGACTTGAAATCGGAATAAGGTACAGCAATAGCATCGGGAAAAACCTTATTTGCGGCAATATTCGCAAAAGCTCCCTCAACACCGCTGAAAGCAATCCTCATTCCCTCAAGCAGGCGATGCTGATAGTTTTTAGAAATATCCATATTATGCTGTAAAAAATCAACAAAATAAGATTTCAGCTCCTCGTTATCTACCAGCTTACTGTTTTTACGGATAACCTCAGCCTCACGGGCTAGGTCACTTACCTGAATACCGTGAAGTCTTTTATATTCGGCAACAGCCTTTACCGCTTCCATACGCTTGCAAAAAAGCTCTGCCATTTCTTTATCAACCTGATTTATAATATCTCTTGCTTTTTCAAGCTCTGTCATACCCTCACCTGTATTCTTCGATAAGTTTCTTAAAGCTAGGCAATGATTTTTCTATCATTTGAGTGCTTACGCAATAGCTTATTCTTACATATCCCTCAAAACCGAAATCATCACTCGGAACAATAAGTATTTCATACTTCTTTGCTTTTTCACAGAAAACGGCGGCATCCTTTTCAGGAGATTTTACAAAGAGATAAAATGCACCGTCAGGACGGGCAGCCTCATAACCATATTCAGTCAATGTATTATAAAGCAGATTTCGATTCTTATCATAAACCGAGATATCTGCTGTCATTCCGAGGCATTCTGCAACGGTATACTGCAAAAGACTTGGCGCACAAACAAAGCCTAAAGCTCTACCTGCACCGCAGACAGCTGCATAAACTGTTTTGCAGTCATTAACCTTTGGAGAAACAAATATGTAACCTATTCTTTCTCCGGGAAGAGAAATTGATTTACTAAACGAATAGCAAACTATCGTGTTATCATAATAATTTGGAATATAGGGCACCTTTATATCACCGTAAACCAGCTCTCTATAAGGCTCATCAGCAATAACAAAAATATCATTACCGTATTCCTTTGATTTTTCACTCAGTATAGCAGAAAGCTCTTTTATAGTTTCTTCGCTCAAAACAACACCGCTTGGGTTATTAGGAGAATTTACAATGATTGCCTTGGTTTTATTATTAACCGCTTTTGACAAAGCATCGAAATCTATCTGAAAATCGCCCTCTCGGCATTTAACAACCGTAACCTTAGCACCTGCCTTTTCGGCAAAAACCCTGTACTCAGGGAAAAACGGAGCTAAAACGATTATCTCATCACCCTCATTTACAATTGCATTTAGGGTGATAGTAAGAGATGCCGCTGCACCGCAGGTCATATATAAAAGATCGGGTGTAGCAGCGGCAGAAAAACGGTTATTAATATCATCTGCAATAGCCTGTCTTACAGAAAGCGCACCCTGCGCTGAAGTATATCCGTGCAAAGCAACAGGATCCTTTTCCTCGATAAGCTTTTTCATAGTGTTATTCACAAATTCGGGTGCAGGAATACTAGGATTTCCAAGACTGAAATCAAAAACATTTTCAGCGCCTATTTCTGCACGTCTTTTATTACCGTATTCAAAAATTTCTCTTATTACAGAACGTTTGAGACCGAGCTCGGTCATTTTTTCAGATATCATATTAACTCTCCTTTAGTTTTATCAATAAACAAAGCCTGCAAATCGTATACAAAAAGCATAACGAAAAGCAGGCTGTCTGTTAAAATTCAAAGTGCAAAAGTAAACTTAAGCTCTTTCAGAATACAGGCAGACCTCATTGTTAAAATAAAATCGAAACACATAATTTTTAAACAAACTGTCCGCCTCCTTTAAATGATATAAGCCATTTTACACCTAAAAAAGCCTTTTGTCAACCCATTTTCGATAAAAAACTTTAATAATTTAAAGCGATGAACTTTTATTCTATCTCAAGCTCCTTAATAGAGCGTAGCTGATAGTCAACATTTTTCAGTAATTCAGTATGCTTTAAGGCTACTGCCGCACCCTTTACAACACTGTAAGCAGGGTCAGGGAGGGTATGAACCTCGATACCAATATATTCTGATATCTTCTTATCAAGACCGAAAAGCTGAGAACCGCCGCCGGTAAGATAAAGTCCGTCGCCTGTTATATCAGAAACAAGGTCGGGGTCGGTATTATTAAGCACCTGTCGTATAGCATCGCATATAGAATCAACTGTATCCAAAATCGCATTATATACTTCACTACTCGAAATTTCAAAGCTTTCGGGAAGACCTGTAAACACATTTCTGCCCTTTGCTACCATTGCAACCTCTATATCACGCTTAACTGCAGTACCAATCTTAATTTTGATTGTCTCAGCAGTCAAAGGACCTATTTCGATATTATATTCCCGTCGAACATATCTCATAATCTGAGCATCAAAATCAAGAGATGCCGTTTTAAAGGAATCGCAGGCGGCAATTCCACCGAGAGATATAACCGCAATATCGGTAGTACCTGCTCCTATATCAACGATAAGCGTACCGTGAGGAGCAGAAAAATCAAGACCTAATCCAAAAGCAATCGCCAAAGGACTTTCTATTACAGAAATATTGCGTCCGCCTGCCGCTTCTACAACATTCGCAAGTGAATGGTGCTGAAGCTCAGTAAGGCCCGGAGGCAGGGTTGCCATTATCTGCGGTCTTAAGATTTTATTTCCAAAAGCGGTTTGCATATAATTTTTAAGCATAGCCTCGGTTATATCATATTCAGCTATAACTCCCCTTTCGATCGGGCTGACACAAGTAAGGCTGTCAGGAGTTCTGCCAAGAGTTTGCTTTGCCTTTTCGCCGAAATATATCGGCTCCCAGCTATCATTATCTACAGTAACAGCATTCGGAAGTTCGAGTACAACCTTAGAGCTTGAAAAAATCACTGTTTTTGAAGTGCCTAAATCTATACCGATATCAGTTGCCATTTTTATTCCCTTTCTTATCTCTTTTCTTTGGTTTTGACGGACCAAGACCTGTAACGCAATATACCCTTTGAGCACCTGAAGCATAGAGCACCTTTGAACAGGCATCCAATGTAGCGCCTGTGGTCTTGATATCATCAACAAGCAAAACGGTTTTGCCGTTTAAGCTTTTATTTGAATAGTAAATATCCTTAACATTTTCAAATCTGTATTTAAGTGCGAGCTTATGCTGAACATATTTTTTATGATGGCAGAAAATTGCATTATCCAAAATCGGAATTTTTAAAATTTCAGACATATTCTCAGCTAAGACTTTACTTTGATTATAGCCTCTTTTTCGAACTGTTTTCTTCTCTGCAGGAACATAAATTATATTATCAAAATCAATATCGCTATAATATTGTTTAACTGAAAGCACCATATATCTTGCAAAGAATTTGCCTATATGCTCTTTTCTTCTAAATTTAAATCTATGCATTAGCCTCTTTGCAATTCCGGAATTGTAAAACGGTGCAATTGTCAAATCAAAATGAAACACGCGCTTTTTGCAGGAGCAGAGTTTCTTTGGACTTCCGCATTTAAGACAGAATTTATCAAGCTCACTTCTGTCCAGCATACAAAAGCAGTAATCGCAAAGTTGCTCACTCTCGGGTATTATATCTCCGCAGCACATACAGGAATTAGGATAAAATGCAGATATAACCGCTCTAAAAATCTGCACTATGACTGATTTTTTCTCCATCGCACAGATACTCCTTGAGCATTGTATATCTTAAAGTTTTGCGGTCATTTTCTGCCATTTCATTCCATACCTGTTCCGAACCTACACAAATCAGCATTTTTTTAGCTCTTGTCACAGCAGTATAGAGCAAATTCCGATATTTTAGTTTTGATGGTATCTCGCAAAGCGGGATTATAACATAATCGTACTCACTACCCTGAGATTTATGCACAGTCACCGCATAAGCAAGTTCGATCTGCCCTAAATCTTCGGAAAAATAAGTAGCTACTTTATCATCATACCTTACCTTTAAAATACCTGCTCTCAAATCAATATCGGTAATATACCCGACATCACCATTAAAAATTCCTGTACCGTATTCACCGTTGTCCTTAACAAACTGCAAATCATAATTATTTTTAGTCTGCATAACCTTATCACCCGAGCGGAGATAAAAGCCCTTATAGGATAACTGTGGTTCTTTATTCTTTCGAGGATTAAGTCTTGCCTGCAAAAGATTATTGAGATTGACAGTTCCCGTATCCATAAGCCTTGAGGGGCAAAGTATCTGCACATCGCAGAGCGGGTCTATACCGTATGCCTTAGGAAGTCTTTCGCATATAAGCTCAATAATCGTATCAACAGAAGAATATCTGTCCCCTCTGTGCAGAAAGAAAAAATCTGAGTTTTTATCAGAAAAATCTGCCTGCTCATTATTAATTATAGCATGGGCATTTGATATAATTTTGCTTTCCCTTGCCTGCCTGAACACTTTTTTAAGCCTGATAGAGGGAAAAACATCTGAGGCTAATATATCACCTAAAACATTTCCCGCTCCGATACTTGGAAGCTGGTCGGAGTCTCCGACCAGAATTATTCTACAAGAAAGCCTTAAAGCCTTTAAAAGGTCATCAAACAAAAGCGCATCTATCATAGATGCCTCGTCCACTATTATGACATCGCAATTAAGTGGATTTTTCTCATTATGAGCAAAATGCCTGTCCTCTCCCTCGCCCCATTCAACCTCTAAAAGGCGGTGGATAGTCTTAGCCTCTCTACCGCAAAGCTCGGTCATTCTCTTGGCGGCTCTGCCTGTAGGAGCGGCAAGCTCGATTTCGAGGTCTCGGCTTTCAAAAAGCTTTATAATAGCATTTAGAGTGGTAGTCTTACCTGTACCCGGACCGCCTGTCAGCACCAAAATTCCGCTGTCAAAAGCCTCAAAAATTGCCTTTCTCTGCAAATCCTCAAACTGGATGCCTAGTCTGTTTTCAACATTTTGAAGCTCAAGCTCGTCCACAGTCACCGCATTGTTTATAAATCTTTTGACCGAAAGCAGTCGTGATGCAATATGCTGCTCTGCTGTATGATAAGCGGGAATAGAAACATACTCGACACCGTTTCTTTCTTCGCTCCAAAGTCTGAAACATTCAATAAGCCTGTCGCAACAGATTTCGACCGTGCTTTCTTTACATTCAAGTAACCTGCAAGCAACAGGTATAAACTTGTTTCTTGGAAGACAGGTATGACCGTTTGAAAGATTTCTCCTGAGCACATACTCAATACCTGCCGATACTCTCAGTTCATTATCCCTGTCAAAATCAAGGTCGGCGGCAATTTCCTCGGCAACCTCAAAATGAAAATCAATTCCCTCTTCGCACAGCGCATAAGGATTAGATTTTATAATATCAGTTGATTTTTCACCGTACCGCCTATATATAAGCAGGCATTTATCGGGCGAAACCTTATATTTTGAAAGCATCAGCATAATATCTCTGATACCGTATTGCTTTTTATATTCTTCGGATATCGCCTCTGCCTTAGCCTTGGATATACCTTTTATAACGGTAAGCTCCAAAGGTCTGTTCTGAATAATTTCTAAAGTCTCCTCTTTAAACCGCTCAACTATCTTTGCAGCGGTTGCAGGTCCTATTCCTTTGATTGCACCTGCCGATAAATATCTTAATATCGCAGCTGCATTCTCAGGAACGCGTCTTTCAAAGCTTTCTGCTGAAAACTGCTGTCCGTAGGTCGGGTGAATAATAAATTTACCGATAAATTCAGCATTATCTCCCTCATTTAAAAACGGCAGAATTCCTACCACTGTCAGCAAATCTTTTCCTGTTTTAATTTCTGCTACTGTATAGCAATTCGCTTCATTTCGGTAGGTTATACGCTGCACCGTACCTACTACAGACTGCAGTTCGTTTATATTCTCTGCATTTTGCAACGTAAAACCCTCCTTTTTAAATTCCTTTGCCAAAAATTATCTCTGCGGCATTAAAAAGTTCTTTAGAAGAACAGTAAACAATATTATACCGCTTAGCTATTTTTTCACAGCTTTCTTTAAGCTCGGCACTCAGCACATCATTCACTGCTACAACATTATCTGCAAGCCTTTTACCTTGCCATAAATACTGCTCACCAACAGCTCTTAGCTGACTTTCAGCATCGTCGGGACTAAGCCTTATTACAAGATATGAAAGCGCCTTTTTCTTTGGTGAATATATGTAAATCCTAAGTAAATGAATGATTTCAGAAAGACCGAATACGGCAAGTACCGAAATTATCACCAAAAATAAAATTTCTGCCAAAAAAACGCCCCCTGCATATAAAAACACTTTTTAGTGTTTCGACATTCTATAATCATTATATGCAGGAATAGTCCTTTTTGTGTTAGATACAAATGCAGGAGCGATGAATTATCACCGCTCCGCCGATTATTTTATAGTTACAGTTGTACTGTAAGTGCCTACAGCCCAAACATTATTGTAGCCCTTAAATTTAATTGATGCATTAACGGTATGCTCGCCCGCCTTTTTATCAGCAAGACTTATCTGAGCCAAAACATCAGCTCCCTTAATTTTTCGGATAGCATTCTTCGGTCCGCATATTTTAACATTTTTAATTACAGTTCCCTGCTTAGGCTTAAGCCCCTTTGCAAGGTCAGTATATTCAACCGAAGAAACTGTTACGGTCTTTTCCGAATATTTCGAAACATCGACAACAACGGTAAAATGATCTATAGAATCAAGCATCCTAACCCCCTCAGGAAGCTTTGGTGAAACATCAAAGCTAGCAGAGGATGTTGAAACAGCGGTGATATCTATGGGAGATAGAGAAACTGAGGTTATCTTATCAACCGTAGCAGGGGTTCCGATAACAGTCACCGATGCATAGTCAACCGAAGCCGTTATAGTAGAAGTATCAAAACCGCTCGGGATATTTGAGAATTCCACTTTTACCGGAACAGTCTTTTTCTTTGAAATCGGAACTGTAAGCTTAACCTTTTCTGTGCTGAGAGTAAGATTTTCCTGGCTGATTTCCTTGTTTTCAGCATCATAAATAACAATATTTGCATCAAAGGTTTCACTTGCAGAAAGAGTTTTATTAACCTCTGCTACTGCAACTACTGTGTGTATCTTATTGATGATAGCACGCGGTCCTTTAACAGTTATAGTATCGCTTTCTGTACCGCTTACAACACCGTTCTCTGCAATTAATCCTTTCTCAGCCGTCGCACCGACAGCACTAGGCATTAGGGTGAATTCCTTTGTATCAATATAGTCGAATGCAACCTTTATAGTTGACGGAGAGATACTCATAATCTCGTATCCTGAATTTAAACCGCCTGCAGAAGCCGAAACCTCAAGGTCATATTCACCCGGCTCTTCAACCGTTGCCGCAGAAGCAAAAAGATTAATGTCGGAGGCTGTGAGTGAGCTTACGAGGTAGCTCGGACCTCTTACAACAACCGTAAATTCCTGCTTTGAGATATCGCCTATAATACTCATATCATTTGATGCAACCAAGGTATTTTCAAGGTTGATATTAACATTGAGCTTTGAAAAGGTTCGGTCCATATTCGGCTTTTGGCTTATAGTTATAAATAGCCAAAGCGCAAATGCCGCAATAATCGAAATCGGGATGGTATAGCGTTTGCTGAAGAGCAGCTTTCTAAAATTCAAATCTTTAATTTTCATTCTGCTCTTCCTCCCCTTCCTTTTGCTTTTTTACGGGTATAAATTTCTTTAAAACTGCCAAAGCAGTATTTCCTTTTTCAGAGTTTTCCGCATCAAGCATCAATCTCTTAAGCTCAGCGCCTGCAGAAACAGGATTATAATTTCTGGTGATTTTTCCGTTAGAAACAAGAGAGATAATACCTGTTTCTTCAGAAACCACCAAAACAACAGCATCGGAATTTTCGGTCATACCGATAGCCGCCCTGTGCCGAGTGCCTAGCTGAAGGCTCAAATCCTCTCTCTGAGTAAGCGGTAAAATACATCCCGCCGCATATATTCTTCCGTTGCGGATTATCATAGCGCCGTCATGCAAGGGAGATTTCGGGAAAAAGATATTATTTATCATAGAGGAGGAAGCCTCAGCATCAATAACAGTACCGGTATTTATAACCTCGCCAAGCTGAGTTTTGCGTTCAAAAACTATAAGCGCACCGATACGGTTTTCCTGCATAGAACCTGCCGCTCTGCTCACACTGTCAATACATTTTGATATAGTTGTTGCATCGTCTTCAAAAAGCTGGCCTCTGCCGAAATTGGTTCTGCCCATCTTTTCAAGTATCCGTCTTAGCTCGGGCTGAAAAATTACTGCAACCGCAATAATCAAAGAATCTACTATGCGGTTGAGCACCCACTGCATTGTAGTAAGGTTAAACCAAGTAGAAAGCAGATATATCAAAAAAAGAATAACAAGACCTTTAACAAGCTGACCTGCACGGGATTCGCGCAAAAAACCGATAGCCTTAAAAATAATATAGGCTATAAGCAAAATATCAACTATATCCGCTAAATCTATGTTGGAAATCGCATAAATCACCTGATTCCAACTGCCATAAATTGCGCTCCAAACACTACCCAAAACCAAACATCCTTTTAAACATAATTTTACAACTACATTTTACCACAATCCTTCTCTGCAATCAATATATTTTTTTACTTTTTAATAAATTTATATTATTTAATATATATACTATTTTTTCCGCCTCGGCTTTGGTATTAAAGGCGCTTGCAGATATCCTGACTGTCCCCTCGTCCAAGGTTCCAAGCATTTTATGAGCTAAAGGCGCGCAATGATATCCGCCTCTTACCGCAATATCATTTTCCGATAAAATAGCCGCTGTTTCTTCCGAGCTCATACCCCTAACATTCAAGGACAAAACCGGCATATATTCCCATGCTTTCATCTTTTGGGTATAAAAAATTATATCGGGGTTGCTTTTAAGCTTTGAATAAATAAAATTAATAATCGACATTTCGTGGTTGTAAATTCTTTCAATACCCTTTTTGCTGACAAAGTCAATTCCCGCTGAAAGCCCTAATATTCCCGGTATATTAAGTGTTCCGCTTTCGTGCTTTTCGGGTGATTGGCGAGGTTGCTGAATTTCCAGCGAATTTGTTCCGGTTCCACCCTCAATCAGGGTATTTTCAATCGGCTTATTGCAGAGTAAAATTCCTATTCCCATCGGTGCATAAAGACCCTTATGCGGAGCTACACACAGATAGTCGATATTCATTTTTTTCATATCTATCGGCATAACACCTGCGCCCTGAGCCGCATCAACAGCAAAAAGCAAGCCTCTTGCCTTGCAAAGCGCACCTATTTTTTCGAGCGGCAAGGTCTTGCCGATAACATTCGAAGCCGCCATGCAGAATATAAGCCTTGTATTAGGCTTTATGAGACTTTCAAAGTTTTTAACGGTTATGTTATCATCCTCTAAAGATACCTGTGCAATATCAAAGCCTACCCCTATTTTTTTAAGCGGTCTTACAAGAGCATTATGCTCCAAAGAAGAGATAATCACGCGGTCTCCTTTTCTTAAAACCCCTTTAAGCACGCAGTTTATACTATGGGTACACCCAGAAGTAAAAATAACATTTTCGGCAGATTTGCAAGAAAAAAACTTTGCAGCCTTTTCTCTTGCATTAAAAACCGCCTCTGCGCTTTTTATAGATGCCTTATGTCCGCTTCGCCCCGCATTTGCACTGTAATACTTTAGCGCTTTGTCTACAGCCTCAATAACCTCTTTGGGCTTTGTACCGCTTGTAGCGGCATTATCAAAATAAATCATTTTCTCCACCTCACAAAAAGGGCGTGAAAATCACGCCCTCCTTTTAATCAAACTGTTATATTATTTCAAGAATTTTTATTCCGGCTTTTTGCAAAATCATCCGTGCTGTCTCAATATCGCCGTCTAAAAAAATCGCATATCCGCAGCCCGAACTCCCTTTTGGCGATGTCAATCTCCCCACAGTCGCCCTCAAGCCTTTTTTCCTCAAAATATCCCTACCTTTTATAGCATAGGTAACGCTTCCTGTAATAATTGAATAACCCTTCATTTTACTCACTCCGAAAAAGGCATACAGACAAAGCTATACCAACTTTGCCGTACTACATACTATGCTAAAAAAGTTTTAATGCTATTTATTTTCTTCCATATCCGCTTTATAAAACTTTATAACGGTGATAAGCGCTATTGGAAAAGCTATCAAGCCAAATACCCCGAAAAGCCTTAGCCCTACGAACATTGAAATCAGCATAAACAAAGGGTTTATACCAATTTGTCCCCCTATTATTTTAGGCTCAGAAAAATTGCGTACAAGGGTTATAACAGCATATAAAGCAATAATCCCAATGCCTCTTAGTCCGTTTTTAGATATCAGCTCATAAATACCCCAAGGCAGCAAAACCGTACCCGTTCCAAAAACGGGTAAAATATCAACAAATGCAACTATCAGGCTCAAAACAACAGTATGCTTAATACCGATTATCCAAAAACCGATAATCAAAAGCGAAAATGTTATAAGCATAAGAAAAAAATATCCTCTTAAAAGCTTTAAAATACTGCCTGTTATAATACCCTTAATCTTTATTATATTTCGGTAGATTTTTTCTGTGCAAAGAGACTTAAAAAAAGCTTTTAGACCGTCATAATCCTTTGCGATATAACAGCTAGCTACCAAAGCCGCAAGAATTGAAAACAAAAAAGACGGTAGGCTTTTTGCAAAGCTTGCAGCCTTTGAGGATAGAGCGCCTGTAAGTCTTGAAGCAAGATTTTGAAGACCGTCATCTAAAGCATTGCTCAAAAACTCATAAAGCTCAGGGGAATTTTCTTTTGCAGACGATAAAAAATATTCTTCAAAAAGCAAAACTGCATTTTTCAATCCGTTTAAAAGACGAGGTAAATCATCAGCAAAGCTTTTAACTGCTAATGACACAGAATAAAATATCAGCATAACAGCAACGGCTGCCGCTATAAACAAAAAAGCAGAAAGAAAAGCTGCTGATATTCCCTTATTTATTTTAGTTTTTTCAGCTATTTTTCGGGACGGTTTCTGCACCGTCATTGCAACAAGCAAAGCCACCAAAAAAGGTAGCATATATCCTAGTAAAAGCTTCAATGCGACAAAGATGATCCCTATTACCGCCAACGCAAATAAAAGCTCTAATAAAAAATTCTTTTTAGCATTTTGCTCCATTTTGCACCTCATAAACCTAAAATTTAGCAAAAATATGTATTTATTTAGCTTTTTTGTATTGATTTTAAAAGCAAAATATAATATAATAATTTGAAATGTTAATATTATAACCCTCAATTTTAACGGTTATACTTAACGGAGGAAAATATGATAAATGTTGCAATTATGGGACACGGTGTTGTAGGTTCGGGAGTTGCCGAAACTCTCATTAACCATAATGACCGTATTTCCAAAAGGGTAAAACAGGATGTAAATGTGAAATACATTTTGGATCTTCGCGATTTCAAAGACCTTTCATACAGCGATAAGTTCATCAAGGATTTCGAGCTTATAGCTAATGACCCTGAAATAAAAGTAGTAGCTGAGGTTATGGGTGGAGTTAACCCCGCTTACGATTTCGTAAAGCGCTGTCTCGAAAACGGAAAAAGCGTTGTTACTTCTAACAAGGAGCTTGTTGCCGCTAAGGGTGCTGAGCTTTTAAAAATCGCTAATAAAAAAAATGTAAGTTTCTTGTTTGAAGCAAGTGTTGGCGGAGGTATACCTGTGCTGAGACCTATGGCTCAGTGCCTTGCCGCAAATGAAATCAGCGAGATTTCAGGAATACTAAACGGAACCACAAATTATATTTTAAATAAAATGATAGTGGATAATATGGATTTCGGCACTGCGCTAAAGCTCGCTCAGGAAAAGGGCTATGCAGAAAAAGACCCCACCGCTGATATTGAAGGTCATGATGCCTGCCGTAAAATCTGTATCCTTGCAGCCTTAGGCTTTGGCAAGCATGTGTATCCCGAACAGGTAATAACCAAAGGAATAACCGATATTTCGCTTGACGATGTTGAAAATGCTGATACCTTTGGCTATGTTATAAAGCTGATAGGAAATGCAAGAAAGCTTGAAAACGGTAAGATTACCGCAAGTGTTAGACCTACCCTTGTAAGCCGCGATAATATGCTTTCGGGAGTTAACGGTGTTTTCAATGCCGTTATGGTAACCGGCGACCAGACGGGTGAAGTTATGTTCTACGGTAAGGGCGCTGGAAAAGAAGCAACCGCTAGCGCCGTTGTGGCCGATATTATGGACTGCATAAAGCATCTTGATACCGAAAAATATCTTAGCTGGCAAGAGGGTGACGAGCTTTATGTCGATTGCTCTCTTGATGAGAATGCTCCGATGTATGTATCTCTTAAATCTGATGATTATGATTCGATGCTTTTGCAGTTTAACAGTATTTTCCCGAATGTTGAAGCATCGGTCAAAAATAAGCACCGCAAGGAAATCGCATTTATCACCGAATGTGATTTTGAAAGCAAAACAAATGAAAAGCTATCCCTTCTTAAGGGTTGCGAAATAAAAACCCTACACATTCTAAAATAGGAGGTTATATTTTATGTTAATGGTAAAAAAATTCGGCGGCTCATCTGTTGCTAATGCCGAGCGCGTATTTAATGTTGCCAACCGCATAATAGATGATTATAAAAAAGGCAACGATGTTATTGTTGTAGTTTCAGCTCAGGGCGATACTACTGATGACCTTATCGAAAAGGCAAAGGAAATTAATCCCTTGAATCCCTCTAAGAGAGAGATGGATATGCTTTTGGCCGCAGGCGAGCAGATTTCCATTGCGCTTCTTGCTATGGCTATCGAAAAATTAGGCTACCCTGTTAAATCCTTACTCGGTTGGCAGGCAGGCTTTGAAACCGATTCTCACTATGGAATGGCTCGTATCAAGAGAGTTAACACAGAGAGACTTCAAAAAGAAATTGATAAGAAGAACATAGTAATCGTTGCAGGTTTCCAGGGACTTAACAAGTATGACGATGTTACCACTTTGGGTCGCGGCGGCTCTGATACAAGCGCTGTTGCCATTGCGGCGGCTATGCGCGCCGACCTTTGCCAGATTTATACCGACGTTGACGGTGTTTATACTGCTGACCCGCGCAAGGTTGCAAAGGCAAAGAAGATGGACGAAATCTGCTATGATGAGATGCTTGAGCTTGCCGCTATGGGCGCTCAGGTACTCAACAACCGTTCGGTTGAGATGGCTAAGAAATACAATGTAGAGCTTGAAGTGCTTTCAAGCCTTGAGGTAAAACCCGGAACTATTGTAAAGGAGAAGGTTAAAATGGAAAAAACTTTAATTAAAGGCGTAGCTAAGGATAGTAATGTAGCAAGAATTTCAGTTGTAGGTCTTGAGGACACCCCCGGTGTTGCTTTCAAGCTTTTCAATAAGCTTGCTCAGTATAAAGTAAATGTTGATATCATACTTCAGTCTGTAGGTCGCGACGGCACTAAGGACATCACCTTCACCGTTCCCTGTGATCAGAAGACTAACGCTGTAGAGGCAATTGAGAGCCTTAAGGATGTCCTCGATTATAAGGATATCAGCGTTGATGAGACTGTTGCTAAGATTTCAATCGTAGGGGCTGGAATGGAAAGCCATCCCGGCGTTGCTTCCAAGATGTTTGAGGCACTTTACGATGCAGGAATTAATATTCAGATGATTTCTACAAGCGAAATTAAAATTTCTGTTCTTATCGACCTCAAATATGCTGACAAGGCAGTAGAAGCAGTTCACGATGCATTTGTAAACTAATAACTTTTAAAGGAGTTTTATTTTGGAAAGAGATGCTGTTTCAGCAGGTGTATCCGAAATCGGCGGTCTTTTCAGTGTCGCCGAGATACGCATTTTAATTTGCTATATTCTATCTTCAATAAAGGATCCTGTACCGGGAAGAAGCCTTGCAGATGTGCTTCATTTTGAAGGCATTGCTAATGTTTTTGAGGTTAATGATTCTATTGCCGCACTGTGCAAAAGCGGTCATATTAAATCCTTTAATGAAGCTGAGGATACCTATGTTATCACCGACAGAGGCAGGGAAACTGCAGAAACTCTCAAAACCTCTCTTCCCTATTCGGTGAAGGACCGCGCCTATTCTGCGGCGCTTAGAATGGTGTCTAGGTTTAACCATTCAAAAGAAACCGATATTAAAATATCCCGTGAGGGTAACCGCACATTTATTACCTGCACCGCTATTGACGGTATAGACCCGTTTATGAGCGTTAAGCTTATGGTGACAGATGAAGAACAGGCGATGTTTATAAAAGAAAAATTTATAAACGACCCCTCAAAAATCTATTCCCATTTAATAGATTTGCTGACAAAATAATTTATAACTATATAGCAAAACAGACCGTCATTTGACGGTCTGTTTTGTTTTAAGCTATCATTAAAATTTTATATATTTATTTGCCAAGCTCTTTTGTTCTTTCAAAAGCGGCTTTAACTGCGTTCATAACAGCTCCTCTAAAACCGTTTTCCTCTAAAGCGTGAACTCCTGCAATGGTGCTGCCTGCAGGACTGCAAACCTCATCCTTTAATGTTGCAGGGTGCTTAGCGGTTGTAAGCATTAGTTCAGCCGCACCTGAAATGGTTTGAGCAGCATACTCTATCGCCTTTTGTCTTGGGAGGCCGCATTCAACCGCCGCATCTGCCATACTCTCAGCAAAAAGATATACAAATGCAGGTCCGCAACCCGAAACCGCCGATGCCGCATCAATTAGAGTTTCATCTATTTTATCAAGCTTGCCTGCCCTTTTAAGTGCCTCACAAAACTCTGCGATTTCATCCATAAATACATTATCATTAGCTGTATAAAGAATCATACCCTTGCCAACTGAAACAGGGGTATTAGGCATTATTCTGATAATCGGCAAGTCACAGCCAAGCATTTTTTCAATAGCGGAAATTTTAAGTCCTGCCGCCATTGTAACCAAAATAAATCGGTCGTCACGCTTTTTAAGTATAGGTAAAATACTGTTTAAAGCACTTTCCATTATCTGCGGCTTTACACCTAAAAAGATATATTTTGCCGATGCCGCAACAGCACCTATTTCTGCATAGGAGCATTTTAATTCATTAGCTAAAAGCTGAGCCTTGACAGCCGCCTTATCCGAAAGCAAAACATCATTTTCTCCTACCGCCTTAACAACAGCACGAGCAAGCGCACCGCCCATATTTCCTGTTCCAATAAAACCGAATTTAACCGAAGACATAAAGCTTACCTCCTATCTTACCTGTCCATTTCCTTTTATTACATACTTATAAGTATTAAGTTCTCTTAGTCCCATAGGACCTCTTGCATGAAGCTTTTGGGTTGATATACCCATTTCACAACCAAGTCCGAACTCGCCGCCATCAGTGAATCGGGTTGACGCGTTTACATAAACCGCCGCCGAATCTACACGGGATATAAAGAAATCTGCCGTTAAAGTGTCGTTTGTTATGATACTTTCACTATGGTGTGTAGAATGCTCTGCTATATGCAAAACTGCTTCTTCAACACTTTCTACTACCTTTACAGCCATTATATAATCCAAAAATTCAGTATCAAAATCATTATCCCCAGCAGGAATTATATCTACAATTTCGAGAGCCTTTTTATCGCCTCTCAGTTCTACGGGATTTTCACTTTTATCGCAAAGTCTCTGTTTTAAGAGCGGCAAGAACTCTTTTGCTATGCCGCTGTGCACGATACATACCTCTGCGGCGTTGCAAACTGAGGGACGGCTTGTTTTTGCATTTTCAATAATATTTAGTGCCTTTCCTATATCAGCAGATTTATCAACATAGATATGGCAAATTCCCGTTCCTGTTTCAATGCAAGGCACCTTTGCATTATCGGTACAAGCCTTGATAAGACCTTTACCGCCTCTTGGAATAAGCAAATCCACAAGTCCTACCGCGGTCATAAGCTCATTTGCACTCTGCCTTGTAGTATCTTCAACAAGGTTTACATAATCTTCGCTAATACCGCTAGACTTTAGTCCCATTTTGATAGCTTTAACTATTGCATTTGCACTGCGAAAAGCCTCTTTCCCGCCTCTCAGCACACAGGCATTTCCGCTCTTAAAAGCAAGCGCCGCCGCATCGGAAGTAACATTAGGGCGGCTTTCATAAATTATCGCTACCACTCCAAAAGGCACAGAGATTTTTTCAATCAGCATTCCGTTATTATGATTGGTAGTCTCTATAACTCTGCCAACAGGGTCAGGAAGGTCTGCAACCTCTAAAATGCCCTTTGCCATAGACTTAATACGGCTTTCATCAAGCCTTAAGCGGTCTATCATAACGTCAGAAACCGTTCCTTTGGCCGCCTCAACATCAAGAGCATTAGCATCAAGGATTTCAGCAGTATTCTCTATTAAAGCATTAGCCATTGCCTTTAATGCTTTATTTTTATCCTCAGATGACAGCGGTGCTGAAAGGGACACCGCTTTTGCTTTTTTTAGTAATTCATTAGTTGTAATCATAATATTATCCCTTTGAAATAAAGCGTGTTCCGACATCCTTACCCTCAACTATATCGTAAAGAATATCGGGGTCATTACCGTTAGCAATAACCATATCAACACCCTTTGCAGTAACAATCTTTGCGGCGTTGATTTTAGTCTGCATACCACCCGTACCAAGGCTTGAGCCTGCACCACCGATCATCGCCTCTATTTCGGGGGTAATTTCAGTAACGGTATGCAGCATAACCGCATCTTTATCCTTTCTCGGGTCGGCAGTAAAAAGGCCGTCAATATCCGAAAGAATTATAAGAATATCGGCATTTAAAGTTGTCGCAACAATAGCACCGAGAGTATCGTTATCTCCTATTACTATCTCATTTGTAGCAATAGAGTCGTGTTCATTTATAATCGGGATTGCGCCGAGCTCTAAAAGACGGCACATTGTATTCTCAAAATTAAGGCACCTGTCCTTATGCTCAATATCCTCGCCTGTTATAAGTATCTGAGCGACGGTATGGTTATATTCAGAAAACAGCTTATCATAGGTGTACATAAGCTCGCACTGACCTACTGCTGCCGCCGCTTGCTTGGTAGGAATATCGGTAGGTCTTTCACTTAAAGAAAGCTTGCCAACTCCCATACCGATAGCACCCGAGGACACCATTATAATTTCGTTTCCTGCATTTTTTAAATCACTTATAACCTTGCAAAGCTCCTCTACCCTGCGAATATTTAATCTGCCCGTTTTATGAGCTAAGGTAGAAGTGCCAAGCTTTATAACTATACGCATTTTATCACCAAATTCATTCCTAAAATTAGGCAAGTGTTGCCGCCATAACAGCCTTTATAGTGTGCATTCTGTTTTCAGCTTCATCAAATACAATCGACTGCTCACTTTCAAATACCTCATCGGTAACTTCCATTTCGGTTATACCGTATTTCTCGCCCATTTCCTTGCCGACAGTTGTTTTTAAATCATGGAACGAGGGCAGGCAGTGCATAAATACAGCCTTTTCTCCTGCGTTTTTCATAATCTTGCTATTAACCTGATAAGGGGTCAGTTCTCTGATTCTTTCTTCCCAAATCTCAGCCGGCTCTCCCATAGAAACCCAAACATCAGTACATATAACATCAGCGCCCTTTGTCGCTTCGATCGGATCCTCAATAAATTTAAGGGTTGCCCCTGTCTGCTTTGCAATTTCCTCGCACTTTGCAACAAGCTCTTTATCGGGGAAATATTTCTTTGGTGCGCAAGCGGTGAAGTTAAGACCCATTTTAGCGCAACCTACCATCAAGGAATTTCCCATATTATAACGGGCATCCCCCATATAAACAAAGTTTATACCCTTTAAATATCCAAAATGCTCTTTAATTGTAAGCAAATCGGCTAAAATCTGAGTTGGGTGGAACTCGTTTGTAAGACCGTTCCAAACAGGAACGCCTGCGTATTTTGCAAGCTCTTCAACGATTTCCTGACCAAAGCCTCTATATTCAATACCGTCATAAATTCTGCCAAGCACCCTTGCAGTATCGGCAATGCTTTCTTTTTTGCCTATCTGCGAGCCTGTAGGGTCAAGATATGTAACCCCCATTCCAAGGTCATAAGCCGCAACCTCAAAGCTGCAACGGGTTCTTGTACTTGTTTTTTCGAAAATAAGGGCAATATTTTTGCCCTCGCAAAGTTTATGCGGAATACCTGCTTTTTTCTTATATTTAAGCTCTGCCGCCAAATCTATAAGGCATGCGATTTCTTCACCACTAAAATCGAGCAACTTTAAAAAACTTTTACCTTTAAAATCCATAATTATGCCTCCTTGCAAGCATTGAGTAATACATCAATCGCTTTTTTAAGCAATTCATCGGGAATATTAAGAGCCGGCAAAAGCCTTACCTTATTCTTAGCTTTTATAACCAGAACACCGTTCTTTTGGCACCGAGCTATTATCTCACCAGCATCCTTTTCGGTCTCAATTCCAAGCATAAGTCCCATACCTGAAACCGATTTTATACCCTTTGCGCCATTTAACTTATTCAAAATATATTCGCTCTTTCTGCGAACACCGTCAAGCAGTTTGTCATCAATACGGCTTAAAATACTTACTGCTCCTGCACTTGCAACGGGATTTCCGCCAAAGGTTGAGCCATGGTCGGATGCGCCTAAAGTATATTCAACCTTTTCTCCGAGCACTGTAGCACCTAAAGGAAGACCGCCTGCAAGACCCTTTGCAGTTGAGAAAATATCAGGCTTTACATCAAAATTCATATAGCCATAAAGCTTACCGCTTCGGCCGTTTCCTATCTGCACCTCATCGGCAATAGTCAAAATATCATACTTTTCTGCAAGAGTGAAAATTTCTTTTACAAACTCTTTAGTCAGCGGCATAACGCCGCCCTCTCCCTGCACACATTCAAACATAATTGCGGCAACCTTGTTATTTTCAACAAGGTTTTTAAGCTCCGCGCAATTATTGGCTTCGCAATATAAAAAACCGTCCGTAAGCGGTAAAAAGTCCTTATGGAAAACATCCTGACCTGTAGCCGCTAAGGTGGTTATAGTTCTACCGTGGAAACTATTTTTAAGGGTTATTATCGTATTATATTCTGCGCCCTTTTTCTCTGCCGCATATTTTCTTGCAACCTTTATTGCGCATTCGTTTGCCTCAGCGCCCGAATTAGAAAAGAAAACCTTTTTCATTCCCGTTCTTGTACAAAGCATTTCTGCAAGCTTTACACAAGGCTCGGAATAATAAAGGTTTGAAGTATGCTGCAAAGTATTAAGCTGTTCAGATACGGCATTTGCCCACTCAGTGTCACAAAAGCCAAAGGTATTTACTGCAATACCCGTCGCCATATCGATATATTCGTTTCCCTCATTATCAAAAACAAGAGAACCCTTGCCCGATTTCAGTTCAATAGGAAATCGGGCATAGGTATTAGCTATATATAAACTGTCTTTTTCTTTAACATTCATTGTTTTTATCCTCTATTACCATTGTACCGGCACCCTCGTCAGTGAGCATCTCAACCAGTAATGAATGCGGTACTCTGCCGTCCATAATAAATACCTTTTTAACCCCTCTGCGAATAGCCTCAATACAGCACTCAACCTTAGGTATCATACCGCCCGAAATAGTACCATCCTCAAAGAGATGTTTTGCATCGTTTAAATCGATAAGCGGAATTAAAGATTCGGGATTATCCTTATCCTTTAAAATTCCCGCAATATCGGTCATAGAAATCAGACATTCAGCCTCCAAAGCCGCCGCAATATAAGCCGCAGCAGTATCAGCATTTATATTATAAACATTTCCCTCATTATCACAGCCGATAGTTGATACAACGGGGATATATTTATGAGCTAAAAGGTCGAGTATAGGCTTTACATTAACATTTGTTATTCTGCCGACAAAGCCGAGTCTCTCGTCTTTAACCTCGGATTCTATAAGGTGGGCGTCTATACCCGAAATTCCGACAGCCTTTCCGCCCTTTGTACCAAGAAGATTTACAAGACTCTTATTTATTTTACCGGCAAGAACCATCTGAACTATTTCAGCGGTTTCCTTATCAGTAACGCGAAGACCGTCAACAAAAACCGACTCCTTGCCTACTTTTTTAAGAGTTTCAGTAATCTCAGGACCGCCACCGTGAACTAAAACAACCTTAACACCTACAAGCCTTAAAAGAACAATATCTTCCATAACCTGCTGTTTTAATTCCTCGTTAATCATGGCATTGCCGCCGTATTTTACAACAACAACCTTGCCGTAATATTTCTTTATGTAAGGCAGAGCGGCAGTCAGCACCTCAGCCCTTTGAGCATTAGTAATATCATCAATATACATTCAAATCACCTTTAGGTTCTATAATCACCATTAATTTTAACATACTCGTATGTTAAATCGCAACCCCAAGCAGTAGCCTCGAAATCACCGCTGTTAAGGTTAATAACGATATCTATATTGGTTTCAAGCAGAATTTCTTTAGCTTTTTCCTCACTGAAATCGACACCTGCACCGTTTTTGCAGACCTCAATTTCACCCTTCGGCGATACAAACGAAACATCTATTTTATTAACATCTACCTTAGCGCCCGAATAGCCTATAGCACAAAGCACTCTGCCCCAGTTAGCATCAGCGCCAAACATAGCCGCCTTTGTAAGAGAGGAGCAGATAACAGATTTGGCAACTGTTTTTGCGGTAGCATCACAGTCAGCACCATAAACCTTACACTCAATAAGCTTAGTAGCACCCTCGCCGTCCCCTGCTATACAGCGGCAAAGATGAACAGTTACGGTATTGAGAGCTTTCATAAACTCATCAAAGTCGGCTCCCTCGGCGGTAATTTCAGAATTTCCTGCCATACCGTTTGCAAGGATAGTTACCATATCGTTAGTCGAGGTATCACCGTCAACAGATACCATATTAAAGGTGCTCTGAATATCGGTCGAAAGCGCTTTTTGAAGCATCTTAGAGCTTATTGCACAGTCGGTAGTAATAAATACAAGCATAGTTGCCATATTGGGGTGAATCATACCTGAGCCTTTAGCAATGCCGCCTATTTTACATTCCTTGCCGCCTACATTAAAGCTTACAGCTACCTCTTTCATCTTTGTATCGGTAGTCATAATGCCCTCAGCTGCCTCGGCACTTTTATTATCACTAAGACCTGCTACAAGTTCTGGAATACCGTTCTTTATAGGGGTTATATCAAGAGGCTGACCTATAACACCCGTCGATGCAACAACTATATCACTTGCCGAAACGCCCATTTCCAAGGCTAATAAATCACTCATCTGCTCAGCAATCTGGATACCGTTTGCATTGCAGGTATTGGCATTTCCACTATTGCAGATAACCGCCTGAGCATAACCATCGGCAATATGCTGCTTTGTAACAGTTAAAGGCGCACCTTTTACGAGATTGGTAGTATAAACTGCCGCAGTATTAGCTCTCTTTTCACTAAATATAAGGCTTAAATCCCTTTTGGATTTATTTTTCCTTATACCGCAGTGTATTCCATTTGCCTTAAAGCCTTTAGCGGCACAAATACCGCCTGAAATAATTTCCATTACTTTAACTCCTAATTTATAATTCCAAGCCTGTTGTCTTATCAACACCAAGCACTATATTCATACATTCTACCGCTGCACCCGAAGCACCTTTACCAAGGTTATCATAGCGAGCAATAAGCAATATTCTATCTTCATTTCCCGAAACCGAGATTTCCATGCTATCTTTAAATGAAAGCTTATTTGCTGAAACAAAACCACTCTCATCAAAATCTTCGACATAATTTACAACAGGTCCGTTGTACTTTTCTTTATAGGTTTTTTTAATATCCTCTACAGTAAAGCCATCATTTAACTGAGAAGCAAAAATTGGAACTGTCACTTCCATACCGCTATAAAAAGCATCAACAACGGGTATGAATGCAGGCGCATTTTCAATTTTTGTTATCGCAGTCATTTCAGGTAAATGCTTATGTTTTTGAGAAATACCGTACTGACGAGGGCCGTCCAAAAGAGTGTCGCGCTCAGCATCCTCATATTCAGCAATCATTTTCTTGCCGCCACCTGAATAGCCTGTAAGCGAAAAACAGGAAAGCAAAGCATCTTTTTTGAGTATTCCCTTTTCAACAAGCGGAAAAATTAGTGAAATAAATCCGCTTGCGTGACAGCCGGGAACCGCTATTCGCTTCGAATTCTTAATCTTTTCAAAATGTGCCGCTGAAAGC
>JAZQIP010000013.1:0-26953 GCA_045541175.1 Acutalibacteraceae bacterium
TCCTGATGCACGCCGATGTCAACAAAGGCGCCATAGCTTGTGAGTGACTTAACGGTACCTGTGAAACGGTCGCCAACAGCGATTTCTGCCCAAATCTTATCTTCGGCAGCCTTTCTCTGCTCACGGAGAACGCTTCTGATAGAGCCGATAGCTCTGCGGCCTCTGCCGATTTCGATAATGCGGAAAGAAACTTCTTTGCCCTTAAGGTCTTCCAAAGAATCGTTTCTTGAAGCAGTTGCCTGAGAAGCAGGAATGAATACTCTTACATTGTTAGTGTAAGCAACAACGCCGCCCTTAATGATTTCTTTAACATAACCGGTGATGATTTCGCCCGATTCTTTAGCGGCTACTATATTGTCCCAACCGGCAATAGCATCATAACGGCGTTTTGAGAGCATTGCGGTTCCTTCCTGGTCACTGATTTTCATAATAATAAGATCAAGCTCATCATTGACCTTTACTTCATCCATCAGTTTAACGTCAGGATCAGAAGAATATTCAGCAGCGGTAACATAGCCTGTTACTCCTCTGCCGATGTCCACTGTAATTTCAGTGGGATTAACAGCAATAACTGTACCGCGAACTTTCTGGTCTGATGTTAAGCTGCTGAGTGAAGCTTCGAATGCTTCCTCGTCTGTCATTTCCTCGAAGCTTTTTTGAACAGATTCTTTTACCTCCATCTGTTCTTCAACCGGTTGTAGATTTTCCGACATGGTATAAATAACCTCCTTAATAATACCTGCAGGTGTTGAAGCACCTGCCACTACTCCTATAAGCCCTAAGCCCTTGAAATCATCTGCTGATAATTCAGCCGCTGTTTCAACAAGATATGTCCGCTCGCAATTCTTACGGCACACATCATAAAGCTTTGAAGTATTTGAGCTATGCCTGCCTCCGATGACTATAACAGCATCGCTCTCAGCCGACAGCTCGTCCGCTTCGCTCTGGCGCATAGCAGTAGCATTACATATTGTATCAAAAACTTTCGCATTTGTACATACTTTTTTTAATTTTTTTTGCACTGAATCCCAAATTTTTGCATTAAAAGTAGTTTGAGAGACCAAAATCACCCTTTTTTGTTCAAAATTACAATTGATTTTGAGCAAATTTTCGAGTTCTTCTTCATTTGCAACCACATGACATTCACCCTCACAGTGACCGACTATTCCTTTAACCTCTTGGTGCTCACAGTCACCTGCGATAATTGTCACGCATCCATTTTTACTTTCATCACTTACTATTTTATGAATCTTAGCAACAAACGGGCAGGTAGCATCTGCAATTTTTATACCAAGGCCTTTCGCCTCATCATAAACCGCTTTTGCAACACCGTGGGAACGGATAACTAAGGTTTCGCCTGCATTCACTTCATCCGGGCTTTGGACTATCCTAACCCCTCTGCCAGCAAGCTCCTCTACAAGCTGAGGATTATGAATAATAGGACCTAAGGTACAAACCCTGTCACCTTTATCCAAAAGCTCATAAACCATATTGACTGCTCGGTTAACACCGAAGCAAAAGCCTGCTGTTTTAGCAAGTTTTATTTTCAAAAAATCAAAGCCTTTCTTTTACAATACTTAATATAAGCTCTAAAGAGCCGTCAAAATCAAGGTCAGAGGTATCAGCTAAAACTGCATCCTCAGCCTGCTTCAAAGGTGCGATTTCGCGGTGCGAATCGTTATAGTCGCGCTGAACCATATCATCATAAACCTCTTGAAAAGTAACCTCGCTGCCCTTTTCAATAAGCTCTTTATAGCGGCGCTCGGCTCTTACCTTTGCAGATGCAGTTAAGAAAATTTTAACGGTAGCATCAGGCAAAACAACCGTTCCGATATCTCTTCCGTCCATTAAAACATTATTTTCTTTTGCGAGCTTTCTTTGCATTTCTAGTAAAAACGCTCTAACAGGCGGCTTTGCCGAAACAGCAGATGCCATCATAGAGGCAGTCGGGGTTCTTATTTCATCATTAACATCGCAGTCATCAAGAAAAACATGCTGCTCTCCGTCTATAAAACGAATATCAACAGTAGTCCCCTCAAGGATTTTTTCAATATCACAGTCAAGCTTTTCGTCTGCGCCACTTTTGGAAAATTTAAGACCGACTGCTCTATATAAAGCACCTGTATCAACATAAATAAAACCGAGTGCCTTAGCAGCCTTTCTTGATAATGAGCTTTTTCCTGCACCTGCAGGTCCGTCTATTGCTACTGAAATCATAAATTTATCTCCTTTATTTTTTAAACATTCTGTCCTGCTACAAAGCCTGTCGAAAAAGCTATTTGCAGATTAAAGCCGCCCGTAAAGGCATCAACATCTATTATCTCTCCAGCAAAGAAAAGTCCTTTGATTTTTTTGGACTGCATTGTTGCAGGGTCGATTTCTTTAACCGAAATTCCGCCGCTTGTAATAATTGCTTCCTCTATTGGTCTGAATTTTAATGGCGTTAACGGAAATTTCTTTAAAAGCGAGCATAAAGCAAGCCTTTGCTCGCGGCTTATTTGATTTATTTTTAAATGAGGGTCGATACCAAGCCTTGAAATAATAACAGGTATCATACTCTTTGGCAGTAGTTTATCGAGCGAATTGCAAAAATCCTTATTTTGCAGTTCATTAAAATCTCTTAAAACTCGGCTGTCAAGCTGTTCAACAGTTAGAGCAGGTTTTAAATCAATGAACATACTGTATTTTTTCTTACCCATATACCTCATATAAGAGGATGCGCTCAGCACCAAAGGTCCCGAAACCCCGAAATGGGTAAAAAGCATTTCGCCAAGCTCTGAAAAGAGAGGCTTTTTCTTGCCCTCTTCAAAAACCGAAAGAGTGACATTTTTAAGCGATAAACCCGAAAGCTTACTGCAAAAGCCTTCGTGACATTCAATAGGCACCAGTGACGGTTTAAGCTCAGTAATACTAATTCCAAGCTTTTCTGCCATTTTAAAGCCGTCCCCCGTAGAGCCTGTAACAGGATAAGATAGACCGCCCGTCGCCAGAACAACACTGTTGGCCTCTAGAATTTCATCATTTTTTAGCCTTACCGCCTTAACTGTATCATCTTCACAAATTATTTCACAAGCCTCGCCGTTTATGATTTTAACACCGCTTTTATTAGCACTTTTAACCAATGCATCAACAATATCGACAGCTTTATCCGAAACGGGAAAAACTCGATTTCCGCGCTCAGTTTTAAGAGGAACTCCCCTCTCGATGAAAAAATTCATTGTATCCTTAGCTTCAAAAGCAGAAAACGCAGAATAAAGAAAACGCGGATTTTTAGGAATATTAGCAATAAGAATATCAATATCGCAGTTATTAGTAACATTGCATCTGCCCTTGCCTGTTATCATAAGCTTTCTGGCAGGGCGTTCATTTTTTTCAATAACAGTGATTTTAGTATTTTCGCTCTTATATTTCTCCGCGGCAGTTATTGCCGTCATAAGCCCTGCGGCACCCGCACCTATTATTACTATACTCTGCATTTTTTCACCTCTTTTTCAAAACCGATTTTTATTTTACACTATTTTTTTAAAAAAGTAAACCAAAACACTTTGATATTTTTAAACTTTTATTTCATATTTTGTTATATTTGTGGAAAAGTAGTAAAAGAAATCTATTGGAGGTCTCAAAATGAAAAGAAAAATTCTATCATTATTTATTGCGCTTTTATGTGCTTTCTCCTGCCTGAGCCTTGCAGGTTGCGGAGAAAAAAAGGTATCCGAGGTTTATTTCCTTAATTTCAAGCCCGAATCCGCTCCTGTTTATGAAGAACTTGCAAAAAAATACAAGGAAGAAAAGGGTGTTACCGTAAAGGTAGTTACCGCTGCAGCAAACACTTATGAACAAACCTTGAAATCCGAAATCGCAAAATCCGATGCTCCTACCATCTTTCAGGTGAATGGTCCTGTAGGGTATGCCGCTTGGGAAGAATACTGTCTTGACCTTAAAGACTCAAAGCTTTATTCATATCTAACCGATAAATCCTTAGCTATTGCTGAGGAAGGCGGAGTTTATGCAATACCCTATGTCGTTGAGGGCTACGGCATTATTTATAATGATGCTATTATGAAAAAATATTTTGCTCTGCCAAATAAAAAAAGCGAGCTTTCCTCTGCCGATGAAATCGACAGCTTTGAGAAGCTTAAGACAGTAGTAGAAGATATGACCGCCCATAAGAGTGAGCTCGGCATAGAGGGTGTTTTTGCATCAACATCTCTTTCAAGCGGTGAGGATTGGCGCTGGCAAACCCATCTTTTGAATGTTCCTCTCTATTATGAATTCAAGGACAACGCAAAGGAAGACGAAGACCTTTCACTCAATATGCTTAATGCCGAAGAAATCTCATATAAATATTATAAAAATTTCGAAAGCATTTTCGACCTTTATATTAATAACTCCGTGAGCGCTAAAACCCTTTTGGGTGCAAAATCTGTTGCCGACTCTATGGCAGAATTTGCCCAAGGGAAAGCCGTAATGGTTCAAAACGGAAACTGGGCGTGGTCTCAGATTTCGGGAGTCGAGGGTAATACTGTACTTGAAGAAAATATCAAAATGCTCCCGATTTATATGGGACTTGAGGGCGAAAAGGGACAAGGAATCTGTATAGGAACTGAAAACTATTTCGCCATTAATAAAAACTCAACCGAAGAACAGCAAAAAGCCTCTCTCGATTTTCTTGATTGGCTTTTCTCAAGCGAAACAGGTAAAAAATATGTTACTGAAAAGCTTGGATTTATAACCCCATTTAACACCTTTTCCGAAAACGAACTTCCTGATGACCCGCTTGCCCGCGAAATTTCAAGATATATGAACGATGATTCTGTCGAAAATATCACCTGGATTTTCACCGCATTCCCGAGCGATGCATTTAAAAAGGCTGTAGGCAGTGCATTACTCGACTATGTACAGGGAGCTAAAAGCTGGGATGAGGTTAAAAAAATCATTACCGATAGTTGGAAGAGTGAAAGAACTTGATAAATCATTCCGTTAAAAAGTGGTTCCCTATTTTTGTAATACCGACACTTGCCGCATTTTTGATAGCCTTTGTAGTCCCGTTTGTGATGGGATTTATACTCTCGTTCACAGAGTTTACAACCGTCAGCAATGCCGAATTTGTAGGGCTGGAAAACTATATCCGCGCTTTCAAGGATGATAACACCTTTTTGCCGTCCCTTTGGTTTACGGTAAAATTTGCGGTGATGTCGGTAATAACCATAAACATTATTGCATTTGCCTTGGCGCTTATGTTAACCCGAACTGTACCGTTGACAAAATTTTTCAGAACAGTGTTCTTTATGCCTAATCTCATAGGCGGTATAGTTCTCGGCTATATATGGCAGGTAATTATAAACGGTGTTCTTTATAATTTCGGCTATTCTATAACCTCAAGGCCCGAATTTGGTTATTGGGGACTTATTATCCTTATGAACTGGCAAATGATAGGATATATGATGATAATCTATATAGCGGGTATACAGAATATCCCGACAGATATTATGGAAGCCGCTAAGGTGGACGGAGCAGACTCTTTTACAACCCTTTGGCGAATAACAATCCCCTCGGTTATGCCGTCTATTACGATTTGTCTCTTTTTGACTATTACAAACTCATTCAAACTGTTTGACCAAAACCTTGCCCTGACCGCAGGTGCTCCGGGAGATAGAACTCAGATGGTAGCATTAGATATCTACAACACTTTTTATTCTCGTACAGGCTATGAGGGTGTAGGACAGGCAAAAGCGGTAATTTTCTTCATTATAGTTGCAATTATAGCATTGGCACAGCTTCGCTTTACCCGTGGAAAAGAGGTTGAAAGTTAAATGAAAACAAGGCTCTTCAATACCATTTTGTTTTTTATATTGCTTATAATGTCGGTAATATTTCTATTTCCGATATTTATAGTGCTTATAAATTCCTTTAAATCAAAGTTTTCGATTGCCTCCGCTCCGTTTACAATGCCAAATTCCGAAACCTTTGCAGGGCTTATAAATTATACTGAGGGCATTAATAACACAGGCTTTTTGCAGGCATTCGGCTGGTCGCTTTTTATAACCGTATTTTCTGTAGCGGCAATAATCATTTTCACCTCAATGACTGCTTGGTATATAACCCGAGTTAAATCGGTTTTCAATACCTTGCTTTACTATGCATTGGTATTTTCTATGATAGTACCATTTCAGATGGTAATGTTTACAATGTCCAAAACCGCGAATGTTCTAGGACTCGATAACCCAATAGGAATAATTTTGATTTATCTCGGCTTTGGTGCAGGACTTTCGGTATTTATGTTTTCAGGTTTTATTAAAAATGTGCCGAGAGGAATTGAGGAAGCGGCTACTATTGACGGCTGTAACACTTTGCAGGTATTCTGGCGAGTTGTATTCCCTGTTTTAAAGCCGACTGCCATTACTGTTGCAATACTGAACACTATGTGGATATGGAACGATTATCTTCTTCCCTACCTCGTTATAGGAAACGATTATAAAACAATCCCGATAGCCGTTCAGTACCTTAAAGGCGGTTACGGCTCGGTAGATATGGGAGCTATGATGGCAATGCTTGTATTATCGATAGTGCCTGTAGTAATCTTCTATCTTTCAAGCCAAAAATATATTATAAAAGGGGTAGCCGCAGGTGCCGTTAAAGGATAAAGAAAAAAGCAATCAAAAGCTCAGCGGAATACTTCTCAGTATCACATCTCTGCCCGCCCCCTATGGTATAGGCTCGCTTGGGAAAGAGGCTTTCGGGTTTGTAGACTTTCTCAAAAAAACAAACCAAAGCTATTGGCAGATATTACCTTTATGCCCTGTTGGAAAAGGCAATTCCCCGTATTGCTCAATCGGTTCATTTGCAGGCGAAATATTGCTTATAGATATCGACGAGCTTGTATTATCAGGGCTTCTCAGCAAAAATGATATTAAAGACACGAAATTCGGTAAAAATACCGACTATAAAGCTGTATCAAAATTCAAACTGCCGCTTTTAAAAAAAGCGGCAGAAAGCTTTGATATAAATAATCCAAAATTCAAAAAATTCGAGAAAGAAAACTCTTTTTGGTTAGAAGATTTTTGCCTTTTTTCAGCGATAAAAGAGACCGATGACCGTCCTTTTTATGATTGGGATATTGAGCTTAAATACCGTCTTTTTAAAGAAACAGAAAGCTTTAAAATAAGGCATGCCGATAAAATTCTATTTCATAAAATTACCCAATTTTTGTTTTACAGTCAATATAAAGCGCTAAAAAGTTATGCTAATGCAAACGGCATAAAAATAATAGGAGACATTCCCTTTTATGTATCGCTTGACAGCGCCGATGTATGGAGCAATCCAAATATTTTCTGTTTGGGCAGAAATATGAAGCCGACGCTGGTTGCAGGAGTGCCGCCAGATGTATTTTCCGAGGAAGGACAGCTTTGGGGCAATCCGATTTATGATTGGGATTATCTTAAAATCACAGATTATGACTGGTGGAGAAAAAGGCTGATTCATAATGCAAAGCTATATGATGTTATAAGAATCGACCATTTCAGGGCCTTTGCCGATTATTATACTATCCCCTTCGGTGCTGAGAACGCTAAAAACGGGAAATGGAAAACAGGGGTTGGAACTCATTTTTGGAATGCTATTAAACCCAGTCTTAAAGGCACAGAAATAATAGCCGAGGACCTAGGCGGAGAAACACCCGAGGTGAAAGCGCTCGTAAAAGCTGTCGGCTTTCCAAATATGGCGGTTTTACAGTTTGCTTTTGACAGCGATTTAACAGACCCATTTTTACCGCAAAATATGAACGAAAACTGCGTTTGCTATACAGGAACTCACGATAATGACACAACCCTCGGTTGGCTCGAAAAAGCAACAAAAAAGGAAAAAATAATGTTTTCCCACCTTGTACCGAAGGATGAAAGCGGTTCCGACGTTTTAAGTCTTATTTCATTTGGTATGAAATCCAAAGCCGAAACGGTTATTATCCCCTTGCAGGATTATCTGGAGCTAGACTCAAGCCAACGTATGAATACACCCGGCACCGCAGAAAATAACTGGGAATGGCGGTTTTCAAAAAATGATTTAAGCGAAAAGCTTAAAAAAACCGTTATTCGCCTGACTAATAAAAGAAAATAGCTTTTAATAACAAAAGCCGCCTTTTATAGGCGGCTTTAAGCTATTATTTTAAAAATCTTTTGAATTTGGGTCTTATGACGAAATTATAAAACATTGCCATACGGGCTACCGCGATATCATAAACCACAAATACTATATTGCCTATACCGAGGGTTATAATAGCACCGTATTTCCCAAGAGCACCGAAATCCTCAAAGGAAATTCCGAAAAGCGAAGCAAAGCAGGCATATATTATTATAACTGCAACATTAAATGATATCATTTTAAGTACCCATTCTATAACCGGCTTTCTTATTCTTTCAATAAGTGCCTTTAATATAGGATAGTATCCTAAAAATCCTATATACATAAGCTTAGCCTCAGGCTCAGCAACCATAAATACTATAACTGCCGAAACCGCAAACGAAAGAAAAGCCCATTTTTTGCCCACTTCTATTACAGCCGCCATTATAAACAGTCCTGCTACAGCAGGGATAGTATAGGTGAGATACGGAAAATATGAGGTAAGCATAACGGCGACCGCTAAAGCAGCCATCATAGCAGAAAAGGTTATTTTATTATTCTTTTTCATAGCATTAACAACAGGGTATCAAATCTCCGCCCATACACTCGCAGCAGCAATCGGCGCAAATAAGATTAGAACAGCAGTCGCAGGTGCTCATTCCTGCAGGCCCATAGGTTCGGTAAGGGTTATACTGACTGCCCGACTGATGCTGAGCACGGTTTAAGGCGTTACGGTATTCGGGGTTGGAGGGGTCCATTCTGCAAGCGGTTGCAAAGCTGGTATAAGCCTGGTCAAACCAACCTCTCCTGTAAAGCACAGTACCGTTAAGAAAATACCATTCGGCGTCTCTCGACTGAGGGGGCACACCGTCGAGTACCTCTTGAGCCTGCTCAAGTCTTCCCTGATTTATAAGAGAACGCACCTCAGGAAAAGACGAAGAGGTATTGGTATTCTGATAAGCATTTCCGCCCGATTTAGAACCGCCTCGACGGCTGTTCATTATAGCATCATATGCCTCGTTTATTTCTTTCATTTTTTCGCCTGCTAAATCAGAAAGCGGATTATCGGTATAATTATCGGGGTGGTACTTTCTCGCAAGCTCTCTATAGGCATTTTTTATCTGCTCATCCGAAGCATTTTTATCTACGCCTAATACTGCATACGGGTCTTTCATATTTCTAACTCCTTTTTAAAAGTTTCCTCTAGACCTAAATATATTATATTTCCTAAAATAGATTTATATTTTTTTATATCCAAAAGCTCAAAAGCCTTTGCGGCTTCGTTTATACAAAAATAAAGCTGAGGCTTAACCCTTTCCTTTGCATTCTGAATATCACCGAATTTCAGCACATTATAGGAATTATGCTTTATATCGTCCTCAAGGTCGCAAGCGGCATCTAAAAGATAAATATATCTACCGATACAGTATCCTAGCCGCTCTAAAATGCGCTTTTGAGTTTCATCCTCACTGCAACACATCAGTATCTGCGACAGCACTTTGGCACTCGGGTCAGCGGCTTTATCAAGCTCGGTGCAAGCCGCATTTTCGAGGGTTGTTTGCTCAGCTATGTATTCACTGACAGCCTGTTCAATTATAGGATACTGCTTTGCCGCCTTTTTATGCGCACCTGCAAAAATCGGCAACAAGCAAAGCGCACCTAGTTTTTTAAAATACTTTTCGTCCCTTATATTATCCTTTATCTTATAATAAAGCATTATCATTGCCGCCGCCGAGGGCATTTTAAGCCCCTCACTGTTTTTACAATAATTGCACTTTTTAAGAGGATTAAAGGCACATCGTTTTCTTTCTATACCGTCACAGCCATCGGTCAAAGCCATATTCAGCAGAGCCAGAAAGGTAAAATCATAGCTCAAAGTAAATCGGGAAAGCAGACCGTAGCTTTTGCCTAAGTTTCTGCAAAGCGAACAATAAACCGCTTTATACATTTCAAATTCCTTGACCTTAAGCTCAGGCTTGTCGGCTCTTATATAACCAAACATACATTATTCCCCTTTCTACTAATTTTATACAGCTTTTAATTTTTTTGGTGAATAATATGTAAATTATTGTTAGCTTAAAAAGCTAACAATAATTTCTTAAGAAACTGACCCGTATAAGATTTTTCGCATTTGCAGACCTTTTCGGGTGTACCGCTGACAACAACCGTACCTCCGCCGTCACCGCCCTCAGGACCTAAATCTATAATATGGTCAGCCGTCTTTATAACATCAAGGTTATGCTCAATTACGAGCACGGTATTCCCTGCCTCGACAAACCTCTGCAAAACCTCAATCAGCTTGTGAACGTCAGCAGTATGAAGACCAGTCGTAGGCTCGTCAAGAATATAAATAGTCTTGCCTGTACCTCTTTTTGAAAGCTCAGCCGCAAGCTTTACTCGCTGTGCCTCACCGCCCGAAAGAGTTGTCGCAGGCTGACCTATTTTAACATATCCAAGACCTACATCACAAAGAGTTTTAAGCTTTCTTGCAATCTTCGGTATGCTTTCAAAGAAATACATACCCTCTTCAACTGTCATTTCAAGCACGTCGTAAATGCTTTTGCCTTTATATTTGACACTAAGAGTTTCGCGGTTGTAACGAGTACCGCCGCAAACCTCACAAGGTACATAAATATCGGGCAAAAAGTGCATTTCAATCTTTAAAATACCGTCTCCCTGACAGGCTTCACAGCGACCGCCCTTAACATTAAAGGAAAACCTACCTGCGGTATAACCATGCATTTTAGCATCCTTTGTAGAAGCATAAAGCTCGCGGATATCGTTGAAAACACCTGTATAGGTTGCAGGATTTGAACGCGGAGTTCTGCCTATAGGCGACTGATCGATATTTATAATTTTATCGAGATTTTCTATACCCTCAATAGATTTATACTTGCCCGGTATAGTCTTTGCGCGGTTTAATTTATTTGCAAGCACCTTGCAAAGAATATCGTTAACAAACGAAGATTTTCCGCTTCCCGAAACACCTGTAACACAGGTAAATGTGCCGAGCGGTATTTTAACATTAATATTTTTAAGGTTATTTTCAGCCGCTCCCTTAACTGTAAGGAAATTTCCGTTACCCTTGCGGCGCTTTTCGGGGATAGGTATTTGCTTTCTGCCCGTCAGATAATCCGAGGTAATAGACTCGGTGCAATTTTTAAGGTCTTCAACCGTTCCCGAAAAAACAACATTGCCGCCGTGAATACCCGCTCCCGGTCCTATATCAACAATATGGTCTGCAACACGCATTGTATCCTCATCGTGCTCAACAACAATAACGGTATTTCCCAAATCTCTGAGCCTTTTAAGTGTTGCTATAAGGCGTTCATTATCACGCTGATGAAGACCGATACTCGGCTCATCAAGTATATAAAGCACACCCATAAGCGAAGATCCGATTTGGGTAGCAAGTCTTATACGCTGACTCTCGCCTCCCGATAAAGTTCCCGAAGAACGAGAAAGGTCAAGATATTCAAGACCGACACTCTGCAAAAAGGTAAGCCTTTCCTTGATTTCTTTTAGTATCGGGGCTGCAATCATAGTATCTCTTTGCCCAAACTTTAAGGTCTCTATAAATTCAAGCTCCTTTAAGACCGACATATCGCAAAACTCTTTAATATTCTTACCGCCTACAGTTACAGCAAGGTATTCGGGTTTAAGTCTTGCACCTGAGCACTCAGGGCAGGCGCTTTCGGTCATATAGCTTTCAAGCTCAGCTCTTGCGTAATCGCTTGTTGTATCCTTATACCGTCTTTCAAGATTATTTATTATTCCCTCAAAGGGAGCATAGTAGGTGCCGCCGCCATAATCGGTATTGCGGACCAATTTGATTTTAGTCTCACCTGTGCCGTAAAGTACGACCTTTTTTGCCTCAGCGGATAAATCTTTCCATGGGGTATTAACATCAAAGCCGTAATGCTCAGCAAGACCGTTATAGTACATTTCTGCAATAGTGCTTGCATCGGGATGAAACCAACTGTTAACTCCCCAGCCTGCCGCTTTTATACAGCCCTCAACCAACGACTTATCTTCATCGTTTATAATAAGCCTTGGGTCTATTTTCATAAACATTCCTATACCCGTACAAACAGGACAGGCGCCCATAGGATTATTAAACGAAAACATTGTAGGGGTGAGCTCAGGAATACTTATACCGTGCTCATCGCAGGCATAGCTTTGAGAAAACTGCATTTCCTCTCCGCCTATAACATCAACCGCAACAAGACCGCCCGAAAGCGCAACAGCAGTTTCAATACTATCGGTAAGTCGGGATAAAATATCTTCCTTTATAACGATACGGTCAACCACAACCTCTATCATATGCTTTTTATTTTTTTCGAGTTTGATTTCTTCGGAAAGGTCGTAAATATTGCCGTCTATTCTTACTCTCGCATAGCCCGATTTGCGGACACCCTCAAGTTCCTTTGTATGCTCGCCCTTTCTACCCTTAACAATAGGCGAAAGTATCTGTATCTTTGTGCCGATATCAAGCTTCATTACAGTATCGACAATCTGGTCGGTAGTCTGCTGACTGATTTCTTTGCCGCAGACAGGACAGTGCGGCACACCCACTCTAGCATACAAAAGCCTCAGATAATCGTATATTTCCGTAACTGTTCCAACAGTTGAACGGGGATTTTTTGAGGTGGTTTTCTGGTCTATGGAAATAGCAGGCGAAAGTCCCTCAATAGTATCGACATTAGGCTTTTCCATCTGTCCCAAAAACTGTCTGGCATAAGAAGAAAGCGACTCGACATACCGCCTTTGTCCCTCTGCATATATAGTATCAAAAGCGAGTGAGGATTTACCGCTTCCCGAAAGACCTGTAAAAACTATAAGCTTATCACGCGGTATCTCTACATCGACATTTTTAAGATTGTGCTCATTGGCACCCTTAATTATAAGTTTATCATTTGCCACATTTATCACCTAAATATTATTTTCCTTTGAAAGCAAAAAATCGCTGTCCGAAATAATTTATCACTGTATAAATCCCCATACCGAGGATTTTTGCTATTCTTTCCTGCCAAATTGCAGGTATTTCGGTTTTACTTAAAATAAACCCTGCAAACGGCTGTGCTAACGAATACGCAATCACATAGCAAAGCAATATATTAACCGCAAACTTAACTGCTGATTTCATAGCCTTTTCCTGACTGTTAAAGGTAAATTTTCGGTTGAGAAAAAAACTCAAAACAGCTCCTGCAATATACGCAATTGCGGTCGATATCCAATACCCTAAGCCCTCTAAAAGAAACATCAAAACCGCAGAAAGCAGGGTGTTGAGAAGTCCGACTAGCAAAAATTTCGGAATACTTTTATCAAAAAGCTTAGTTTTCATCATCCAAATCCTTTTCAATAATAAAGCTCGGACGGTCTTTTGTCTCAAGATATATTTTACCGATATATTCACCTATAACACCGAGAGAAAGCATTATAAGACCGCCTATTGCCCATACCGAGCAGATAACACTCGGCCAACCCAAAACAGTAGCACCGATTGCCCAACGGTATATAAAATAGGCTATCATAATAAGGCTCACAATAAATATCAAAAATCCAATAATAGTTATATAGCGGATAGGCTTTGATGAGAGCGAGGTTATTCCCTCTAGAGCAAACGAAAGCATTTTCTTAAAAGGATATTTGCTTTCTCCCGCAAACCGCTCTGCCCTTTCATAATAAACAGTCGATGATTTAAAGCCAATCAGCGGTACCATACCTCTTAGAAACAGGTTTTTTTCTTTAAAACTTGAGAGCGCCTCTATAGCCCTTTTTGACATAAGGCGGTAATCCGCGTGGTTGAATACCGTTTCTGCACCCAAAAGGTTCATAATACGGTAAAAGCCCTCTGCAGTTGCCTTTTTGAAAAAGCTGTCGGTTTTTCTTTCGGAACGGACACCGTATACGATATCACTACCGTTATAATAATCTGCGATCATTTCATCAACAGCATTTATATCATCCTGCAAATCGGCGTCCATAGAAATCACTGCATCCGCCTTTTCCTTTGCTGTCATAAGACCTGCCAAAAGCGCATTTTGGTGACCTCGGTTTCGGCTAAGATTTATGCCTGTAAATATTTTGTCATTTTTATGAAGCTCCTCGATAATCTGCCAGGTTTTATCCTTTGAACCGTCATTAACAAACATAATACGGCTTTTGTTATCAATTTTTTCTGCCGCTATAAGGGATAAAAGCTTTGCTTTAAGCCTACCTGCAGTCTCAGGCAAAACCTCTTCCTCATTATAACACGGAACGACAATATAAAGTATATCAGCCATTATTTTTCCCCTATTCCGATATAATATTTTTTATCCAAACACCTTTTCTAACAAAATAAAAGCCAATTATATCCTTGATTATATACAGCGACTGCACTATTGCAAAAAGCGGTAAAATCGGGATATTGGTAAAACGGCTCAGCAAAAACGCTACAGGCACCGACACTACCCACATAAATCCGCTGTCAAACACAAAGGTAACTGTCGCTTTACCGCCCGAACGCAAAGTAAAATACGAAGCATTTGCAAAGGCATCAAGCGGCATAGAAAGAGCGGATATCTGCATAAGTCTGGTTGCTAACAGCCTTACCGAACTGTCCGTATTATAAATAAGCGGAATAAATTCAGCCGCAAAGATATAAACAAACGAAACAGCCGCACTTATCACAATTGAAAAGACTATAAGCTTATAGCAGGTATCCTTTGCCTTATCGGTCTCGCCTGCGCCGAGCATTTGCCCTAATATAATACCAATCGCAACCCCGACCGACATAAATGCCACCGAGAATACATTAAAAAAGGTCTGACAAATATTATTTGCCGCAACAACATTAAGTCCTCTCACCGAATAGCACTGACTAAGCGCCGCCATACCTGCCGCCCAAAGAGTTTCATTAAGCATTAAAGGAAATCCTTTTTTGCTTATCTCGCCAACAAGCCTTGCAGGTATATAAAGGCTTTTAAAAGCACCGATTATAAATCGGTTTTCATCAGCTTTTATCCTTGTCCATACTGCTACTACCGCAAGCTCTGCAAAACGGGAAATAACCGTCGCTATAGCTGCACCGTTTACTCCAAGCCTCGGTGCTCCAAATTTACCGAAAATCAGCACATAATTAAGCGATAGGTTGACCGCAACTGCAAAGACGCCTGCAAGCATTGGCATAAACGATTGCCCGGTTTCCCTTAATGTACTTGAATAGCACTGCGCTAAGGTATACGGAATAAGACCTATAAGCATTATAAGCATATAGCTTCGGGCGTATCCTAAAGACTTCGCAATATCCTCAACGCTTCCCTCACCTTTCAGGTAAAGACCTATAAGCTCATTTCCGCCGAATAAAAATATTAAAATTCCTAATACGCACAAAATCGAGCAGAAGATAATTTTAAACCTGAAAGTGTATCTTACACCTTTGTCATCACCCTTGCCGAAAAACTGCGCACCGAATATTCCCGCACCTGAAATCGCACCGAAAATGCAAAGGTTAAACACGAAAATAAGCTGATTTGTTACAGCAACGCCTGTCATTTGCAGAGTACCGACTCTGCCTACCATAACATTATCAAGCATATTAACAAAATTGGTGATACCGTTTTGTATCATAATAGGTATCATAAGCGCAAAAACTCGCCTATAAAAATCCTTAGTCCCAATGAATCTTTTTAACATAGAAAATTATTTGCCGTTCCTTAATTTATTGATTTTATCCCTCAGCATTGCGGCGTGCTCAAATTCGAGTATCTTAGCCGCCTGCTTCATTTCATAGGTAAGGCGTTTTATTTCCGCCTCACGCTCAAGCTTTGACATTCTCGATACAGGCTTGTCCTTTTCGACCTTCTGCCCTATTTCGATAATATCGTGAACATCCTTGATTATAGTCTTTGGCACAATGCCGTTTTCCTCATTATATTTCTGCTGAATAGAGCGCCTGCGCTCGGTTTCTTTAATAGCACGCTCCATAGACGGGGTTACGCTGTCCGCATACATTATAACCTCACCCTCAGCATTTCTTGCCGCTCTGCCCACTGTCTGCACAAGTGAGGTTTCACTTCTGAGGAAACCTTCCTTATCAGCATCCAAAATAGCCACCAGAGATACCTCGGGTATATCTAGACCCTCTCTTAGCAGATTTATACCCACAAGCACATCAAACTCGCCTGTTCTAAGGTCTCTTATTATCTCCATTCGCTCAATAGTGTCAATATCATGATGCATATAGCGCACCTTAATACTAAGGTTTTCTAGATAATCAGTCAAATCCTCTGCCATTTTTTTGGTCAAGGTGGTAATCAGCACTCTTTCCTTTTTAGCCGTACGGATATTGATTTCACTTACCAAATCGTCTATCTGACCGTCGGTCGGTCTTACCGAAATTTTCGGGTCTAAAAGCCCTGTCGGCCTAATAACCTGCTCTACAATCTGCGATGCACAGTCCTTTTCAAAATCGGCAGGAGTTGCCGAAACAAAAACAGCCTGATTAATATGACGGTAAAATTCATCAAAATTCAGCGGTCGGTTATCAAAAGCCGAGGGCAGACGAAATCCGTACTCAACAAGGTTTTCTTTTCTTGCCCTGTCTCCGCCGAACATACCTCTTACCTGCGGCAGAGTAACGTGCGACTCGTCAACAAACAAAACAAAATCATCAGGGAAATAATCCAGCAAGGTCGAGGGTGTACTGCCCTTCGGTCTTCTTGCCATTACTCTCGAATAGTTTTCAACACCCTTGCAGGTGCCGATTTCTCTTAACATTTCAATATCGTATTCAGTACGCTGTCTTATACGCTGAGCCTCGATTAGCTTTTCATTATCTATAAAAAACTTTACCCTTTCTTCCATCTCCTCTTTGATTTCTGCAAGAGCCTCTTCCATTTTATCCTGAGGAACAATATAGTGCGACGCAGGGTAAATTGCAATATGCGAAAGAAAAGCCTTAACCTCTCCTGTCAGGGTATTAATTTCAGAAATGCGGTCTATCTCATCCCCGAAAAACTCAACTCTAACGGCATTTTCGTGCGAATAAGCAGGAAAAATCTCAACCGTATCTCCGCGTACACGGAATTTATTACGGATAAAGTTTATATCATTTCTCTCATACTGCAAGTCCACCAGCTTTGCAATAAGCTCGTCTCTGCCCTTTTCCATACCCGTTCTAAGAGAAATCACCATATTGCGATAATCAATAGGGCTGCCGAGCGAATAAATACAGGAAACTGACGCAACTATTATAACATCACGTCTTTCAGACAATGCACAGGTTGCCGAATGGCGAAGCTTATCAATTTCGTCATTTATAGCAGAATCCTTTTCAATATAAGTATCAGTTCCGGGAATATAGGCTTCCGGCTGATAATAATCGTAATAGGAAACAAAATACTCCACCGCATTCTCGGGGAAGAATTCCTTAAACTCCGAGCAAAGCTGAGCGGCGAGGGTTTTATTATGAGCGAGAACGAGGGTCGGGCGGTTTACTTTTTCAATAATATTCGCCATTGTAAAGGTTTTACCCGAACCGGTTACACCCAGCAAAACCTGCTCTTTATCGCCTCGGTTAAGCCCCTCGACCAATTTTTTTATAGCCTCGGGCTGGTCGCCTGTAGGCTTGTATTTTGATACAAGTTTGAACCTTTCCATATTTCCCCTCCCTAACTGTTTCTAAAATAATATTATACCACAATCTGATTTAAAAATAAAGAAAAATACTAAAGCTTTTCAAAAATAAAAATATCGGCTCAGCAAACACCAAACCGATATCTTTTAAAAACTTATTTCCATTCAATTTTATTTGGATTTATATCTACAGGGTGACAGTTATAACCGTAATCATTACCATAACGGTTTATATCAAGGCTGTTATCATAAACACCGTAATAAATAAGACCGCTTTTATCATAAACACAAACATAAAAATCACATAGTGTATACCCTGTTTCCGGTTCTATAGAATTTCCTATTAAGGCTAATTTGCCGTCCTTATAATCCATACAGTCAACATTCCACAATTCCCTATGGTTTTCATCAATATCCTTCGACTTATAAACACTATAATCCAAAGAATAAGTATCATCCTTTACGGAAATTATCGATATCGAATTTTCCATATCAGCTACGAAAAAATCATCATATTCATATACCGCTCCCAATCTTTCATCCAAAATCAGAATTTTTTGAATTTCACTCATTGTTTTAATATCAATTACTGTAAGATAGGATGCACCGTTTTCTTCGGTAAAGAGCAGCAGCTTCGTTTCATCAGCATTTAAAGACAAATGCATTACCTCAGCTTCTTTTTGGAGCGGATAAACGGTTTCGAGCGTATCAGCCATTATACCCGTTCTCTCAGCATTATCCCCACCGTAATAATAGAACGAATAAATACCATATCCGCCTGGAATAAGACTTGTATCAATATATTCTATTACATCGGTATCATTCTGCCAATCGGCATATTTATAATTATTTATTGCAAAAAAGCATCTGTTTTTTGAATAAGATACCGCACTGATAGCATTCAGGTTAAAAACAAAATCTTCAGCAGTGCCTGTGCTATAGCTGTTATCATCGTATTTTTCAACGCTAATCTTAACTCTATCCGATTCAAGCACAGGTATTTTAAAATACTCTCTGAATTTCTCGGTAACATAAAGAGAATCATACGGCTCGCCTTTGAGCGCACCGCCGTATTCATAATCTACCCAGTCAGTATTAGGCAGGTCAAAGCCGATACCTAAAGGATAATAATCATAATAATCCTTAATGTATACCGTTTTTGTTTTTTCTTTATTATACTCTGCAGAATCATAAAGCTCTTTATATGCCCTTTGCAGTCCGAATTGTTTAGAAGCAGGAATATCTTCGTAAAAACCATACTCCAAACCGTTGTCAAAAATCATACCAATATAATTTGATTTTTGTTGTTCATCATAATGCTGTCTTGGATAAAACGAATACTCAGTATTGATTGATTTTTCTTTGCCTATAGTATAATCCGTTTCCCAATATAAATGATATTTCAAGTGATTTTTCGTTGTGATATTAATGCCCTCTGCAACAGATTTTTCTCCTAAAACAACCTTTTCGGTTATTTTGACTTGGTCGCATTCGGAATTTATATCAGCCGATACTGCTGTGACTATATATCCCGAAAGCAGAACAATAGCGATTAAAACAGCATAGATTTTTTTCATTTTGCATCATCTCCCGAAATTTCATCCAAAGCTCGGCTTACTCGGTCTGCACGGTAATTATAGGTTTCTTTGATATAAGAAATTAAGGTTTTTCCGTTTTCTTCAAGCTCAGAAACTGATACATCTCCTACTATTTTCCCCTTGCGGATAAGAATAGCTCTGCCTATGAAATCCGAAACCTCTTCGATTAAATGCGTTGAAAGAAGCACTGTTTCATTAGGCTCAAGAATACCGAGCAAAACCTTATAAAAATCTTCACGGTTAAACACATCATTTCCTGCAAATGGTTCGTCCATAAAAATATAATCAGCGCCCTGACAGAGCGATAAAATTACCTCAAACTGATTTTTCTGCCCTGTTGAAAAGCCTTTTAAAGCCTTGTGCATAGGAAGTTCAAAAAACTCCATAAGTCCTTTAAAGCGTTTCTCTGAAAAATTCTCAAAATGCTCCATATAAAACTCTTTATGCCCCTGTGCAGAAAGATTCGGAAAAAATGAATGTTCGCATGTTGCAAAAGACAGCTTTGCAATATTCTTTTCATTTATAGGCTCTCCGTCAAGCGTGATTTGACCTCTATACATTTTGAAGCCGAGAATGCATTTCATAAGAGTGGTCTTGCCTGCGCCGTTTTCACCGAACAAACCTATAATCTCACCTCTAGGTATAGATAAGTTGACCTCTGTAAGGGCAGGCTTACCCGAATAAGTTTTAGTCAAATTTTTTATCTCAATCATCAGAACAACCTCCATAAAATTTGCCATTGATTAGGAACCAAACAGGCTTTTGGTGTAGCCAACATATAAACAGCATAGAATATCATTAATAATATAAAAACGGTTAAAATGCATAAAAGCATAGCTATAAACGGTACTACCAAGGCTCGTTTATGAAGCTCGGATTTTTGTGGTAGCCTTTTCATAAGATATATACTTTTACTACCTTGGTTATAGTAGGAATAACGATAAATAATAAATCCTACCATCATAATTGCAACAATTGCAAAACCGATAAAGGACAGCCCAATCAAAGAGCGAAAATCAGGCATATTGGCATTAGTATTAAGAACAGCTTTCCCTGAGACATAAATATAAAGCTCATAATAAGCATTCGAATAATTTGTAAAAAAATATAATATGCTGTAGGAAGCTGACAGTATCATCCCCCAGATAAAAAACCTTTTTTCCAGCTTTAAATCCATACCGGGCGGTGAATATCTGGTTACGTAATTATTTATCATAAGAATCCTCCTTGTGATAAATATCATAAAAAGCCATTATAATTACTATTACAAACAGCAAAACTGAAAATACAAAATTTTCAATAGTGCCTATACCCGTCACAAAGAAAAACAATACAAAAACTACAACAAAAACAATAAAAACACTATATTTTTTTCTTCTTTGTATATACGGGAATTCTGCCGAAGCTATTCCTAAAGAAATAATAAGCAGAAAATTGCGAATCCATAGCATTATATCTGAAAGAGGCAGTAGGCTATGCAAAAAATCGCTTCTATAAGAGGAAAGAAAGATTGATAAATTATTTGCAAACTCAGAAGAAACGGTATTGCTATACCAAATACCAAAGGCGTAAATCAATGCAATCTGCACCGCCCATAAAAGAAAGTATATTACGGTATTATACGCCGTCTGATAATAAAATACAGCCTTTTCACTAATCGACAGTCTTTGTAGTGTATAACCTACCTTAGAGCTGTATTCCGTTCCCGTTAAGCAAAGCACAAGCGTAATCAAAACGAATACTATTGCAAGACAGATATCAATATTACTCTGCTCAATATAGAACTGAAATCCTGATACAAATTCGGCCGATACTTTTCCTGCAAACTCAAGCGCAAAGAGACCAAACTCCGCCAAACACATAAGAACTATTATTCCAAGCACTTTATAAACCGAACTGCGTGCGATAAGTCCTAATACAGATAATTGCTTTCTCATATTTACACCTCAATCCCAATATTTTTTAATAAGCTCAACTGCCTGTTCCTTTGAAAGTCCCATCTGCTTTAAGGAATTGACTATTGAAGTTGCATCATTTTCAAGCAATTGTTTTCTGACGGCTAAAACTGTTTCTTCATTTAAAACCATATAACTTTTTGCGCCCGAATGAGATTCCATAAGATTTTCTTCTTCCAAAATACGGTATGCCTTTTGAATAGTATTCGGGTTGACGCCAAGCAAGGCAGACAGCACTCTGCGCGAGGGAACCTCGTCTCCATCTGTAATAACGCCTGAAGCTATATCCCTTTTAATATGACGGACTATTTGAATATAGATAGGAATGCCGTCTTCCGCAATAAAATTTTTAAACGAAATCATAGTATGAACTCGCCTTTCTTTCAATTGACCGTATTACTCAGCTAATACGCTTTAACTGTATTATACCAGTAATACGGTTTTTTGTCAATAAAAAATAGCCATTCTGAGAAATTTATTGATCGAAGAATTTTAAACACTTCATCTCATCCGCTCAGAATGACTTTTTTATCATAGCCTCATTGATAATACCAAGCCGCATTTGTGCTGATAAACAATTTAGCAGATTAGTACCTCTTTCATATCCCTTTAAAATCAAATTCGGGGATATATTTTTTATTTGCACTATTTTTTTGCTGCATAAAAACATTTTGAAAATCAAAACCGCAAATATAATCAAGCACCTTATTATATTCCCTGTCGGTCACCTTGCGGTTGATTATCGGCATACTAAGAGCCTTGCCGAAAGGGGTATACTGGCTCATTATACTAAAATAAGCCGTCGGGGCATTTTCTCTCACCCAATCAAAAACCGCCATTGCCTCTTTTGTACCCTGAGGCATTAAAAGATGCCTAATTATAACCCCTTTTTGCATAATATTATCATTGATTACGCTTTTTGGTTGCTGTCTCAAAGCCTCTTTTATCGCGGCAGTAGCATATTCAGGATAATCGGCGGCATTTGAATACAGCTGCGCTCTCTCAATACTCAGATATTTAAGGTCAATAAGATAAATATCAATATAATCTTCGAGCATTTTAAGAGTTTCTACCCGCTCGTACCCGCTTGAATTATAAACAATCGGAATACTCGGCCTATAGATATCGAGTGCATTTTTTATTGCAAGAGCATAATGTGTAGGGCTAACAAGATTTATGTTATGAGCTCCTCTTTTTTCTAGCTCATAAAAAATTTCCGCTAAACGCTCATAGGTTATTTCCTTTCCAAGGGCATTATGCGAAACCTCATAATTCTGACAATAGACACAGGATAAGGTACATCCGCTGAAAAATACCGTACCCGAGCCCCTTTCACCGCTGATACAAGGCTCTTCCCAAAAATGCAAATCAGCCCTTGCCGCTTTTGGCAGCAAAGGCATTTTGCAATATCCGTTTAAATTTTCTTTATCCGTTCTGAGTGCTTTGCACTTCCTCGGGCACAGACTGCATATCATCAGTTTTCCTCTTTTTGGGCTTATATTCGCAAACCTTATGCTTGACCTGCAAATCGTCAAAGGTCTTTTTAAAAGCAACTCTTCCGCTGAACTTGAATCCGCATGAATCGCACTTGAAATTTGCCATAAACCAACGGTTTCGGTACTTCCAAGGATTAAGCTTGCGCGCCTTTTCTTTGCACTTTGGACAGTTGAATTCAAGCTCAGAATGCTTTATGTTTTCATCATTAATATCCGATATCGGATACGATTTAAACCTCAGTCTTGCATAAAAATCAGGATTTTTTGTATCTCTTACCAGCTTTAAAAAGCGCTCATCATTATAGCAAAGCTCGAAAAGTCTTGCCGAAAGACGGCAGTCATCAAGAGCAGTATGCAGTTCAAATTCCTCGGTATCAATTCCCATAAACTCTGCCGCCGCTTCAAGCGAAATCTGATTTTTGCTTTCGTAGCCTTTGGTATAAAGCTCCTGCTGAACCAGCTTTTGAAGGTCGAGATAACCGTTCATTTGAAACTTAACGCCATCTTTAAGCAACAATTCCTCATTTTCGATTATTGTATAAAGGTCGGAATTAGACCAGGTCATAGTAACCTTAGAATCGCTCGCAAACGCATTATACTGCTCTACAGCCTCTTTAAAAGGGATACCCGCCCGCATAATTTCCGAGGTGATACCGGTAAGCTTTGCAAAACGGCTTGTAACCTTTTTAGAAATTTCCGAGCATATATTAACGCTGAAAGTATCAATAACCTTATGGCTTTTATCAAGCTTTACCGCACCTATCTGCAAAATCTGATTTATAAACCTTTTTTCAGGACGGTAATATACGCTATCCCATTCCAAGTCAAGAATAATATAATTCATTACTTTCTTTTAGACTCCGCTTTCATTCTTTCTTCCTTGTTAAGAATACGCTTCCTCAGTCTTATATTGTTGGGTGTTATCTCAACTAATTCATCGTTTTTAATAAATTCAAGTGACTGCTCAAGACTAAGCTTTGAGGGCGGTACAAGTCTTAAAGCATCATCCGAGCCTGAGGCTCTGGTATTAGTCATCTGCTTTTTCTTGCATACATTACAAACAATATCATCGCTCTTAGGATTCTCGCCGACAATCATTCCCTCATAAACAGGAGTACCGGGACCTATAAAGAGTCTTCCTCTGCTTTGGGTATTAAAGAGTCCGTAGCCTGTAGCCTCACCCTGCTCGTGAACAATTATCGAGCCTGTCGAACGCTGGTCAATATCTCCCTTATACGGCTGATAGCTATCAAATACATGGTTCATAATACCGTTACCGTTAGTATCAGTCAAGAACTGCGAACGGTAGCCCAGAAGACCTCGTGCCGGAATTAAAAATTCGAGATGAGAGGTGCCGCCCTCTCTTGTTCCCATATTTTTAATCTCAGCCTTGCGGTTGCCGAGTCTTTCCATAACTGCGCCGACATATTCTTCCGGCACCTCTATCATAAGAAGCTCAATAGGCTCTAAAAGCTCACCGTTTTCGCCTTTTTTAAATATAACCTCAGGGGGCGAAACCTGAAATTCATAGCCCTGACGGCGCATTGTTTCGATAAGTATTGAAAGGTGAAGCTCGCCTCTGCCTGAAACCTTAAAGGTATCTGCAGAATCGGTTTCTTCAACTCTGAGACTCACATTGGTCATAACCTCTTTGAAAAGACGGTCTCTCAGATTTCTCGAGGTAACAAACTTTCCGTCCTGCCCTGCAAAGGGTGAATTATTCACCATAAAGTTCATAGCAAGAGTCGGCTCGTCTATTTTTACAAACGGCAACGGCTCAATACAGTCAACCGCGCAAGCACTCTCTCCTATTTCAAGCTCGGAAATTCCTGCAACCTGAATAATATCGCCTACAGAAGCCTCTTCTTCCTCTACCCTTTTAAGCCCTCTGTACATAAAGAGCTTTGCAATCTTAACATTCGATGATGTACCGTCCTTATGACAAAGAGCAACAGTCTGCCCTGCCTTAACGTTTCCTCTTATAACTCTGCCGACACCGATTCTTCCAAGATAATCATCATATTCGATATTGGTAAAAAGTATCTGCAAAGCACCGTCTATATCTCCCTCAGGTGGGTCAATTTCTTTAACTATAGCGTCAAATAAAGGTTTCATATCCTCGCCCTTGGCATCGGGAGAATAGGTAGCATATCCGTCTCTTCCGCTTGCAAATATAACAGGAAACTCTATCTGCTCATCATCAGCTCCAAGCTCAATAAACAAATCAAGTACCTCGTCAACAACCTCATGAGGTCTTGCCATTGGACGGTCGATTTTATTTACAACAACGACTGCCTTTTTGCCGAGAGCCAAAGCCTTTTTAAGCACAAATCGAGTCTGAGGCATACATCCCTCAAATGCATCGACAAGCAATAAAACACCGTCTACCATCTGGAGAATTCGCTCAACCTCACCGCCGAAATCAGCGTGGCCCGGAGTATCGACAATATTAATTTTAATATCGCCGTACATAACGCTTGTGTTTTTAGAAAGAATGGTAATTCCTCTTTCTCTTTCGAGGTCATTGGAATCCATTACTCTATCGTTAACATTTTCATTTGCCCTAAATGTTCCACTTTGTTTTAAAAGCTGGTCAACCAAGGTGGTTTTACCGTGGTCAACGTGGGCTATAATTGCAACATTTCTTAAATTTTCTATTCTTGCCATTTTATTACTTCCTTTATAACTTTTCCAACAAATAATTATAACTCTATATGAACACCTTGTCAATCAAAAGAAATTGCCCTATGAATTGAATTTTTTACGAAATAAAAAACTTTTTTTGAAATTAATGCGAAAAACTCTTGATTATTTTTGAAGAGTGTGCTATAATCACCATTGCTGTAAAAAATCAGTATGCGCTGATAGCTCAGTTGGATAGAGCATCTGCCTTCTAAGCAGAGGGTCGGGGGTTCGAATCCCTTTCAGCGTGCCAAAACGAAAATCCTGTCGATTATTGTCGGCGGGATTTTTGTTTTGTATTATTCACTATTCATTTTTCATTATTCATCATTCATTCGACAGGATTTTCAATGAATATTGAATAATGAAACCGCTTTGCTGATGAATAATGAATAATTGATTTAACCTAAAGTTTCTGCTATAATATTGAAAAAGGCGGTGTCTTTAATGAAAGAAAATTTACTTATAGATAAATCTATTGCTTTCGCGGCACGAATTGTAAAACTGCATCAGCATTTAATTAAAACCAAAAAAGAAACTGTAATCGCAAAACAAATAGTACGAAGTGGTACAAGCATAGGTGCAAATATAAATGAAGCAAACTATGGTCAAAGTAAAGCGGACTTCATTTCTAAAATGCATATTGCGTTAAAAGAAACTGCCGAAACTGAATATTGGATTAAACTACTTTTTATGTCTGAATACATAGATGATAAAATGAGTGAATCATTACTTGCCGACTGTTTGGAAATAAAACGCATTCTCATTGCTTCAATTAACACTGCAAAGGAAAACACAAAATGATAAAAAACATCAAAAGTATTTTGTGTACTGAAGAAATCTATAATATATATTCAGCTTGTATGTTTGAACCTACTTTCGATAAATTTAAGCTTAAAACAGAACTAATGCAAAATAATTCTTCTGTTTGTGTGTATGGATATTTTGTAAACGAAAAAATCATCGGTGTTATTTCTATACAAGAAACTGATAAAGTTATAGAAATCATTGGAATAGCCGTTGATATCAAGCAAAGACATTCGGGTATTGGAACTAATCTTATAGATTATGTAAAAAATAAAACCCAAAAACCTATTATTGCCGAAACCGACAGTGATGCCGTTATGTTTTATAAAAAATACGGTTTTCATATAGAAGAAAAAATTGTATCAAAATCAAATATCTCTTATAGTAGGTATGTATGTACTTTAAATTATAAATAAAAATATGTATGGGTTCGAACATATAGGTAAAAATTCAAAGAGCATCGAATTTGTGCTTCCTTTTTCTTTTTTTGATGAAAGGGATTCGAACAAGGAGCGGTTTTCTATTATTTTAAGACTCAGCCAACCAAAAGCCTTACAAATTCAAATATTATTAAAATATGGTAATCTGAAATCCAATTTATAAAATCCTTGAATTGCCGATTGATTTAATGTATAATTAATTTGATAATATATGTAAAGGATTTTTATTATGAACTTTA
>JAZQIP010000014.1:0-5832 GCA_045541175.1 Acutalibacteraceae bacterium
TCTATGCCTTTACTATGGTCGACGGTACTATGGATGAGGACCTTAATAACCTCGCCCTTAATTTTACCACTACTATTTACGTTGATGACGGCGACGGTAATTATAAGGAATATAAGCGTCTTCACGGCGAGTTTAACCGTATTTGGGTGGATTATCTGAATCCCGAAAATGTTGAGCTTCCTGATGATTACGACGGTATACCCCAAACTCTTGCTAAAGCCTTTATAGCAATAGAGGATAAGCGCTTTGCTGAGCACGAGGGTGTTGATTGGAAGCGTACAATAGGCGCTTTTGCAAATGAATTTTTGCATTTTTCAAGCAAGTTCGGCGGTTCTACTATTACTCAGCAGCTTGTTAAAAACCTTACTGACGACCGTTCGCAGAAAGCGAGCCGTAAGGTAAGAGAAATTATGCGTGCCCGCTATATTGAGAGCAATTATTCAAAGGATACTATTCTTGAATGCTATCTTAATACCATTCCTATGGGACACGGTACCTACGGTGTTGAGGTTGCGGCAAACTATTATTTTGGAAAAACTGTTCAGGAGCTTTCTATTGCTGAATGCGCCTGCCTTGCGGCTATAACCAAAAGCCCGACCTATTACGCTCCTGACACTTATCCCGAAGAAAATAAGGTTCGCAGAGAAAATGTTCTTTACGAAATGTATGACCAAGGCTATATCACAAAGGAAGAATACGATAAGGCTTTAGCTGAAAAATTAACCATTGTTGCAGAGGACAGAGTTCTTAATCAAAATGATGTAAATTCCTACTTTGTTGATGCGCTTATAGATCAGGTTTCAGAAGATTTGGCAGAAAAATACGGTTATGAAAAAGCCCATGCAGACCGCCTTTTCTACAATAACGGATATAAGATATATGCAACGGTTGATAAAGGTATGCAGGCGGCTGCCGAAGAGGTTTTTGCTGATTCTGATACCTATGCTATCGAAAGTGCAAAAGGCCAGAAGATGACCGGCGGTATAACTGTCATAGATTATAAAGGTCAGGTTAAAGCAATCGTCGGCGGAATAGGGGAGAAAACCACCAACCGCGGCTTTAATAACGCTACCGATGCTGTGCGTCAGCCGGGTTCGACTATGAAGCCGATCGGTGCGTATGCCTTGGCTATAGAAAAAGACCTGATTACCTATTCAAGTATTGTTAACGATACTAAGACTAATTATAACGGTTGGACCCCGAAAAACTGGTATAATTCCTATTGGGGTAATATTACCGTGCAGTATGCCCTAGAGCGCTCGGTAAATAGTATACCCGTTTATCTTGTGAATAAGATGACACCGCAGGTATCTTATGAATTTTTAACCGAAAAGTTGGGAATAACTACTCTTAATGAAGAGGATAAAAACCTTTCTCCTCTCGGAATGGGCGGTACCAATGGCGGTCTTACCACTTTGGAATCTGCGGCAGCTTTTGCTGTTTTCGGCAATGGCGGTTTGTACTATGAGCCTACTTTCTATACAAAGGTTACCGATCAGGAAGGCAAGGTTATATTGCAGCACGAAACTCAGCCTGTTATGGCAATAAGCGAGGATACTGCTACTGTTATGAATCACCTTTTGCAGACAGTTGTTTACGGCGATAAGGGTACAGGCGGCGCGGCAAAATCGTATATTCCTAAAATGAAGATTTATGCAAAAACAGGTACCTCAAATGATCAAAATGACCTTTGGTTTGTAGGAGGAACTCCTTACTATGTTGCTTCCTGCTGGTGCGGCTATAGTGAGATGGAGCCTATCCCGTCAAGACATAGCGGTATTGCGCTTAAAATGTGGGGCAATGTTATGTCAAAGATTCATAAGAATCTAAAAACTATAAAGTTTGATGACAGCGACTATGCTACAGAAAAGTATTATTGTACAAAGTCGGGACTTTTGGCTACTGATGAATGTCCGAAAAAGGCTGTCGGCTGGTATAGAAAGAGCAATATTCCTTCTGCTTGTACTGCCCATTCAGGTGAGCTTTTAGGCAAGCCCGGAACCGAAAAAGAGGAAAAGAAAGAGGACAAGGACAAGAAAAAGGATAAGGAAACCTCTTCGCAAAGCACTTCTTCTGCTGAAAAGGAAGACGAATAATAAGAATCTGAGGTTTGATTTTAAAGAGTGGGGGATTTTATATTTCCCACTCTAAAATTTAAATTGAAATATGTTGAATTTTAAGAAAATAGAAATAGAAGATATTGATATTTATAAAGAATTTATGAAAAACAGCAATGAGCTTTCTTGTGAGAATGCCTTTGTCAATCTGCTTGTCTGGCAGTCGATTTATAATAATATGCTTGCTGTAAGCGACGGTATGCTTTTTATAAAATCGGGGGCAAAGGGTGACGAAAGCTTTCGTTTGCCAAATGGTAAGGATATGGAAAAGGGGATCGCTTTAATAAAGGATTATTTAGGTGATGATCCTGTTTTTTGGGCGCAGGAAGGCTCTAATCTTGAAAGATTTCGTAATACTGTCGGTGCAGAGTATACCTTTTTTGAGAGCAGAGATGCATCGGATTATATCTATCTGCAAAGCGATTTGGCAAATCTCAGTGGTAAAAAATATCATTCAAAGCGAAACCATATATCGGCATTTTCAAAAAAATACGATTGGCATTATGAATCAATAAATGAGAGTAATATTGCTGCTGTAAAGGAATGCGCAAGGCTTTGGTATGGAGAGAATACCGACAAAATGAATGAAACTATGCTTTGCGAGCAAAAAGGGATTGAGCTTATGCTTGATAATATGCAAAGGCTAAGTATTCGCGGCGGTGCAATCTTTGTCGATGATAAGGTAGTAGCATTTTGCCTTGGCTCACCGATAAATTCAACCTGTTTTGATACCCATATTGAAAAGGCATTAAGTGAATATAGCGGCGCTTATGCTGTTATAAATCGGGAGTTTGCGAAAAACGAATTATCCGATTATAAATATATCAACCGCGAGGATGATTTGGGGTTAGAGGGGCTTAGAAAAGCAAAGCTTTCTTATAAACCCAGTATTTTGCTTAAAAAGTTCGAATGTGTGAAGGAAAATGATGGATAAGCTTTTAGAGTGCAAAAAGATTTATGAGCAGGCTTTCTCAAGTGATGATTCTGAGTTTGAGGGTCTGCTGTTTGAAAAGTGCTTTAAATATGTTAAAACTGTAGAGCAAGATGGCGAGGTTTTTGCAATGCTTTTTGCTTTGCCCTGCATTTTAAAGCTTGAAGGTCAAAGCTTTAATGCGGTTTATATTTATGCCGCCGCAACCCGAGAGGATAAAAGGGGAAAGGGGTATATGAGAACCCTTATAGACGGCGTAATAAGCGAGCAAAATGCGCTGGTCTTTTTGCGCCCTGCAAATGATGGACTTATCGCTTTTTATGAAAAGCTTGGTTTTTGGACTGTTCCTGCAATAAAAGCAGAAAATGCATTTTCTGAGATTCAGCCTGCAAAAGAATTTGCCGAGCTTGCCCAAACTCTTGACATTAAGGCAGATAACAGCACTTATACCGCAATGTATCATAAATCAGCAACCTTTAAGTTAGAGAACTTTAACTTTATATATACAATGGAATAAAAGGTTGACTTTATGAGAGGTTTGTTGTAATATATTAAGGCTGAATTTAATAACTTGCCCCCTTAGTTAAATGGATATAATAAGATCCTCCTAAGATTTAGTTGTGCGTTCGATTCGCGCAGGGGGTGCCAAAAATCCCGTCCTCGTCAGAGGGCGGGATTTTTAATATTTACTTACTCTATTGACAAAATGGATACTTCGTGGTACGATGTATTATGTAAAAGGAGGTATAGTATGGATGTTCAGTTAAAGCGCGGTCTATTGGATGTATGTGTTTTAGCGGCGATTAAGAGCGAAGATTCATACGGCTATAAGATTATAAAGGATATGAAGCCGTATATTGAGCTTTCTGAATCGACCTTATATACTATTCTTAAACGCTTGGAAACAGCAAAAATGCTGACTGTACGCACTGCAGAGCACGACGGCAGACTTAGAAAATATTATCATATTACTGATATAGGATTAAAGCGTATTGAGGATTTCAAGGGTGAATGGAAGGAAATTGTGTCTATTTATCAGTTTGTGACTAAGGAGGATGAGATATATGAATAAACAGGAGTTTCTAGCGCGGTTGCGTTATGGATTGGCAGGCTTGCCGCAGGAGGATATTGAGGAGCGGCTAACCTTTTACAGCGAGATAATAGATGACCGAATGGAAGAGGGGCTTTCGGAAGATGTTGCAGTTTCAGAAATTGGTTCAGTTGATGAGATTGTATCGCAAGTTGTAGAGGATATTCCAATTGCCAGACTTGTAAAAGAAAAAATAACTCCTAAGAAACGGCTTAAAGCGTGGGAGATTGTACTTTTAGTGCTCGGCTCTCCAATATGGCTTTCATTGGCTATTGCTGTATTTGCTGTAATCTTTTCACTTTACGTTATATTTTGGTCAATAGTAATTTCGTTGTGGGCTGTTTTTGCTTCATTTATCGGCAGTGCTATCGGTGGAATTGCGGTGGGTATTGTATTTGCTTGCACAGGTCATAAACTTTCAGGGATCGCTATTATAGGAGCAGGAATCGTTTGTGCAGGACTTTCTATTTTTATGTTCTATGTATGCAAAGCCGCAACAAAAGGTATTTTGATATTTTCAAAGAAATTTTTAATTTGGATTAAAAACTTCTTTGTTAATAAGGAGGAAGCATAATGAGTAAACAGGCGAAAATATGGTTAATTATAGCAGTTTTTCTTGTATTGATTGGTTGCATAATTTTTGGAGGCGCAATGAAAATGTTGAAATGGGATTTTACCAAATTATCGACCGCTAAGTATGAAACGAATGAATATGAGATTGATGAAGATTATATAAACTTATCCATTTTAACCGATACCGCAGATATCAAGTTTATGCCGTCTGAAAATCTAAAAAGCTCAGTTGTTTGTTATGAGCAGAAAAATGTAAAGCATTCGGTTGCGGTGAAAAATGGTACACTTGAAATCAAGGTTGTTGATACAAGAAAATGGTATGAACATATCGGTATTTTTTTCACTTCTCCGAAAATAACAGTATATATTCCGCAGGGAAAATACGGTACTCTTTCGCTGAATTCGAGTACCGGTGATATAGAAATACCAAAAGACTTCAAATTCGAAAGCATTGATATTTTGAATAGTACAGGAGCGGTTACGAACTATGCTTCCGTTTTAGAATCGATTAAAATAAGGACTAGTACAGGAAGTATTTGTGTTAAAAGTATATCCGCAAGAGCGCTTGACCTTTCTGTTTCAACAGGGAAAGTGACTGTTTCTGATGTTATATGTGAGGCAGATGTAAAAATAAATGTTTCTACAGGCAAAGCGAATATAATTAATACCAAGTGTAAAAGTGTTATCTCAAGCGGAAGCACAGGTGATATTTATTTAAGCAATGTGATTGCAAAAGAAAAGTTTTTTATTGAAAGAAATACGGGTGATGTAAAGCTTGACGGTTGCGATGCCGATGAAATTTTCCTAGAAACCGATACAGGTGATATTACAGGTAGTTTACTTACAGATAAAGTCTTTATCGCTCAGAGTGATACAGGTAGTGTCAATGTTCCTAAAACAGTAAACGGAGGCAGATGCGAAATTACTACTGATACGGGCGATATCGAAATTACTATAGATTAAAAATAAAATCCCCTGATTACAGGGGATTTTTACTTTCAAAATCTTTATTTTTTCAAGATTTGAGATATGAGATTATAGTCATTAGTAAGTATGGTATCTATTCCCATATCCAAAAAGCCTTTTGCTTCTTCAGGGTCATCCGACCAGAAAACATTGCA
>JAZQIP010000015.1:0-5266 GCA_045541175.1 Acutalibacteraceae bacterium
TCAGGTAAAAGACGAACTTTTTTGCAACGAAAGCGGCAGTACATTAAGGTTCTTAATTCCTATTTGTTTGCTTTTTAATAGGAAAATTACTTTGACCGGCAGTGATCGGTTGTTCAGCCGTTCTTTAGAGGTTTATGAAAAGCTGTGCAAAGAGCAGGGAATAGAGTTTATTCAAAATAATAATTCTCTTACCGTTTGCGGAAGGCTGAAAAGCGGTAAATACCGCGTCAGAGGAGATATTTCAAGCCAGTTTATCAGCGGACTAATGTTTGCTTTGCCAACTCTTTCAGATGATAGCGAAATAGAGATATTGGGTGAGCTCGAAAGCGCATCTTATCTTGACCTTACTATAAAGGCTTTAGCAGATTTTGGTGTTGCTATAAGCCGTAAAGATAAGCAGACGTTTTATATTCGCGGCGCTCAGACCTATAAAAAGCGAACCCTTACAGTTGAGGGTGATTATTCAAACGCCGCATTTTTTGAGGCTATGAACACCCTTGGCGCTAATATAATGATAGAAGGTCTTGATGAAAAAAGCGTTCAAGGAGATAGGGTTTATAGAGATATTTTCCCTGCGTTTTTAAAAGGATGTCCGACTGTGGATATATCCGACTGTCCTGATTTAGGACCTGTTTTAATGGCAACAGCGGCGGCTTTGAACGGTGCTGTGTTTACAGGGACAAGAAGGCTTAAAATTAAGGAAAGTGACCGAGGAGCGGCTATGCAGAGCGAGCTTTTGAAGCTTGGCTGTAAAGTAGAGGTCGAAGAAAATAAGATAACCGTCTTTAAAGGTGATTTAAAAAAACCGGATACTGTAATATTCGGTCATAATGACCACAGAATTGTTATGTCGATGGCGGTTTTGCTGACCTTAGTCGGCGGAGAAATCGAGGGTGCCCAGGCGGTTTCCAAAAGCTTTCCCGATTTTTTTGAGGTATTAAATTCTCTCGGTGTTGAGGTTGAAAAGCTATGAAGTTAATTAAAAAGATTAATATTCTTATTGTCGGTCTTGGCCTTATCGGCGGAAGCTACGCCAAGGGACTTAAAAGGCTCGGCTTTACGGTAAATGCTATCACAAAGGATAAATCCTCGGTGGATTTTGCTACTGAAAACGGCATTATTGATTACGGTACAACTGAAATTGAGCCTGAGATTATCGGTGAAGCGGATTTGGTTGTCTTTGCACTTTATCCTCATATTCTTAAGAAATGGTTAGCCGAAAATCAGCAGTATTTTAAAAGCGGAGCTATCCTTACCGATGTTACAGGTGTTAAGAGTTGTATTGTTTACGATATTCAGGAGATGTTGAGACCTGATATTGAGTTTATAGCCGCTCACCCGATGGCAGGTAAAGAGGTTTACGGTGTTGAAAATAGTGATGATGCAATTTTCAAAGGTGCGAACTATATTGTTGTTCCTACAGAAAAAAACACTCCTGAGGCAATTGAGCTATGCCGTAATTTGGGTGAAATTCTTGGTTTTAAGCAGGTGGCAGAGCTGAGTGTTGCGGAGCATGATAAAATGATTGCTTTTCTTTCTCAGTTGACTCACTGTATAGCAGTTTCGCTTATGTGCTGTAATAATTCAGAGGGATTAGAGGCTTATACGGGAGACTCTTTCAGAGACTTAACCCGAATTGCAAGAATTAATGACGAAATGTGGAGTGAGCTGTTTTTAAGCAATAAAGAGCCATTGCTTGCTGAAATGGAGCGATTCAGGGAAACATTTGATGAGCTTTATTTAAAGGTGAAAAACGGTGATCGCGAGGGTATGCGTGAAATGATGCGTATCTCTACCGAAAGAAGAAAATTGTTTGACAAAAAATAGGAGATTTTATTTATGAATATGAACTTTGTTAGAAAATTACCAGTACCCCAGCAGATTAAGTCCCACTATCCTTTGACCGATGATCTTAAAGCAATCAAGGCTAAAAGGGATGAAGAAATTAGAAATATTTTTGCAGGCAAGGATGATAGATTTTTGCTTATTATCGGTCCTTGCTCTGCTGATAATAGCGAGGCTGTAATTGATTATATTTCACGCCTTAAAGATTTACAGGAAGAGGTTAAGGATAAAATTTATATTATCCCGAGAGTATATACTAACAAACCCCGTACTACCGGTGACGGATACAAGGGTATGCTTCATCAACCTAATCCAAATGAAAATCCTGATATGCTCAAAGGTATAGTTGCTATTCGTGAGCTTCATAAGGATGTTTTAAAGCAGACAGGTTTTACCTGTGCCGATGAAATGCTTTATCCTGAGAATTACCGTTATCTCTCTGACCTTTTGGCTTATGTAGCAATTGGTGCGCGTTCGGTTGAAAACCAGCAGCACCGCCTAACCGCCAGCGGTATTGAAGTGCCTGTTGGTATGAAAAACCCGACAGGCGGAGATTTGTCAGTTATGATGAATTCGATTACAGCCGCCCAGCATAAGCACACCTTTATTTACCGCGGCTGGGAGGTTATGAGCGACGGAAACCCTTATGCTCATGCTATTCTTCGCGGATATATTGACTATGCAGGTAAAAATGCTTCTAACTATCATTATGAGGATTTAGTAAAGCTTAACGAGCTTTATAATGAATCTGGTCTTTTAAATCCTTCGGTTATTATCGATACAAACCATGCCAACTCAGGCAAGCAGTACTTAGAGCAGGTAAGAATTGCTAAGGATGTTGTTTATAGCTGTAATCATAATAAGGATATAAGACATCTTGTTAAGGGTCTTATGATTGAGAGCTATATTGAAGACGGTGCTCAGAAGATAGGCGAGAATATTTACGGAAAGTCTATTACCGACCCTTGTCTTGGTTGGGAAAAGACACGTGATTTAGTGCTTAAGCTTGCGGATACTTTGGAGTAAGAATATGAAGGTTTATCAGCATAAGGTGCAATATTATGAAACCGACCAAATGGGTTTTGTGCATCATTCGAATTATATAAGATGGTTTGAAGAGGCGAGGGATGATTTTTTCGACCAGACCGGTGCACCGTATAAAGTTACTGAATCAAAGGGAATTTTAAGTCCTGTGATTTCTGTTAACTGTAAATATATTAAGTCTTGCTACTATGGTGAGCTTGTAAATATTTATGTCACCCTTTTAAAATACGGTAATGTTAAATTTACTGTAGGATATAGAGTAGTTGGTGCCGAGAGCGGGGAATTAAAAGCTGAGGGTGAGACCGAGCATTGTTTCCTTAATACCGAGGGCAAGGTTGTTTCTATGAAACGCGTATGGCCCGAAATGCACGAAAAGCTTTCATTGATGGAAGGAATTTCAACACAGGATTAAAAAAATAACCGATAGATGATGCAAAAAGCAAAATCTATCGGTTGTTTTTTGTTACACAATTTGTTTGTTTTTAAGAAATTTAAGCAGTTAAATAATACTTAACCAAAGATTGCAAAAGAGTATCTCTGTCAATCTTGCGGATAAGGTTGCGGGCATTATTATGAGTAGTGATATAAGTAGGGTCCTCGGAAAGGATATAGCCTACTATCTGATTGATTGGATTATAGCCCTTTTCTTTAAGTGAATCATAAACCGTTATTAAAATTCTTCTGATTTCCTGTTCGGTCTGGTCACCGATAGAAAAGGTCATTGTCTTGTCATTCATAAGTAACACCTCTTTAATACTTGCATTAATTAGAAATATCAATACTTATATAATATATCCTTTTGCTTTAAAGTTCAAGTATTATTTTATTAAGATTTGCTTAAAATTATTATTTTCTAAGCTGAGCGCCAACAGATTCGAGCTTTTTGATAATCTTTGCCGATACTTCGTCAATATCTTTATCGCTGAGTGTACTGTCAGCAGAGCGGAGCCATACGCTGTAAGCAACGCTCTTCTTACCGTCGGGAATCTGCGAGCCTGTATAAATATCGAATAGCTCAATTTTCTCGCAAAGTCTGCCTGCACCCGAGGAAATTGCCTTTTCGATAGTACCTACAGGAACATCAATATCAACAAGCATTGCAAAGTCTCGCTCAACTGCAGGGAACTTGGGAAGCGGCTTATAAGTGGTCTTGCGTTTTTCAATTGAAAGCAGAACATCGAGTTTTATTTCAGCAACATAAATTCGTTCCTCAATACCATAAGCAGAGGCAACAGCAGGATGAACTTCACCGAATACGCCGATATCCTTATTATTGGCTTTAACCAATGCTTGTCTTCCGGGATGGAGATAAGGCTCATTGCTTCTCTCATACTGAGTATGAGCGCCGAGCAGCTTGCAGATAGCCTCTATTATACCCTTAAGAGAGAAGAAATCCTCGTCCTTGCCATAAATACCGATAGACATCGTTGCAAGCTCGTCAGGTTGCTCGGTAATTGGTAAAGATTTTGGAATAAAGCGCTTGCTTATTTCAAAGAATCTTCCGTCGGTAATCTTTTTATTAATATTAGTAGCAAGAACAGTGAGCATACTTGTTGTTAACTGAGTACGCATTGTTGAATACTCATCGCCCAATGGGTTGATAATTTTTATCTGATTTCTGCGCTCATCATCTGCCGCTAAATTAAGGGTATCAATAGCCTTAGAAGCGATAAAGGAATAGGTTGCTATTTCAAAAGCGCCTGCACCGTTTAAAAGCTTTTTAATCTTATCAGTCTTAATTCTTTCGGGCAACAGCTTGCCTCTTACAACCGCGCCTGTCATAGGAGTGCCGATAATATGGTCATAGCCGTAAATTCTCATAACCTCTTCGGCTAAGTCAGCTCTGCCTTCGATATCGTCTCTGATAGATGGTACACGACAGGTGATTTCCTTGCCATTGATAGTCGTAGGAAGACCTAAGGAATTTAAAATAGAAACTATCTTTTCATCAGGCACATCAACACCAATAAGTTCCATAATTCTATCTGTAGTAACGGTGATAATCTTATCCTCAGGAAGGCCGTTATTGCAGTCAATAACACCGTCAATAATGTCACCTGCATCAAGCTCGTAAATAAGCTGTAAAGCACGCTCGGCGGCATATTCAACATTAACTATATCAACACCGCGTTCGTATCTTCCGCTTGCCTCTGTACGGATACCCAAGGCTCTGCCTGTATGACGGATATTATCGCGGCGGAATTTAGCAGACTCTAAGAATAAATCCTTCGTATCGTTTTCAATTTCACTTTCTCTGCCGCCCATAATACCTGCAAGGCAGGAAGGCTTTTCACCGTCAGCGATAACCAGCATATCGGTTGTAAGATTATAATCCTTGCCGTCAAGAGTAGTAATGCTTTCACCCTCTCTGGCATTT
>JAZQIP010000016.1:0-21720 GCA_045541175.1 Acutalibacteraceae bacterium
GATATTGTCAGTGGGATTTTTGTATCTTGAAAATGGACTCGAGTGGTTAATAGCGAAGATTAATATGCCTGATTTTTTGAAAAGTGTTATTATAGACGGCGCTTTCAGGGTGCCCGCTATTATAGTTTCGGTTATGCTTCCGCCTATGGCAATATTCTTCCCTCTTTTTACAATACTCGAGGATATAGGCTATCTGCCGAGAGTGGCATTTAATCTTGATAAGCCTCTCAGCCGATGCAACGGGTGCGGCAAACAAGCTCTCACAATGTGTATGGGACTGGGCTGTAATGCGGCAGGGGTGGTAGGCTGCAGAATAATCGATTCCCCCCGAGAACGGATGCTGGCAATTTTAACGAATAGTTTTATGCCTTGTAACGGCCGTTTACCGCAACATAAGGGCAAAAATAAAAACTCAACCTTAAACAGACTTTCTTATCTGTTCAAGGTTGAGTTTACTTTTATAATATTTGCAATTTCTTTTTTTACCTCGCGGTTTTTATACGGTGAGGGATAAAATATTATTTTTGGACAAGGCTTTTTCTTCAAATTTATCACCATTTAAAGTATACAGGTGAAAATATAAAAGTATTAAGCTTTTTTCATATTTTTGAACATATCAATAATTTTATTTCTCTTTATGAAGCATATGATAAAGAGAAGCGCAACTATAATATACCGTATAATCAAAAGGTCATATAAAAGGTTGCTTAGCAGAGCTATTGCAATAATTGCAAGGGAGAGTACACCGATATATTTCATATCATAAATACTCGTTTTTGCTACCCTTTTCATTGCAAAATAATCAATTGCCGCTTGCAATAAATAGCAGATAAGAGTTGTATATCCTGCGGCAATATAGCCAAATGCAGTTATAAGGAAATAATTTAAAACAAGGTTTACTACCACTGTGGTAATACTTGCAAACATAACATATTTCGGCTTTTTGAAGTAATAAACAACATTCGCATATATAAAATACTGCATCTGGAAGAATACTCCGCCTACAAGCGGCGGTACAACATAGATTGCTTCGCGGTATTCAGGGGTAGCCATTATCGCAATAACCTCTGGCGCCATCATAATAACCAGCACGCAAATTGCCGCAAAAGCGGTAAGAATAGGTATTACTACAGCAGAAATAGCTTTGTAATTTTTCTTTTGGCAGTTTTCATATGTGAATGGTACTAGCGATGAGTTTGCCGCATTCCATACTATAGTTGCAACTATTGAAACCGAATGAGCTACGCTGTAATAAGCGGCAGCAGTATCACTTACGAGATGCGATATCATCAGCTTATTTGAATTTCCTAGCAGGTAGGTCGAAAGATAGTGCGGAATAAGCGGAAGATTAAAAAGCAATGCTGCTTTCCAATAAGATGTATTAACCTTGAATTTATTTTTATATCCAAGATAGATATAAAACAGAATATAGATAAAAATAAGGGTTAACTCTGCGCCGAAAAGACGGGCATAAAGACGGCTGTTATCAAATAAAAGTATACATATAACCGCAATAAGGGGGGATGCAAAAGCGCAAACCACCACCCAGATGACGGTGGATTTATATTTCAGCTCATATCTTTGTCTTGCTAGCCAGAAGTTATATGCAGGCTGAAACATAAACAAAAGACACATCAAAATAATAAGCGGTAAATCCATACCGATAAATTCTTTAATAAACGGATAAAGAGCTAAAATTAAGGCCGAGAATATAAGGGTGATTATATTTGATAAAACGAGCATTGAAAAGGAAAAATCATCCCGCTTGTCCTTATAATCGAGCATTCCGTTATTGAAAACTCCATAATGCAGACAAAACATTGCAACTATACCGAAAATCTGCACCCAGGTAAGGAAAACAGAGGTTTGCCCGTATTCGTCGGGAGAAAGCAGACGGGTGTATATGGGGGTCACAATATATGCAATACCGCTTGTTATAACACTCGCAAAGAAAAAAGCAACAGATGCTTTTACCCCTGCGGGCAAATTTTTTATTTTTTCGAGCAATGCTCTCATAAACTAGCCTTCTTTTAAAATTAAATCATATAAACCGTACAATACTTCATAAGAAAGACTGACGGGATTATTTTTCAGTCTTGAAACATTTGCCGCCCCGGCTAAAGTTTTAAGGTCTGCAGACCGGTCAGCAGAGCAGGGGTCCGAAAGCTCATATCTTTTAAGTATATCGGAGAAAACCTCTATTGCATTTTCAGGGCTTTTGGCATTGAGAGCCTTCGCAATATCGCAAAAGGTCTGCATTAAATAATCCTTACCTCTTTTATCAGTACAAAGCTCGGGATTTTTAATCATAAAGTCCCAAACTCTCAGCAGAGAAACTGCAACTGAATGACCATGAGGAAAGCCGTAAAGGGTAGTTATCTTATAGCTCATGGCGTGGGGAGCGGTTGTGGAAGTGATGTTGATGGCTTGTCCTGCAAGATTTGATGCCTGCATAATTTTTTCAGTAGCTCTATCGGTATTCTCGAAAATATATTCATCGCCGTATTCGGTAATCAGCTCTACAGCGGCCTTAGCGTATTTTTTGCTTTCTTCTGTAGAATACACCGACCACCACGATTCAATAGCCTGGCAAAGCGCATCCATTAAAGTGCATTTTTTCTGATATAAAGGCAGGGTTTTAAGAAGTTTAGGCTCTAAAACCGCAATTTTCGGGATAATGCTGTCGTGATGAACCGACTGCTTTTCTCCCTTATAATATATTACAGAAAATTTGGTTGATTCACTGCCTGTACCCGCAGTTGTAGGTATAGCGACAAAGGGGATTTTTGTGTCAGCAAATTCCTCATCTAAAAAGAATTTTTTAGCATCCATTTTGCAGAAAAGCTTAATGCATTTTGCAACATCTATAGCACTGCCGCCTCCTGCCGCAATAATAGCGTCGCAGTTTTCATCGTTGAACATTTTAACCCCGTCGCAAACCTCATTATAATCAGGATTAGGGGTAAAACCGCTGAAAATACAGTATTCAGTCTCAAGGCTTTGAAAATCCTTCATCATAAAGGATTTTTTAAATGAATTTGAGCAAACAAGCAAAACCTTTTTGCAGTTTTGTTCTTTCAGATATTCTTTTAGCTCTGCAAAACAATCGGCACCGAGAATTATTCTTTGAGACATTTTTAATCCCTCACTTTTTTATATAAACTGTAATATCATGTCTGGGTATTTGCTTATCCTTTGGCGGCGGTGTCATATAATCACCGTAAATCTGAGTCAGTATCTTATCGTAGCTGAGAGGAATTTGAAGCTTATACCCTTCAAAATCTGCCGCTATGGTATCAGCAAACCATTCGGTCTTAGCTATACTTCTTTCCCCGTAAGGAAGCATAATATCAATAACCCTATCGCTTTCAAAACCCTTATACTTAGCTGTGACCTTTTCGGCTTTTATCACAAGGTCAGCGGCAGACAAAAAGCTTAGCAAATAATATAAGGTCTTGACAATAAAGGCCTTTAAAGGCTTTCGTTTTTTATAAAACGGAATTGCCCGCACTCTTCTTAAATTCATAAGAAGTCTCAGCTCGGACAGCATTTTTTTCTGCTGTTTTGTATCGTTTGGAAGCTTTTCGAGCGGAAACAGGTCAATTCCAACGCCGAAGGCATAACCTTTTTTGCCGATATCCTCAACGATTACTGTATCACTGCGGAATATCTTTGTTATATAAAAGGGGTGGTTTTCTGCCTTTTTGGGGGCAAGCATAGAAATATTTTCTGCTTGAAATGAGGCAATAAACTTGTCATAATCCGCTCTTAGCATAGCGATATCAATATCATCGTCCCAAGGAATAAAGCCCTTATGGCGCACTGCACCTAAAAGCGAGCCGTAATACAGAAAATATTTAATATCGTTTTCCTTGCAGAATTTATCAACAGTTAAAAGCACCTCAAGCTGAATCTTTTTAGATTCCTCGATAGATGCTTCTCTGTAAAGCTCGGTATCTATTTTAATAGGCATTTCAAGCCCCCCAATCATTTAAAAAATTATAGCACAAAGAAAATTTCTTGTCAACTTAGCGGAAGAAGGGGAAAGGTATGCATTTTTTCATTTACAGCCGCAAATCTGTAAGCTCGCTGAGAGGGGATAGCGTAGAAAATCAGGTGCGGCTATGCGAGAATTATATTTTTTCAAGGTTTAAGGATACTGAAAATATCGAAATTTCGGTTTATGAGGACGACGGTTTTTCTGCTAAAACAACCGCCCGTCCTGAGTTTTTGAAAATGCAAAGGGATTTAAAAACGATGAATCCCGATTTTGTTGTCTGCTATAGATTGGACCGAATAAGCCGAAATGTCGGTGATTTTTCGCAGTTTATAGAAAGTCTTATTTGTCTTAATATAGGTTTTATTTGTATTAATGAAGATTTTGACACCTCAAAGCCTATGGGCAAAGCTATGATGTTTATCACCTCGGTTTTCGCTCAGCTAGAAAGAGAGACCATAGCCGAAAGGGTTAAGGATAATATGCTGATGCTTGCAAAAAACGGTCAATGGTTGGGAGGTACAGCACCGTTAGGCTTTGAATCAAAATTATTTACAGAGAAAAGACATAAAAAACAAAAAAGTGCTTGTTATTTAAAAGCGATACCTGACGAGGCGAAAAAAGTAAGCCTGATTTTTGCGAGCTTTAAAAGACTTAAAAGCTATAATGCGATAGCTACAGAATTATTACAAAAGGGGATATTAAACCGCAATAAAAATACCTTTACAGCGGCGGCAGTAAAGCAGATACTTAAAAATCCTGTATATGCATCAGCAGACAAGTCGGCTTTTGAATATTTTAAAAGGCGAGGTGCCCAGCTTTGCTTTTCAGAGGCGGAGCTTGATAATAATATAGGGCTGATAGCATACAATAAACGAAATTACAGTAAAAAAGGCTGTAAGGTTCAGGATGAAAGCCGTTGGATAGTGGCAAAGGGAAAGCATAGCCCGATATTGAGCGGAAAAGACTGGGTTGAGGTTCAGAATATCATAAATAAAAGGTCTACAGGTAAAATAAATAGAGAATATTCTTTGCTTTCCGGAGTTATTTACTGCAAAAAATGCAATGGAAGAATGGTTGTAAAAAGGCGCTCAGGAAAGGGATTCGACTATATATGCGAGACAAAGCTAAAAGGCACAAAAGCGCTTTGTGATAATAAAAACCTTTGCGGTGAGACCGTAGACGAGGCTTTTTTTGATAAGCTTTTTTTGGAGGTTTTTGATATTAAGGATTTTGAAAAGCTTAGCTTTAATGATAAAAGACAAATAATAGATTTGGCGGTTTCAAGAATAGAATGGGACGGAGAAAGAATACATTGTTACTTAAGATAGTTGCTTTTTGTGTTGCGGTTTCCCGACCTTAATAGCAATAATTGCAATGTTTTTGGTGACGTTTACCGGCGGTTTTTCGGGAATTATATCGGCGGCTTTGCTGACAGCGGTAATTTTGATCGCTATTTTAATGAGTTTTTTTGCAACCTATTTGTTGTCACATACGGTTTTAAAAGGAAAATCATCATCTTATATACTTGAACTTCCGCCTTACAGAAAGCCGAAAATCGGGTCGGTTATAGTGCGCTCAGTTTTTGACAGAACATTGTTTGTACTGGGGCGTGCAATTTGCGTTGCAGTGCCGGCAGGTATAATTATATGGATTATGGCAAATATTACGGTCGGCGGTAGCTCGGTGCTGAATATCTGTGCCGATTTTCTTGACCCGTTTGCTAAAATTATAGGGCTTGATGGGGTTATACTGATAGCTTTTATATTAGGATTTCCTGCAAACGAGATTGTTATACCAATTGTGATAATGGCATATACCTCGGGCTCAGCGCTTAGTGATATGCCCGCACTCGAGGGCTTGAGGGATATTCTTGTTTCGAACGGTTGGACGCTTAATACCGCTGTCTGCACCATTCTTTTTTCGCTGTTCCATTGGCCTTGTTCAACTACGGTGCTTACTATTAAAAAGGAAACAGGCAGTATAAAATGGGCGGTATTTTCAGCTCTTTATCCTACCGTAATTGGAATTGTGCTTTGTGCGGCAGTAACTTTATTTTTTAAATTAATATAAAAAATATCATTCTGAGCGAAAACTCAGAATGATAAATATTAGGCTTGAAATAAATTGTTTTCAATATTTTTCATCTGCTCGGCGGTTGGACTTGGCAGATGAGCAAATTTAAAATCAATCCCCAGCTTTTCATATTTAACCGAGCAAAGCTTTTTAAAGGGCAAAAGCTCGGTTTTATCTATGCAGGGGTACTTTTTGATAATTTCTCTTAGTTTTTCGATGCTTTGCGTATCATCGTTAAGAGTAGGTATAATAACCTGCCTTAAGGTCACAGGGATATTTTTTTCATTAAGATATTCTAAAAATGCGAGCGGTGTGTCAATAGAGCAACCGACATATTCGCGGTAATCGGAATCATTTGTATATTTAATATCAAGAAGCACTCGGTCGCAAAATTTCAGCATCTCTTTGATATTTTCGTTTAGAATACTGCCTGAGGTATCAAGACAGGTATTAATGCCTTTTTCTTTACATATTTTAAAGAGCTCTTTTACAAATTCCGCTTGTAAAAGCGGTTCTCCTCCCGAAACGGTAATACCGCCGTCTTTTCCAAAATATTCTCGGTAGTGCTCGCATTTCTCGGCGAGTATCTCGGCTGAATATTCGGTGCCGGCACCTATTTCCCAGGTATCGGGGTTATGACAGCAGCCGCATCTTAAGTTACAGCCCTGCAAAAATACAACAAACCTGACGCCCGGACCGTCAAGCGTGCCGAGCGTCTGGATAGAATTTATATAGCCGTTCATATTATAAAGCCTCGTGGAAGGTACGGCTTATAACCTCTCTTTGCTGTTCGCGGGAAAGCTTGTTGAAATTAACTGCATATCCCGAAACGCGGATAGTAAGGTTTGGATAAGCCTCTGGCTCATTATAAGCCTTAATAAGAGTTTCGCGGTTAAGCACATTGATGTTTATATGATGAGCCATCTTTGCAAAATAACCGTCTAGTATAGTCACAAGGTTATCAACCCTCTCGCCGTCAGTTCTGCCTAATGCCTCAGGGGTGATAGAGAAGGTATTGGAAATACCGTCGCGGCAATCGTCATAGCTGATTTTTGCTACCGAGTTGAGCGATGCTAAAGCACCGTTTTCCTCGCGGTTGTGCATAGGATTAGCACCCGGCGCAAACGCGGCGCAAGCCTCTCTGCCATCGGGGGTGGCGCCTGTGTTCTTTCCGTACATAACATTTGATGTAATTGTAAGAACCGAAAGGGTATGTATAGCATTTCGGTAGGTCGGGGTTTTGCGAAGCTCGGTTATCATTTTATGAGCCATTTCCTTAGCTATAAGGTCAACACGGTCATCATCATTGCCGAATTTCGGGAAATCGCCCTCGGTCTTAAAGTCGGTTATAAAGCCGTTTGCATCCTTAATGGGATGAACCTTGGCATATTTAACCGCGCTGAGCGAATCTGCAACAACCGAAAGACCTGCAATACCAAATGCCATAAATCGTTCAACTGCTGTATCGTGCAGAGCCATCTGAGATTTTTCATATGCATACTTATCGTGCATATAGTGAATGATGTTCATTGTATTTACATAAAGTCTGGCAAGCCATTCAATATAAATATCAACACGCTTCATCAGTTCATCATAATCAATAGTATCGCAATCCATAACGGGCATCTGAGGTCCTATATGAATACCGCTTGTGGTGTCGTAACCGCCGTTGATTGCAATAAGCAAAAGCTTTGCAAGGTTGCAACGAGCACCGAAGAACTGCATTTGTTTGCCGACCTTCATCGCCGAAACACAGCATGCGATGGCATAATCATCGCCATAAATAGGACGCATTAAATCATCGTTCTCGTACTGAATAGAATCGGTATCGCAAGATACCTTTGCGCAGAATTTCTTAAAGCCCTCAGGTAAAGCCTTTGACCAGAGAACGGTTAGATTTGGCTCGGGTGAAGAGCCTAAGGTATAAAGAGTATTGAGAATACGGAAACTGCTCTTTGTAACAAGAGTTCGTCCGTCCTCACCCTGACCGCCGACAGCCTCTGTTATCCACATCGGGTCTCCGCCGAAAAGCTCATTGTATTCGGGGGTTCTCAGGTGTCTTGCAATTCTCAGCTTCATAACAAAATCGTCTATAAGCTCTTGAGCAGCCTCTTCAGTCAAGGTGCCGTTTTTAAGGTCTCTTTCGATATAAATATCAAAAAAGGTACTTACTCTGCCGAGCGACATTGCGGCGCCGTTTTGCTCTTTTATAGCTGCGAGATAAGCAAAATAGGTCCACTGAATAGCTTCTCTTGTATTAGCGGCAGGTTCGCTTATATCATAGCCATACATTGCCGCCATTTCTTTCATATAACCAAGGAACAGTATCTGACGGTAAAGCTCTTCATCGAGACGGATATTTTCGGTATTGAAATTATTTTTAGCTAAAGCGGCTTTATCCTTTTTCTTTTCTTCAATCAGCTTGTCGATGCCGTAAAGCGCTACTCTTCTATAGTCGCCGATTATTCTTCCTCTGCCGTAGGCGTCGGGAAGACCTGTAATAACATGGCTTTTGCGGGCAAGACGCATTTCATCGGTATAAGCTCTGAAAACACCGTCGTTATGAGTAGTACGATAGCGGAATTCTTCCTCTATTTTAGGGCTTAGCTTATAGCCGTATGCCTCGCAGGCCTGACGCACCATTCTCATACCGCCAAATGGGTTTACACCTCTTTTTAAGGGGCGGTTGGTCTGCATACCTACAATAAGCTCATTTTCTTTATCTATATATCCGGGAGAATAGCTTGTAAGCGAAGAAACGTTTGCAGTATCAATATCTAATACGCCGCCAAACTGACGCTCAAGCTTAAAGAGAGCCTCAAGCTTTTTCATAAGCTCCTTAGTTCTCGGTGTAGCTCCTGCTAAAAAGCTGTCGTCGCCGGTATATTCGTTATAGTTAGACTGGATAAAATCCCGTACATTGATTTCATCCTGCCATACATTCTTTTTAAAACCGTTCCAATTCTTGTGTTCCATAGCTTTATCCTCCTTGTTTAGCGTTCAGTATCAAAAAGGGCAACCCAGTTCGAACTGAATCACCCAGACGGTCGGCATCATATCTCTGCACTCCCTTGCGGTATTCCGCTAATCCGTCAGTCATACAGAGTATCATTATTCTACCCCATATTTCGACATTTGTCAACCATATATTGTGCTATTTTTTAGTTTTATACACAAAGTCTTGTTTTATAGCGTGTATTTTATAAATTTTCTACAATTTGCTCAAAAACGCAAAAAAATATCGCCATTCGTTTTGAACGGCGATACGTTAAATACTATTTCTTTAATTTTATACTGCTGCTTGATTTATAAGCACTTTTTTCGCTACCGTAATATGCAACGGTGTAATACTGATATTTTTTGCTTGATGAAACCTTTTTATCTTTATACGAGGTTTTAGATGTAGTGCTCACCTTTTTCCAACCAGACCATTTTCCGCTAGAATAAACTCTACGGTAAACCTTATAGCCTTTAGCTCCCGATACCTTACTCCACTTTGCAGTTATGTTAGATTTTGTTGCACTCACTTTGACCTTTGGAGTTGAAAGGTATTTAAGGGATTTGCTGGCATCATAAGAACTGTAGGTTTTTTCATTATATGCTTTTACATAATATTGATATTTTTTGCCTGATGAAACCTTTTTATCGCTGTATGAGGTTTTAGAAGTAGTGCTTATCTTTTTCCAACCAGACCATTTTCCGCTTGAATAAACCCTACGGTAAACCTTATACTTTTCAGCTCCGGATACTTTTTTCCATTTGGCTTTTACACCGGATGAGGCATTACTTACAGTAACCTTAGGGGTTGACAAATGCTGTACAGTACCGCTTGCAACATATGAACCTGTGTAACCCTCAGAATATGCCAGTACTTTGTACTGATAGTTGTAGCCTGAGGATACGGATTTATCGGAATAGGAAACAGCGCTTGTCTTTTTGAGAACAGTCCATCCCGACCATTTTCCTTTCGAGTAGACTCTGCGGTAAACGGTATAACCGCTTGCTCCTGTCACCGTATTCCAAGAAGCTTTCATTCCCGAAGAGGTGTTTTTCACCTGAACCTTTGTTGGAGCGAGATATTTAACCGTAACACTTTTTGATTTGCTGGAAAGGGGTCCTCGTACGGCATAAACCATATATTGATATTTTTTGCCTGAGGCTACATTTTTATCGCTAAGGCTTAAGTCATCTGTGCTTCCGATAAGCTTCCAGTCACTTTTATCAGTCTTACGATAAATATTATAGCTTATTGCGTTGGAAATTTTATTCCAGCAAACCTTTACCGAGTCAGATTTGATTTCAGCCTTAATAGAAGGAACAGAAAGAGATTTTACTGTATCGGTAGCAGGAATCGCCAACATTTCTAAAGAAGTTTCGGTGTTTGCGTTTGCATCTGCAAAAATTTTGCCGCAGTTTATACATTTATAATACTGTTTTACACCTTCTTCAAAAAGCGTTGCAGAAACCTCGGGGACGAATTTTAGCGAATGGGTAGGCTGCGGTTGGGGTACAGGCTCGGGTTTGGGTTCGTAATTTGAATCTGCATAATTCGGTGCAGGGCAATATACACTGTCTTGAACATGGTCGCAAGAATCTTCATCAACTATATCCGGATCACCGCAGAGAAAATATTTATATTCCACTCTTTCTCCGCCTTGGTCATCCCAAGTGGCATCAACGCAGTACCATTTGCCGTCTAAAAGCACTGCATTCCACATGTGTGTAGCACTGGACATTAATGCATTTACGGGCGGATTTTCCAGCTTGTCGCATATAAGCTTAAATGATTTGGCGTAGCTTTCGCAAACGCCCAATCCTATATTTAAAATTCCGAAAGAAGAATGTGCAAGGAAAAATTTTTCACTTTGGGGCAGACAATTTAAAGCGGCATTATCATACTCCCCATTGAGCACAAGATAATTATGAATATATTTCATCGCCTCATACTGACTTTCTTTAGTGTTGGCGACTTGTGCAATTTCATCTATCTTGGTATTGCGCTGAGATATCAAAAGCTCATTGAAATATGGGTGATGCTGTATAATAATACGCAGATTACAATCTGTAATCACATTATCTTGGTTATATTGAATGCTCAATTGTGCTGATATATTGTTGGTGCAACGGTCAAAATAATCGGGCTTTTCATACCTGTAGCACCAAGCACCGATTAAAATTTTGTTTTGATAATAACCCGCAATTTCAGTAAACTCCTCAGACGGATAAACTTCACCGACAAGAGCACTTAATTCTATTTTTTCACTTTGAAAAACGCCGTTTTCGTCTGTTTCCTCAAAGCCTTGCTCGCAGGCAGTATATCCAAGAAGAGAAATGTCATTGTTGTTCTTGACAAGGTTTGTATAATAATACCCTTTTTCGTGTACCGTTTCACTGCCGTAAAGTGTAACAGATTCGCTGAAAAATAAGGTATGCTCCGTATAATTACGGAATTGCTGTTCATCCATCAAAGCAGAAAAACTAATCTTGCTTTCTTTCGTGGTTTCTGCCGATACTGAAAATGCAACGGATAACATAATTATAGAAACTAAAAATAAAGAAATTAAGCGTTTCATTACTATTTCTCCTTCAACAAAAGTTAAACAATCCTACACTTTAAATATATCACAAGCCTTTAAAAAAAGCAAATCAAAAGCTCCTTTTTTTAAAAAATAAAAAAATTTTCAAAAAAGTGTTGACAAATCATTTTCAATGTGGTATTATACCAAAGTCGCCTGAGGGTGACCGACAGTTGGTGTTGATTGCGGCGAGGGTCCACCCGTTCCCATCCCGAACACGCAAGTTAAGCTCGCTTGCGCTGAAAATACTTGGCGGGAAGCTGCCCGGGAAGATAAGTAGATGCCAACACAAAGAGACATAACCTTGGGTTATGTCTTTTTTTTATATAAAATTAAATTTTATATAGATGTATAATAAATAAGAATTGGCAGCACTAAAGCTGCCTGTTATGCACAGAGAGGCTATAATAAAAAATGAAAACGATTGCTGCTATTGCTACTCCTGCGGGCGAAGGTGCCCTTGGGGTTATAAGGATTTCAGGTGAGGATGCTATCCTGATTGCAGATAAGGTGTTTTTTGCTTTTTCGGGCAAAAAGCTATGCGATTTAAAGGGCTATACTGCCGCCTACGGTGAAATCAAAGAGGACGACTGCCGTCTTGATGATGCGGTAGCCTTGGTTTTCCGCGCTCCTCATAGCTATACAGGTGAAAATACGGTAGAGCTTTCTGTTCACGGCGGAAGCCTTATGCTAAGACAGGTGTTAAGACTGATTTTATCAAAAGGAGCTGTGTTGGCAGAGGCAGGAGAGTTTACAAAGCGTGCCTTTTTAAACGGCAAGACCGACCTCACAAAAGCAGAAAGCATAATGGGACTTATTTCTGCATCTAATGAAGCTCAGTTAAGGCTGTCCAGAGAGGCGCATAACGGTAAAACAGGCAAAAAAATTGCCAAAATTGAAAGTAATCTTACAGCCATAAACGCTTCCATATCTGTTTTTTCTGACTATCCTGATGAAGATATTGAGGATTTATCTATCGAAAACTTTAGCTCTCAGCTAGATATTTGCAAAGTATCACTCGAAGAAATGCTCAGGGATTATGATGCGGGAAAAATTTTGCGCGAGGGTATTGCTACTGCAATAGTAGGAAAGCCTAATGTAGGAAAATCCACCTTGATGAATATGCTCAGCGGCTCTCAGCGTTCTATCGTTACCGAGATAGCAGGAACAACAAGGGATATAATAGAGGAAAATGTTATAGTAGGGGATATTATGCTTCGCCTTGCGGATACAGCGGGCATACATAAAACCTCTGATACAGTCGAAAGCATAGGTGTTGAGCGAGCAAAGGAAAAAATAGCTGCTTCTCAGCTTATCCTTGCGGTTTTCGATTCTTCAAAGCCTCTTGATGAGGACGATATTTCCCTTATAAAAAGCATTGATGCAAAAAACAGTATAATAATTATAAACAAAACCGATATCGAAAGCGGTTTTGAGACATCAATTTTCGAAGATTTTATCACAGTGCGTACAAGCGCTAAAACCGGTGAGGGCTATAAAGAGCTTGAAGCCGCAATAGCTAAGCTTTCAGGTACAGCGAATTTAAAGCCTGAGGCGGCTGTGCTTATGAACGAGCGCCAGCGGGACTGTGCAAAAAGAGCGCTTGACGGTGTCTGCGAAGCACTGAATGCGCTAAATGCAGGCTGTACCGTCGATGCGGTTGGCGTTTGTGTTGATGATGCTCTTGCGGCACTCTTAGAGCTTACAGGCAAACGGGTGACCAATGAGGTCACAGACGAAATCTTCCGCAGATTTTGTGTTGGAAAATAAAAGCAATACCCCCGACAGAAATGTCGGGGGTATATTCATCATATAGATTTTATTCAAAGGTTATATCGCAACCTAAAGCTTTTTGGATTTCGGTAAGACCCTCGGATACGATTTTCTTTGTTCGGTTATAGGATTTTTTGGCTTTTGCCGCCGCTGTAGAATCAAGAGAATATTTTGTACTGCCGAAGTCCTCTGACTCTAATGGGTATATAGTATATTGGTATCCGCTTCCACCTTTATATTTATTAACCCAGGTGGGTATTATATCAACATCAGCAAGGCTTATCTCGTCGCCGTATTTGCGAAGAGTGTAGCTTAAAATAGTACCGTCCTCTGTATGTCCTGAGGGACAGCTGTCCATAAGCTCCTGTCTCTGATTTGAAACCGCATTTCCGCTTGAATACAGGCAAACGGTGGTATGCTCGGAATTTTCGGAATGAATAAGCTCTATCGGCTGAACAACATGCGGATGACTGCCGATTATCATATCAACGCCGAGATTTGAGAGGCTTTGCGCAATAGACTTCTGCCAGGTATTTGGGCTTGTCTGATATTCATTTCCCCAGTGCATATAAAATACAATAAATTCTGCACCGCTTTGCTTCATATCGTCAATAACCTCTTCGGCTTCGGAATAAAATTTCTCAATCTTGTTATAGCTGAAGGTAGAAATTAAATCGTTTGCATCTTCGGCGATTATATTGCCGTTAAGATATTTTCTGTCAGAATTATTGCCTGAGGTTTCGTAAGTATAATTTGCCATACCTATTTTTATACCGTTTACTTCCTTTACGGTATAAATTTGCTCGTCTTTTGTCTCTCTGGTGCCTATAAAATCAATTCCGTGTTCTTTGAGCACCTGAGCAGTTCTTTTAAGTCCGAAAAGGCCTGTATCATAGCTATGGTTATTCGAGGTGAGTAGGAAATTAAGCCCCGATTCCTTTATTACATCCGCAAGGCTGTCGGGTGTATTGAATGCAGGATATCCGCTGAAATTTCCTGATTCTTTACCGCCAAAGGTTACCTCTAAATTTGCAACCGACAAATCGGCGGCTTTAAAGTATTCGTCGCACTCTTTGAAAAACGCGCTGAAATCCCAATCCTTGGTGTCCTTATCGTAAGCGCCGTCAAGCTGAGTGCTGTGCACCATAATATCGCCTGTGCTGAGGATTGTAGCAAACTGCTCTGTTATCTCAGGCTCAGAGCTTGAAACAATGCTTTCATTATTTTCAGAAGAGTTATTCTCTTTTCCTTTGTCGGGTGCAGGTTTTATACTTTGAATGATAAATACCGAAAGCGCAATTATGCCTGCAAGCACTAAAGCACAGGTGGATAAAAATATTCTACGGCGGATGATTGCTTTTTGGCGTCTTGTTTTTTCTTTTTTCATTTGTTTTCTCCTATATTATAATACAAAGTATTAGCGGCAAAAATATTGAGGGCAGATAGTTCATAACTTTGATTTTTGTAAGCCCGAGCATATTAAGCCCGAGTGCTATTATTAGAGCTGAGCCTATAATAGACATTTGTGCTATTACCTCGGCTGTAAGCACGGGGGATACGAAATGCGCAAGCAGTGTAAGCCCTCCTTCTATTACTAAAACGGGAATACACGCCAGCATCACACCTATTCCAAGGCTTGAGGTCAAAGCCGCCGCTGATACACAGTCGATAACAGCTTTTGAATAAAGGGTTGCATTATCACCGCTTATTCCGCTGTCGATAGAGCCGACAACCGTCATCGCTCCAACACAGAAAAGCAAAGTAGCTGTTACAAAGCCCTCTGCAACATTTGCTTTTCCATTGCAGAGCTTTTGCTCGACCCTCTCGCCTAAAATATTTACAAGGCGGTCAAAATCAATAAGCTCTCCTATCACAGCCCCCAATGCAAAGGAAATTATTATCACAATAACATTTGCGCCCTTTTCAAAAAGACCAGTTATACCTATATATATAACGCAAAGCGCCATACCGTTCATCAAAGTGGTTTTAACTCTTTCGGGTATTCCTTTTTTAAAAAGCAGTCCTATGGCACTACCGAGAATTACCGTAAATAAATTCACTACTGCACCGCTTGTCAGCACACGGCCTACAGCAGTTTGTGAAAATAAATCTAAAAGCTCCAAATTTTTTTAACCTCTTTTATACGATGGAATTTCTATTCTTTTTATAATATAGTACAAAACCCTGAAAAACGCAAATAATAATTTTATTTTAAAGACAAAGTTCACTCATTTTTGCGCACTTTCTGTCATATAATTTTTTGAGGAGAATAAAAAACTCCCAAAATCAAAGATTGGCGGAAAACCGCAAAAAGAAAGGTGAGAAAATATGAACGGCTTTTATCCCGAAGGATGTAAAAGCAAAAAAACGCAAATTACCCTGCAGTCGATTTATGAAGCAAAGGCGGAAAATAAGGTGCTTGAAGCACCAGTGCTTATGTGCGACGCATCGCATAATCTGATTGTTGATTTAGGAATTATGAAAGGTATAATACCCAGAAACGAGGGCGCACTCGGTATAGAAGAGGGTAAAACACGAGATATCGCGCTTATTTCAAGAGTTGGTAAAACGGTTTGCTTTACCGTAAAAGAGGTTTTTGCCGAAAAGGAAAAGCCTTATGCATTGCTTTCGCGAAAGGATGCACAGCAGCTTTGCCTTGAACATATCAAAAGCCAATGCTCGGCAGGGGATATAGTAGATGCAAAAATCACACATATGGAATCATTCGGTGCTTTTTGTGATATAGGTTGCGGCAATATTGCTCTTTTGCCTATTGATGCTATTTCGGTTTCTAGGATTTCTCATCCAAAAGACCGCTTTTATGTTGGTGAAAATATCCGCGCGGTTATTAAAAATATTGCAGAGGACGGAAAAATCACCCTTTCGCATAAAGAACTGCTTGGCACCTGGGAAGAAAATGCCCAAATATTTTCTGCAGGGCAAACGGTTACGGGTGTTGTGAGAAGCGTTGAGGATTATGGGATTTTTGTTGAAATAACCCCGAATCTTGCAGGTCTTGCTGAGCCGAGGGCAGGGGTGAAGGCAGGGCAAAAGGCAAGCGTTTATATTAAAAGCATTATAAAAGAAAAAATGAAAATTAAGCTTATCATAATAGACAGCTTTGAAACGGGATACTGTCCTGAAATAAAATATTTCTTCACAGGCGACAGAATGGACGAATGGGATTATTCGCCTAACGACTGCCAAAAACAGATTTTCACAAAATTTTGCGGATGAATAAAACGGCAAACGAAATTTTTCGTTTGCCGTTTTGGTTTTATTGCTTAATTGAAATGCACTGTGCGCCGGAATTTTTAGCGGCGGTGTTTATTGCATTATGACAAGTAAACATAATAATCTGCGTTTGGTCTGAATAAGCCTTTAAAAACTCAAGTGCCGCAGTCATTCTGGTATCGTCATACTGAGTAAGCGCATCGTCTAAAAACAGCGGTAATGCTTCATTTTCCTTGCAGATAAGCTTTGAAATGGCTAGTCTTAAGGCAAGGTATGCCTGATCTGCAGTTCCGCTGCTGAGATAGTCTACCTCTCTGCTGCCGAAAACATCCTTTTCACTCACATTTATATCAAATGATTTTGAGATGCTCATATCTGCGTATTTTTCATTTGTAAGCCCTTTGAAAATTTCGCCTGCAGTTTTTTCAAGTACTGAGCCATAGCTACGGCGCACCTCGGCAAAGCTTTCGGTAAGAACCGCTAATGCTATATCTGACGCATCGCAAAATTCCTTTTGAGCCATTGCTTTTTCTGCCACATCTTTCAACTGTTTTTTGAGTTCTTCCGGATTTTCTGTATGAGAGAGAAGAGCTTTGATTTCAGCGGTGAGAGCGGCTATCAAAGATTTTTTCTCACTAGACTTAGAAATAAGCTGTTCATACTGCGCTTTAATTTCGGCAAAATTAATAGTCTTATTTTCAGAAGTATCTCCTATTTCGTCAAGCTTTCTGCGGGCATCCTCGTAAGAAATACCGCCTATATCCTTTGAAATAAAATTAAGTTGCTGTTTTAATTCCTTTTGCTTTGAGGTTTTTTCGGTCAGTTTATCAATACAGCTTATAATTTCTTCTGTATCAGCAGCAGGTCTGTGCCTTGAAAATAGTTCAAGCAGAGCTTTTTCTTCTGCCTTTTCGGCAGCTTTCAGTTCTTCAAGCTGAAAATTAGCCTCATTCAGCATTTTTTGCTGATTTTCTATAACTGCGGCACTACTGCTTAATGCGGCGGATATAGCTTCTAATTTTACCTTTTTAGAAAAGATTTCATCATCAATTCTGCGGTTTTCGGTTTCTATTCCTTCTATTTGCGATTTTATCAAATCTATTGTTTCGCATAGCTGGACGGCAGATTTTTTATTAAGTGATGATAAAACATTATAAATAGCTATCAGCACAGCACTTATAATACCTGCTATTCCAAAGGGTATATAAAGCTTTGCAATAAAAAGACCGATAGCCGCCGCAAGACAAAGCAAGCCTGCTATAAAAATGATGATTTTAGGTCCTTTTTTATTCGATTTAGAACGACTTTCGCAATCTGAAAGCCTTGTTTTCAGTTCGGATATAGAGTCCGAATTGTTTTCGGTTTTTGCTTTTAGCAGGGATATATCTTTTTCGAGTAGCTTTGCGGTTTCGGGATTTGCATCCTCGGGCGGATTAAGACCTGCTTCAATGCTCTTTTTAAGTGTTTCGGTTTCGGATAGCTTTGCATCGGTTTTTTGCTTTGCTGTTTCTACTTTGGAAATGCAGAATTTGAGCTTTGAAAGATAAATTTCATCTATAAAAGAACCGTCTGAAAGCTTGAGAGTTTGGTTAAGCGCATCAAGATCGGCTTTAAGCTTCAAATATTCTCTCAGCTTTTCTGCGTTGCGAATATCCTGTTCAGCATCGATTTGAGCTTTTAATTCCTGAGCTGTTTTCAGCATTTGTGTAATTTCCTGCTCGGCGGCGGTTATCTGCGCTTTTTTGCCTTTATACTGAGCGGCATCGGAATTTGCTTTTTCTATTCTTTCCTGAAGCGAAGCGCAAAGCTTTATGTTTTTATCGTATTCACCTGCTCTGCCGCTTTTGGACATAAGTGCAAGCTTGGCTTTTTCAAGACGCTTTGCAACCATATCAAAGGAAACACTTTCTTCGCCGGTTGATGCAAGGTTTGAAAGCTTTGAGTTAATTTCACCCTCGGCTGTGAGGTCGCTTTCAGGGTAGCCAAACTGACCTATAAACACACTGCGCTCAAATGCGGCTGAGCTAAGACCGAAAAATTTTGTCCCTATATCCGAAGAAACTGCCTGTCTTGTTCCAAAATCAAGATCGCAAAGAGTAGCTTTATCGGTAGAATTGGAGGAACGGAATTCCTTTTCTAAACGGTATTTTTTGCCGTTATGCTCAAAATCAATACTGCCCGCCATAGCAGAGCCGTCCCAAGGGGTATATTTTTTTCTGATATTTTTAGAAATTTGAGCGGATGCACGCTCGCTTCCGTAGAACATCATTTTTATAAAGGACATAACGGTGGTTTTGCCCTGCTCGTTATCACCGTAGATTATATTAAAGCCGTTTGCAAAATCAAGCTTTAAATTTTTAATACCGCCGAAGGCAGAAATATAAAGAGAATTAATCTTCATTGTATTTTACCTCCGACAAAAATGCTTTAAGTCCAAGATTCAGAGCTTTTTGCAAAAGCGGCTTTTCGGATTCCTCTGCCCCATTTAATTTATCGAGCATTTTTCTTACGAAAATACCCTTTAAGGATGCCTCATTAGCGAGTGAATCAAGGTCCAAGAGAAAATCGGTGCTGTCTTTAAGCTTTAAAAAATAAACCTTGTCGCAAATTCGGCTGTTGATTTCAGGCAGAGAAATTTCACTTTCGGGAGAAACCGAGCCTGTCAGCTCAATTTTATAAAGATTAATACCGTAATCGCTACCATAGTCGGCAATTAATTTTTCAAGGATTTTTTCGCTTATTTCACCGCTGTCGCAAAGACCGGTTATATCTATCTTAATATGCAGATGACGGCGTCGGGAAACAGGCAAAAATTCAAGCTCGCAAATTCCTTTGCCGATATCACCTATATATATACCTTTTTCGTCAAGCTCGTCAAATCCTTGACCCTCGGGACAGCCCGAATAAGCAAAACGGGTATTGCCGAGCTTTCCGATGTCGCTTTTCTTGTGGATATGACCAAGCGCAATATAATCCATTCCCGAGTTTAGTACAAAGGCAGGGGTTATCGAATTATGCTCAGAAGAAAGGTCACTTTTAAGTTCACCGTGCTGAACCATAATGTTTATATAATCATCATCGGGCACACTAAGGGAAAATCTTTCTTCGCCCTTTAAAGAACTGCTTTCAAATGACCTGCCCCAGACTCTGGTTTTAAGGTCATCAAAGGTAATGCATTCATCCTTTGTTCCTAAAACATAGAGATTTTCGGGTAAATCCCGTGTAAGAAACGGGGATTCGGAATTTAATGGGTCGTGGTTTCCTGCTGCATATACAACCTTAATATCTTTAAGAGATGCAATTTTTGAAAAAACTGCGTCTATAAATCGGTCTTCGATTCGATTGGAATCAAAAAGGTCGCCCGCAATAGCTAAAATCTGCACACCTCTTTCAAGGCATAAATCAGCTATCCTTTCAAAGGTGACAAGTGTTTCAAAACGGCGGCTATCAGCGGCAGTACCGAGAAAGCTTTCGGCGGCACCTATATGTATATCCGCACAGTGCAAAATTTTAAGAGTGTTCATTATAAAATCTCCAAAAAGTTAGTCACTTAAATTTTAACATTTTATAACCGCTTATTCAACAATATTTTTAATAAAATATTATTTGACAATAGGTTAATTGAATTTTGTATTGCGGTTTAACATAAATATTAATTCATTGATAACACAAAAGCTGACTGACATAGCGCATAAGGCAATGTTAAAAAAGTTGACTTTAGCGCTTTTATCTGCTAAAATATAAGTAATAATATGAGAGGGGTTAATAAAATGCAGAAGACCGATTTTACTGACCAGTTTTTTGATGCGATACTCACCCTTAAAAACCGTGAGGAATGTTATGCTTTTTTCAGCGACGCCTGTACTCCTAAGGAAATAGGTGCTATTGCTCAGCGTTTTGTTGTTGCTAAAATGCTTAATGATAAAAAGGTATATAACGAGATAATTGAGAAAACAGGCGCCAGCACTGCTACGATAAGCCGTGTTAACCGTTCTATAAACGAGGGCTTTGAGCTTGCTTTCGAAAGGCTTAAATAATGAGCGGTTATAGTAGCTTTGCCGAGTTTTATGATATACTTATGTCCGATGTTGATTATAAAGGTCGGGCAAAATATCTTTTAAAGCTTTTCAAAAAGCACGGCAAGATGCCGACGCTGCTTTTAGATCTTGCCTGCGGTACAGGTGCCTTTTCAAATGAAATGGCGCTCGGAGGCATTGAGGTTATAGGAATTGATGCGAGTGAGGAAATGCTCAGCATTGCCAGAGAAAACTCTGCCGATAAGGGTACCGATGTTCTGTTTCTTTGCCAAAGGGCAGAGGAATTGGACCTTTACGGTACGGTCGACGGTGTTATCTGCTGTCTTGACAGCATAAATCATATAACTGATTTGAGAAAGCTTAAGGCCGCATTTAAAAAGGTCTCACTTTTTATGGAACAAGGCTCGCTTTTTATTTTTGATGTCAATACTCCGTTTAAGCACAGTGATATTTTAGCTGATAATACCTTTGTTATCGAGCAGGATGATATTTTTTGCGTGTGGCAGAATGAGTACGATGCTCCAAAGGGAATTACGGATATATCTCTTGATTTTTTTGTTAAAGACGGGGAAGACTATAAAAGGTATTCGGATAGCTTTTCGGAAAGGGCTTATTCTTTTGATAAGCTTTCTGATTTGCTGAGCGAAGCAGGGCTTGAGGTTGAGGCGATATATGAGGATATGAAAACCTGTGCCTGCGGTGATACTGCCGAAAGGGCTATTTTTGTCACAAGAAAAATTTAAGTAAAGTTGGACAAAACCTCTGCATATAATTAAATGAAAAATAAATAAAAAAATTTTTAAAAAAGTTCTTGACAAAGCGTTTAAGATGTGATAATATATCATTCGTCGCCGGTGAGTGCAACTTGGCAACAAACAGGCGCGCCAATGTGGGAGCATAGCTCAGCTGGGAGAGCATCTGCCTTACAAGCAGAGGGTCACAGGTTCGAGCCCTGTTGTTCCCACCATTTTGGCCTGGTAGTTCAGTTGGTTAGAACGCTAGCCTGTCACGCTAGAGGTCGTGGGTT
>JAZQIP010000017.1:0-2600 GCA_045541175.1 Acutalibacteraceae bacterium
GTCATCGTTTCTAGACAGATAGAGGTCGCTGAGCCGATACCTTTATCGATTTCAGCCTTTAGCATATTCCACTGGAAGTTGCATAATTCTTCAACGATAGTCAGCAGCAGATGCTCTTTACTCTTAAAATAATATGTAATATTACCGGTACTAAGTCCCAGTTTTTCCGCAATCATTCGTGGAGAAGTATTGGAAAATCCCTCTGTAAAAAAGAACTCAGATGCCGTTTGTACTATTTCATATTTTGTGGTCGTTCCTGCACGAGCCATCTCGTCACCTCTTGCTTATATAGTAAAAAGTAAACAATAATTTGCATCAGTGCAATTAGCACCAATGCAAATATAACAAATAGTCACTGAATTTGCAATAGTTTTTTGTAAATTTCCTTTCGTTATATAAAAAGCCGAATGAGTTTGAACGCTCATCCGGCTTTGTGACAGTTTGAATATTTAGTTTTGACTGCAACAGAGTATGTATTTCTGAAGCTATATTAGTATCACACTATTTGTAGAAATTATGAGCAGAATTTCCAATTGTTTTTTTATTTTAAAATCGATATGTGAAAATGGCGATGACTTTTTCGAGTCACCGCCTCTTTCAAGAACAAATCTTTTTTAAAAACAGATTATTTTTAAATGAACTTGACCGCTGTACCGTATGCAATAACTTCGGCTGCGCCCTGCATAATAGCAGATGAGGCATAGCGAATATTAACAATAGCATCCGCACCGAGTTCTTCAGCTTCTGCGACCATTCTCTTGGTAGCAAGAGCACGTGCTTCGTTCATCATTTCATTATAGGATTTAAGTTCGCCACCGACCAAGGTCTTAAAGCTTTGGGAAATATCCTTTCCAATATGCTTTGACTGAATAGTGCTTCCTTTTACAAGACCTAACATTTCGAGTTCTTTGCCGCTGATGTAATCAGTATTTACTAAGATCATCTTCTTCACCTTTCTTTATTTCATTAATTCTTTCTATGCAAACTTTAAGCATAACAGCAGTAAAAGCAAGGGGAATAATTCCCAAAAGCCATTTCAAAATACCATCTATTAATGCTATTAAAAAGCCAAAGTAAGCAATGTAATACAAAACCATAATAGCGGTTACAATAATCGGCGCAATCAGTTTTTTCTTGTGTTCTTTCATACATTCACCGCATTATTTCAATTTTTTCAGTTTTAAAGTATTAGCAATAACAATAAGCTGCATTCCTTTTTCAAGTGAGAGCGCAGGATCAACCGTTGTGCTAATTTTATCGCCGTTTCGTATTGCAACCACGTTTACAGAATATTTTTTACGAAGGCTGAGTTCTATCAGCGTTTTACCGACCCACTCATCTCTTACATCAATTTCTACCATAGATACTTCATCGGAAAGCTCTATCATTTCCGAAAAGCCTGATGTAAGCAGATTTTTGGCAAGTCTTGTTCCTGATTCTTTTTCGGGGAAAATCACTCTGTCGGCACCCACACGGCTTAATATTTTTTGATGCATTTCATTGCCGCATTTAACAATAACGGTGGACACGCCCGCTTCCTTACAGAGTGTTACCGCCATAACGCTTGCTTCAAGATTACTTGCCATCGCAACGATAACAATGTCAATATTGGATATACCAAGTCTTTTTATTGCCTCCGGCTCGGTAATATCGGCGCATTTGCATACAGGGATTGTTTCAATTGCGTTATTAACATTGTTTTGGTCGATATCAACAGCCAGAACCTCTGCACCATTATTTACAAGTTCTTCTGCAACAGCTTTTCCGTATCTGCCGAGACCTAATACGGCATAGGTTTTATTGATGCTCATAAAAATTATCCCTTCTTATCCCACACTTATTTCTTCGACGGGGTTTCTTACAATATTCTGATTATCCTTACTTCGCTTAAATGCAACGGCGAGCGATATAGGGCCTACTCTGCCAAGATACATCGTTATGATAATGATAAGCTTACCAACACTCCCGAGAGATGCCGTAAGATTTCTTGTAAGACCTACGGTTGCGGTAGCGCTGACCGTTTCATAAACAATATCGAGTGCATTTGCATCCGTTACCGCAGAGAGCAAAACCGTTGAAGTAAACATAATAATAAACGACATACAGGTAACGGCAACCGCTTTGCTGACGGCCTGTTTTGTGAGCCGTCTGCCAAACACCTCGGCATCCTCTTTACTGCGAATAGAGGCGATCGCCGCTACCATAATAACGGCAAACGTCACCGTTTTGATGCCTCCGGCTGTGCCAACGGGTGACCCACCGATAAACATCAAAAGCAAGCATACAATAGCGCTTGCATTGGTGAGGTTTTCCTGTGGCACGGTTGCAAAGCCTGCGGTTCTCGTTGTAACTGACTGAAACAAAGATACCTCTATTTTTTGAAGCAAGGTATACTCTTTAATGGTTTGCGGATTATTATATTCAAACGCAAAAATGAAGGCTGCACCAACAACAATCAAAATCAAGGTTGCTGTGATAGCAATTTTACTGTGCAGGGTAAGATCTCTGAAAAATCTCACTTTCTTCGTTCGTGCATTTTTCAGTACCCTGAGTACATCCCACCAAACGATATAACCAATGCCGCCCAAGATAATTAAGGC
>JAZQIP010000018.1:0-8445 GCA_045541175.1 Acutalibacteraceae bacterium
TTTCTATTGAAGACGGTGTTGCCGAAGAGGACTGGAAAGGCTGGCAACAGTTGACCGAGAGATTCGGCGGTAAAATCCAACTTGTGGGTGACGATTTGTTTGTAACAAACACCGCAAGGCTCAGTAAAGGCATTTCCTTAAATGCTGCAAATGCAATTCTTATAAAACCAAATCAGATAGGAACTCTCACAGAAACACTTGATGTAATAGAACTTGCCCGCAAAAACGGATATAACGCAGTTATTTCCCACCGTTCGGGTGAAACTGAGGATACAACCATTTCCGACCTTGCGGTTGCCGTTAATGCAGGGCAGATAAAAACAGGTGCTCCCTGCAGAACCGACCGCGTTGCAAAATATAACCGATTGCTTATAATTGAAAAAGAAATCAAAGAATAAAATCACACCCTCCGAACTATTCGAAGGGTGTACTAAATTAATGAAGACTATTTAAGTTTTTTTGAATCAGAGAATTGATTTTACTTTTATTTGAGAATAAAAGCGAGATTATTACAATCTCGACTACTGTCATAACAACAGCAAACGGAACACGGGTTACAAAAACTGTCCAAAAGGCGTCTATGCCGCCTCTGTATAAAATAGAGGTCCATATTGTATTCAATATTAATGAACAGAAAACCTTATAGGTTATAACCCCTAAGCTGATTTTTATAATCCCTGCATTTTTGTATAGGAAAAGACCAAGACACAGACCTACAAGTATATTGGTTATTGTATAGCCGACAAAATAAGGTCCAAAAGGCTTTATGAGAGCGCCAATAAGGTCGCCTAGCCCTGCAACAGCCATTGCATAGGGAACACCAAGATAGCAAGCTGCAAAGGCTACTGTGATAAACCCGAAGCTTACAGTATTATTCCAAACTGAATAGGCAAGGAATCTTTCAAGAATTATATTCAGCGCAACCAAAATGGCAGTGAGAATAATTTTAAATACCTGATTTTTTGAAAAAGTTAATTTTTTTTGCATAATAAAACCTCCTATTACCCGTTTATCCGAATAATAGGAGGTTGAATTCCATATTATGCGGCAGCGGGATGCGACTGCCAAACCGCGGTGAAATCCTTCGTCTGCCCGGCAACTCCCCGTCCGGACAGCACTTAACGCTCGGCTGTCTACTCTGCTTATGTAATTATTATATTATATATTCTTTAATTGTCAACTATTTTTTGCCTGAGTGCAGGAAAAGCTGAGATATCCAAAGTAATATAACCGCTATAATAAGATTTAAAATTACGGTTAATAAAATGAAAATCGGCAAATCGGCGGCTGATGCTATAATCAGCATTATAAGTCCCGGAACTATTGCGAACATTCTGATAAACATTGCGAGCATTGCTTTAATTGATGGTACAACCGCAGAAGGTATGGCCAACTCGGTAAACAGTCCTACACAGGAGCAAAAAGCATCTAAGGAAATCCAAAGTAAATACCATAATATGAGACTTATTGATTTTTGAGGAATAAATGCGGCAGAAATTATCAAGGGAAGAATCAAATCCGCTGCTGCTTCAAAGCTTGAGCCGAGAATACTGTAAAACAGCTTTTTAAACGGTGGCTCAGGAACAGCGAATATATAGCTTTTACTCATTTCATCTGCCAAAGGATTGCCTAGATTTCTAAAGAAAATGCAAACCGATAGTATAAATCCAATGGGTACAATACTTTTAAAGTCTAGCAAAACAGAAAGAACAAGACCTAATCCTATAGCAATTAGCGAATATGTGATAGCAGTATTGCTTAAAATACCGAGCTTTGCAAATCGGCGTCTGTTATAAACGGTTTTGGTAAAAAATATTGCGGCACCCTCGCCTTTAAAATCATTGTTTCTTGAAATTTTCGCACTGCGCTCCTTTTTTCGTTGCACAGACTCGCCGTTTTGAGCCGCATTTAAGGTTTCCTGTATCTCATTAGCACCTGAAAAAGCGTCTTCATAAAAATCAGCTTTAATTTTCCAAATGAGCGCTGTGAGCCCAACTATAGCGATAATTAGCAGTATTAAATAAATCAAAAATTCTGCAAGACTGCCTCTCACAGTTGACATTATAAGGCCTGAAAGCCAACCAAAAATTGGGATATACTCAATGAATTTGAATGAGCATATACGGATAACAGCCTCAAAATAGCCAAAATTTCCACTACGTACATAAGCGTAATATAAAACTGTTAAAATCGCGAAAACGCTTATAACAAAGGGACGGATATATTTTTTTAATCTTTCGTGAGTAGCTGTGAGGGTATATGTAAATACAGAGGCCAACCGGCTGAGATAAAGCAGAATACCATAGCCTAAGAGAATACAAAGGCAGGTATAGATACTTAATCCTACATTGAGCATAAGATTAGGTATCTGGAACAGGATATATAGCGAGGAAGCTATAGCAATTCCCATTTGCAAAACCATTCTGAACATAAGGATTGATTGCGGTTTTATCGGTGCCGCAAAAAGAAAATTAACATCGGGCATGGTGAAAATTTTAGCACCGCTTTTATCACCGCCGTAGATACTGAAAAGAACTACCGTAAAGGTAAGTATAACTATACCGCCTGTAATAACACTATGCATTTCTTGAATTTCCTCAGCGGTCATCTCGGGGATTTCTTCTTCCTCAATTACCTCTTCGTAAGAGCTATCAGGAGCATTTTCTTCTACAACACTTCCAACAACAACTCCGACAATCCCTCCTATAACACCGAAGAGCAGGCAAATTGCAATAAAAATTGCAACCCAGGTTTTAAAAAGCTTTTTAATTGAGTTGATAGTAGTATGTACTATGTAATAGGGAAGAAGTCTCATAAAATTTCCTCTTTTCCCTCGGTTATCTCAAAGAATAACTCCTCAAGGCTCTTTGACAACTCATTTATATCGGCTTTTTTAACATTAGCTTTTACACAGCCGCTTTGCATAATTATTGTCTGGTCCCAAAGCATATCAACGCTATCAATCATATGGGTGCTGATAAGCAGGGAACAGCCTTGATTTTTTAAATCTGAAAAGATATTTTTAAGCTCCTTAATTGCGTGAGGGTCAAGACCTATCATTGGCTCATCAAAAAGAAGAATACGGGGTTTTGGCAATAATCCGCAGCAAATACTGAGCTTTTGTTGCATACCTTTAGATAATTCATCGCCGAATTTTTTAACCTTATCGCTAAGCTCAAACCGCTCTAAAAGCTCGTTTTTATAGTCTTTATAATCCTTTAGTCTATAGGCTCGGGCGATAAATTCCAGATGTTCGCCAACGGTAAGATTAGGGTATAAAGCGGGGATTTCAGGAATATAGCCCAAAAGCTTTTGGGCATCAACACTTTTGTTATAAAGACCGTCTACAGAAATTATACCGTCGTATTTCAGAAAGCCTATAATTGATTTTATAACGGTGCTTTTACCCGCGCCGTTTGGTCCTAAAAGAACTGTTATACTGCCGTCGGGTATTTCAAAAGAAACATCGTTGCAAGCAAGAACTTTACCGTATTTTTTTGTTAAATGCTGAACCTTAAGCATAATTTTAGCCTCACTTTATTAAATCCTTGATAACCTCACCTGCAATTATCATTCCTGCCGCGGCAGGGACAAAGGCAACGCTTGCAGGGGTTCGCTCATTGTCAGCGGGGGTTATAGGTATTTCTTTTGAATATACGACTTTAAGTTTTTTAATTCCTCTTTTTTTGAGCTCGTATCGCATCACACGTGCAAGCGGGCAGACCGAGGTTTTATAAATATCTGCAACCTCTAAATCGGCGGCATTGAGCTTATTCCCTGTACCCATTGAACTGATTATAGGGGTATTGGCATTTTTGGAATTTACAATAAGCTCTATTTTTGAGCTCACGCTGTCAATCGCATCTACTATATAATCATATTCAGTAAGGTCAAAGTCCTGCGCTGAGTCCTTATCGTAAAATACTTTATGGCATTTCACATCAGTATTAGGATTTATACTGGAAATTCTCAGTTTTGCGGCTTCTACCTTGTCAAGACCTATGGTAGAGTCGGTTGCAATAATCTGACGGTTGAGGTTCGTTATATCAACGGTATCGCTGTCAAATAGGTCAATATGACCTATTCCCGAGCGTACTAGCCCCTCGACAACATACCCGCCTACACCGCCAATACCAAAAACCGCAACTCTTTTTTGAGAAAGCGTGTTTAAGGCATCTTTACCGATTAGACGCTGAGTTCTGGAAAATCTGTTATCCATAGCATTACCCTTTAGGTTGAAACTTTTTTAGCCCCGGACTTAGTACCGTAAATCTTGCCGTTATCAGTCTTTTTATATGTGCGGATTTTGAAACGGTAGGTTTTATCTGCCTTGACATTAGTTAATTTAAATTCGGTGTCAGTACCTGTCCATAGCTTTTTATAGGATTTAGAGGAAGAATCATACATATAAATTATATAACCTGTAACACTCTTATCCTTTTTTATATTAAATTTAATTGTTTTTTGCTTTTTAGAGTAGGATAGGGAAAAGGTTGTATCGCTGATTTTAGTTTTTGTAGCAAGGATATCAGAGTATTCGCTGTAATACTTAACGCCGTCAACCTTTTTATAAGCCCTAATCTTATAGTAGTAATATGTGCCTTCCTTTAAATCGGTATCGGTATAGCTTGTAATACTTGATTTCACAGTATCAATTCTTGTATATTTGCCGTCTTTCGAGGTTGCTCTGTAAATCTGATATCTGTCAGCTTTGCTTGCAACTTTCCAAGAGATTTTAAGCGAGCTGAGGGTTCTTTTTGATGCTTTGACACCGGTCACATCAGCAGGCAAAAGATTTGCAACCTTGATTTTTTGTTTTTCAGAATATGAACTGTAAATCTTGCCGTTTTCGGTTTTCTTATAGGTTCTTATTTTAAAGCTATAATTTTTATCGGGATTAATATTTTCTTTAATATACTGTGTACTAGTACCAGACCATACCTTTTTATAGGATTTTGATGAAGAATAATACATATACACTATATAGCCTGTAGCATGCTTATCCTTTTTGATATTAACCTCAATACCATTTTTCTTTTGGTTATACTTAAGAGAAAAATCGGTATTATTTAGCTTTGTATTAGCTGAGAGAATATCCGACCATCTTCCGTAGTATTTAACACCGTCAACAGTTTTATATGCTCTTATTTTATAGTAATAGTATTTTCCTTCTTTTAAATCGGTATCAGTATAGCTTGTTTTATCCTTTTTAGCGGTATAAATTTTACTAAAATCACCGTCAGGCGAGGTTGAGCGGTATATCTGATATTTGGAAATATAAGAAATTTCATCCCACGAAATTTTCATAGAAGAATCGGTCTTTTTAGAGGCTTTAAGATTTTTAACACTTTTGGGAACTATTTTAAAGGTTTTACTGATTGTTCCTTTGCAGTTATCTCCAATGCCTTTAATTGTAACCGTTGCGGTGCCGATAGATTTATTGTTTTCGTAAGAAACGGTATAGTCTGTTCCTTTTTTGAGGGTGGTTTTTGAGGTTTTAACCTTAAGTGAAGATAAGGTTTTCTTTTTGCCATTATAGGTTTGAGATTCAATTCCCTCAAAATCTGCATATTTAACATTTTTCTTTTTTATGGTGAATTCCTTGCTGATTATACCGCCATAATTGCCCATGCCCTCGAGTATAACTGTGCCTGTACCTGCATTAAGATTGTCTTCTCCCTTAATGGTGAAATCAACATTTTTCTTGAGTTTGACATCGCCGTATGTAATATTAACGGTCGGTATGATTTCTATGCCCGAATAAGTTCTGTCATCAATTTCTGCAATTTCGCACAAGCCGAGATTTATAGGCACAATCTTGAAATTAAAGGTTTGCGAAAGCTTGTTTTCATAATCATTTATACCTATAATTTCAGCGGTAGCCATACCTATATTAATATTATTTTTATAGGTTATTTTATAGTCGGTTTTATAGGTTAAAAGCTCGCCGTCATCAGAATAAACAGGGAAGTCGGTAGGCTTTACAGCTTTGCCTGTATAAGAGAATATAAGGTAGTTTCCGTAGCTTACATTCATATCAACATTTCCGTTTATACCTGCAACCTTACCGTCTGAACGGAACTGCCAGAGATTATAGTCGGAATGGTCCTCGTCCGCTTGGTCTGATTTTGGCCATCTTGCAAGCCAGGTAGAGCCTGAGTTATGCAGTATTTCGCTGTCAAGCTTATTATTAAACCAATTCTGATTTGCATAAACTCCTGTACTATAGCCGCCGGCTTCTATGATTTCCATAAATGCAAGGCACATATCCGTTCTTTCTTTAGTGGTTAAGTCTCCCTGATAATCTTCGTCCTCAATATCATAGTAAACAGGGTATTGAAGCTTTCTGCCGTCAAGCCATTTAAGAACATCCTTAGCATCTCTTGCCGCTTCTTTAACATTCACATTATAAGAATAAAGATAAACGCCGACATCAATGCCAAGCTCGGTTGCGGCTTTATAATTTTCTTCAAAGCGCTCGTCTTTAACCTCAGAGTAGCCTATACGGATTATAGCAAATTCAACACCGTATTCTTTAACTGCTTTCCAGTTAATTTCTCCCTGATGCTTTGAAACATCTATACCATAGGCTTTAATATTTTCATCATCGCCCTCTTTTCTAAGAGAGAATTTTTCAAGCTTCCATTGTTGATATTCATTATCCTCGGAATATTTACTGAGAGAAACGTTTGATTTAGTTTTAGTATCCTCAGCGGTGAGGCAAAGGGTAGTTTTAGCGGCAGGGCGGATAGTATAAATCCCGTCCGAAACCTCGTAGAAATAAAAAGCCTGATTATCGCTTGTACTCGATTTTTGAAGCTCTATATTTGCAGCGTTTGATGCTTCTTCGCCACCGATAAAGCGGGTGGTACTTTCGGCAGGCTGAACTTTATATGTATTATCAGAGCCGTTTTTAATCTTGAAAACAAGGTTGACTGAATCTTTATTATAGCTTTCAATCTGAATGTTGGCAGAGGTTTTATCATTATTGCCATCAAGAGCTAGATATTTTCCTGATTTCTCATTAACGAAATAGTATAAACCACATTCAATCTCAGCTTTTGCCGCAGATACTGCAAATGCGGTGCTGAATACGGTAAACATTAATATTAAACTAAAAATTAAAGAAAGTGATTTTTTAAGCATCTTCATTATAAACAGCCTTTCATAAAATAATCCAATATAAATATATCAAAAAACTGTGATTTTTTCAATAGTTGTATGCGCATTTTAAAACTTTTTTAATAAAAAATTAAAACTATTTATTGAATTGGTTTTTATTATGAGATAGCTGTTGATTTTAAAATACTAATATGATAAAATATTAAAAAAATATTTAGAGGTGTTTTGTATGCAATTATCAACTTTAACAGATTGGGTAGGCAGTAAGCTTTCTGCTCAGGAGGCAGTGAAAATCATCAGTGATTCGGGTTTTGATGCTTATGATATTTCTCTTTTTAAGCTTACCCGTGACGAGAATTATATTTTCAATGCCGATGACTATGTAAAAACGGCTCAAGAGCTTCGAAAATATGCCGACTCTTTAGGTATTGTCTGCAATCAGTCGCACGCTCCTTTTCCATCTAGTGTAGGCGACCCTGAAAAGGATGAATATATTTTCGGTAAAATTGTCAGGGCAATGGAAATTGCTTCTATTTTAGGTGCAAAAATTATTGTTGTTCATCCAGTACAGCATTTAAATTATGCAGAGCATGCTGATGAGCTTTTTGAGATGAATGTTAAGTTTTATAAGAGTCTTATTCCTTATTGCGAGAAATTCGGCATTAAGGTTGCTTGTGAGAATATGTGGCAGTGCAATAACGGAAACAAAGTTCCGTCCGACAGCACCTGTTCAAGAGCTTGGGAATTTTGTAAATATCTCGATGCTATAGACAGCGAGTGGATAGTAGGCTGCTTGGATATCGGTCATGTATCGCTAATGGCTGCCGACATTCCTGAGTTTATTCATAAAATGGGAAATAAGCGCTTGCAGGCACTCCATGTTCACGATACTGATTTTAAGGGCGATTTGCATACTATTCCTTTCAATGCGAAAATCGATTTCCTTGCTGTTTGCAAGGCATTGGGCGAAATTGATTATAAGGGTGATTTTACCTTCGAAGCAGATGCTTTTTATAGGGACAGACCCGAAGAACTATATCCCGCTAGCACAAGATACTTATGTGAAACAGGAAGATTTTTAATCTCCAAGGTTGAAGAAGCACGCGCATAAAAAAGGTGGAGTTTTTTAGATTGGGGTGATTTTTTGAACCGATATGCCGATAGCGAAAAGCTTAAGGAATTAAAGCTCAAGGCTAACCGTTTGCCCCTGCAGGCGGGCGTATATATTATGAAAGACTCTAAGGGAGAAATTATATATATCGGCAAGGCTAAAGCGCTTAAAAACCGTGTTACGCAATATTTCGGTTCAGGAAATCAGCATAC
>JAZQIP010000019.1:0-51921 GCA_045541175.1 Acutalibacteraceae bacterium
TTGAGCTTAACTCCGGGACCCATTGTTGTTGCTATAACGCAAGACTTAATATACTGACCCTTGGTTGCAGCAGGCTTAGCCTTGATAATAGCGCCCATAAGAGCATCAAAGTTTTCCTGAAGCTTTTCAGCTCCGAAAGAAACCTTACCGATAGGACAGTGAATGATGTTAGTCTTGTCAAGACGGTACTCAATCTTACCTGCCTTAGCCTCAGTAACAGCCTTAGCAACGTCAGGTGTAACAGTACCGGCCTTAGGAGTAGGCATAAGACCACGGGGGCCTAAAACCTTACCAAGACGGCCAACAACGCCCATCATATCGGGTGTTGCGATAACTACATCATAATCAAGCCAGTTTTCGTTCTGAATCTTAGCAACGAGTTCCTCAGCTCCAACAAAATCAGAGCCTGCCTCCTCAGCTGCCTTTGCGTTGTCACCCTTAGCAAAAACAAGGGTTCTAACTGTTTTACCGGTACCGTTCGGAAGAACAACAGCGCCGCGAACCTGCTGGTCAGCATGGCGAGAGTCAACACCGAGACGAACATGGATTTCAACAGTCTCGTCAAACTTAGCAGTACCTGTTTTAACAGCGATTTCTACTGCTTCGTTAACATCGTAAAACTTACCTGTTTCGATAAGCTTTGCGCTTTCATTATACTTTTTACCGTGTTTCATTGTTTACCTCCCAATAAGTGGTTAAATCGGAATTTTCCTCCCACAAGAGAGAATTAGTCGACTACTTCTACGCCCATACTGCGAGCTGTACCTGCTATCATACTCATAGCAGTTTCAATGCTAGCTGCATTAAGGTCGGGCATTTTGGTTTCTGCAATCTTCTTTATCTGCTCTTTTGTGATCTTGGCAACCTTAGTCTTGTTAGGTGTGCCGGAAGCACTCTCAATACCGCAAGCTTTCTTAATAAGAACTGCTGCGGGCGGAGTCTTAGTAACAAAGCTGAATGAACGGTCTGCATAAACGGTGATAATAACCGGAATGATAAGACCTGCATCATTCTTTGTTCTTTCGTTAAACTCCTTAGTGAACGCCATAATGTTGACGCCGTGCTGACCGAGAGCAGGACCTACCGGGGGAGCCGGTGTAGCCTTACCTGCAGGGATTTGAAGCTTAATGTAACCTGTAATTTTCTGAGCCATTTATTTGCACCTCCATTATTCGTGGTAACAGTGTTTAAAAACACCTGGCGGAACGGTCATATTCCGTCCCTCCCACCGTGACACAATAACCTTGCGTCGGGGCTTAATAAGCATTACTGCGTATTAACAAATTAATCTTCGAGAGAAATCTGGTCAAGCTCAAGCTCAACGGGAGTTTCTCTGCCAAACATAGAAAGAACCACACAAACACTGTTATTAGCGGTATCAACCGTCTTAACAGTACCTGAATAGCCCTCAAGAGGACCGCTGATAATCTTAACATTATCGCCTTCGCTGTAGCCAACCTCAACGCTGTGCTTTTCAACGCCCAGGGCTGCAACCTCCTCGTCAGTTAGCGGAACCGGTTTTGATGCCGGACCCACAAATCCCGTACAACCGCGGATGTTTCTAACAACATACCAGCTGTCGTCAGTTACGATCATTTTTATAAGAACATAACCGGGGAAAATTTTGCGTTCTACTTCACGCTTTTTATCTTCTTTGATTTCTGTAACAGTTTCGGTAGGAATCCTGATATCCTGTATAAGCTCTTGCATACCGCGGCTTTCAACCATAGTTGCAAGGTCGCTTGCTACCTTATTCTCATAACCGGAATAGGTGTGTACAACATACCATCTTGCTTCTCTATTCTCAGACATTTTCTACCTCCAAAGGCATTAAACGCCCAAAACAAGTGCAAGCAGCTTACCGAGTCCAAAATCAACGAGCCAGATAAGTGCTCCTATTAAAAGACAGATAATAAGAACTAACGCTGTATTCTTAATTACATCCTTTATGCCGGGCCAAACTATCTTTTTGGTCTCGCTCTTATAATCCTTGAGGAAGCGGATAACACGCTTCGGAATAGTGAGCTTTTCGCCGTTTGAAGCCAAAACCTCGAGATAATCATCTACGAGAAGATAAGCTACAGAAACGACGGTAAGTACTGCCAAAGCAATAGCTGTGAAAAGCACAAAGGGAGTAAATCTCATAAAGCTGATATCATCGAATACCAACGGACGGGTATCAACAAACTTCCAAGCGCCCTTTCCTGCTATAACAAACATATAAATTGCTGCTATAACCGAAAAAGCCGGAACTGCATAACGCAGTTTCTTTGACTTGAAAGAAAAACCGCCCATAACAGTAGCGATAGCGGTAAGAATAAAGCAGAAAAGAACATCAGCAGAAATTGCCATATTATATTCAGTTCCTGCAACATCGGTCTTGCTACCAAAAGCAATAACCGCACCTACAAGACTATCCTCTGTTGTACCGAGAGTCAGGTTAACGAAATCTGTAAAGAACAATACAAGTGAAGCTACGCCGAAAACTACTGTTAAAATATAAAGAATTTTATTTAGAGCCTTCATTTGTTACCTCCACTACTTTGTTTCCTTGTGTAGGGTGTGCTTCTTGCAGAACCTACAATACTTGTTCATTTCAAGCCTGTCCGGATCGTTTTTCTTGTTTTTCATTGTGTTGTAATTGCGCTGTTTGCATTCAGTGCATGCTAAAGTTATTTTTACTCTCATAACGGCACCTCCCGCTTTACGGAAATATTTTTTGCTTTTACTCTAACATTCGTAAAAGTAAACGCCTCCCTCGGTTCAGACCTCCGAATTGCACCGTTTAACCACATATTGCGGTCAAACGAAAAGCACCGTACAATATAGAATATAATCTGAACAAACCGATTCTTATGCAAAAAAAAAGAACCTTTCAGAGGTGATAGCATTATATCACATATCACCTCTAAGGTCAAGAACTTTTTTTATCATAGCCTCATTTATTTTATCAGGCTGCCTGAGTGCCGCCAATGAGTGCTACTATTTTTAACCTGCTATTGCAAAATAGGCAATAACTATAATACCTAAAACGATTCTGTAATAACCAAAAGCCTTGAAATCATGCTTACGGATATAAGAAAGCAGGAATTTGATAGCCAATACCGATACTACAAAAGCTGTTGCCATGCCGACAAGCAAAATTATAATTTCATTTAAAGAAAAAGAATTGCCGTCTGCGAAATACTGAAGCACCTTTATTCCGCTTCCGCCTACCATTGCAGGAATAGATAAGAAGAAAGAAAATTCAGCCGCCGCAGTACGCGAAAGCCCTAACAAAACAGCACCGAGTATTGTAGAGCCACTGCGGGAGGTTCCGGGAATAAGCGCCAGACACTGAATAGCTCCTATAAAAAATGCCGTTTTATATGTAAGCGCACCCAAATCCTCGATTTTTCCGCTTATTTTCATATTTTCAATTATAATAAACAGTATACCGTAAACAATTAATGCCCCTGCTACTACATAAGCTCTACCGTCGCCCGTAAGCATTGCATCTATCTGGTCATCAAACAAAAGACCGAGTATTGCCGCAGGCACACTTGCGAGCAATATTTTAAACCATAAAACAAATCTATCTACATATATGTAATTGTTGCAAAGGCGGCAAAAGCCGTTCTTTTCAGACTTGAAATAAGGTGCTACCTCCGTTTTCTTTAAATGAAAAGGCCAAAGCTTATTCCAAAAAAGCAGAACCACCGCAAGTATTGCTCCTAATTGGATAACAACCAGGAACATATCCTTAAAAGCATCCGAGGTATTAAGATGCACAAGCTCGTCAACAAGAATCATATGACCTGTACTGCTGATAGGCAACCATTCGGTTATACCCTCAATTATACCGAGCAAAACAGATTTTAAAATTTCTAACATAAAATCACCCAAAACAAATTAATAATGAATGACCAAAAAACAAAATTATATATGTCGGCAAAGCCTACACATTAATTTTTCACTCTTCACTCTTCATTTTTCACCATTCACTAAATAATGCTTATCGCATAAGCATTATTTATTATAAAAGGGTTGCTGATTAAGTGCAACCCTTTTTTACAACTACTGATTTAAGATTTCCTTATAAAGTCTGATATAAGCGTTTGCCGAAGCACCCCAGCTATTATCACACCTCATCGCACGGTCACGCAAAATCTTCCAGCCTTCCTTATCAGAATATCCTGCAATTGCACGCCATACTGTTTCAAGCATATCGTGAGCATTATAGGATTTAAAGGTGAAGCCGTTACCAAGACCGTCACCGCTATCAGAAATAGTATCATTAAGACCGCCCGTTTCACGGACAATCGGGATGGTTCCGTATCTTAAAGCTACCATCTGGGCAAGACCGCAAGGTTCACTCAAACTCGGCATAAGGAATATATCTGCACCTGCATAAATTCTATGAGCAAGCTGAGGATTAAAGCCAAGCTTTAGCCCTACCTTATCGGGATACTTTTCTGCCATTTCGTGGAAAAAGGTTTCGAACTCCCATTCACCTGAGCCAAGTATCGCAAACTGAACATCCGCCCTCAGGATATCCTCAAATACATGCTTTACAAGGTCAAGTCCCTTATGCTTTACAAGTCGGGTAACTATTCCTATAACGGGAACATCCTCCCTTTGGGGCAATCCCAATTCTTCCTGTAGCTTTTGCTTATTATAACCCTTTGCCGAAGTATCATCAGCAGAAAAATTCTTATAAATAAGCGGGTCGGTCTCGGGATTATAAACATCACAATCAATACCGTTCACAATACCGGTAAGCTTATAAGTAAATTGCTTTAAAATACCGTCAAGCCCGTGAGAATAAAATGGGTCCAGAATTTCTCTTGAATAGGTCATCGAAACAGTAGTCACCTTATTTGAGCACTGAATAGCACCCTTCATAAAGTTGATACAATCATCATATTCAACAAGACCCTCACACTCAGACGGAAGCCCTAATACATCGTTCATAAGGTCATGACCGTACTTACCCTGATACTGTATATTATGGATAGTGAATACAGTTTTTATATTACTGTAAAGCTGGTCATACTTATAAAACGCATCAAGATATACAGGTACCAAGGCGGTCTGCCAGTCATTACAGTGGATTATATCAGGGGTGAAGCCTATATGGGGAATCATTTCAAGAACTGCGCGCGAGAAGAAAGCAAATCGCTCAGCATCGTCATAATGACCGTAAAGACCGTCCCTTTTAAAATAATACTGATTATCTATGAGATAATAAATCACACCGTCTATATGAGCTTCAAAAATACCGCAATACTGCCGTCTCCAAGCAACCGGAACGGTTATACTGCAAATAAAGGTCATTTTTTGGCGCATTTCCTCGCTTATAGATTCATAAAGCGGGAGCACAACTCTACAACCCACAAATCTCTTTCTTAGTGCCTTAGGCAAAGCACCTGCAACATCGGCAAGTCCGCCTGACATTGCGAACGGCAAAGCCTCACTCGAGGCGAATAAAACTTTCATATACTACTCCTGTTTGCTTTAATTTATATAATTTGGTTTTTCTTTACAAAGAAATGCTTGCTCGCTGTACCCTTAAGCACCATTTCTTCTCCTATAACGGCATTTTTATCTGCAATAACATTATTAAGCTTTGCATTCTCGCCGACCTTTGTTTCCTGCATTAAGATACAGTTTTCAACAACCGCACCTTTTTCTACCTTAACACCGCGGAAAAGAATACTGTTTTTAACAGTACCATTAATTACGCAACCGTCAGCAACAAGGCAGTTTTTAACCTCGGATTTAGTACCGTAACGGGTAGGCATATCGTCACGGGTTTTAGTAAATACAGGGCGCTCTTTATTGAATAGCTCTTTACGAACCTCCGAATTAAGCAAATCCATATTTGCCTTAAAATAACTATCGGTTCCGTTCATAAAAGAAACATAACCGTTATGCTTAAAGCCATAAACCTTGAGTTGCTTTACCTTCTTAGCTATAACATCCCTGTTAAGGCTTATAAGCTCTTTTTCCTGAGCATCCTTGATAATATCAAGAAGCAGCTGTCTGCCGATGATTTTTATACCCATACTAAAATCTGCAACTTCGCCTGCTTCAGTATCAAGCGCTATTTCCGAAACCTTTCCGCCTTTAGAAACAGAAAGCTTCATAACCTCGCCGCTGTTAACAACAAGCTCGCCATTATGATAGACAACGGTTATATCAGCACCGTTTTCAATATGCGACTTTACCGCACCTGAAATATCGACATTTGCAAGTACATCGCCGTTACAAAGCACTATGTACTCACTCTTACAATGGCTGATATAATCCACTGCACCTACAAGCGCATCAATAGTTCCGCCATAACGCTTAGCACCGCTTGTACTGTAAGGCGGGAGCACATAAAGTCCACCGTTTTTGCGGTCAAGGTCCCAGTAAACACCGCTACCGACATGGTCCATAAGAGAACGGTAATTTTCCTTGGTTACTATACCGATACGGGTAACCCCTGCATTAACAAGATTAGAAAGCGAAAAATCTATAAGACGGTATCGCGCACCATACGGAACAGAAGCCATTGAGCGTTTGGCGGTGAGCTTTTTAAGTAAATTATCATTATCGTTTGCAAAAATAAGTCCTGCTACTGCCGATGTTCTCATATCTTCTCCCCCTTATCTACATTTTCGGTTATCATTTTATTTGCTGATATGTTAGCGCCTTCGCCAACCGAAATATTAGCTCCGACAACTGTTATTCCCCAGTTTTCACTGCCTACTACCGCAGGGTCAGCACCTATATCGGCATTTTCCCCTACCTCAACATTTTCGGCAATTATCGAATAACGCACGCTTGCACCCTTGCGGATAACTGCACCCGGCATTACGAGAGAATACTCAACCGTAGCCCCTGCCTCAACCGTTACATTTTCAAAAAGAATAGAATAATCAAGATTTCCGTAAATTTCGCAACCGTCTGTTATAAGCGAATTTTCGACCGTTGCCGAATCCGAAATATACTGCGGCGGCTGAGCTGCAGTACGTGAATAAATACGCCAGCTTTTATCAGAAAGATTAAGGTCTATCTTTGGATTAAGCAGGTCAAGATTAGCATCCCAAAGAGAATCAACTGTTCCTACATCTTTCCAATAATCGTTAAAGCGGTAAACCTTTAATAGCTGATTATCATTAAGCATTGCAGGAATAATATTCTTACCAAAATCATTCGAAGAATCAGGTTTTGCCTCATCCTCAATAAGATATTTTTTAAGTTTATCCCAATTAAACACATATATACCCATTGAAGCAAGATTACTCTTGGGTACAGGAGGTTTTTCCTCAAACTCATAAATAGTACCGTTTTCATCAGCGTTCATTATACCGAAACGAGTTGCCTCTTCGAGGCTGACCTCTAAAACAGCGATAGTACAGTCTGCACCTGTTTCTTCGTGCTGAGCTATCATTTTAGAATAATCCATTTTATAAATATGGTCACCCGAAAGTATCAGTACATATTCAGGGTTATAACGCTCGATAAAACCAAGGTTCTGATAAATCGCATTGGCAGTACCCTTATACCAGTCTCCACCCTGCTGACCCTGATAAGGCGGTAAAATATGAACACCTCCGTCATTACGGTCAAGATCCCAAGGCTTGCCCGAGCCGATATAATCATTAAGCTCAAGGGGCTTATACTGGGTAAGAATACCTACCGTGTCGATACCAGAATTGGCACAGTTTGACAGCGGAAAATCGATGATACGGTATTTTCCGCCATAGGGTACGGCAGGCTTTGCAATTTTACTTGTCAGCACCCCGAGTCTGCTGCCCTGTCCACCGGCAAGAAGCATTGCTACGCATTTTTTACTTTTCACTATAAACACTCCAGTCAAAATATTTGCTGTGTAAAACTAAATTATTTTTTCGGCTCGCGTTTTGTCGGCAAAACAAAATAGCTGACCGACATCGGCGGTATTTCAAGGCTTACAGAATAATCATATCCGTGCATCGGTATTTTTTCAGCCTTAAAGCCTGCTCTGCGAGGAGGCGTATTTCCGCCGTATTTAACATCATCTGTACAAAGCACTCTGCGGTAGCTTCCAAGCTTTGGAACGCCTATCCTGTAATCACTTCTGCCTACCGGCACAAAATTACAAACCGCAATTATTTCATCACCGTTTTTATTCATACGGCGAAAAGCTATAATGCTTTGCAAATTATCATCATTAGAAATCCACTCAAACCCTTCCCAGGAATAATCCACCTGCCAAAGCTGTGAATTATCCAGATAAAAACGGTTAAGGTCTTTTACAAACTGCTGCATTTTATAATGGCTTTCATAGCCGAGCAGCATCCAGTCAAGCTCCTGCCTATAATTCCATTCAATAAACTGCGCAAACTCCTGCCCCATAAACAACAGCTTCTTACCGGGATGAGCCATCATATAAGCATAAAAAGCTCTTAAATTTGCAAACTTCTGCTCATATTCACCCGGCATTTTGCTTATCATAGAGCATTTTCCGTATACTACCTCATCGTGGGAAACAGGCAGAACAAAATTTTCAGAAAAAGCATAGAAGAAAGAAAAGGTCAGGCAATCATGATTATCCTTACGGAAATACGGGTCAAGCGATGAATATCTGAGCATATCGTTCATCCAGCCCATATTCCACTTAAAGTTAAAGCCAAGACCGCCGTCGTGCGGGGGCTTTGTAACCAAAGGCCAGGCGGTAGATTCTTCGGCTATCATAAGCACATTGGGATTTGTCTCAAATGCAGCGGCATTAAGCTCACGCAAAAACTCTACTGCTTCAAGATTCTCCCTGCCGCCGTAAACATTAGGTATCCACTCACCGCTTTTTCGGCTATAATCGAGATATAGCATTGAAGCAACTGCATCAACACGCAGTCCGTCAATATGAAATTCCTTAAGCCAATAAACCGCGCTTGAAATCAGAAAATTTTTAACCTGAACTTTGCCGAAATCAAAAACCGCCGTTCCCCAATCCTTATGCTCGCCCTTACGCCAATCGGCATATTCATAGCAGGGCGTTCCGTCAAAACGGTACAGCCCGTGCTGATCTTTCGGAAAATGCGCCGGCACCCAATCTAAAATAACACCGATACCACTCGCATGCATTATATCAACAAATTTCTTGAATCCCGCGGGAGTACCATAGCGAGAGGTGGGCGCAAAATATCCGTTAACCTGATATCCCCAAGAGCCCTCATAAGGATACTCGGTGAGAGGCATCAGCTCAACGTGTGTATAATTCATTTCCTTAAGATACGCCGCAAGCTCTTCTCCAAGCTTTGCATAATCAAAGGTATTTCCGTCCTCATATCTGCGCCAGGAGCCTGCGTGCACCTCATAGATATTGACAGGTGATTCGTAAATATTAATCTTTGAGCGGCTTTTCACCCAATCAGAATCATTCCACTTATACTTATCATCCGCATAAAGCTTTGATGAATTTGCAGGAGCTGTCTCAAAATGCCTTGCATACGGGTCGGATTTGAATACCATATCACCGTCCGCAGTATATACAGCATATTTATAATTCGCATAGTTGCAAAGACCGTTTATTCTTGCATACCAGAATCCACCGTCTTCCCTTTCCATAGGATGAGACTGAGGATTCCAATTATTAAAATCACCTACTACCGAAACCGATTTCGCATTAGGTGCCCATACCCTGAATTCTGCAGTATAGCCCTTTAATTGAGAGCCCAGCCATTCATAAGCATCTGTTACTACCTTCGAATTAAAATCCCTGTTAATTTCTTTCATCTTTGCTCCTAACAATTAGTGTGACAGATAATTCTGCCACACTAACAATTTTTTACAATATTATTATAGCAAGGTAAAAGTGCTTTTTCAAGTCATTTTTGTTAAAAATAAGAAAGTAAAATAAAACTTTTTTGACAACATTTGTTAAATTTGCACAAATATCGCTCTATTTCCACATATAGTAACTCGGTTCGACAAAAATTTTACTCTATCGGTTCAAAGTCAGGCTTGCCGTGCTTGCAGAGCGGACAAATAAAATCATCAGGCATTGTTTCGCCTTCATAAATATAACCGCAAATCTTGCAGACAAAACCCTTCTTGCCATCACTTTGAGGCTTCGGCTTTACATTTTCCATATAATAATCATAGCTCATAGTTTTTTCTTTGTTTATAACCCTTGCCTCATTAATAGAACAGATAAACATACCGTGTGTATCCAAATCAACATAGCTTTCAACCGAAAGCGAAATAAAGGAATTTATATATCTATCTAAAAATACGAGTCCGTTATCAGAGCGCAAAACCTCTTCATTTTCAAACTTGTCGGTATTTCTGCCGCTTGTAAACCCATATTTTTCAAACACCGAAAACGGTGCGCTCTCACTCAGGCAGTTGATATTCATAATACCGCTCTGCTTTATAATATGGTGAGAATAGTTATCCTTATTTATCGTAACAGCTATTCTATTAGGTGTATTAGTAACCTGAGTCACAGTATTGACAATCAGTCCATTATCCCTTTTGCCGTCATTAGAGGTCACAACATAAAGACCATATCCTATATCAAACAAAGCATCCAAATCGTTTTTATTTGCAGTATCAGCCTTGCGGGCAAGGTAATCTGCACTAAGCTCTGCCGCAATATCCTCAAGCTGCGCCTTGCTTTCGGTAGCTAAAGCAGACATTATTTTAACCGTTGTATCAGTAAAAGTTATATTCTTGCAATTTGACAGCTTATCCCTCATAACCTTAGCCGCCATAGGCGCCCAACTCCCGTTTTCGATAAGACCTACAGTTCTGTTTTTAAAGCCTCGTTCAACAAGCCCGTTAATAAACTCATTCATAAAGGGGAATATCTCGGAATTATATGTGGTAGTCGCTAAAACAAGCTTATTATATCTGAAAGCGGCGGCAATCGCCTCTGACATATCACAGCGGGCAAGGTCATATACCTCAACCTTAGGACATCCGTTTTCCTTAAGTCTTTCCGATAGTGTAATTACAGCCTTTCTTGTATTTCCGTAAACCGAGGTATAGGCTATAACTATTCCCTCACTCTCAGCCTGATAGCTTGACCATATATTATAAAGAGAGATGTATTTTTCAAGGTTTTCCGAAAGTACGGGACCGTGCAAAGGACAAATTTTCTCAATTTCAAGGCCTTGCGCTTTTTTGAGAAGATTTTGCACCTGAGCGCCGTATTTACCTACTATACCTATATAATAGCGTCTTGCCTCGTCCACCCAATCCTCATTTGTATCAGGAGTGCCGAATTTTCCAAATCCATCAGCAGAAAACAGCACCTTATCCACACTGTCATAAGTCACTATAACCTCAGGCCAATGCACCATTGGAGCAGTAACAAAAGTGAGTGTATGTTTTCCAAGAGAAAGTGTATCCCCTTCGCCGACAATTATTCTTCTGTCCTCAAATTCAACTCCGAAAAAGCTTTTCATCATTGCAAAAGCCTTTGCAGAGGATACTATAACCGCATCGTTATAAGCTTTAAGGAAATTAACAATATTTGCCGAATGGTCAGGCTCCATATGCTGAATTACAAGATAATCGGGCTTTCTGTCCCCCAAGGTATCAGAAATATTATCAAGCCACTCGTGCGTGAAAGCGGCATCTACCGTATCCATAATTGCGATTTTTTCATCAATAATTGCATAGGAATTATAAGAAATACCGTTTGGCACCTTATACTGTCCCTCAAACAAATCTATTTTTCTGTCGCTCACACCGACATATTTTATATCTTTAGTAATTTCCATAAACATTCTCCTTTATTTTTATTATGCCAATAAAACCCAAAACAAAACAAGCTATCTAAAATTTTAATATCAGACAGCTTGTTTCTTTTTATTTATATGTGTTTAAATTTTAATTATGATAAAGCTTTTTAGTCTGATACTTAGGTTCAAATGTGATATTTACCCCAAGCTTTCTGAAAACATTCTCATCCACACGGGATAAAATAACGGTTGAATGAGCCTCAAGTCCTCTCAGCTTTTCAGCCTGACTAAGCGCCTTTTTAGCAACATCGCTAGTAACAGCACATATTGAAAGCGCTATCAGTATTTCATCTGTATGAAGTCTTGGGTTATGATTACCCATAATATCGGTTTTCAATTTCTGGATAGGCTCGATTATTGCAGGCGAAATAAGGTCGATATCATCAGGAATTCCTGCCAAATATTTAAGGCAGTTAAGCAGTAGCGAAGAAGAAGCACCTAAAAGACTTGAGGTCTTTCCTGTAATAATCTTGCCGTCGCTAAGCTCGATCGCAACCGCAGGACCGCCGCTTTCAGCAGACTTATCAAGTGCCGCTTTGACAACGGTTCTACTAGATGTATTAACCCCAACCTGCTTCATAAGAAGCTCTATCTTTGCAGAATCCGAGGCCTCACCCATACCCTGACGGGCATTTACAAGCGCCGCATAATAACGACGGATTATTTCCTGACATGCCGCATTTCTTACAGCCTCATCATCAACTATGGCAAAGCCCGCCATATTAACTCCCATATCAGTAGGGCTCTTATAAGGGGACTCGCCCAGAATACTTTCAAGCATCGCATTAAGCACAGGGAAAATCTCGATATCGCGGTTATAATTTACCGCAGTTTTATTATAAGCCTCTAAATGGAAGGGGTCTATCATATTAACATCATTAAGGTCAGCAGTTGCCGCCTCATAAGCAATATTTACAGGATGCTTTAGCGGAATACTCCATATCGGGAAGGTTTCAAACTTAGCATATCCTGCCTTTACTCCCCGCTTATTTTCGTGGTAAAGCTGAGATAAACAGGTTGCCATCTTACCGCTGCCGGGCCCCGGCGCTGTCACAATTACTAAACGACGAGAGGTCTCAATATAATCGTTTTTACCGAAACCGTCCTCGCTTACTATATGCGGAATATTTGAGGGATAATCCTCAATCGGGTAATGACGGTAAACCTTTATCCCCAACGAAATCAGTCTCTTTTCAAAAGCAATAGCCGATGGCTGACCTGTAAAACAGGTTATGACCACGCTACCCACAAAAAGACCTATCTCTCTGAAAGCATCAATAAGCCTTAATGTATCAAGGTCATAGGTAATGCCCAGGTCTCCGCGGCGCTTGTTCTTTTCTATAGCATCCGCATTGATAACTATAACTATCTCAGCATCTTCCTTTAAAGACAACAGCATTTTAACCTTTGCATCAGGCTCAAATCCGGGAAGTACTCTTGCCGCATGAAAATCGTCGAAAAGCTTTCCGCCAAACTCAAGATAAAGCTTATCACCGAACATTGATATCCTGTCTCTGATATTTTGAGACTGAAGCTCTATATATTTTTGATTGTCAAATCCTTTTTTCATATTTCAATCCTCAAATTCCGTCTGATAATTATTACTCTGCAGAATCGGTATCAACTTTATTAGATACACCTATATAATCCAGATATTCTTCAAGACACATATCAAGCTCTTTAATTTTTAGAGCATGATTAATACCTACAAATCGCCAATGCCAGGATTCGTGAATAACACCTGTAATAGGCTGTTTTTCCTCAGAATACCTCATAATAAATCCATAATCAGCAGCGTTTTTGCTCATCCATTTATACATCTCAGTATTTTCAAAAGCATCGCTTGCCATATTAAAATCTGCCGCAAGACCTGTATGGTGCTCACTGGTTCCGGGCCTTGCCACTACGGTTGCCGCCTTATCCTCTGCCGCCTTGCGATCAAGTCCCTTATCCATTTCGCGCTTTACCTGATTTTCATAAAGCATTTTCTGCGTTGCATAAGAACGGTACGGCGACCAGATATAAAGGTCTACTCCATCTTCCCAAGCCGCCTCTATCATAGCCCGCATATAGGGCCAGACATCCTTATCAATCTGCCTTAATGAGCCGTTTATATATTTTTTATCAACCGTTAAAAGATTGCCCTCATAATCGAAATCTTCAGGAAGCGAATTTTCACCGTTAACCAGCAAAAGCCTCTCGTAATCAGCATCCAACTCAACATTCCCTTTTGATACCGTTTCAGATTTTGAGCTCTCAGGTTGGCTTTCGGTCTTACTTTCCGCTTGGCTCTCAGCCTCGCTGGAAACATCGCTTTCAATTTCGTCAGAAGAATTATCTGATGATACCTGCGAGCTTTGAGCATCGCTTGAAGGAGCAACATCAGGCTCTTTGGTTATAGCACTGATAATAAATACCATCAAAGCTATAATCAGCACTAAAACCAATGCACAAGTGCCTAAAAATAAATTTCTGCGAATTATTGCTTTTTTTCTTGCTAATTGTCTGTCTGTCATTTTATCACTCTATTCATCAAGCTTGAGAACAGCCATAAACGCCTCTTGAGGAACCTCTACGGAGCCTAGCTTTCTCATTCGTTTTTTACCTTCTTTTTGCTTTTCAAGCAGCTTTTTCTTACGGGTAATATCACCGCCGTAGCACTTAGCAAGTACATCCTTGCGAAGCGCCTTGACAGTCTCTCTTGCGATTATCTTGCCTGAAATTGCAACCTGAATAGGCACCTCAAAAAGCTGTCTCGGAATATAATCCTTAAGCTTTTCCGCAATTCTTCTGGCTCTTGCATAGGCATTGTCTGTATGAACTATAAAGGAAAGCGCATCGACAACATCGCCCGCCAGCATGACATCAAGCTTTACAAGCTTTGATTTTTCATAGCCCTTTGTTTCGTAATCATAGCTCGCATAACCCTTTGTTCGGGATTTTAAAGCATCGAAAAAGTCGTAAACAATTTCGCCCATAGGCATAACATAGTGTATATCCACCCTGTCGCCAAGATATTTCATATCGGTATAAAAGCCTCTGCGCTCCTCGCAAAGCTGCATAATAGTACCTACATATTCGCTTGGGCTGTAAATATGAACATCTGCCACAGGCTCTAAAGCCTCAGCAATAATAGCAGGGTCTGGATAATTCGTCGGGTTATCGACAGTTATTTCCTCGCCCGAAGTCAACACAAACTTATATTCAACGCTCGGCGCTGTAGTTACAAGGTCGAGATTATACTCTCTTTCAAGCCTTTCCTGAATAATTTCCATATGGAGCAGTCCTAAGAAACCGCAACGGAAACCAAAGCCCAAAGCATTTGAGCTTTCAGGCTCAAATAAAAGGGATGCATCATTAAGCTGCAATTTATCAAGCGCATCGCGAAGGTCGGGGTACTTTGCACCGTCTGCAGGATAAATACCGCAGAATACTACCGGATTCACCTTTCTGTAGCCTGCAAGCGGCTCTGAAACCGGAGCATCGCTTAAGGTTATCGTATCTCCGACACGCGCTTCGCTTACTGTTTTTATAGATGCAGATAAATAACCAACCTCTCCTGCCTCTAAAACCTCACAGGGTTCTAAAGAGGTCGCTCTTTTTCTTCCTAGCTCAACAATTTCAAAATCGGCGCCTGTCGCCATCATACGAACCTTGTCGCCGCTTTTTATTTTACCGCTCATAACTCTAAAATAAACCACAACACCCTTATAAGGGTCATAATAAGAGTCAAATATAAGGGCTGAAAGCGGAGCATTTCTGTCCCCCTTAGGAGCAGGAATCTCTGTAACTATCTTTTCAAGTACCTCTTCAACATTTATTCCCGTCTTTGCAGAAATAAGCGGCGCATTATCAGCAGGAATACCGATAATATCCTCTATCTCACCCTTGATTCTCTCAGGCTCAGCCGAAGGCAGGTCGATTTTATTTACAACCGGCAGTATCTCAAGACCGTGGTCAACAGCAAGATAGGTATTAGCAAGAGTCTGCGCTTCAATACCCTGAGAAGCATCAACTATAAGCACCGCTCCCTCACAAGCCGCAAGCGAACGCGAAACCTCATAATTAAAGTCAACGTGACCGGGGGTATCAATGAGATTAAGCTCGTATTTTTCGCCGTCAGACGCAGTGTAATAAAGAGTTACAGCGTGCGCCTTAATGGTGATACCACGCTCCCTCTCCAAATCCATACTGTCAAGTATCTGCTCTTCCATATCTCTCTGAGCAACAGATTGGGTAAGCTCTAAGAGCCTGTCTGCCAAGGTGGATTTACCGTGGTCAATATGAGCTACTATACAAAAATTTCTTATTTTATCAAGCGGAAAAGACATACTCTACTCCTAAATCAAATTTAAATACAAAGTCCTATTTATTGTAACACAAAATATAGTACATTGTAAATAGTAAATTACAGTTTTTTCGCAAAATATATTTTAAAAACCTGTATTTACAAATTCTTAATAATATTATAAAATACTATATGTATAATTCAGGCAAGGAGGAGATATTATGGAAACTAAAAAAATACTTATCGCTGACGATGAGCAACGGATAGTTCTTCTTGTATCCGACTTTTTAAAAAACTCAGGCTTTGACACCGTTACCGCAGCTGACGGCTTAGAGGCACTCGAAATATTCAAATCCCAAAAAGATTCAATAAATCTCGCAATAATTGATATTATGATGCCTGAAATGGACGGCTGGGCACTTACTCGTGAAATCCGCAGTATTTCAGATATTCCGATAATTATGCTCTCTGCCCGCGCAGAGGAATTTGACCTTTTAGAGGGCTTTGATGCAGGAATAGACGAATATGTCACCAAGCCCTTTTCACCTGCAGTTCTGGTAAAGCGAGTAGAAGCTCTTTTAAAAAGAAGCCAACCTCAAGAAGAAGCCATCAACCCTCAAAAGGGACTTTTAATCGATACAGATGCTTTTATAGCTTATATAGACGGCAGTCCTTTAGAGCTCACTCTTAAGGAATTTGAACTGCTTTCTTATCTTTCGGAAAATTCAGGAAGAGTCCTCACCCGAGACCAGCTTCTCAATGCAATCTGGGGTTATGACTATATCGGTGATACAAGAACTATTGATTCCCATATAGCCCGCCTTAGAATAAAGCTCGGCGATTGGGGTGCCGCTCATCTCAAGACTATATACGGAATGGGGTACAAGCTTGAAACTTAAAAGCCTTAAACGCAAGCTTTGGTTTAATATATTCATACGAATAGCGGTGATTTTTGCGGCATTTGTTTTGGTGTTGACAATTTGCAATGTTTCCTTTTTAGTGGAGTTTTTCAGTCACAAAGAGAAAAACGCATTAAAAGAGCAGCTGCTTGTTGTAGCAAATCTCGATTTTTCCGATACCGATACCGTTTTATCTACACTTTCAAAAATCAACGAAAACTATAATTTTGACGTAGAGATATATACTAATCAAGGCACTATTCTTTATACAACCCACGGCGGTCAGATGATGGATTTTTTCCATCAGAACAACGAAAAATTCAATATGAATCACGAATCCATGCAGGTTATTGAAAGCGAGAATTTAAGCAACGGAATAACCTTTGAGACCGCTGTGCGAAAATTTGACCGAAGCGAGTATATGCTCTGCCGAAAGCAGATTTCGGATAATATGCTTGCAGAAGTGAGAGTTCAGATGCAGCTCATTTCAAACTCCGCCGCAATCGCAAATGAATTTATTCTTATAATTTCGGGCATTTGCTTTGCTCTTTCGATAATATGGGTGCTTATTTTTGCGCGTCATTTTTCTCAGCCGATTTCACTTATGAATAGAATCACAAAGGATATGGCAGAGCTTAACTTTGAAAGACGGTTGCAGGTTACAAGCAGTGATGAAATCGGTCAGCTTGCCTCCTCGATAAACGAGCTTTCCTCTTCCCTTTCTCTGGCTTTAAATGACCTGAAAACCACTAATGCCAAGCTTAAAAGCGATATCGAGCTTGAAAGACAGCTTGATGTAATGAGAAGAGGCTTTGTTGCCAATGTTTCTCATGAGCTTAAAACCCCTATTTCAATAATAAGCGGCTATGCCGAGGGCTTAAAGCTTGATATAAATCCTGAATCAAGAGAAGCCTACTGCGATACAATTATAAACGAAAGCGAACGTATGAACCGTTTAGTGCTTAGTATTTTAGAGCTTTCCCGATACGAATCAGGCCAAATACCTCTAAATCTTCAAAACTTTAATATAGGTATTCTCTGCTCAGATATGCTGTCCAGAATATTTAAAAACAAGGATATCAATTATATCTGTGAGGTTGCAAATGATACTTTTTGCTATGCAGATGCATTACAGATAGAGCAGGTTTTAAAATCTCTGCTTGAGAATGCTGCAGCGCATACCCCAAAAGATGGCAATGTTTGTGTTTCCTGCAGTGAAGTAGGCGAAAAACTAAGAATTTCTGTTGCTAACAGTGGAAGTCATATAGATGATGAACAAATGCCGCAAATATGGCAAAGCTTTTTCAGAGGCGATAAATCGCATAAACGGGACAGCAGCCGTTTTGGTCTGGGACTTTCAATTGTCGCCGCTATTATGAAGCTTCATAACACAAGCTGCGGTGTGTATAATACCGAAAACGGTGTTTGCTTTTGGTTTGAGGTTGACAAAGCAAAAAGTGAAGATTTAACGCAATAAATTATTCTTGTAAAAAGCATTTAACTATGTTAAAATATCGCTGTAAAAAATTCCTTGGAGGAAAAGCTTTGAAAAAATTTCTTGAAACAGGTAAAATCGTCGGCACCCACGGAATAAAGGGTATGGTAAGAGTTCAGCCTTGGGCGGACTCGGGCGATTTTTTAAAGCAATTCAAAAAAATTTATACCGATAAGGACGGTTTGAATAAACTGGAGGTCAAATCAGTTCAGCCTCACGGAAATGTTGTACTGATGGCATTAAAGGGAATTGACAGCATCGAGAAGGCTGAAACCCTGCGGTCAACAGTTATATATATCGACCGCAACGATGTCGACCTATCAAAAGACAGATATTTTATCGATGACCTTATCGGCTGTAAAGTAACAGATGCCGACAGCGGCGAAGATTTAGGTATTATAACCGATGTTTCGGCTACAGGCGCTAACGATGTTTGGCATATTACAAGGAATAATACCGAATATCTCATCCCTGCGATTGAAGATGTTATCGTGAGTGTTGATGTTGAAAACTGCGAGGCAGTTATCAGACCTTTGAAAGGGATTTTTGACGATGAGAATTGATATTCTTACCCTATTCCCCGAAATGTGCGAAACAGTTATGAACGAAAGCATAATCGGTAGAGCGCAAAAAGCGGGCAAGGTGGAAATAGTTTGCACCAATATCCGCGATTTTTCAGGTAATAAACATAATAAGGTAGATGATATGCCCTATGGCGGCGGTATGGGTATGATAATGGCGGCAGATCCTATTTATAACTGCTTTAAAAGCCTGTATAAAGAGGACGAGCCAAAACCTCATCTTATCTATATGTCCCCCAAAGGCAAAACCTTTGACCAAAAGAAAGCTGTAGAGTTATCAAAGCTTGACCGCCTTGTTTTGCTTTGCGGTCACTATGAGGGTATAGACCAAAGGGTTATTGACGAAATCGTTGACGAAGAGCTTTCTATCGGCGATTATGTGCTGACGGGCGGCGAATTACCTGCTCTTACCGTTGCTGATGCCGTATGCCGAATGTTGCCCGGAGTTTTATCGGACGATTTATGTTTTGAAGAAGAAAGCCATTTTGCAGGACTCTTGGAATACCCCCAGTATACAAGACCTGCCGTATGGCACGAACGCGAGGTGCCTGAGGTATTATTATCAGGGAACCACGCAAAAATTAACGATTGGCGAAAGGTAAAATCGATTTTAACCACTATTGAGCGCCGTCCTGATATGCTTAAAGAGGAACAGCTTTCGCCAAAAGATATCAAGCTAATCAAAAAGTACGAGGATATTCTGTAGCACTCAAAAAAATAATAGAAAAAATGCACAAATAAAAGCCTTTCTTTTTTTTGTTTGTTGGATAATTATTAGAACTTATTCACAAATAATTGACTTGAACATTAAATGTGGTATAATACAAATACAGATTTTTTATTCGCAATAGATAACAATCGCTGTTCATTAAGGAGAATTTACAATGTGTGTTAAAGATGTAGTTATTCAGAATCAGGTTGGTCTTCATGCACGTCCCGCTACTTTCTTCATTCAGAAAGCAAACGAGTACAAGTCTTCCATCTGGGTTGAAAAGGACGAAAGAAAGGTTAACGCAAAGAGCCTTTTAGGCGTTCTCTCTCTTGGAATCGTAGGCGGCACAACAATCAAGATTATTGTTGACGGCTCTGACGAAAAAGAGGCTCTCGAAGGTCTTGTAGCTTTAGTTGAATCCGGTTTTGCAGATTAATTAATTCTTTGAAGCCGATATTTTTATATCGGCTTCAAATTTATTATTGACAAATCAAAATTTGATGTTATAATAATATTCGCGCGATAAAATCGCATAATACATATTTTCGAATGTAGCACCGCAAGAGTAAGCGTAGCGCGCGAAATAGCTTAATAGCATTTCAATTCTTCAATCATTACAGATATTTAGTATATAATTTCCGGGTGTGGCGCAGCTGGTAGCGCGCTTGACTGGGGGTCAAGAGGCCGCAGGTTCAAGTCCTGTCACTCGGACCAAAAATCCTCATTCGTAAGAATGGGGATTTTACTTTTTCACTCTTCACTTTTCACTATTCTCTGTGCTTTTCCATAGGGGATTTTTATAGGTAATAAGTAATAGGCCATTTTAAGTAGAATATATTATATTGGATGTGATTTCAGTGGGAACAATTTTGATTATTTTAGGTATACTTTGCCTGCCTTTTTCAGTTAACTCACCTTTATACATTGCATTTGCGATAGGCTTTATTATTTGGGGATTTTCTCTAAAAGGAAAGAAAGCCGAAGCGGAAGAACGAAGAAAAAATCCTCGAACAAATTATGATGGCGGTGGTTCTATGCGAACAGCCGGTGATTCATATATAGGCGTATATGACGACGACGGAAACTTTATTAATGTTAGAGACGGTGGATTCACGCAAGGTCTTGACGGTCGATGGCGAGATAATGATGGTCATGTTGTCGATCAAGATGACGATGGCGAGTTTCACATGTATTGATAGGCTTTAATAAAATGAAAGGTGATAAAAATGGGGATTTTTGGTGCAATAATTCATAATATTAAAAATATGAAAAAGGCAAAAAAATTTAGAGCTATGGGAAAAGCAGGTTTACTTGCTTTAGATGATGAAGAGTTTTATGATGCCATAGAATGCGTTTGTGAAGATGCTGTATATGACATCGAAGAAACCAGCCTTACTAAAGAACAGAAATTTGTTTATTCACTTAATAAATTTGAGGCTGAAGTAAACAACGGCGGACTATGTCAGTTTTTTGTTAATTCCAGTAGCGAATGCGCTCCTTATATCAGCAAAGCTCTTGAGGCTGTAGGCGCAATTGAATTAAAGACATTATTCGATGATTTTATCAGCAAAAATAATATTGATGTAAATGATTTATCATCGTTTAAGATTAATGATATTGATGAATATGAGGCGCAGACTGAACGATTTGATTTTGATAGTTTTGATGATAAATTTTACGAAGATGAGACTCTCCATCAAAAAATTATCGATTACTCAAAAAAGTATGTTGAGCAACTTATTTTAGAATAAAAATGCCAAGCATTTTAAGGATTAGTTTTAAACACTCGCACTAAAAGCAGTTTCAACCTTTGGGTTGGACTGCTTTTTTATTTGATTTGTAAATTAAATGATTAACCATTATAGAAATCAATTAAAAAATCAGGGTTCTTTTTCAGAAAAATCCAAATTAACTTGTTGAAACGCTAAATATCATACTGTATAATATACATATTATTACCAATTTAATAAAAGGGATGATGATAAAATGCGAATAGTATATAATATGGACCTTAACTGGAAATTTCACCGCGGTGACCTTCCTGAAGATACAGCCACTATAAACAGCCATGCTGATTCCTATGCCTCTTGCAAAGCCGGAGAATTAGGAAGCGGAGCAAAAAAGCAATATGCAGACAGCGAATGGCGATGTGTCGACCTGCCTCACGATTATCTTTCAGAAAGCGAAATGGGTCCTGAAAATCTTCATTCCCACGGTTATCGCAAGCGCGATAATGCTTGGTACAGAAAAACATTTACTCTTGACGAAAGCCTTAAAGATAAAGCGCTCACCTTATGCTTTGAGGGCACTGCTGTTAATGCTGAGTTTTATTTTAACGGTTCATTAATGGCTCGTTCATTCAGTGCATATACTGAAACCGCATTTGATATTACCGACCGTGCTTACTTTGACGGTAGACCAAATGTGCTTGCAGTTCGTATATTTGGCTTTGCCACAGAGGGCTGGTGGTATGAAGGCTCGGGTATTTACCGCCATGTAAAGCTATATGCTACTGATAAATTACATATTGCGCATAACGGAATTTTTGCAAAGCCTGTACTTAAAAAAGGCACAAAAAATAGTTGGAATGTAGAAATCGCAACCACCCTTGAAAACAGAGATTATGATATATCCTCTGCATCGGTACGCGCAACCTTATATGACGGAGATAATGCTATTGCAGAAAGCATAACACCTACCGTTTCGGTTGAGGGCTGTACCTTAAAGGATGCCAACTGCAAGCTTTCAGTAAGCAGACCTACAAGATGGGATATCGATAACCCAAAGCTTTATAATCTTGTTATTGAGGTGCTTAAAGACGGCGCTGTTATTGATAATGATTCTGTCCGCATTGGTTTCAGAACATTCTATGCCGATGCAGAAAAAGGCTTTTTCCTCAATGATAAGCCCATAAAAATCAAAGGCACCTGCAACCATCAGGACCATGCAGGCGTTGGCGTAGCAGTGCCTGATACTCTTCAGTATTACCGTATTCAAAGACTTAAGGATATGGGAACTAATGCATATCGTTGCTCGCACAATTTACCCGCAAAAGAAGTTCTTGATGCTTGCGATGAGCTTGGTCTTATAGTAATGGATGAAAACAGAAGATTCGAATCCAGAGACGAGGTTCTCGAATATCTGCGTATTATGGTAAAACGCGACCGAAATCATCCCTCTGTTATGTTCTATTCCCTCTTTAATGAAGAGCCTCTTCAAAATACCGAAGAGGGCGCTCGCATCTTCAAACACATGCGCAAAATTGTCGAACAGATGGATGATACGAGAATTATCACAGGCGCAATAAATGCCAACTCTATCAGCCATGATGGTACGGGCAAATATATGGATGTTATCGGTATTAATTATGCTATAGGAGCTACCGAAGAGATATACAATGACCATAAAGGACATCCTATCATCGGCTCTGAAAACAACAGTGCTGTAACAACTCGCGGCTGCTATGTTTCAGACCATGATGAAAAGCAGGTTCTTTGCCAATATGACGGCGTAGAGGTTGTACCTTGGGGTCACAGTATCGCGACCACTTGGGATTTCACCCGAAAGCACGATTACCATGCAGGTATATTTATCTGGACAGGCTTTGATTACAGAGGCGAGCCTACACCGTTTAATTGGCCCTCTGTTTCCTCTCAGTTCGGTATAATGGATACCTGCGGTTTCCCGAAAGAATCCTTTTATTATAATAAGGCTTGCTTCACCTCTAAGCCGATGGTGCATCTTATGCCCCATTGGAATTGGAAAAAGGGCGATACTATAAAGGTTGTAGCTATAACAAACTGTGACGAGGCAGAATTATTTGTAAACGGTGTATCCTTAGGCAGAAAGCCTGCCGATGTTTGCGCCCAGCCCGAATGGGATGTAGAATATGTTGCAGGACGTATTGAAGCCAAAGCATATAGAAACGGAAAGTGTGTAGCAAAGGATATTCAGCGTACAACCGGAAAACCTGCTGTAATAAAGCTTGATACATATAAAGATTATGTAACCGACGACGGTCTTGATACAGTAATACTAAACTGCTCTGTAGCAGACAGAAAGGGACGCGAGGTCCCCACTGCCGAAAACCACCTCACCTTTGAGATTGAGGGAGACGGCGTTCTGCTGGGAGTTGGAAACGGTAATCCCAACAGCCACGAATCCGATGTAATTCCAGAGCGCGACCTGTTTGCAGGACATTGTCAGGCAATTATACGCGTGCTTCCCGATGCAAAAGCCCTTAAAATCCGTGTAAGCGGAGATGGACTCGAATCGGCAGAATTCTCGCCTGCAATTATACACGCAAAGCAGCCGCTTTATATACAAAGCGTTGTAAACTTCAATTTAACCAGTATTACCCGCTCCGAAATAACAGCAGAGCGTCCCAATGCCTTAATTGAGCTTGCAGATAATGACCAGAATTCCTTTGTGCCTCTTGAGTCACCTGGCAGCGACGGCTATATGAGCAATTTCGTTGAAGGCTGGTGCACATTGAGAGTTTGCCCGACTATTCCTCCCCACGACCTCGAAAAAGGTCTCAAATTGGAATTTCCTGAGGTTAAAGCCGATGAATTTTTCGTTTTCGTAAACGGTGAAACAGTACTAGAAAGCACCACCCGATTAGACAACGAAGCTATTTCCTGCATTTTCAAGTCCGAATCAAGTAAAAAGGTTGATATCCGTATATTGATGCACGCTGAAAATAACGGTCTTAGCCAAGGTATTAAAAACAATATTATCCGCCTTAAAGCTAATAATTAATAATCAAAATTAAAGCAGTAAAGGACCTGAAAAGATATTCAGGTCCTTTTATATTGCAAAATATAGATAAAAGTGTTAAAATTGATATCACAATAAATTCAGAGGCTAAAATTTCAATGGAATTAAAAAAGAATTTAAAATATATGGCTAAAAGTATTGCTTTTAGTATAATTATAGGAATAATTTGCGGCGCTATAGGCACTCTGTTTTCTAAAACGGTAGCTTTAGTAACCGCAATCCGCACTCAAAACACCTGGCTTTTATTCCTACTGCCGATAGCAGGTATTTTAACCGTTTTGATTTATAAATTGCTTAAAATCGGAAATACGGGAACTATTCAGGTTTTTAACTCTGCTAAAAACGATGAGCCTATTCCTATACACCTTGCTCCCGCTATATTTTTGGCCACCGCCCTCACCCATCTTTGCGGCGGTTCTGCAGGTAAAGAGGGTGCGGCTTTGCAAATAGGCGGCGGTGTTTCGGCGGTGTTATCCCGAATATTTAAATTAAATGCCAAAATGCAAAAATCCCTTATTCTATGCGGTATGGCGGCTCTTTTTTCTGCTGTCTTCGGCACACCGCTTGCGGCGGCTGTATTTGTAATAGAAGCAGTAAGAATCAAAAAATCTCGTTTTTTTGAAATAATCCCCTGCTTTATATCAAGCTTAACCGCCTTTATGATTGCATTGCTATTAAAAGTTCACCCCGAAAGATTTACGCTTTCGTTTGTTCCCGATTTTTCCGCTGGGCTGATGCTGAAAATCATATTGATTTCTATAGCCGCAGCAATTATCGGTATAGTTTTTTACCTCGCACTGAAATATACATCAAGACTTTTTAAATTTCTCTTTAAAAACGATTATATCCGCATCGTTTTCGGCGGTATAGCTGTTATGCTGATTAGCATCGCTATTAAAAACAGAGACTATAACGGAAGCTCAATTGAGGTTATAACACGAATTTTCGACGACGGAGAGATAAAATATGAGGCTTTTGCCTTAAAGCTACTCTTGACTGCTGTAACAATGGGGTCAGGGTATAAGGGCGGAGAGATTATCCCCTCTCTCTTTATAGGCTCAGCTCTCGGAGGGGCTATAGCCTCTGTCTTAGAGCTTTCTGTCCCTTTCGGTGCTGCAATAGGAATGGCAGCGCTGTTTTGTAGTGTTACTAAATGCCCTATAGCATCGGTTTTACTTTGTTTTGAACTGTTTGGCGGAAAAGGTATTGTTTTCTTAATTATCGCTGTAATTATAGGACTGCTCGTATCAGGAAACTGCAGTCTTTATGGAACACTTCCCTCTCTTCTGAATAGATATTTACCCGAAAGGAATACTAAAATATTATGAAAAAAATACTGTGTGTTCTTTTGAGTTTGATTTTTTTATTATCGCTTTGCGCCTGTAGGAAAATGCCTACAGATGATTTTGATAAGTTTATCGAACCCGATTATTCAAAAACAGAACTATAAACTTTTAGATTTTAAAAAATAAGGAGCGCCAAAAGAAGGATTGGCGCTCCTTAAATTTAATATAACTATTTATTTCTTCATTAAAGTCCAAGCAGAGGAAGGCACCGACTAGATTTTAAGTTTCTATAAACTCAAATCTTTTAAAGGTCTTACCGTCCCGCTCGACAGTCTCGTTCCACATTTCAACAGGTCTTACCCATAGACCACCGTCGCCATAGAGAGCTTTATAAACAACCTTTTCCTCTAAGGTTTCGGAATCCTTGGCTATGCCTATTACCTCATATTCATTTCCTTTGAAATGTCTGTATCTTCCAAGCTTTACTTCCATACTACTCACCTACGATTATATCTGCAAATTCAGCACCTATAAGCTCACAAAGTACCATCGGATTGATTTTAATTTGTCTTCCGACTCTGCCGGCACTTACATAAAACTCAGAAAAACTTTCAGCACTGCTGTGAATAACTGTTTTAAACGCTTTTTTCATACCTACAGGTGAACATCCGCCATGGATATATCCTGTAAGCGGTAAAAGCTCCTTTTGCTTTATCATAGCTACGGATTTGACACCAACAACCTTTGCCGCCGCTTTTAAATCTAGCGTCTTAGCTACAGGCACAACAAACACAAAATGCTCCCCCTTGTCCGAAACGGTAACAAGGGTTTTAAAAACTGTTTCAACATCCTCACCGAGAGCCTCGGCTATAAGCACTCCCTCGGTCAAAGTATCGGAATACTCAAACGCCTCGTAAGAAACTTTCTTGGCATCCAAAATCCGCATGACATTTGTTTTATCGTTCTTTTTGCCCATTTCTATACCACAGTTTAAAACTCTACTTTTTCGCCTTTTTTTAGTCTCTCTCGGTATTCTGCAGTTGCGCAGAATATAACATCGCCCGAAGAATTTATCGCGGTCTCAAGCGAATCCTGAACAACGCTTATAATAAAGCCTACACCTACCATCTGCATTGCTATGTCCTGACCCACTCCAAGCATTGAGCAAGCCATAGGTATAAGCAATAACGAACCGCCCGCAACACCCGATGCTCCGCAAGCACCCAAGGTTGCTACAAAGCTGAGTAATATAGCAAGCAAGATATTAACACTTATTCCCTGAGAAAAAGCTGCTGTAAGAGACATTACAGTTATAGTAATTGCAGCACCGTCCATATTAATGGTAGCACCTAAAGGAATAGCAACCGAATAATACTCTTTATCAAGACCCAGCTTTTCGCAAAGCGACATATTTACAGGAATATTAGCCGCCGAGCTTCTTGTGAAAAACGCAGTAACGCCCGATTCCTTAAAACAACGGAAAACCAGCGGATATGGGTTTCTTTTAAGGGCTATTGCTACCAAAAGCGGGTCTATTATTAATGCTACTACAAGCATACAACCCACAAGCACCAATAAAAGCTTTCCGTAATCGGTAAATATCTCTAATCCGTACTCACTAATAGAAGAGAAAACAAGTCCCATAATACCAAACGGCGCTGCCTGAATTACCCAACCAACCGATTTTGAAACCGCATCGGAAATATCGGTTAAGGTCTCCTTGGTTTTATCACTTGCAACTGCTTTCAGCGCAAGACCGAAAATAACCGCCCAGGTAAGTATTCCAACATAATTACCGTTTATAATTGAGGTTACTGGGTTGCTTACCATATTTCCAAGAAGCGAACGGAAAACCTCACCAAGACCTGCAGGCGCAGTATTATCAACTGCCTCTGCAAGACGGATATTCACAGGGAACAAATACATTGCCACAACCGCAGCTATAGCAGCTAAAAATGTACTTAGCATATAGAATACGACAACTGTTCCAAAGCGTTTACCAATGCCGGATCCTGATTTTGCAAGAGATGCTATAACCAAAACAAAAACAAGTATCGGCGCTACTGCCTTAAGCGCTCCTACAAAAACATCGCCGAACACTCCGATAAAAGCCGCTTTCGGAAGCAAAAGGCCCAAGACAATACCTATTACAAGCCCGATTGCAATTCTTAAAATCAGCGGAGATTTAACATAAAAATTCAATAGCTTTTTCATAATTCCTCCAAAAATAATCTTAAAATTACTTTTTTAGTATACCATACCCCTTACTGCTTTGTAAATGATTTTTTAAGTAAGCTTTTTTATACAGATATAAACAATTTATCACGATTCTGACCGCTGTTTTTCGCACACTTTTCCCGCTCACAGCCAATTGACTTTTTTACTTGCATATAGTATACTAAGAAAAGTGCTGAAACAGGTTGTTTTATGCCTAAAAAAATTGTAACTTTATTTTTAATTTAAAGGGAAAGGGTTATATTAGGGGGAATTGGAATGAAAAATATAAAAGTTTCGGTAATTGTTCCTGTTTATAATGTAGAACAATATTTATCCAAATGCCTTGATTCTCTGGTTAACCAGACCTTGCAAGAAATCGAAATTTTAGTTGTTAATGACGGAAGTCCTGATAATTCTCAGGCTATTATTGATGATTACTCAAAGCGCTATCCCGATAAAATCAGAGCTTTTACAAAAGAAAACGGCGGTCTTTCCGATGCGCGCAACTTTGCTATACAATACGCTACAGGCGAATATATTGCTTTTGTCGATAGCGATGACTATGTCGATATTGATATGTATGAGCTGATGTATAATAAAGCCAAGGATACTGATTCTGACATAGTAAGCTGTGCATTCAGCAGTATCATCGGACGAACAATTCGCAGAAACTACTATAGCGACAGTATTCAGTTCTTCGGCGAAAGCGTTGCACAGTCTCCAAAAATTTTAAGATTTGCCAACTCATACGCTTGGAATAAAATCTATCGAAAAGATTTTTGGCTCAAGCATAATTTTAAATTCCCGGTGGGCCAATGGTTTGAAGACAGTGCATTAATATATAATGTTATGGGAATGGCGAATAAAGTCGAATGTGTAAATATTCCGTTTTATTATTATGTTAAAAGCCGTAGCGACAGTATTACAAATACTGTAGACCACCGTATATTTGATATTTTCAAATCATTAGAAAGTATTATTTCCTTTTATAAAAAATTTCCTCAAACACCTGAGCTTCAGGAAGAGATTAATTATCTTTGCTTAAGGCATTCTTTAGCGCGTGTCTTTAAATTAGATGAATTTGAAGACAGTAAACTTGCCAAAAAGTTTGTAAATAAATGCTACGCTTTTTATAATAAAAATCTCCCAAATTGGAAAGCTAGCAGTTTCGTATGTGCTCCTGAAACTGCGAAACCAAAAACTAAAAGGACCTGTTTTATAAACAGACATAAAAATCTCGCTAAATTTTATTATTGCACAAATATACTGAAAACCATTGAAACATGGTACGAAGAAAAATTTGAAAATGTAAAAAAGGTTACTCTAAGCTACGAAGAAAGAATCGAAAAAGAAAACGAAAAGAAGCGAGCCGCTATACAAAAAAACGGTATTGCAATTATTGCTTTAGTTCAGCGTCTCTTAAAAGAAATCGATATTGACAGCTTTGCCGACTTTGGAACTATGCTCGGTATAATCCGAGAAGGAAAACTATTAGCCCATGATTTAGATATAGATATGGGCGTTATAGTTAAAGACAAAGTCGATTTAGAACGAATCCGTCTTCACCTTGAAAAATTCGGATTCAATATCTGGAGACAGTACTTCTTTGATGATTTTATTGTTGAGGATTCTTACCGTTTCTGCGGAATTAAGATAGACCTTAATTATTATAAAATCACAGATGATAACAGCAAAACTTGGCTTTTCTATCGCGAGCCCGATAAAGAGTATCTTGACAATGAGCGAAATATTGTCGAAATGACCTATTCTCCTATAACGGATTTCAAAGAAGTAGAAGTAGCCGGCGAAACAATACGCCTTCCTGCCAATGCAGAGCAATTGCTGGAAGAAAAATATGGCCCTACCTGGAGAACTCCTGATAAAGGTTGGATTTATTGGCTTTCACCTGCAGCAACAAAGATACCTCAAATCGGATTTTATATTGATTATCGGTATAAAAGGGTTAACGAGGTTAATGAAGATTGGTTTGCAAAAATCAAGAGTAAGGAACTCACCAGAAACCGAAAATATCAGCTCAAGCAGATTAAGGTTTTAAAAGCTATTTCAAAAATATGTAAAAAGCATAAAATCACCTACTATCTAGGAAACAGCACCTTAAGATTCGCAGAGCATTATAGCGGTCTTGCTCCTTGGGAAGCTAATCTGTTTTTGACAATGAAAAGAAAGCAATATAAAAAATTCTTAAATTATGCTTCTAAAGAGTTGTCAGAAAAATTTGTTTTACAGCATCATAAAACCGTAGAAAACTATTGGTCACCTTATATGACTGTAAGATTGGCAAGCGATAGCAGGTTTTACCAAAAGAAATTAGAGGGTATTACAGATTTCAACGGACCCTGTGTTCACATCTTACCTCTATGCTCAGTTCCTGAGCCGAATTCCAAAAAACAAAAGAAGCAATCTGAATTATATAAATATTACAGAAGTCTTTTGCAGTATAAATCAGGCATAAAAATCCCTGTGACCAAAGAAGAAGAACGCTTAAGTAAGCGCGCCGATTCATTGTCCTATAAAAAAATTCACAAGAAGCTTGAAAAGGTTTACAGTATGTTTAAAGGAACAAAATGTAATTATCTTGTGAATTTAGCTGACATTGCCGATATTGAAAAAACCACCAACCCAAAAGAGTTTTACGGAAAACCGGAATATATCGATTTCGAAGGCTTATCTATGCCGATTCCGGCTCATTCTGATGAAATACTTAAAAAGCGTTACGGCTATAATTATGATAAATTGGAATGGAATAAACGAAAGATCGGTTTGGGTGTTGGATATCGAAAAAAATCAGTAAAAGAATAATATTAAAAACAGGCTCGTTTACGAGCCTGTTTTTTGTACCAAATAAACTTATTTAATTTCTATATATAAAAAGTGCACCTCAAAAGTAGTAAACTTTTAAGGTGCATTTTTATATTGAATTTTTTTAAAATCAAGAATTCTGAGTATCTGCATAATCCTCTTTAGCATCACCGCGAAGCTCAAAAGCATGTTTACGCATATTAGTTACTCTGACAGGAGGTATAGTATCGTAGCTTCTGCCATAAACTGTTTTTAACATATAGTCATACTCACACGGCACAGGCATTCTTTCGCCCTCAAAATCAATATACTTCGGCTCGCCAAAGAAACCTACAGGAAATACCTCTTTGTAATAGGGATAATAGCTGCAAAGATTTACATAGTACTTTGGATTCTTCTTATAAAACCTTTTCATATTTTTTATCGCAAATCTTTCAACCCAAGCATTGCTTACAAAAGGAAGGAACATACGAATCAAAACACGCGAAGGCTTTTTCTTTATAGCAGTTGAATAACCTGTTTTCATAAAGAGCATTCGTCTTGCAAGCTTGACATTTCTGTTGGCTCTGATATATTTTATACCTGCGGGGCTTCCCCAACAATCCAACGGGAAAATATCAACATAAGGACCAAAGCATTCAGAAAGTTCTGCAACCTTTGGCTGCACATATTCGCAAGGCTTTGTAAGTTGCATTTTAGCACCTAAAACCCAATGCTTTTTATTGGTTTCAAGCGAATCAAAATGAAGCTCAGGCGGTATTTCACCTGCTTTTGCAAGCTCAACAAGCTTTTCGTAATCCTTTCGAGGCATTGCAATATCAATATCATCATCCCAAGGGATAAAGCCGTTATGCCTGATAGCACCGAGCAAGGTTCCCTCTGTCAAATAGAAGGTAAGTCCTTTGCTCTCAAGAAAATCTCTTGTAAGCACTAAAGCCTCAAGTGTATATTTTTGAAGTCCTTTAACAAATTTGAGTCGCTCTGCTTTTTTTGCATAAAACGGGTCGTCTACGAAAAGCTCCTCGTTTTTCAAATCATACTTTTCTTCAAGCTCGCTCAAAATCTCGCTATTTTTACTGCTCTGCTTCTTTTGGCAATATTCGACAATCTTCCCGAGACGCACCTTGTTAAATATGCGGTATACCGTTTCTTCAACCAAACCTCGATTGAGAATATAATCTTCACCTTTTTCTTCGAGGATGCGGTCAACCATTTCCATTACCTTTTCATCCCCAATAAAATCCAAAGGCTTTACCCTGAAAACCTCATTTATAAATCCAAGCTGCTTTGAAACAGTAATCGGTGAATCTCCTTTGCAAAAAATAGAAACAGCCTTCTTAAAACCATTTGCTAAAAGGATATTTTTACTTGCTGAAAACTCATCAGAAAATCCTCTTGTTAAGGCAGGCATTACATATATTAGCGCCTCATCCTTGGAAATTTCTGCTATATCACAAAGATTTTTCACAAAAACCTCAGATTCGAAATTTCCAACCTTTTCAACCAACTCAGTTATATTTTTTACTGTAGCCTCTACTACACTGCAAGCCTCTTTTTCACCGCGCATAAAAGGCATAGCGTTTTTGAGCAAAGTTCTTAAATACATCTCTGTACTTTCTAATTGCTCTTCGTCCACAGTATTGCTGAATAATATATCAACGCATCCGTACAACGCTTTCAAATAACCTTTATTTGACACTTTTCTAATTCCCCTTGTCAGCCAAAGCGCTAAAATACTAATCAAACTTCAAAAAATATTTTGTGCTTTAACTTTATTACGTACTTTTTAAATTCTACTATATCCTCAAACGGATATATTAGATTATACTACAGTATTTATAAATTTGCAACAAAAAGAGGCTAATTACGAAAAACACATCCAAAACAATTATGGATTTAGTTCACTTCGCACCGAAAGCTGAAATAGTAAATTTTTCTTTCATTTTTGGGAAACAGTCACAAAAAAGATGAATGACGGCTTTTATTCAGGTATTTGAACCCTTGAATTTTATATTCATACCTTAGGCGCACCTAAATTATTTATTATTCATTATTCATTATGAAAATCCGTTTAATCAATGGTTAATACCTAATAATAAAAAATGAAGAATACAAAACAAAAAATCCTGCCGACAATAATCGACAGGATTTTCGTTTTGGTTGCGGAGGCAGGACTTGAACCTACGACCTTCGGGTTATGAGCCCGACGAGCTACCAGCTGCTCCACTCCGCGATATTTAGTTCGTTTCTGTATTATTATTATACACAAAAGGTTGTAATAATGCAACCCTTTTTTAAACTTTTTTTGTTTTTTATAAAAGTTTTATCACCATGCACTATTTTTACCCCAATATTCAATAAAAATGCGCGGTATTTCATAAAAACACCGCACATTTCAGTAAAATTATTTAATTCAAACCTGCTATCATAAATTCCTTATATTCGTCTAAAACCTCATCCGGCTTGCCGATCATTTTGATTTTACCCTGATCAAGCCAGATAACCCTATCGCACATAGTCCTTAAAGTTTCGAGACTATGAGATATAATAATAACTGTACGGTCCTTGTCCATAATAAGAGATTTCATCTTTTTATTACTCTTTTTCTTAAATCGCGCATCGCCTACGCTGAAAACCTCATCTATGAGCAAAATATCTGTATCGAGGGTTGCGGTGATTGCAAATGCAAGTCTCGAATACATACCGCTGGAATACGACCCTACAGGCTTATCGATAAACTTGCCGAGCTCGGAAAATTCGATAATCTCGTCCATCTTAGACAAAATCACCTTTTCCTCAAAGCCCATCAAAAGTCCCGAAAGCATTATATTATCTCTGCCTGTAAGTTCCTTTTGAAAGCCTACACCGATTGCCAATAAAGACACCGAATTACCGAAAAGGTTAACACTTCCCTCATCGGGTGAAATTATTCCGGCGATACAGCGAAGAGTCGTCGACTTGCCGCTACCGTTCTGACCGATAAGACCTACTATTTCACCCTTGTGTATCTCGAAGGATATTCCCTTTACTGCTTCCTCTTTAGCAGATTTTTTCTTCTTTGATTTTCTAAAGCTGAACGGATTTACCGTTCTGTAGCTGATTTTTAAATCCTTAACTTCAACTGTTTTTTCCATCATAATATCTTACCGTAATTATTCTCATTTTTATATACTAAATAAATACCGAATACAGAAAATATAAGACCTACAGCGGCCCATATACCAAGCGCTAACCAATTAGGAGACATTTTATACAAAAGCGCATTTCTAAAGCCCGACATCGCTAATGCCACAGGATTTATATCTAGCAATATTTCGCCGTAAGGCGCAGGAACACGGGTTGCAACATCGTAGAACACGCCCGACATATAGAAAACCAAACGCAAAGCTATATTAACAATCTTTGAAAGGTCTGCCACATAAACACCGATATGCATAAACACACAGCCTATACCAAAGGTAATCAGCATCAGCATTATAAGGCAGGGTATCGTGCATAAAATATAAGCCGATACAGAAACCTTATAAAAAAGCATCAAAATAATGCAAAGAGCGAAAGAAATAGCCATTTTAAAGCCATTTACCATCATCAGCTTTATATAGAGCATATATTTAGGAAGATATATTTTTGTAATTATACCCTTATTTGTTTTTAAAAGCTTTACACTGCCTGATACATTCTTATTAAAGAAATTCCATATAGTAAGCCCTGCAAAAACAAAAATAGGTGCATTTTCAATAGGCGACTTAAAAACAACTCCAGCGATAAAGGTATATATAAGCATAAAGCAAAACGGCTCAAGTATCCACCAAAACCAAGTGAGATACGAACCCGAAACCTCTGTTTTCAAGGTCGCTTTTGTTGAATATCTCAGATATTTCCAATACTTTTTAATATCGTTTAAAAACCGATTTAAATACATACCTCGGCAATCATTCCTTTCAATTAATGCTCTCCACTGTAAAAATGATGCTTTATAACCCTTTTATCCTCGGGCGGCGGAGTCATATAATCACCGTAAACCGTAGTGAGAATTTCATCATACCCTGACGGCACAGGCAAAGTATGTCCCTCGAAATCCCAATCTATCATACGGTCATAACAGCTACTTTTAACTATCTGGCACCTGAGCGGATGATAGGACGAAAAGGTTGCCATATATTCATATTCACCCTCGCCAAAAAGCTTAAAGTTTTTATCCAATCCCTTATGAATCGTTTTGACTGAATAAAGCTTTGAAATAAGCTTAACTATTCTGCCCTTTAAATGATTCGGTTGTCTGATACCGAGCTTATAAGAAAGCATTCCGCGGTAAAAACGAATAAAAAACGCAACCTTATAAATTTTAAGGCTTTTCTTCTCGGGCACATATTCCATTGGGAAAATATCAATATAAGGACCGTTTTTATCGGTCAGGTGAGCAATATGGCCCTGACGAAATTTGCTATCATCGGCAAGAGACCTCACCTTAATAAAAGGTGACCAATAATTCTCTACCGTTGTCGGGTGCTGAACCTCATATTTTTCTCCCAAAGCCTCAGGAGCAATCTTCAAAAAGCGCTCGTATTCACTGCGCGGCATAATAAGGTCAACATCATCATCCCAAGGAATAAAACCCTTATGCCTTATAGCTCCAAGCAAAGTGCCCTCCCCTAAGAAAAATTTTATATCATGCTTTTTGCAGACCTCATTAACGTCCAACAGAATTTGAAGCTCCAACCTTTGCAGCTCGTGTATCTCTTTCAGAATCTCGTTTTGTTCCATCATTGTTTCCTGCCAATTCTATAATATATTCGGCAAACCTACCGCTGCAATCATTAATATCAACGTCCAGATATCTGCCTCTATAGCTATTTAGCACCGAATAATCATATTCGGCGTTGAGCATAGCCTTAAGCTTATCTGCACTGTCGGTAACATACCGCGAAATCTCCTCTGAATACAGGTCGATATTCAGACCGTTGCTTTGCTTATATTCCTCATAATCGTACAAATAAAAGAACACAGGCTTGTCCAGAAGAGAGGCCTCCAAGCCGATTCCCGAATAATCGGTAATAAGCTTATCGCACGCAATCATCCAATCAAAGGATTTAAACTTTGTATCAAAAATAATACGACTATCGGTTATTTCATCAGCACCCATTACATCAGAAGGATGCAATTTGACAACCACATTATACTTATCAAGGTCAATAGTCTTTTCTATCCAGGATAAATCTACCTTTTTGCCCTTTCTGAAAGTAGGAGCATAAAGAATAAGGCTTTTTTCAAAAATATAAGGATAGGCTTTTCTTATTTTTGCACAATCGCTGTTTTTAAGACCTGTTATATAATCAATTCTGGGGAGACCTAATAATACCAATTTATCAGGGGTTGCATTAAAAGAACCGAGCAGGATTTTGCCTGTATGCTCAGCACTGGCAACAATATGGGTATAATTGCGATGCATACACATTATTTTTGCAGTATCACTGCTATGTCCCCAGGGCTTGTCCAAAGCCAAAAAACCGAATTTTTTGACGATATTCAGCGCATGCCAAATTTGAATGAAGCTTTGCTCCTGCTTATGGTTTAAAACACAGACAGGAATACAGTATCCGTCAACCACTACAATTTTCGATGTTGCTATGTGATACATCTGCCTGAATATATGTAAACCATATTTAACTATGCTAAATAATGATTTTTCGATTTTTTTGGGAAGTATTACAATCTGCCCCGAAAAGCCTTTGCGGACAAGGGCGGATTCGAGTAAAGTAAAATCCGCAGTCGGTTTATTGCTTTGACGGGTAAGCATTGCGATTTTATCCTTGGGCTTAAATATAAGCTTATAGAAAAAATAAAAGAACCTTAGCAATAAAACCGATAAGGATGCAATTAACTTAACTATAATACACATCTCCTATTATGATGGTTATCGAAAGTCAAAATACTTTTTAGCGTTTCGACATTCTATAATTATTATACTATCCTATTCATTATATCACTTTGCCTATAATAAAACAACATATTTTTTCAAAATTCAACAAATATCAAATAAAGTCTGCTGTTTAAAACAGCAGACTTTATTTATTACTACATTACAGGAATCAGAAGCATTCTTCCTCCTGTCATTTCTTCATTTTCAAGACCGTTTATTCTCATTATTTCCTCAACGCTGGCATTATAAATCCTTGCAATATCCCAGACACATTCCTTATTGCTTGCAAAATAAACCGTCATAGCATTTGATTTTTTAGAGCAAACCGGACGACTGCAGTCCACCGCCATATCAGATATAAGAGATAAATCCTTTTGCTCATAAATTGCGGCATTGATTTTCAAATCTATTCTAAGCTCAATATTATTTGCAGAGGTGATAGTATAAGCACAGGACACAACCTCTATCTTCGGCTCACTATGCAAAGCCCCGCCGCTTGAAGTTACAGGATATCTGTACTCAAACTCAATCGGTTTTTCGCAGTAAATAGAATTATTATTTTCATTGCAAATAATCATACCTGCTAAGAGCGTACCCGAAATAATCATTTCTTCCTTTTCGAAATGGGTTGTATAGCTTGAAGCCGAGCACCAAAGATCAACCACCGAAGTTATAGCATCCTCAAGCTCAACTGTTTTCTTGGTATGATAGATTTCATTGACATTATGGGTTATATTTTCAAAGCAAACTTTATCCTTAGTAATATCCGCCTCGAATTTTCGGGAAAAAGCATCTAAAATAACCGCTATTTCATTACTGCAATATGCCTCAACCGTCAGTAAAATTTTAGCAGTAAGTGAAAACGCCTTACACTCGCCTGCATTTTGCATTTTAGGCTTTATTTCGCAATATGAAAGCTCAGCCTTTGTATCACAAGTGCATCCGTCATTTATGCCCTCGACCTCAATAATCTGACTAAAAGGAATAACCGACTTGACACTTTGCAAAGCCGCTCCCCCTTCAGGACAATAAACAAGGCAGATATTCATCTCGCCTTTAACTACAGCCTTATCGTTTATTATTTTAGTTTCCTTAACAGAAACCACCGCATCACTTCTGATTATGCATTTGACAGTCGGCTGACCTGCACCTATGCGAATTTCGTCCTCAACCAAAAGATATTTTTCTGCAAATCCCATCGGCACTGTAGCGGGAGCAATACCGCGTCTTAGTTCAACACTATTGTCATCATAATCCGATACGACATCCTGATTTTTGCGCCTTACCGCTTTTATAAAAATTCCTGCCGCACCGTGTATATCAACCTTTCTTCCTGTAACCGCACGGCAGTTTATGTAGTCAGTCCTTATTCTGCAGCTAAGGGTAGTTCCCTGTAAATCGCGGTCGCACTCAATCTTTTTGCTGAACGGATACTGATACTCATAGGAAGAAAGAATACCGTCCTCGTCGCAATAAATAAGGGTTATTGCAACGCTTCCCTCAATTGTTATTGTTTTGCCTTCAATACTTTTAGATGCTATTCTCGGCACTGCCTGACATTTAAAAATTTTAGAAATATCATTGCAGTAATCGGGCAGTGTGAAATCAACATCTATCGCTTGCTCTGCATTAGCCGAAAAAACCGTATCACAAATACGAACGCTTGTCTTTAAACATTTTTGTTCCATAAAAATATCCTCTCTTTGTATGTGATTGCTATTAAATAATATTCACACAAAGAGAGGATTATTCTTATTTTATTCTAATTCAAATGCGCCTGTATAAAGCTGATAATATTTGCCCTCTTGCTCAATAAGGCTATCGTGATTTCCGCGTTCAATGATTCTGCCGTTTTCCAACACCATTATAACATTTGAGTTTTTAATGGTCGAAAGTCTGTGAGCGATGACAAATACCGTTCTGCCCTGCATAAGTCTGTCCATACCGCGCTGAACTATCGCCTCAGTTCTGGTATCGATTGAGGATGTTGCCTCGTCCATTATCATAACGGGTGGGTCTGCAACCGCCGCTCTCGCTATCGCTATTAACTGACGCTGACCCTGAGAAAGGTTGCTTCCGTTATTAGTAAGCTCGGTTTCATACCCCAAAGGCAAACGGGTTATAAAGTCATCCGCACCCGAAAGCTTTGCCGCCTTGATACATTCCTCATCAGTAGCATCAAGTCTTCCGTAGCGGATATTATCCATAACCGTACCTGTGAAGAGGTTGGTATCCTGCAAAACTATACCGAGAGAACGGCGAAGGTCGGATTTTTTAATCTTATTAATATTTATTCCGTCATACCTGATTTTTCCGTCTGCAATATCATAAAAACGGTTTATAAGATTGGTAATGGTGGTTTTGCCTGCACCTGTAGCGCCGACAAAAGCTATTTTCTGACCGGGTTCTGCATAAATGTCAATATTATGAAGAACTATTTTTTCTTCAGTATAACCAAAATCCACATCGAACAGTCTCACATCACCCATAAGTCTTGTATAGGTAGTCGTACCGTCACCGTGAGGATGCTTCCAAGCCCATATACCTGTACGTTTTTGGGTTTCGGTAATATTACCTTCTTCATCAACTTCTGCGTTGACTAAAGTTACATAACCGTCATCATCCTCAGCCATCTCGTCCATAAGAGAGAAAACTCTATCTGCACCCGCAAGTCCCATAACGACCGAGTTTATCTGCTGAGAAACCTGATTGATATTACCTGTAAACTGCTTGGTCATATTAAGGAATGGTACTACAATACTAAGCTCAAATGCCATTCCCGAAATACCAAAATTCTTAGCTCCTGATAAAAGGAATAAACCGCCTGCAGTTGCAATTATTACATAGAGAATATTTCCAAGGTTCATATTTATAGGACCTAAGCAGTTAGCATAAGCGTGAGCTCGGTTGCTATCCTCATAAAGCTCATCATTTATCTTATCAAAATCTGCCTGAGCATGATTTTCATGGCAAAAAACCTTAACAACCTTTTGTCCGCTCATCATTTCCTGAATAAAGCCCTCGGTTTTTCCTATTGCCTTTTGCTGACGCATAAAGTATTTTGCAGAACCGCCGCCTATTTTTTTGGTAACGATAAACATAGCTGTAACACCTACGACCACAACTATCGTCATCCAAACGCTATACCACATCATTATACTGAATACGCTGACAACAATAATGGTAGCCTGCAAAAGAGTCGGCATAGACTGCGCTACAAGCTGACGCAGAGCATCAATATCGTTGGTATAATGACTCATTATATCGCCGTGCTTATGAGTATCGAAATACTTAATCGGCAAATTTTGCATACCATTGAACAGAGTTTTTCGCATATTTCCGAGAAAACCCTGTGTAATAATTGCCATAAGCTGAGTCTGCAGAGTGACTGCGATAAGCGAAATGACATAAAAGCATCCAAGCACAATAACCTTAGGAATAATTTCATTTTTTGCCGATGCCCAATCCTTGCTCAAATACCATTCTTCAATTGCGGCAATAACCTGCTGTTGGAAAATCGCAGGCAAAGCGGCAGTGATAGCGGCGAATATAATACAGCCTATTGCTAAAGGAAGAAGCACCGGATAATAACCGTAAAGCATTTTTATAACCCGTTTAAGTGCCCCAAAATTCATCTTCTTTTTAGGTGGCATTCCCTGAGGGCCTTTCGGTCCCATACCTCGCGGCATATTATTAGTTTTCATCGCTGTCACCTCCGTTGGTCTGTTGCTCATAAACCTCTCTATAAATTTCACTCGACTCAAGCAACTGAGAATGTGTACCGGCAGCAGAAATTTTACCGTTATCCATAACGATTATAAGGTCTGCATCCTCTACAGAGGCTACACGCTGAGCGATTATAAACTTTGTAGTTTCAGGGATAAATTTCTTAAATCCGCTACGGATAAATGCATCGGTTCTGGTATCTACTGCACTTGTCGAATCATCGAGAATAAGAATTTTCGGCTTTTTAAGAAGCGCTCTAGCGATACAAAGTCTTTGCTTTTGTCCTCCCGATACATTCGAGCCTCCCTGCTCAATATAAGTGTCATACCCATCCGGGAAAGTATTTATAAATTCCTCTGCCTGAGCAAGCTTGCAAACCTCAATAATTTCCTCATCGGTTGCATTTTCATTACCCCATCTCAGGTTTTCCTTGATTGTACCTGAGAAAAGCTGATTCTTTTGAAGCACCATAGCAACGCTGTCTCTGAGTACCTTTATATCATATTCTCTAACATCTTTTCCTCCAACTTTTACAACACCCTCGGTAGTATCATAAAGTCTTGCAATAAGCTGAACAAGAGATGATTTACCAGAACCCGTACCGCCTATAACGCCTACGGTCATACCAGATTTTATGCTAAGGTTTACTCCCTCAAGAGAGTACCTCTTTGCTTTTTCGGAATATTTAAAGCTTACATTACAAAACTCAACCGAGCCGTCCTTTACCTCCATAACAGGATTTTCGGGATTTTTAAGGGTTGCTTCCTCATTTAAAACCTCGCAGATACGCTTCATTGATTCAAGTGACATTGTAATCATAACATAAATCATTGAAAGCATCATAAGAGACATCAGAATCTGCATGCCGTAGGTGAGCATAGCCGAAATCTGACCGACGTCTATTGTAGTACCGCCGCTCTTTATAACCAGCATAGAGCCTACAATAAGTATAAAAATCATATTGAAATACATACAAAACTGCATAATCGGTGTATTAAGGGCCACTATGCGCTCTGCTTTTGTAAAATCGTTTGTAATATCATCAGCTGCGGCGGCAAATTTCTGCTTTTCATAATTCTCTCGCGAAAAGCCTTTAACTACGCGCATACCGCGGACATTTTCCTCAATTGATTCATTGAGCGTATCATACTTTTTAAATACTCTCCTGAATGCCGGCATAGCCTTTCTCGCAACCGAAAAAAGGCCGAATACCAAAATCGGTACTACAACCACAAATGTTGTAGCCAAAGCGCCACCCATTCTGTAAGCCATAATGATAGAAAAAACAAACATCATCGGGCTTCTTACCGCAGTACGGATAATCATCATATACGACATCTGCACATTGGTTATATCGGTCGTAAGCCTTGTTACCAGTGAGGTAGATGAAAATTTATCAATGTTTGCAAAGGAATAGCTCTGAATTTTTGCAAACATATCGTGCCGCAGATTTTTCGCAAAGCCTGCCGATGCTTTAGCACAGGTTACAGCCGCAATAACTCCACAGCAAAGCGAAAGTACAGCCATCAAAACAAGATAAAGTCCCGTTTTAATAACCGTTTCAATCGGCGCTGATGCCTTTATATTATTGACAAGATCTGCTGTGATAAAAGGAATATAAACCTCAATAAGCACCTCACCCATAATAAATAAAAGGGTTAAAATTGAAGGCAACTTATATTCTCTGATACTTTTTGCTAGGGTTTTAATCATTTTGGTCCTCCATATTTGCTGTCAGCTTTTTCATAACATTAAAAAAGACCTTGAGGTCATCATCGTTAATACCGTTCCTCAGTCTTTCTTCCCTGTATTTTATACTTTTCATAATTTTCTCATGATTTTCAATAGCTTTGTCAGTAAGAACTATTTTTTTAAGTCTGGCATCGCTCTCAACACTCTGCCTTTTAATAAAGCCCTTTTGCTCCATTGTTTTAAGCATTATGCTGGCGGTTGAACGGCGAATAGAAAATTTTTCCTCGAAATCACGCTGAAAGATATCCTTATCTCTGTTTTCATAAAAATAACTTATCGCCCAACCGTTAACGCCCTTGACATGCTCAATACCCTCGCTTTCGCAGCGGCATTCGATATCGCGCTTAATAGCATTAAAAAGTCTTCTGACCGCAAAGCCTATTTCATTTTCCCTGTCCATACCACACCTGCCTTAAAATCATCGAAATGTTAGCCTGCTAACTATTATAAAACCGCCTACCCTCGTTGTCAAGCAAATAAGTATGAATATTATGTTAAAACTAAAATAAATATTGTAGTACAGACAGAACTCTGGTAAATTGATATGTAACAAGAGGCTATGATAAAAAAGCGGTATCAAGATGATACCGCTTTTCTCTATTTTACTAATGTTCCACCATCGCTTTTAAGAAGAATTAAAATGTTTTCCTCTTTTAATGTTTCGGCATTTATATAAATCAGTATCTCCTGACCGTCCGCTGCTGCACAGGCAAACTCATAGCATCTTACCTCGGTTGCAAAATCGGTCGGAACAAGCGACATAGCAATACTGTTAATATTAAGCTTTTTGCTTATAAGCTTTAAAGCATCATTCTCAGAATAAGCAGGCGTTTTAAAGGTTCGCTCGCGGTGATTAGTCAGATATCCGCTCGCCTCATATAGCGCTATTTCCCCGTTATCCATAGCAACTCCAACTTTTACGAGATCGGTATAGCATATTGTTTCTCCGTCAACAAAAGCAAAATTCGCCACGCAAACCCCTTCGTTTGCATAATAATAGGTGGGTATAAATCCGCTCATTCCTACTTGCTCTAAATACCTTTTTGCCTTGGTTATAGCCTGCTCATAGGTAATGACCGTATCTGCTACTGGCCTATCTCTGCGCAAAAAGACAGGATAACCGCCCTTTCGGCTTACCGAAACTGCAAAGTTATTTCCCTCAAATCTATATGCAGGAATTTTTCCCTCTGTGAGAACGGTGTTTTTTAATTCTTTTTCTTCGCACCCAACTGCTGCCGCCGCAATCCGCTTAGCATCTGACTCAGATATAAGTTCGGCATTTTTTACCATTTCAGGTTCTTTTTCGAGTATATGGTCGGAATAGGGTCCGTCATAAACCAAGGTAGGAAAATCCGACAGTTCCTCTTCAACAGCTCCTAAGGAAGTCGACAAACTCTCGCTGTCCACCTGAGAATCAAGCTTATCTTCAAGCTCACTTGCCCAATATTCCGCATTATTATAATCAATTTGAGTATCACTTACCGCCTGAGATATTTTATCGGCTGTTTCACTCAGCAAATCGATATTTTTCGAATCCTGCTCGGTAAGTTCTTCTCCCTTTATCAGCTTCTTTGAAATAGACATTGCAAAATTCCCGACCTGAGACAAAAATCTGTTAAGAACCGTAAGCTCGCCGTTTAACGGTAGCTGAATCAAGGCCGTTTTTGAGGTTTGAGCCTCAGAAAGCAGCTTTGCCGCCATAGTGCTTATTTGCTCAGGTGTTGTCACATATTTTGCCTTACTCAAAGTAAGATTTATATTGTTTATAGCGCTGTTAAAGTCGCTGAGCGCGTGCGAATAGCCGTTTTCAAGCTGCAACAGGTAAGCCTCATTTTTCTTATGCTCCTTTACGAGAAATCCAAGTGATATAATAACCGCCGCCGAAAGCAAAGAAATAATCCTTATTATACTGCGTTTTTTCATAAAGCCACACCTTTCCTATATATTATTAGCGGAAATTTATGGATTATCAAAAAAAGTGCCTTACCGAGATTATTCCCGATAAGGCACATTTTACATAAATCTTAGAAAACTTCGAATAAGCCTTCGCTTTTCGCGTTTCCAATGCTCACGCTCTTTGCCGTGAGTTCTATTTATTTCAGAATTAATATAATTAAGTTTTCCCTTAAACTCCGGGTAAGACAATGCTATGTATATAATTACAATTACTAAAATCACTGCAACTGCAACCATACAAACAGTCAAAAGGGTTCCGTGTATTTGCATAATTTAAAGCTCGCTATTCTTATTTAACCTCGTATCCGCCGACAGGTCTCACACTAAGCACACAGCAACTATCCTTACCGAAAGCGGCTTCTATCATCTGCTTATAATCAGCCAGCATTTCATCAGGGATATAGCACTGAATAGTTCCTGCAAAGCCGCCACCGTGAACACGGCAAGCACCCTTACCGTTTAAAAACTGCTTTGTGAGAGCGATTGCCAAGGAAAGTCCCTGCTCTGCTACGGCAGAATTTGAATAAAGGTTCTGCAGATAGTCATAAGAAGACTGTCCCGAAGCGTTTACAAGCTTCAAAAATTCCTCGAAATCGCCGTTTTCAAGAGCTGCCTTTTGAGAAAGCACACGCTCGTTTTCATTAAAGAAATGGAAAGCTCTGAGTACAGCACGGTCGCCGCAACTCTCACGCAACTGGGCAATCTCGCTATAAAAACGCTTTGTATCAGCATCTCTCAAAAACTCAACACCAAGCTCGTTGCTTATCTTTTTACATTCAATGGTAATATCGGCATAATCCTGAGTGAGATTAGCGTGGTTACCGCCTGTATCTACAACACAAAGGGTATATCCATATTTTGAAAGGTCAAGAGAAATCTTCTCAACAACAGGGTTTGCAGGGTCATTAAAATCGGCGTAGGTAAAGCCGCCCTGAGCACTTGCCATCTGGTCAAGAAGACCGCAAGGCTTGCCGAAATATTCTCTCTCCGCATACTGACCTATCTTTGCGACGGTCACAGAATCAGCCTTTTCTCCAAAGAACATACCGTTAATAATAGTACCGAGAAGCACCTCAAAAGCGGCGGATGAAGAAAGTCCTGAGCCTTTAAGCACATTAGAGGTTGTATAAGCATTAAATCCGCTAAGTTCACAGCCCATTTCCTCAAAACGACTGCAAACACCTCTTATAAGTGATATAGCATAGCCTTCCTCTTCGTCCTTTTTGGCAAGGTCATTAATTTCGACAGTATCCATATTATAACCTTCCGACTTAATACGGATAACACCGTCATCATTAGGAGCTACAACAGCTATAACATCAAGGTTAACGCTACCTGCTAGCACACAGCCGTGCTGATGGTCGGTATGATTACCGCCCACCTCGGTTCTGCCCGGCGCACTGAAAAGGCGGATATCCTCAGCCTCGCCAAAAATTTCCTTATAGCTTTCAACGGCTTTTGAATATCTTTCCTGAGCTTTTGCGGCATCGCCGTAAAGCATAGTAAAATCATTATTTAAATTTCCGCTTTCTATTGCGGTTTTGATTTCTTTTAAATTCATAATATTACTCCGAAATTATTCTTAAAGTGTCTCTTGCAATAGCAAGCTCTTCGTTTGTAGGAATTATGTAGATATTAACCTTACTGTTTTCAGTAGAAATCTTAACCTCTTCGCCGCGAATCTTATTCTTTTCCTTATCCATTTCGGCGCCGACAAAAGCAAGATTTTCACAAACATACTCGCGAAGACCCGCATCGTTTTCACCGATACCGCCTGTAAATGCGATAGCATCAACACCGTTCATAGCAGCGATATAAGAGCCAACGAACTTAAGAATCTGGTAACGCTGCATTTCAATAGCAAGATTTGCTCTTTCGTTGCCCTCAGCAGCAGCGGCGGCAACATCGCGGTTATCGTTTGAAACACCCGAAACACCGAGTACACCCGATTCCTTATTACAAATACGGTTGATATCAGCGGGAGAAAGATTTTCTTTCTCAGCGATAAAGGTAAGAGCAGAAGGATCGAGAGTACCCGTACGGGTTCCCATCATAAATCCGTCAAGAGGGGTAAAGCCCATAGAGGTATCAACACAAACGCCGTCTTTTACAGCGGTAATTGAACAACCGTTACCAAGATGGCAGGTGATAATCTTAATATCCTTCTTATCCTTGCCCTCTAGAGCGGCAACACGGTCGCTTACAAAGTGGTGAGATGTACCATGAGCACCGTATTTACGAACACCATACTTCTCATAATACTCATAAGGAAGCGCAAACATATAAGCCTTTGAAGGCATTGTCTGGTGGAAAGAGGTATCGAAAACTGCAACCTGAGGCTTTTCCTCGCCGAAGGTCTTAATACAAGCCTTGATAGCAAGCACATGAGCAGGGTTATGAAGAGGAGCAAGAGCGCCCAAATCATCTATATCCTGCAAAGCCTTAGGAGTGATAAGACAGGAGCCCTTGAAAATGCTTCCGCCCTGAACTATTCTGTGACCTATAGCAGACACCTCATCAAAAGAATCAATAACCTTTGCATCGCTCTGAGTCATAGCATATACTACTGCCTCAAAAGCCTCGCTATGAGTAGGCATAGCGGTTTCTGCCGAATACTCGCGACCGTCAGCTGCCTTGTGCGAAATAGCTCCTGTAACACCTATTCTCTCGCAAAGACCTTTACAAAGCACCTTTTCATTCTCCATATCAATAAGCTGATACTTAAGAGAAGAACTACCTGCGTTTACAACAAAGATTTTCATTTCTTTTCCTCCATTTTAAAACTTTTATTGAATAATTTTTCTAAATATGGTAAATTGTATTTACTAACTAATTAATAATACTTTATCTAATTCGGTTTTTCAAGTGTTTTTTTGCAAAGAGGTGATATTTTGTCAGTAACAGGTATAATTGCCGAGTTTAACCCCTTGCATAAGGGTCACGAATATTTAATAAAAGCCGCAAAAAAGCAGGGTGCTGTTATATGCGTTATAAGCTCAAACTTTGTTCAGCGTGGAGATACTGCCATAACCGAAAAGCGGCTAAGAGCAAAGGCGGCGCTCGACTGCGGTGCAGATTTAGTTTTAGAGCTACCTGTACTCTGGTCAATGTCTACTGCTCAGAATTTCGCTCTCGGAGGAGTTTCAGCTTTAAATTTTGCAGGATGCGATAAAATAATGTTCGGTAGCGAATGTGGTGATATAAAAAGCCTTGAAAAAGCTTCAAAAATGCTTAGTCTTCCTGAATTTTCAGAAAGACTCGCCGAATACATTAAAACAGGTATTACATTCGCGGCAGCAAGAGAAAAAGCGGCGCTTGATTGCGGTGCAGACAATGTTTTTTCGGGTGCTAACAATAATCTTGCAATCGAATATATCTCCGCCGCAAGAAAACTTGGTGCAAATTTAGAATTTGAAACACTAAAACGCATAGGTGCCAAACATGACAGCCTACTGGAGGATGAATTTGTTTCAGCCTCTCTGCTTAGAGAAAAGTTTTTAAAGGGTGATTTTGAGTTTTGCAGGAAATATATGCCCGAAAATTCCTTTAAAACCTTAGATTCCGATAATCTTTCAGATATTAATAGACTTGAAAACGCAATACTTGCCGCTCTCAGAACCAAAAGCTTAGAAGAGCTATCCCGTCTGCCCGATATAAGCGAGGGAGTTGAAAACAAACTTTTTTCTGCAATAAGACTTGCAGTAAGCCTTGATGCGTTATATAATGAGATAAAGGTGAAGAGATATACCCTTGCAAGAATCAGACGGCTTGTGCTTTCAGCTTTTTTAGGCTTTGATAACTCGTTTTTTATGAAACCGCTTCCCTATCTGAGGATTTTAGGCTTCAATAAAACGGGACAAGCCCTTTTAAAGGATATATCTAAAACCTGTCCTGTACCTATTATCACTAGAACCTCGGATGCAGAAAAGCTCTCTGCCAGTGCAAAAAAGGTTTTTGAGACCGAGTGCAGAGCAACTGACCTGTACTGCCTATCATTAAAAAAACCGCTTGAATGCGGTTTGGAATATAAATATAAAATTATTAAAACGGAGTGATACCCAATGGTAAATGTAAAAGAAATTGAAAGCTTTAAGGAATACGGAAGATGTGTAAGTATTTCTAACGGTGTTATAGAAGCGATTGTGACAATTGACCTCGGTCCCCGTATAATCAGCTTCGGATACATAGGCTCACAGAACTTTATGTGCAGTGAGCGTAGCGCTTTTACTAAAAAACAGGACGAGGTTTATCAGAACTTTTTCGGCAAGGGTAGAGGCTGGGAAAGCTTGGGCGGACATAGAATCTGGCTTTCTCCCGAAAGCTATCCCGAGACCTATACTCCCGATGATAAAAAGGTTGAATATAAAGTAACCGAAAACGGCGCTTTATTTATCCCTGAGCCTGATACAGAAATCGGCGTTCAGAAAACTCTTGAAATTAAAATGGACCCTGACGATGCTAATATTCAGGTAAATATGCAGATTAAGAATATTACTGATAAGGATAAGGAATTTGCCGTTTGGGCGCTTTCTGTTTGTACCGACGGCGGTACCCTTGTTATACCTATGAATACTAATGACACAGGCCTTCTCGCCAACCGCAAGATATCTGTATGGCCTTATACCGATATGAGCAACGACCGTCTTTATTGGGGAAATAAATACATAACCTTAAGACAGGATGTAAAGGCAGAAAAGCCGATTAAAATCGGCGTCGATTTAAACTGCGGTACTGCTTATTATGTACTTGGTGATGAAATTCTTTACAAGAACTATGAAACCAATCATCCTGACGGTGTTTATCCGGACGGCGGATGTTCTTTTGAATCCTATACAAATAAGGTTATGCTTGAATTTGAGACCTTAAGTGAGCTTAAAACCGTAAAACCGGGTGAAATAAATAAGCTTTGCGAGCGTTGGTCACTCTGCAAGAAGCCCTGCGAGGTTGACCTTAAGAATGATGATTCTATAGATAATCTTCTTTCAAAAATTTAATTATATGCAGTTACATAAATTGCTGTAGAAATCAATTATTTTATAATCTAAAGCAAAGAAAAATCAGCAACATCCTCATAAACAAAACTTCCATTTATGAGGATGTTTTTGTTTTTATGCTTATATTTATATTAGAACCTTACAACTAAAACCACTAATAAAGGATTGAGAATGGATAAATAAAATGTTATAATTATGAAAATAAAATTTTATTAAAGGGAGAGGTCCTATGCGTAAAGATTTTGGAGTTAAAACTCAGGTATATCCTATGCCTGTATTTATTGTGGCGGCTTATGATAAAAACGGTGTTCCGTGCTGTATGAACGCGGCTTGGGGCGGAGTTTATGATACCAATCAGCTTATGGTCTGCCTTGCCGATGACCATAAGACTACAAAAAATATAATTGAAAGCGGTGCTTTTACAGTAAGTATAGCAGACGCAAAGCATGTAATTGAGGCCGATTATGTAGGTATCGTTTCGGGAAATAATGTTCCTGATAAAATAGCAAAAGCAGGTCTTACCACCGCAAAATCCGCTTTTGTAAATGCGCCCATAATCAACGAGTTTCCTATGACTATTGAATGCAAACTCTTAAAGTTTAATGAAGACGGTATCTGCATTGGCGAGATTGTAAATGTCAGCGCAGATGAGTCGGTGCTGGGCTCAGACGGACAAATAGACCCCGAAAAGCTAGAGGCTATCACATATGACCCTGTGCATCACACCTATATCAAGCTCGGCGAAAAGGTCGGCAATGCTTTTTGCGACGGAAAGAAGTTAAAATAATATGGAATTATTAAAATTTTTCAAAAGTGTTATAGAACAGGATACCGCTCCGATTGTTATTTGCGACTTGGAGCATACTGTAGTATATATGAATCCCTCTTCGGTTGCACGATACCACTGTGACCTCACAGGCAAAAGTCTAAAAGCCTGCCATAATGCCGAATCAAACGCAAAAATTGACAAGGTGGTTGATTGGTTTGGCAGGAGTCCGAAAAACAACATTGTTTATACATCTCGCAACGATAAGGAAAACAAAGATGTTTATATGGTAGCTCTGCGCGACGACAACGGCAAACTTATCGGTTATTACGAAAAGCACGAATACAGAAACCCAGAAGCATCAGAGCTTTATAATATGGAAAACTGATTGAATTATCGACGGCGACCTGTAATATATCTAATTAAGGAGACAAAATTATGCTAAAAATCGGTGATAAAGCCCCGGAATTTACACTAAAAGATAAAAACCAAAACGATATTTCCCTATCTGATTTCAAAGGCAAAAAAATAATACTCTATTTTTATCCCAAGGATAATACTCCCGGTTGCACAAGACAGGCCTGTGCCTTTGCAGGACTTTATAGCGAATTTCAAAAACTGAATGTAGAAGTTATCGGAATCAGTAAGGACAGCGTAGCTTCGCACATTAAGTTTGCCGAAAAGCACAGTCTGCCATTTATTTTACTCTCTGACCCTGAGCTTTCTGCCATCAAATCCTACGGTGTGTGGCAAGAAAAGAAGCTTTACGGCAAAGTAAGTATGGGTGTAGTCCGCACCACATTTATTATTGACGAGCAAGGCAATATTGAAAATATTATGCCTAAGGTAAAACCCGATACCAATGCACAGGAAATTCTATCAAAGCTTTAAACCAAATATTAAAAATAAAAGCCGATGAGGAATAAAATTCCCCGTCGGCTGTTTGTTATTTAAAGCACAATCGAATCAATTTCTCTAAGCTCTTGCTCGGTAAAATTAAGATTATCGGTCATTTTAAGGTTTTCGGTTATCTGTTCGGGTTTGGACGCTCCAATCAAAACGCTTGTGATTCCCTCGCGGCTATAAATCCAGGAAAGCGCCATTTGCGCCAAGGTTTGACCTCTGCGCTCTGCTATTATATTTAGCTTTGCGATTTTATCAAGCATTTCGGAAGAAAGCGAGCGTTCGTTTAAGAATCGACCGTCGGTTTTTACACGACTGTCTTCAGGAATTCCCTTAAGATAGCGGCTTGTCAGCAGGCCCTGAGCTAAAGGGCTAAAAATTATCATTCCTTTTTTAGCAGAGATTGCGCTATTTAAAATTCCGTTTTGCTCAATCGTTCTGTCAAGAATTGAATATCTATTTTGGTTTATGATAAACGGGCAATGAAGCTCGTTTAATATGCCAGCAGCCTTTTGCATTGTTTCGCCGTCGTAGTTAGACAGTCCTACATATAGCGCCTTACCGCTTTTCACAATGCTGTCCAATGCCCACATTGTTTCGTAAAGAGGAGTGTCGGGGTCCATTCTGTGGTGATAAAAAATATCGACATAATCCAGATTCATTCTTTTAAGGCTCTGGTCAAGACTTGCGGTCAGGCATTTTTTACTGCCAAAGTCACCGTAGGGCCCGGGCCACATATAATAACCCGCCTTTGTGCTTATAATCATTTCATCACGATACTGCTTCATATATTTATGAAGTATTTTACCAAAATTGGTTTCCGCACTACCTGCAGAAGGCCCATAATTATTTGCAAGGTCAAAGTGCGTAATTCCGTTATCAAAAGCGGTAAAGCACATATTGCACATATTTTCAAAGTCTGCATTATCACCGAAATTATGCCAAAGTCCCAATGAAACCGCAGGAAGCTTTAATCCGCTTTCACCACATTTTCTGTATTCAATAGATTCGTATCTTTTTTCATTTGCAGTATATTCCATAATTTTCTCCTTGTCTTTCTACCCA
>JAZQIP010000020.1:0-38484 GCA_045541175.1 Acutalibacteraceae bacterium
TGACGCTCGTCACTATGCTCACGTTGACTGCCCCGGACACGCTGACTATGTTAAGAACATGATCACCGGTGCTGCTCAGATGGATGGTGCTATCCTCGTTATCGCTTCTACTGATGGTCCTATGGCTCAGACTAAGGAGCATCTTCTCCTCGCTCGTCAGGTTGGCGTTCCCTACATCGTAGTATTCATGAACAAGACCGACCTCGTTGATGACGAAGAGCTTCTCGAGCTCGTTGAGATGGAAATCCGCGAGACTCTTGACAAGTACGAGTTCCCCGGCGATGATACTCCTATCATTAAGGGTTCTGCTTTCCAGGCTCTTGACAGCGCTTCTAAGGATCCTTCTGATCCTGTTTATGCTCCTATTCAGGAACTTATGGACGCTGTTGACAGCTATATCCCCACTCCCGATCGTAAGGCTGATCTTCCCTTCCTTATGCCTATCGAGGACGTTATGACTATCTCTGGTCGTGGTACTGTTGTTACAGGCCGTGTTGAGCGTGGTCAGCTTAATGCTGGTGACGAAGTTGAAATCATCGGTCTTACCGAAGAGCGTGCTAAGACTGTTGTTACCTCTATGGAAATGTTCCGCAAGACTCTCACATACTGTGAGGCTGGCGATAACGTTGGTGCTCTTCTCCGTGGTGTAGGCCGTGAAGATGTTGAGCGTGGTCAGGTTCTTTGTAAGCCCGGCTCCATCAACCCCCACACCAAGTTCCATGGTCAGGTTTATGTTCTTAGCAAAGAAGAGGGCGGACGTCATACTCCTTTCTTCAACAACTATCGTCCTCAGTTCTACTTCAGAACTACTGACGTTACCGGTGTTATTACTCTTCCCGCTGGCACAGAGATGTGTATGCCTGGCGATAACGTAGAGATGGATGTTGAGCTTATCACTCCTATCGCTATCGAAGAGGGTCTCCGTTTCGCTATCCGTGAAGGTGGCCGTACCGTTGGTTCAGGTGTTGTTACAAAGATTAACGAATAATCTTTAATTTCTAATTTAAAAGGAGAACCCCGTTTCGAGGTTCTCCTTTTTGCTACTTAAAGTTATTTTATAGAAAGTAGAGAGCTTAATGGAAAATATATTTGAAAAAGCAGTAGAATTTGCGTTACCGTATATAATTTCTTTGCTCGAAATTATGGGTATATTAATCGTTACCTGGAGCGGGCTTAGAGCATTTTATCAATACATAAAAAATACCTTTTTCAAAAAGAATTACGATTTGCAGTATCTTTTTGCAACCGGACTTGCAACCTCGCTTGAATTTAAGATGGCAGCTGAGATTTTAAAAACGGTACTTGTGCGTGAAATGAGTGAGCTTATAATTCTTGGAGCAATAATAGTACTCAGAGCGCTCGTTACCATTCTTTTAAAATTTGAAATAAGGGCAGCGAAATCTAAAAAATCGGTCTCAGAACCAAAAACAGAAAAGGCGGATGCACTCACTGAAAAACCGCTTGCTTTCACAAAGGAATAGAATTTTTATCTATGTGGCAGACTGAATTTTGTCAACACATCTAAGAATATTATATTTTATCTCCAAATGAGATATCGTATTTATCACAAAATGTGCTACTATGCTTATAGCTACAGTAGGATGTGATTTAGTTAATTGCGACGCAAACAAAAAAAGAAGATGCTTTAAAAGCATCTTCTTTTGCATTATTAAGGTGAATTTTATCTATATGGATATTGATTTAACTACAATAAATTAGATGTATACAAAGATACTATGACAAAATGCAGTCTGCTACATAGATACCCATAGCGCCCGATTGAGAAAGACCTCGGCATATACCGCTACCGTCGCCAATAATATAAGCGCCGTCTACAAGTTCGAATTTATCGTTCATAAATTCGGGACGGATAGAGTAATACTTGCTTTCACAGCCATAAAGTAAGGTATCATCATTTGCGGTACCGGGTGCTACCTTGTCAAGAGCGTAAATAGTTTCAATAATGTTGGTTAGTATACGGTGGGGGAGAACAAGCGAAATATCGCCTGCAGTAGCCTTAAGAGTCGGCTCGACAGTATTTTGTCCCAGGCGGTGCTCGTTAGTTCTTCTTCCTCGCACAAGGTCACCAAAGCGCTGAACCAAAACATTACCATTGCCTATCATATTAGCAAGTCTTGATATGCTTTCTGCATATTCTGTAGGCTGATTGAAAGGTTCGGTAAATCGGATACTAGAAAGAATTGCAAAGTTGCAGTTTTCGGTGCGCTTTTCGTCCTCAGCATAAGAGTGCCCATTTGCGGTAATTATACCGTGATTATTTTCTGCAGATACAAGACCTCCTTTGTTAAAGCAGAACATTCTGCATCTGTCCTCAAAGGTTTTTGTCTTGTATAGAATTTTTGGCTCGTAGATTTTATCGGAAAACTCTTTCCAGATAATGTCCTTCATTTCAACTCTTACGCCGATATCAATGTGATTTGAATGCATCTTTACACCAAATGAGCGGCAGAAATCGGCAACGAAGTTAGCGCCGCCGCGGCCTGTTGCAATGATTATCTTATCAGCGCGTATCTCAGCACCATTTGTATAATGTAGGATAAATTCACCGTTCTGCTTTTCAACAGATTTGCAATCGTAAAAAGCAAGCAAGTCAACCCCCTGCTCGGCAATAGCGTTAATAAGATTCTGCATAGTAACATAGTTTTTATCGGTGCCGAGGTGCTTTACATTCATATCAAGAAGTCTAAGGTTGTTTTGTATGCACTTAAGCTTCAAGGCATCGTTCGATTTATAAACCTTGGGTACGCCCGAGGTACAGTATTTAACAAGGATTTTGTCAACCTCGTCGATGTATTTATTGGCTCGGGTATCGCCAAGCTCTTCACCTAAGGTGCCGCCGTATGCAGTGCCGAGATTGAATTTACCGTCCGAAAAAGCGCCTGCGCCGGCGTATCCGCTTGTGATACTGCAGGTTTTACAGTGAACACAGGTATTTTCTCTTCCTGCAGGACAATACCTTTTTTCAAGGGTATTTCCGCGTTCGGTTATAATGATTTTTGTGCTAGGAGAGTTTTGCTTTAAACGGTAAGCCGCCATAAGACCGCCGATACCGCCGCCTATTATAGCTACATCATATTTTTTAATTTCAGGCATATTAACCATTCCTTAAATAAAATTGCGCATAAAAAGGACCGCATCTTCACTTGGAAAATGCAGTCCCTACTGCTTTCATATTATAGTATATAAAGATAGATTTGTCAATATTAGATTTCTTCTCCAGCGAGAACTTTTTCAAGAGCCTTTGTTAATTTATTAAGATCGGCTGAGGCTACTCTGCCGTTAGGCTTACCGTCTATAGTATAGAGGTACCTTGTTTCAGCAACCTTAATAAATTCTACAAGATTGCTACCGCCGATATCGTCCTTAAATATAAACTCTATCGAATGGGAAACATCGCCTTTTGTAACATCAATATTGTAATCACAAGCTTCAAGGCTTATACAAATCTGATAGAAATCCTGGAATATACTGCAAACTATCGGCTCACCCTCATGGGTGATAACATAGTTGTCCTCTGAATCCTCGTCCTCATTAGCAGCGATGGTAAACTCATAGGATTTATCACCGACCGTATAAACAAAGCCTTTGAGGTCATCAATCGAGGTTAGAGAAACAAATGGCCAATATAAATCGGCGGTTTTATAATTGATAAACGAAAGCGAGGATGCCGCAACGGTTTTAATTAACTTGGACGAGTCGCAAATAGCGGCATAGTTGCCATCGTTTTGCAGAGCGAATTTATAGGTCATACTATCCTTGCCAGCTTTTACAGAAACCGTGAAATCCGGGGTATCAAGACCGAATTTCTTTAAAGACTCGCTTGATACATCATAACTATAAGCACCCGTAACAGCGACACCGCTTGAGAAGAGCGAAAGAATAGGAGAAATATTGTCTGAATTTGCAAGTCTTTCGTCAGGAGAAGTGGTTTTATAGGGGGCGTATGTTGAGAGAACTTCGTGGTCATTGCTTTCGATAACTACCGGCTTAGAGAAGTTCTTTCCCGAGATGGTCATAGAATCAAAAGATGAGAGAGCGCCATCTGTAGCATATTTAGAATCCTCTGACAAAGATATTGCCGGAAGAGGTGAGGTATCCGCAAAGGATAATGCATCAAACTCAAGGTCGGTCTTTACAGAACTGTCAACCAGATATATTTTATCACTGTTTGAAAGCTTTGCATAACATCCGCTGTTATCAGGGGAATCAGCGCCTATGAGAAGAGAAAATTTCTCGCCCTCTCGAACAGCAATATCAGCCTTAATAATCGGGCTTTCAAGACCGCACTCGGCGGCGTTTTTTTGGGTTATCTCTCTTGAGGCTGAGATAGAAACAGCACTCGAAACGGTTGAAGATATACTGTAATCATCAACAATATCTTTAGCATAGCCGTCAATATACCAAACAACATTCTCTTTAGTTTCTCCGCTACTGTCCTTCTCGGTTTCAACCTTTGAAAGGAATTTTAAAGTACCATTTGAATTTGTAACCGAAAGAGAGGCAATATCATCAGATTTAAGGTCAATAACAGTTATATCCTCTATTCCTGCCTGCGGGGTTTCTTCCTGCTTTTCAGGGATAAGCTTTATAACCGCTACTGTTCCTGATATAAGTATTGCAACAGCAAGAACAGATGCTATTACTACTGGCAAACGACGGCGTTTTTTGCCGTCTGTAGCTTTCTTTTTATGCTCTGTGGGGTTAGAAAAAATAGTGGAAAACTCCTCCTCAGCAGAAATTTCTGCTGAGGGGATATCGTTTAAATTTTCATTTTCGGGCAGGTTAGTCATTATGCGTTCCTTCTCTTGATATAGATATAAATCCCTGCGGCGATGCAGAGTACAGGCAGCAAGAACATAAATATAATGCGGATGGTTGTTGTTGCGGCCTGTGTTACGCTGGTAGAAAAGCTCTCATTAGAGATGGTTTTGGAAACAAAGTGAATATCTGATTTATCAGCGCCTGAAGCACGCTCTGCGGCAGCAAGGGTGATATCCTTGTTTGATACAGAGGCTTCTTCGTTATAATCTGAATAAATAAAGCCGATACTGCTGAACGCCATAACATAGCTTTCTATAACATTGTTATCATCGTCGTAATCATATATTCTTGACTGTAAAACACCGGAATAGGTATCGGTTTCGTAATCATCAGCACCTGTCCAGCCTGCAGAAGTGCCCTTGGGAGCAGCAATTACAGATTCAAGACTGGTAACAAGGGATGTAACAGTCATAGAGCCGTCAGAATCAAAAGCGGCTTTAATCGGCACATTACTTCCTGTAATAAACAGCTTCATACTATCAGTAATGCTGTCAAGACCTGAAGGATAGAAGCCCATAGTAAGCGGGTCATCAGTCAGGTGGTTAGAGGCATTGGTCTCATAAAGAATACCTTCATCAACTGCAATACCCCAGTCATTTAAAAACTCATAGAAATTGGTGAGATAAGGGGAATTTACATCCGCAAAGAATAAAAGCCCCTTAGAGAGATTGCCGTCATTTTCAAGGAATGCAGACATCGCATCAAGCTCACTGCCCATAAAATCAGTAGTCGGGGAAGCGATTACTATAGCGTCAAGCTCGTTTGAGATTTCAGTAATCAATTTATCGGAAATAATTTCGATATCATAGTTGTTTGATTTTAAAAGCTCCTGATATGCGGCTGTATAGTCATTAGAGGAATGGCCTGTAATAAAACCGATTTTTTTGATATCGCCCTTTGTTACATAATCGATTGCACTTGTAACAGCGGTTTCAACCTTACTGCCGCCTACAGTATACATTGTATAGCCATAGGAAGCATAGGTGCTGTCCTCAGAGAGCGAATAAAGGTCGGTGAAGCCTATCTTTTTATGCTTTTTAGAGCCGTCCGTCTCAGTAGATACGATAATATCGCCGAATGCCAGATTCTCGTTTGAATATGAAGAAGCGATTTGTGCGAACTCGGCACTTTGAGTATCTATGAATTTTACGGTTATCTTATCGTTATAATCAGCATAACGGTTAATAAGCTTTACAGTTTGCTCATAATACTGAGTAGCGTTATTGTCATTTACCTCATACTGCTGAGCATAGTAGCTCATATAGTTGGCGTATGAATCCTCAGCGGCGCAAACGGTAATAACAATTTCTTGGTCAACAGATTTTATATAGTCGATATTTTCTTGGTTGAAGGAGCTAGACTTATCGGTTGACATATCAAATTCTAATACAAAACGGTCGGTCAAAGCACCTACAAGAATATTTAAGATTATAGCTCCTGCGATAACTACGGCTGTTAAAGCCAAGGAATAACTGCCTCTTTTAAATAAGGCTTGGTTTTTGATAGGTTTTGCCTTTTTAACCTTTTCCTTTTTGGCCTTTTTAGTACGCTTTTTGGGGCTTTCGGTTTCGGCTGTTACAGCCTCGGTAGCCTCAATGTCCTTGTTTTCGATATCTTCTATAACCTCAGATTCAATTTCAGGGTTCAAGTTCTTGTTTTCTTCCATTTAAGGCACCTCCTTTAAGCCCATCTCTTCTTCTCAAGCGAGCGTACGCAGAGGAACAGGAATACTGCGATAATGCTTAAGAAATAGACAACATCGGCAATAGAGAATACATTTTCGCCGAAATTTTCAAAAACAGTTATAAATGCAAGACGGTTTACTATATTTGCGAGCCATTCAACATTTATCATACTTGCAAAGCTTGTAAGATAAAGAACCAGAATATTAACTATAAAACTGATAATTGCGGAAATAACGGTACTTTCGGTAAGGGATGAAATAAACATACCTATTGCTATAAGCGCACCGCCAAGCAGCATCATTCCGAGCAAGGAATATAAAAATCCTGCTATATTAACGGTCACAAAAGAAATAATAATTATTTCAAAAATAATAGTTGGTGCAAATCCGATTGCAAATACCGCCATAGCGGCTAAAAACTTGCCCATAACGATTGAGGTAAGGCTAACGGGGGCTGTAAGCAAGGCCTGATCAACCTTTTGGCGCTTGTCCTCACTCATAAGTCTCATAGTAAGTATGGGCATTGCGAATATAACTATGGTGGACATTGTCAAAACGACATTTTCAAGATAAGGCGAGCCATAGCCGAAAATAAGCGAAAAATAAAGTCCTAAAAAGAAATAAAATGCGGCTATAACAATATATCCTACAGGGGTAGAAAAATAGGATTTAAATTCTCTTTTAAATATTGCACTCATTTAATTTTCCTCCTCTGTGTTTTCTTCTGTTATTTCAGGCTCTTCGGTTAATTCCTCAACTGTTTCAGCAACCTCTTCAATACCGAGCATTCTTCTGGCCTCGTTATTGTCAGTAGCCTCGGTGAGTCTTAAGAATACCTGCTCAAGGGATACCTTGTTGCTTGTAAGAGAAAGCAGAGTTTTATTTCTTGAAACAACTCTTTCAAATACAGCGCCGCGGATATCAACACCATCCTCAGGCTCGATAACAAAATCGTATGTACCCTCTTCCTTTTTGCCAAGGCTTGTAACAGATTTTACGCCCTTAATACTTGAAAGAGCCTCAAACATTTCCTTCTCACTGCAAGCAATACGGGCAACAAGCGACTGGTCTGAGGATAATTTATTCGAAAGATTTTCGGTTGTATCATCAGCAATAATCTGACCCTTGTTTATAATAATTACTCTTTTACAAACAGCCTGAATTTCGGAAAGAATATGAGAAGAAAGAATAATTGTATGGTTTCTGCCGAGCCTTGCAATCAAGTTTCTGATTTCGATAATCTGCTTGGGGTCAAGACCTACCGTCGGCTCGTCAAGGATAAGTACATCGGGGTTGCCGATAAGAGCCTGAGCAAAGCCTACCCTTTGGCGATAACCCTTTGAAAGGTTCTTGATAAGACGATTTTGAACATGATCTATCTTTACAAGCTTCAAAATTTCATCAATATGGGGCTTTTTGGGGAATTTAACCTTTTTAAGGTCATAGATAAAATTGAGATATTCTCTAACCTTCATATCTATATAAAGGGGTGGAATCTCAGGCAGATAGCCAATCCTTTTCTTTGCGTCCTCGGGATATTCGGCGATATCGAAGCCGTCAATCTCAATCTTGCCCTGAGTCATAGAGAGATATCCGGTCAACATATTCATTATGGTAGATTTACCTGCGCCGTTTGGACCGAGAAAGCCGATAACTTCACCTTTTTCGATTTCAAAATTAACATTTTCAACCGCAAGATGAGTACCGTACCGTTTGCTGAGTCCGGTAACACTAATCATTTTCATTCCTCCAGAAGATCTTTAATATATAACACTTAGAATAATATCAAATAAATATTCTAAATTAATAAACAAATTGTGAATTTAAGAGTTTACTTTTTTAAAATCGCTAAGCTGCGCTGTAATGATAGCGACAAAAACCAGCGCACAGCCTAAAAGCTCCCTATTTGACAGCGAATTTCCTGAAATAAGCCATCCGCCGAGAGCCGCAAAAACACTTTCAAGGCTCATTGAAATAGATGCAACCGCAGGCTCGGCAAATTTTTGGCCGACTATCTGCAATGTGTAAGCCAATCCGCTTGACATTATACCGAGATATAGTATCTGCGGTGAGGCGGCTAAAATGTTTTGAAGGTTTATAGCGTTAAATTCAAATATCGCACCAAGCAAAAGCGAAACAAAACCTGCAACAATAAACTGCATTATCGAAAGCTTGACTCCGCCTGTCAGCGAAACATATCTGTCAACCGCCATTATATGAGAAGTAAAGCTTATGGCACAAAGGAATACTAACACATCTCCGAGGTATATTCCGCCTATTCCTCCCGAGAAGCAGAGCATATAAATACCTACAATGGCTATCAATACGCCAATCCAAACCGAAAGATTTATTTTTTTGCGGAAAAATACCGAGGCAATCGGCACTAAAATCACATAAAGCGCGGTGATAAAGCCTGCTCTTGCCTCACTTGCAACACCTTTTGGATATGCCGCAATACCAAACTGCTGAAAATTGATTGATACTGCAAGACATAAGCCACAGATAAGACCTGCTAAAAGGTACTTTTTACGCTCGGGCTTTTCGGTGGGGAAAAAGCTGAGCCTTTGGGTTTTATTCGTGATTTTATAAAAAATATATAATGCGGCGGCGCCTATAAAAGAGCGCAGAGCATTAAAGGTAAAAGGGGGAACAAGCGAAGCCGCGCCGCTTTGGGCAACGAAGGCCAGTCCCCATATAAGGGCGGCCGTTATAAGAATAAGGCTGCCCTTAATATTATTTTTATTCATTTTTTATCATAGCCTCTTTGATAATGAAAGGCGGCTTTTATGCTGCCAATAAAATTATGGTTCTTTGATGCTAAGTGAAATACGCTTTTTGCCCACATCTACCGACAAAACATAAACATCAACAATATCGCCGACCTTTAAAACCTCGCTTGGATGTTTTATAAAGCGGTCGGTAATGCGTGAAATATGCACAAGTCCGTCCTGATGGACGCCGATATCAACAAAAGCGCCGAAATCTATAACATTTCTGACAGTGCCCTTAAGCTTCATACCCTCTTTAAGACTCTCGATAGACATTATGTCCTGTCTGAGCATTGGGGGCGGTAGCTCGTCTCTAGGGTCTCTGCCGGGTCTTTCAAGTTCTTTAACAATATCCTCTAAAGTCGGAACACCGATTTCAAGCTCATTGGCGGTATTCTCCAGACCTCTTGCAGAAATTCTTTCGGCAAGATTTTTAACATTACCCGCTTTTACATCGTTATCAGTATATTCGCAAAGCTTTAATAGCTTTTCTGCCGCATCGTAGCTTTCTGGGTGAACAGAGGTATTGTCAAGAACATTTTTTCCGTCAGCAACCTTTAAGAAACCTGCACACTGCTCAAAAGCCTTAGGACCTAGCTTTGCAACCTTTAAAAGTTCGCGGCGGGAGGTAAACTTACCATTTTCCTCTCGGTAGGTAACGATATTTTTAGCAACTGCAGTACCTATACCTGCGACTCTTGATAATAGCTGCACAGAAGCAGTATTAAGGTCAACACCGACAGAGTTAACGCAGGATTCAACCACACCATCCAAAGCAGAATTGAGCTGATTTTGGGGCATATCGTGCTGATACTGACCAACACCTATTGCCTTAGGCTCAATTTTAACAAGCTCGGCAAGCGGGTCTTGCAGTCTTCTTGCTATTGAAACCGCGCTTCTCAGCGATACATCATAATCAGGAAATTCTTCAGCAGCGAGCTTTGATGCAGAGTAAACACTAGCTCCCGCTTCGCTTACAACCATATAGGAAAGTCCTGTATCAAGCTCTTTTATAACCTCAGCGGCAAAGCACTCAGTTTCATGGCTTGCAGTACCGTTTCCGATAGCAAAAACCTCAACACCGTGCTTTTTAACCAAAGCCTTAATTATAACCTTTGCTTCTTCTATTTTTGATTTGGGCGGAACAGGATAAATAACCCCTGTATCAAGCACTTTGCCCGTACCGTCAACGACTGCCACCTTACATCCGGTTCTATATCCCGGGTCAAGACCTAAGGTTACCTTATCCTTAACAGGCGGCTGCATAAGAAGCTGTTTTAAATTGGTGGAAAATACCTTTATTGCAGAGGTGCTGGCTCTTTCGGATAATTCGGAGCGGATTTCTCTTTCAATAGAAGGGAATATAAGGCGGGAATAGGCATCCTCAGCTGCGGCTTTAACTGTAGCCGTTGCGGGAGAGCCTTCCTTAATATGGGTTTTTGATATGATAAACATTGCTTTATCTTTATCAAAATCAACCGAAACCTTTAAAAATTCTTCCTTTTCGCCGCGGTTTATAGCTAAAATTCTATGGTCAGGGATTTTGGAAACAGGCTCGCTGTAATCAGCGTACATTTCATAAACCCCTAAATTTTCTTCGTCTATAGCTTTAACGGTTATAATACCGTGAGCCGAGCAGACGAAACGCATACGGCGGCGAACATCGGCATCATCTGAAATTTTTTCGGCGATAATATCCATAGCGCCTTGAAGAGCATCCTCAGCAGTTTCTACACCGAGTTCCTCATTTATATACTCAGCCGCTAAGACGGTAGGCTCTGCACAGTCTGGAGACTGCTCATAAATAATATCTGCCAAAGGCTCAAGGCCCTTTTCTTTAGCAACACTTGCCCTTGTTTTTCTCTTTTTCTTATAAGGGCGGTAAATATCATCAAGCTCGGTTAAGGTTGCGGCATTATCAATAGCGGCAACAAGCTCGTCGGTAAGAGCGCCTTGTTCTTCAATAGACTTTTTGATTTTCTCCCTTGTTTCGTCCATGTTGCGAAGATATGAGAGACGGTCATTAAGCTCTCTTAAAATCTGGTCATCAAGCGAGCCTGTAACTTCTTTGCGGTAACGCGCGATAAAGGGGATAGTGTTTCCCTCGTCAATAAGCTTTACCGTATTTTCAACCTGAAAGGGTTTCAAGCTAAATTCTTCTGTAAGAACTTTTATAATATCCATTTAAACACCTAAAATTAAATTTTTAATATTCCCAAAGCATCGAGAACTGATGATATGAGGATAAGAACTATAAATACCGGAGCGATGTATTTTATCATAACATTGAAAAGCTTTTCGCTCTTAAACTTTCCTCCGATATGCATCTCTTCTACCAATGTTTTGGGCTTTATAATATAGCCAACGAATACACAGGTAAGGAATGCAACGATAGGCATAATTACACTGTTGCTTGCAAAGTCGAACATATCAAGGAAGGTAAGACCACCGATAGTGATATGGCTGAGTACACCAAAGCCAAGGCAGGATGGCAAACCTAAAATAACCGAGCCGATAAGCACTATCCAGCAAATGGTTTTTCTTTCAAGCTTAGTTTTATCCTTAATAATAGAAACGACGGTTTCCATAAGAGAAATTGAAGAGGTGAGAGCGGCAAAGAATACCATTATAAAGAAAAGCGCACCGATAATAGTTCCGCCGGTCATAGAATCAAACACCTTCGGGAGGGTTATAAACATAAGGCTTGGGCCTTTACCGAGAGCCGCCTCGTCTCCGCCTGAAAAAGCGAATACAGCAGGGATTATCATAAGACCTGCAAGGAAAGCAATACCTGTATCAAAAATTTCAATCTGCTTTACAGAGGATTCAAGGTTGATATCCTTTTTCATATAAGAACCGTAGGTAATCATAATACCCATTGCAAGGCTCATGGAATAGAAAAGCTGACCCATAGCGGCGAGCACTGTTGTTGCAGAGAAATGAGTAAAATCAGGCTTTATATAGTAAATAAGACCGTCTATAGCACCCGGCATAAAAAGACCATAAACCGAAATTATAATTGTCAAAACTATAAGAACCGGCATCATAAATTTACTTACTTTTTCAATACCTTTTTCAACGCCTAAAATAACAATCAAAGCGGTGAGTCCAATAAACAGCAAGAACCAACCGATAGGCTCAAAAGGCTTTGCAATAAAGGTTGAAAAATAATCGTCTGATGCAGATATATGGGCTTGTCCCGAAACAAATACCGCAATATATTTCATAACCCAGCCGCCGATAACAGAGTAGTAGGGTAGGATTATCATAGGAACGATAGATGCAAGCCAGCCTACAAACGAAAAGCGTTTATCAAGCGCTTTAAAAGCACCGATTGCGCTGAGTCCTGTTTTTCTGCCGAGCGAGATTTCTGCACACATAAGCGCAAAGCCAAAGGTCACTGCTAATATTATGTAGACAAGCAGGAAAATTCCTCCGCCGTACTTTGCAGCAAGATATGGAAAACGCCATATATTGCCAAGTCCTACAGCTGAACCTGCCGCCGCAAGCACAAAGCCGATTTTACCTGTAAAGTTACTTCTTTTTTCACTCATAAAAAATTACCTCAAACTTATAAAATTAATATATTAATATAATCTTAATTATTATATCAGCATATAGCCAAAAGGTCAAATATAAATAGCAAAAAAACAGAGATTTTTTGGAAATCTCTGCTTTTCATTATTCCAGATAGGATATTGCTGCGGCAATATCTTCTTTTGTGGTAATTTTAAGATTTTTGTAGCTGCCTTCCACGGTTATACATTCATAGCCTGCCGATTCCATTACCGACATATCATCCGTAAGTAAAGAAACATCCTTGCATTTATTCACAGCCGCAAGATATTCCTTTACTTTTACCCCCTGCGGCGTCTGAACTGCAACAAGCTCGTCCCTCTGCAGGTTTTTGATTATTTTGCCGTCTTTATCTACCTGCTTTATAGTATCCTTGAGCTTTACCGCACAGGTGACTGCGGGATAAACTTTTAGTGCCTCTGCCACAGAGGCTATAATATTTTCCGAAACCAAAGGACGGGCACCGTCGTGAATAAGAACGGCAGTTTCATTTTCGGCTATGCGCGAAAAACCTTTAAGTACCGATTCCTGACGGCTTTTTCCTCCGCAAACAATATCTGAAAGCTTTGAAATATTATATTTTTCGCAAAGCATCTGCAAAGCAAAAATATCCTCATCGCGGGCAACAAGTATTATCCGTGAAACAACAGGCGAATTTTCAAATTTTAGCAAGGTATGAGCTATAACAGGTATGGAGCCGAGCAGTATAAACTGTTTGTTTATACCCATTCTTATTGATGCACCTGCCGCAACTATTATAGCAGGAACTGAGTTTTCGCTGTTTTTACAAACCTCGTATTTAAGCTCAAGTTCGGTTTTATTCAACATAGGTCACACTTTCTTTTAAAAAATGCTCCCCTGCAGGGGAGCATTTTTATTGTTTTACCGAAAAGAAAATTTTATTTATTCCTCTGTGTCTTCTTCGCTGCAGTCACAGCAATCGCAATCACAGTCAAAATCAAATTCAAGCTCGGTACCACAGTTCGGGCAGGTCATACCTTCCTCTGCGAGCATATCTTCATCAAGATAAATAACATCGTTGCAAGCGGGGCATTCTATTTCATATACCTCGTCATCGCAACAATCGCAGTCATCATCGTCACAGCAGTCGCACTCGTCATCCTCATAGATGATTTCCTCGAGAGAAGCAAGGTCCTCGTCAACAGCGTCTATCTGCTCCATAAGCTCATCGCAACCATCCTCGATATCGCAAATTTCCTCTGTGATATCGCCAAGAAGGTCGATAATTGCGGCAAGAATTTTGCCTTCCTTGGTGGCCTCGTCAAGGCTGAGACCCTCTGCTAAGCCTTTAATATAAGCAATTTTTTCACAAATATCCATTACAGTAACCTCCAGTCACTTTAATAAGCCAAATGCTTATGCGCGTTCCATATACTCGCCTGTGCGGGTATCAATTCTAACCATATCTCCCTCATTGATAAATAGGGGAACACGGATTTCTGCACCGGTTTCAACCGTTGCGGGCTTGGTAGCGTTGGTAGCAGTATTGCCTGCAAAGCCGGGGTCGGTTGCAGTAATAGCAAGCTCGACAAATGTTGGCGGCTCAACGCCGAAAACATTACCCTTATAGGATAAAATTTTGCATACCATATTTTCTTTTACAAACTTGAAGTTATCGCCAAGCTCGCTTGCGTTTATCGGAACCATATCATAGGTTTCCTGATCCATAAAGTAATAAAGGTCACCGTCATTGTAAGAGTATTCCATATCCTTTCTCTCAACAAAAGCGGTGGGGAACTTTGCGGTGGGGTTATAGCTCTTTTCGATAACTGCACCTGTTATAACGTTCTTAATCTTTGTTCTTACAAATGCTGCTCCCTTACCGGGTTTTACGTGCTGAAACTCAACTACCTGAAGAACATTACCGTCCTCTTCAAAGGTAACACCGTTTCTAAAATCGCCTGCACTGATCATACTTTTCAATTCCTCCAAAATGCTGTAATAATGTATTTACACACACTAGCATTATATAACTAAAGGCAGGATTTGTCAAGGATTTGTCAGTTAATATTATTATGAGGATGCTCGGTTTCCCATTTTGAGCCGTGGTGGCTGTTTTCTCCGTCGCGTCTGCGGATTTTTTTGTTGTAGCCTTGAGCAATACAGGGGTATTGGTTTTCAGTGTCGGCAGTGGGCTGTATTTCATAAGTGCCGTAGCGGTTGAGCTGTTCATAGACATTTTCAGGATTGCCTATAACTGCATTTGAAGATATTTCCTCGTATGATTTTTTAATGCTTTTTGTACCTTTTTCATTTTTCAAAAATATCACCTCTATTATATTATAACCGCTCAAGGCTTTTTATCTCTCCTTTTTTGGACAACTTTGTTAAAAAAACAGACGGTTTAGACCGTCTGTTTTTTTGTTATGCGATATTTGATTTTTAATTATAATTTTATAACATCTGCATCGGTTATAAGGTGGAAGCCCGCCTTTTCGAGAGCGGCTTCTGCCGCAGAGTTATCGGCAACTCTGAGTACAACATAAGCATGCTTTTCGGTTCTTGCCATAAAGGCATAGAGGTATTCCATATTGATGCTGTTTTCATCAAGTACGCCGAGGGCTTTTGAGAGTTTACCGGGTTCGTCACCTATTTTAACACCCACAACCTCGGTTGTTTTAAGGAGATAGCCTTCATCTGTAAGAGTTTTGCAGGCGGTATCGTTATCATTAACGATAAGGCGGAGAATACCAAATTCCTCGGTATCCGCAATAGAAAGTGCGCGGATATTTACATTATGTGCTGCAAGAGTATCGGTAATAGCCACCAAAGCACCTTGCTTATTCTCTACAAAAACGGTGAGTTGTTTTAATGACATAGTAATTCCTCCTTAATCGTGAAGCTTACGCTTATCAATAACGCGGACAGCCTTGCCCTCGCTACGGACAATGCTCTTAGGCGCAACGAGTTTTACCTTGGGGTTAATTCCAAGCATTACTTTCATTGCCTCTGCAAGAGCCTTTTCCTTAGCGGTAATACCGCTAACGGTATCACTGAACTGGTCAGGATTCATTTCAACGTTAACCTCGAATGTGTCAGTATTATTAGCGCGGTCAACGATAATCTGATAGTTAGGCTGATATCCCTGATTTAAAAGAACTGTCTCAATCTGGCTCGGAAATACATTTACGCCTCTGATTATAAGCATATCATCGCTTCTGCCCATCGGCTTTGACATTTTTATATGAGTTCTTCCGCAAGAACAAGGCTTGCGGGAAAGAACACAGATATCACGAGTGCGGTATCTGAGCAAGGGGAATGCCTCTTTATCAAGTGAGGTGAATACAAGCTCACCTTTACTACCCTCAGGCAAAACCTCGCCTGTTTCAGGGTCGATAATCTCAGCAAGGAAATGGTCCTCGTTAATATGCATACCTGTCTGCTCGGAGCATTCAAACGAAACTCCGGGGCCGGTGGTCTCGGTAAGACCGTAAATATCATAAGCTTTAATACCTAAGGTTTCCTCAATGCCACGACGCATCTCCTCGGTCCAAGGCTCAGCTCCGAAAATACCTGCCTTTAGCGGTATCTGGTCGGGGGTATAGCCCATTTCCTTTAAGGTTTCGCCGATATAAGCGGCATAAGAGGGGGTACAACAAAGAATGGTTGCATTTAAATCAGTCATAAACTGAATCTGTCTTTCGGTAAAGCCCGATGACATAGGAAGGGTAAGGCATCCTACCTTATGCGATCCGCCGTTAAGACCGGGGCCGCCTGTAAAGAGGCCGTAGCCGTATGCTACCTGACAAACATCTTCATCACTGCCGCCTGCCGCAACTATTGCACGAGCACAGCAGTCTTCCCACAAATCAACATCATTTTGGGTATAGAAAGCAACAACGCGCTTGCCTGTTGTACCCGATGTTGACTGAATACGAACGCAGTCCTTAAGCGGTTTTGCAAGAAGACCGTAGGGATAAGCCTCACGAAGGTCGGCTTTTGTAAGGAAAGGCAGCTTGTGCAAATCCTCGATACCCTTAATGTCCTCGGGTTTTACACCCTTTTTGTCCATAAGGTCTCGGTAGTAAGGCACATTTTCAAAAACGTGCTTAACCTGTTTTACCAGCTTTTCTGATTGAAGCTTTTTGATTTCTTCAACCGGCATGGTCTCGATTTCTTTTTGGAAATATCGTTTTTCCATTTTTATTCGCCTCTTTTTTAAGAATTATAGCCTAAATCAAATGCTTTTTTATTCATTTCTATGAATCGCTCGGCAACCGTATTTTCAATAGCGGTTATCCAGCGGTCATAGTCGATGCCGAAATATTTGGCAGCTTTGCCCATAAGCACAATATTTACCGCCTTTGAAGAGCCAGCCTTTTCTGCAAGACTTAGAGCATCGAGTGCCTCAACGCAAACTCCCTTGCTTTCAAGCTCGCCCAAAACCTCTTCAGGATAGGTTGCTGCGCCTATAATTACAGGCATCGGGTCTATCTGCTGAGTATTTACTATGATTTTACCGTCCTTTTTAAGGAACTTTGCATAGCGTGCAGCCTCTAACTTTTCAAACGAGATTATAATATCAGCCTCACCCTCGGTGATAATTGGGGAATATACCTTTTCGCCAAAGCGAACATAGGTAACAACCGAGCCGCCTCTTTGGCTCATACCGTGAACCTCGCTTACCTTTACATCGTAGCCCTCGTCAACAAGAAGTCTGCCGAGCAATTTTGATGCAAGCAGACTACCCTGCCCGCCAACACCAACTATCATAACACTTGTAGTTTTCATATTCGGCTTACCTCCTTAGTTTATAGCATCAAATGCGCAAAGCTGGTTACAAACACCACAGCCAACGCAAAGGGTTGCATCTATTCTGGCTTTTCCGTCCTTAAAGCTGATAGCAGGACATCCAAGGCTCATACATCTCTTACAGGATTTACACTTATCCTTTTCAACCTTGAGTGCCGGCAGAGGTTTTACGGATTTTAGCAATACGCAGGGGCGACGGGAAATAATAACCGAAGGCTCCTCTACTGCCAGTTCCTCTTTAACAGCCGTTTCGCAGGCTTTAAGGTCATACGGGTCTACAACTCTTACCCTGTTTATACCGAGCGCTTTGCAAAGCGCCTCTAAATCTACCTTTGCGGCTGGGTCGCCCTTGATATTATATCCCGTAGTGGGGTTTTGCTGATGGCCTGTCATACCTGTTATAGAGTTATCAAGTATGATGACGGTCGAATTTGTTGCATTATAAGCAATATTTACAAGACCTGTCATACCCGAGTGCATAAAGGTTGAATCACCGATAACGGCAACTGATTTTTGCTCGGTTTCAGAGCGCCTTGCAAGGTTAAAACCGTGAAGCCCTGAAATTGAAGCACCCATACAAAGGGTTGAATCGAGAGCGCTCAAAGGCGGTACTGCACCGAGGGTATAACAACCGATATCGCCGAGAGCGGTTATCTTGTTTTTGGCTAAAACATAGTACATTCCTCTATGCGGACATCCGGCACACATCATAGGCGGACGGGCAGGGATTTCAGAATCTGCCGAAACGCTTGTCTTTGCCTCTAAATCAAAGGCTTTAGCAATAGTTGCCTGAGAAAATTCGCCCAAAATAGAGAATAACTCTTTGCCGACAACCTCAATTCCGAGGGATTTAACATGGTTTTCTATAACGGGGTCTAATTCCTCAATAACATAAAGTTTTTTAACCTTAGCGGCAAAATCTTTGATTAATTTAACAGGCAGGGGATTTGGCATACCGATTTTAAGGATGCTTGCCTTATCGCCTAAAACCTCTTTTACATATAAATACGAGCAACCTGAGGTTATAATTCCGATTTCGTCAGAATTCATTTCTACGCTATTAAACTCGCAGTTTTCTGCAAGCTCACTTAAAGCGGCAGTGCGCTCCTCAACAAAGGGGTGACGCTTTATCGCATTACCGGGCATCATTATGTATTTAGCAGGGTTTTTAACATAATCCTTTAAAACAGCGGGTGCTTTTTCGCCTGTTTCTACGATAGACTGGCTGTGCGCAATTCGGGTGCACATACGAAGTAAAACAGGGGTATCATATTTTTCGGAAAGCTCAAAAGCTTTCTTTGCAAAGTCATAAGCTTCCTGAGAATCAGCAGGCTCAAGCATAGGAACCTTGGATGCTATTGCATAATGGCGGGAATCCTGTTCGTTCTGAGAAGAATGCATTGCAGGGTCGTCCGCAACGCAGATAACCATACCGCCGTTAACACCCGTATAAGAAAGGGTGAAAAGAGGGTCAGCCGCAACGTTAAGACCTACATGCTTCATAGCGCAGGCTGAACGCGCACCCGCAAGGCTTGCTCCAAAAGCCACTTCGCAGGCAACCTTTTCATTAGGAGCCCACTCGCTGTGAATATCCTCATATTTTGCTAAAAATTCAGTAATTTCGGTAGAGGGTGTACCGGGGTAGCTTGAAACTACTCCAAGACCGCCGTCATAAAGACCTGCGGCTACAGCCTGATTACCAATCATCAGTTTTTTCATATTATTTTTCCTTTCTAAGACTTGTTCTGGGAATCGACAAGACCTTCGGCACCGTAAATCTTGCGGAGCTTCGGCTTTTCTATCTTACCTGTAGGATTGCGGGGTACATCCGCAAAAATAATCTTTCGCGGTCTCTTATAACGGGGAAGCTCTTTACAGAATTCATTGATTTCTTCCTCTGTACATTCCATATCTTTTTTTATCTCAATAATTGCGGTTGCAATTTCTCCAAGTCTTGCATCGGGAAGACCGATAACTGCAACGTCCTTGATTTTCGGGTGAGCGGATAAGAAATTCTCAATTTGAACAGGATATAGGTTTTCACCGCCTGTTATAATAACATCCTTTTTGCGGTCAACAAGGAAGATAAATCCGTCCTCATCCTGCATAGCCATATCGCCCGTGTAAAGCCAACCGTCTTTTAAAGTATCGGCGGTTGCCTTTTCGTCTCGGTAGTAGCAGGTCATAACGCCCGCGCCCTTAAGACAAAGCTCTCCGACATCGCCCTGTTTTACCTCACTGCCGTCCGGAGATACAATCTTTACTTCCCAGCCAAATCCCGGAATACCGATAGCGCCTACCTTATGTATATTCTCAACTCCAAGGTGAACAGCACCGGGACCTATAGATTCGGAAAGACCATAGTTTGTATCATATTGATGCTCAGGGAAATATTCAAGCCAACGCTTGATAAGACTTTGAGGTACAGGCTGAGCGCCTATATGCATAAGTCTCCAGTTGGATAAATCGTAATCCTTAAGGTCAACATCCCCGCGTTCTATAGCATTTAAAATATCCTGCGCCCACGGAACTAAAAGCCATACAATTGAGCATTTTTCCTGACTTGCGGCAGAAAGAATATTCTGCGCCTGAGTGCCTTTAAGTATTACAGCTTTACCGCCTACTAGCAGACTACCGAACCAGTGCATCTTAGCGCCTGTATGATAAAGGGGCGGTATGCAAAGGAAACAGTCATCCTTAGTCTGTCCGTGATGAGCCTGCTCAACGCGGCAAGAATGGATAAGACTTTCGTGGTTATGTAAAATGGCCTTAGGAAAGCCTGTCGTACCGGATGAGAAATAAATTGCGGCATCGTCACTTTCTTCAAGCGCGCAAGCAGGGTATGAGCCAGAACATTCAGATATAAGGTCATTATAGTCATCCGCGAATGGGGGACAGCCTGCACCTAAATAAATAAGAGTGCATTTCTGGCTGATTTTATCAGCGACAGCCTCAACTCGACCAATGAATTCAGGTCCGAAGATGAGCACATCTGCCTCAGCTAAATCGAGACAGTAATCAATCTCATCCGAAGAATAACGGAAATTGAGCGGTACAGCTAAAGCTCCTGTTTTGAGGATACCGAAATAAATAGGCAACCAGTCAATACAGTTCATAAGCAGTATTGCAACCTTTTTGCCCTTGCCGATACCGTGGGCTTTGAGCATATTTGCAAGGCGGTTTGATTTTTCGTTGAAAACCTCCCAGGTAATTTCGCGCCTATACGGGCGAACTCGTGTAGGCTCAACCAACTCGTATTCATGCCAAGTCATTTTACGGGTTTCGGGTTGGTCGGGATTAATCTCAACCAAAGCTACATCCTGCGCAAACTCAGCAGCATTTTTTTCAAGAAGATGTACGATAGTCATAGTAGTTGTCCTTTTTATAATAATAAGTATACAATAACTTTACCACTTTAAAGCAAAAATGTCAACCGATTTACAGAAAATTTGACATATTTTAAATTTAGGTATTGACAAAATCGCTTTAAAGTGTTAAAGTGTGCTTAACGATTTAACACTTTAAACCATTAAATTTTGGAAAGGTTGATGTTTTGTGACACCTACAATGTTAATCTCAATCCCTATGCTTATTTGTTTTTTTGCACTTATGATTGGTGTAGGTTTTGCCTGCCGTAAGCACGCGGCTAATGTTGACAGCTTTGTATTAGGTGGCAGAGCGGTAGGCCCTTGGCTTACAGCCTTCGCTTTTGGCACATCCTATTTCTCAGCCGTTATTTTTGTCGGCTATGCAGGTCAGTTCGGCTGGAACTTTGGTCTGGCTTCTACCTGGATAGGCCTTGGAAATGCTTTCATAGGATCTCTTCTTGCCTGGACTGTTTTGGGAAGAAGAACCCGTGTTATGACCCAACACTTAGGCTCTAAGACAATGCCGGATTTCTTCGAAAAAAGATACGATTCAAAGAAATTAAAGGTTGTAGCATCTTTTATAGTATTCGTATTCCTTATTCCTTATACCGCTTCTCTTTATAACGGTCTTTCATCACTTTTTAATAATGTATTTTCTGTTCCTTATTGGGCAGTAGTTGTTGTTATGGCGGTGCTGACAGGTGTTTATGTAATCTTCGGCGGATATATGGCAACTGCAATAAATGATTTTATTCAGGGTATTATTATGCTTGTGGGTATTATAACCGTTATTGCGGCTGTATTGGCTAAAAACGGCGGCTTTACTGCGGCTGTTGAGGCTCTGAGCGTCAGCGAGCACGCCGGTCCTGCCTTTACCTCCCTTTTCGGACCTAATCCTATTTTCCTTTTCTTTGTTGTTATGCTTACCTCTCTCGGTACTTGGGGACTTCCTCAGATGGTAGGAAAGTTTTATTCTATCAAGGATGAGGATGCGATTAAAAAGGGGACAATTATTTCGACCGTTTTTGCTGTTATCGTTGCAGGCGGCTGTTATTTCCTCGGTGGCTTTGGAAAGCTTTACTATAACGAAATGGTGGCAGCAGGCTATGCTACTGAAAAGGGCGTTTTGTTCGATAAGGTCGTTCCTACTATGCTTTCAGATTTAGCTCCCTTTGTTGTATCTCTTATAATTGTTTTAGTATTGGCGGCTTCAATGTCAACCCTTTCTTCTCTTGTACTTACCTCTTCTTCAACCCTCACTCTCGATGTTGTTAATCCTGCACTTTCCAAGAAAAAGGAATTAAGCGAAAAGCAGAGCGTTCTTATTATGAGACTGTTTATCGTATTCTTTATCGCAATTTCGGCTGTTATTGCAATTCTTAAGGATTCTATTTGGTCGAATTCAGTATTTATCGCTCAGATGATGGGTGTTTCCTGGGGCGCTCTTGCAGGTGCTTTTCTTGCTCCCTTTATGTACGGACTTTATTGGAAAAAGGCAACCAAAGCATCGGTTGTTGCAAGCTTTATATTTGGTACAGGTCTTGAAATTATCCAGCTTTGTATAAGTGTTGGCTGGGTATCTGTTAAGGGAATCCCCGTAATCGAGTTTATATTTACAAATTCGCTCTATTCGGGTGTATTCGCAATGGTTGGCGGTCTTATATTAGTTCCGATTGTAAGCCTCTTTACTCAAAAAACATTACCTGAAAATGTTGATGAAAAGTTCAGCTGTTATGATGTACAGGTTGTAACCAATAAAAAAGATTCTTTAGGATAAAAATTAAAAGGCTGTGAGAACAGCCTTTTAATTTTTTTCTATAAGCTCATAAAGTCCGTCGATAACGCTGCCGAGATTTCCTATTTCGTCGATGAGTCCTTCTTTAACGGCTCGCTCTCCCGAAAGAACTGAGCCGACATCGGTTACCATTTCCTTTGTATTCATCATAAGCTCGGTAAATCTATCAGCAGAAATATCGGAATTTCTGACAACAAAATCGGTAATCCTTGCTTGCATTCGGGCAAAGTGGTTCATCATCTGAGGGACACCTATAACTAATCCGTTTGTTCTGACAGGGTGCACCGTCATCGTAGCCGAGGGGGCAATATAGGATTTCTTTGCCGATACTGCAAGCGGTACTCCTATTGAATGACCGCCGCCTAGCACAAATGATACGGTCGGTTTTTTCATTCCTGAAATAAGCTCTGCAATAGCAAGACCTGCTTCGACATCTCCGCCGACAGTATTGAGAATTACGAGCAGTCCCTCTATTTCCTCGCTTTCCTCGACCGCTATAAGCTGGGGGATAACGTGCTCGTATTTTGTGGTTTTGCTTTGTTCTGATAAAACGCTGTGGCCTTCGATTTCGCCGATTATAGTAAGACAGTATATTTTATGCTTTCCGCCAAAAGAAGAAAGGGCACCGAATTCTTTTATTTTATCTATTTCGTTTGAATTTTGTTCTGTGTTCTTATTTTCCTGAGTATCCATTAAAAGCACCTTCTAAAACAAAATAATATCCATTTGTTAGTATGTGAAATAATTAATAAAATATTAGTTGCTTAAAATGCTGATAAATGGTATAATCTTTTGGCAAAAAGGAAGTGAGTATTTTGAAAATGGTTGATTATAGAAAATTAAGGCTGAATAATTTGACATCGCCTGAATTTAAGCATCTGTTTTTACTTATATATTGGCCTGTGTTCGGACTTGTGTTCTGGTTTTTAGAAAGAGGAATAGAGCGCGAATTTTATGCTGTGGAATGTGCATTTGATGCGGTTATCCCGTTTAATGAGTATTTTTTAATACCTTATTTGCTATGGTTTCCTTTTTTATTTTTTATACATATCTACACGCTTTTGTTCGATATACCTATGTTTAAAAAATTAATGTATTTTATAATGCTGTCCTATAGTGCTACTACTTTGATTTTTATTCTTTTCCCAACTATGCAGAATTTAAGACCTGTAATATTCGACCGAGATAATTTCTTTGTTGATTTTATGAAAGGCTTTTATGAGTTTGATACTAATACTAATGTCTGCCCGTCGCTACACGTTGTAGGTTCGTTTGCGGTGCTGTTTGCATCCTGGAACTGTAAAGGACTAAGCTCTAATATTTCGAGGATTATTTTTACTGTGCTTACAATTTTTATAAGCATTTCAACCGTATTTTTAAAACAGCATTCAATTATAGATGTAATAGTGGGTCTAGGTTTGGTTTTTGTACTGTTGCCGATAGCCTTTGTTTTGCCTGATAAAATAGCGGCAAGAAAGCAAAAAGGATAAGTTAAAGCTCTGTTCTAATGAACAGAGCTTTTGTTTTACTTTGTTATCGCAATATCCCTTATCATATCGCCGTTTATAATGCGGATTTTTTTCTTTTCTTCAACCTTTATCCAGTTTTCTTCTACGCTGAGGATTTTTCCCTGAACTGCACCGATTTCGTTAAAAAGTGTTATAGAGCATTCTTTTCCAATAAATTCATTAATCATTTCTATAGGCATTTTTCTTTTTACTCCTTTTTTCTTTCTTTTAATTATATTTAGTAAAAATTTTCTTCTTGTCGGTATAATTATGCAGCAGATAATTACAACGAACAAACAAATCCAATATCCTTGCATAATCAGTCTCGCCTCGAACATTTTTCGGCATCTATTGCCAGCACCAGCATAAGCGCGCAAAGAGCATCCTGAGGGTCAGTAACATCTATAACATAGGTATCAGTCCAATTAAATAGCTCTTTGGAAACGGTTGCTATACACTGCCCCGAAGCGCTTAAAACACTATAGTCCCATTCAAAGAAATCACCGTCTATATGCCAACCGTTGCAGTCGATATTATATCTCGGCTTGAAAAATGAAAATTCCTTGCTGATGCAACCGATATATCTTTGTCCGAAATACATTTCGAATTTAGGCAGCCAAGTGAAAATGCGCTCTTTTACTGTACCGATTTCATTGCCATAGGTATCAAATATTTTTAAACAATGTCCCCAAGAAAGCTGGCCTTTTACTGTATATACCGTCTCACCCAATTCGTTAAAAATATCGTAGCTGTCAAACCAAGAGAAAAATCTTTGTTTAAATAATAGCTTCATATCGGCACCTCTTTAAGTAAGATTTATTTTCCAATAATATTTTCGTCTGCAAACAGGAAAGTCGTCCATAACACCGTGCTCAGGGTCGTAAAATACACCGTCGAAATAAAGCGACCAATGCCAGCAACGAGGGGTTTCAAGGCTGAGAAAGCAAGCCTTTGGAAGCTGTTCTTTTTTGGTGACGGCAATTCGTTTCGCCTCATATTCTATATCTAAGGCGGATAATGCCTCAAGCATTTGCTTTAAGGTGGTTTCTCTGTCTGTGCCTACAAGATTGATTATTTCATCAACTGTTTTATCGCTCAGCATTGCAAGGACTGCCTGACCGCATTGTAAATCGGTAGGCTCGTGAATATATTTAGGTTTTTTTGTGAGAGCCATTTCATCACTCCTATGATATTTATTTTATTTTTTAATTTTAGATATGTCAATAAAAACTGCAGTATATTGACAAAAATAATTAAAAAAGGTAAAATTAAAGAAAAAACTAAAAGGTGATTATATTGTCAGTTAAAATTTCTCCGTCGGTATTATCAGCCGATTATTTGACCCTTAAAGAGGATATCAAGCGTTTAGAGGCGGCAGGTATTGATATGCTGCATCTTGATGTTATGGACGGAATTTTTGTTCCGAATATTTCGTTTGGTGAGCCTGTAATAAAATCTATTAAAAGGCATTCGACTGTGCCGCTTGATGTTCATCTTATGATTGACAGACCTCATAGGTATATTGAGCAATTTGCTTCGGTCGCTGATATTTTAGGATTTCACTATGAGGCAGGCAGTGATGTAGCAGAGACTCTTAAAAGAATAAAGGAGCTCGGCTGTAAAACCTGTCTTACTATAAAGCCCCAAACACCGCCTGAGGCGATTTTCGAGTTTTTGCCCCTTTGCGATATGGTGCTTGTAATGTCGGTGGAACCCGGTTTTGGGGGACAGAGCTTTATGCCGTCTGCTTTGCCTAAGCTTACCACTTTAAAAGCCGAATGCGAGCGTCAGGGCTTAAAGGTTGATTTAGAGGTTGACGGCGGAATTAACACCGAAACCGCTCCGCTTGCTGTAAAAGCGGGGGCTAATGTTTTAGTTGCGGGCAGTTTTGTATTCTCAGACAAAATGGAAGAAAATGTCAAGTTTATAAAAGAGCTTTAAGCAAACACAAAAAATCCAAACCTGATTTTAAAGGTGTGATTTTCGTCTTTGCTTTGTTAAAATACTCGTTAATCCGTTAGGATTAACTGCGTTTTGTGCCTCGCACAGCCAAAAATCATCCACTTTAAAATTCTTCGACCTAAAACGATCAGAATTTCGAGTGATTTTTGGTGCGAAAGAGTTCGTAAGGCTAACGCCTACGAATGATGACAAACCGAAAAGCGCCCAAATTATGCCGTTTTAGGCAGATTGGGATTATTTGTGTTTGCTTAATAATGTTTAAAACTTTTTCATTAAGGCAAAACTCTAAATGAGGTGTTTTAATGAAAGAGAATAAGTCTTTAAATATATTTTTTAAATCCATGCTTTATACTGCGGCGGCTATTTCGCTTGTGGTTATAGGGTACTTTAGCGCAGGGTATTTTTTCGGATAAAATGCTTGACAATTTTGATTTGAGGTTGTATGATATTTTTTGTAAAAGCGATGAGAAGGACAGTAGCTTTTTTAAAGCCTTTAAGAGAATGCAGGTCATAGGCTGAAAGCCTGCTAAGGCGATATTAAAGTGAGACCGCCTTTGAGTGCTGTGGGTAAAAAACACAGACGGTTGCCGCCGTTAAAGGGTGAAATGAGATATAGCTTTTGGTTTATCAAATGTATATTGGTATATATTGGTAGCACATAAGAATATTGGTGCGCACAATGAGGCTATGATAAAAAAGGGTGGAACCGCGAAGTGAGATGTACTTCGCCCCTATGGTCAAAAATGACCTTGGGGGCGGAGTTTTTTAATTTTTGGAGGTAAATTTATGATTAAGGTTACTTTAAAGGGCGATGTTGTAAAGGAGTTTGAGAGCGGCATTACAGCGTATGAGGTTGCAAAGGAAATCAGTATGGGACTTGCTAAAGCCGCTTGTGCAGTAAGAATAAACGGCGAAAATGCAGATTTAAGAACAGTTCTTAATGAAGATTGTGCTCTTGAAATCCTCACTTTTGAGGATGAGTACGGTCGTTGGGCTTTCAGACATACTGCATCGCATATATTGGCGCAGGCTGTAAAGCGCTTGTTCCCCAATGCAAAGCTTGCGATAGGCCCTGCTGTTGACGACGGTTTTTATTATGATTTTGATGTGGATACTAGCTTTACTCCCGAAGACCTTGCAAAAATTGAGGCAGAGATGAAGAAAATTGTTAAAGAGGATATAAAGCTCGAAAGATTTTCTATGCCGAGAGATGAGGCTATTAAGTATTTTGAAGAGAAAAACGAGCCTTATAAGGTAGAGCTTGCAGAGGGTATTCCTGAGGGCGAGGATATAAGCTTTTATTCTCAGGGAGACTTTACCGACCTTTGCGCCGGCGCTCACCTTATGAGTACAGGTGCTGTTAAGGCATTCAAACTGACCTCCGCAACAGGCGCTTATTGGAGAGGCGACTCTTCTAAGAAAATGCTATGCCGTGTTTACGGTACTGCATTCCCGAAAGCCAGCGAGTTAGAGGCTCATCTTACAATGCTCGAAGAGGCTAAAAAGCGTGACCATAATAAGCTTGGCCGTGAGCTTGAGATTTTTACAACTGTAGATTATATAGGTCAGGGTCTTCCTATCATGCTTCCTAAGGGTACTAAGATTTTGCAGATTCTTCAGCGTTTTGTTGAGGATGAGGAAGAAAGAAGAGGTTGGCTCAGAACCAAGACTCCTCTTATGGCAAAGAGAGAGCTTTATAAGATTTCGGGACACTGGGACCACTATCTTGACGGTATGTTTGTTCTCGGCGACCCTCAGGATGAGACAAAGGAATGCTTTGCCCTGCGTCCTATGACCTGTCCTTTCCAGTATCAGGCATATCTTAACCGTGCCCGTTCTTACAGAGACTTGCCTTTAAGATACGGCGAGACCTCAACCCTCTTCCGTAATGAGGAATCAGGCGAGATGCATGGACTTATCAGAGTTCGTCAGTTTACTATTTCGGAAGGTCACCTTATTTGTACTCCTGAGCAGTTGGAAGAAGAATTCAAGGGAAGCCTTGAGCTTGCAATCTTTATGCTTAAAACCTTAGGCCTTTATGAGGATGTTTCTTATAGATTCTCTCAATGGGATCCTAATGACAGAGAAAAATATATCGGTACTGAGGAGCAATGGAACGAGGCTCAGGATATGATGGGCAAAATCCTCGACCACCTTGAAATCCCTTATAAAGTGGGTGTAGGAGAGGCTGCTTTCTACGGACCGAAGCTTGATATACAGATTAAGAATGTTTACGGTAAAGAGGATACTCTTATCACTATCCAGATAGACCAGATGCTTGCTGAAAAGTTTGGTATGGAATATGTTGATAGAGACGGTGTTAAAAAGAATCCTTATATTATTCACCGTACCTCTATCGGTTGCTATGAAAGAACCCTTGCGTTGCTTATCGAAAAGTATGCAGGCGCATTCCCGATGTGGCTTGCTCCTACTCAGGTTAAGATTCTTCCTATTGCGGACAGACATCTTGATTATGCTTATGATATCAAGAAGCAGATGGAAGCTAAAGGTATGAGAGTGGAGCTTGATGACCGCAACGAGAAGATAGGCTATAAGATAAGAGAAGCAAGACTTCAGAAGGTGCCTTATATGCTTATTATCGGTGACAGCGAGGTTGAAAACAATGCTGTTTCTGTTCGCAGAAGAGGTGAGGACGGCGACCTTGGTGCTATGCCTGTAGAAGAATTTATCAAGCTTGCAGTAGAGGAAATTGAAACAAAAGTAATTAAATAATCTATTGATTTTAAAAAGTCCCGAGCTTAAAAACTCGGGACTTTTTAAATTATTTAAACGGAATTAATTATGTACCTGCTAGCTTCATAACAAGACTGTGGGGCAGGATTTTAGCAAGCAATCGGTAGAATTTATAAAAAGCTCTGCAGGTATAAACTGATTTATTTTTGCTTGATGCTCTGAGCGAATTTCTTGCCATTATTTCGGGACTTACTCTCGGCAGAGTATCAAAGGTAAAGCTTGTACCTTTTTCTATTCCCGCAAGGGATAAAAATTCGGTATCCATTGGTCCTGGACAGCAGGCAAGACAGTTTATTTTTCTGTCTTTAAGCTCACTTCGAAGCGCTCTTGAAAGGCTCATAACATAAGCTTTTGTCGAGGAATAAACCGCCATTCTGGTATTAGGAGCAAAGGAGGCTATCGAGCAGGAATTTATAATTTCGCTGTTTTGACTCATAAAGGGGAGAGTAAGTGCTGTCACAAGGGTCAATGCTTCGCAGTTGAGCCTCACCATTGCGCAGTTATCCTCTGGGGATATTTTATCGAAATCTTCGAGTCTTCCAAAGCCGGCATTGTTTATAAGTAATTTGATATCGGCGCCGCTTTCCTTTAAAAGAGCTGTATATTTTTCTTTAAAATCCTCGGCAGTAATATCAAGGGGGAGGATTTTTGCCTTTTTTGAAAGTTTGGCAGATATTTCTTTTAGTTTTTCTTCTCTTCTGGCAATAAGCCATATTTCATCAATATTATTGCGCGCCTTATCTATTTCGTAAACGAATTTCTCGCCTAGCCCTGATGATGCGCCTGTAATAATTGCTATATTCAAAGCAAGCACTTCCTTTCATTTTCATTATATTCGCTCATAAACAATAAATCAAGAGCGGCAAATTGTAAAAAAATAGGCTTGAAACAAAATTTTTATTGACATAATACCTTAGTTTGGGGTATAATCTATAATCGATAGGTTATGTCACTAGGTGACTTATACTGCTAAAGTTTAGTTAAGGAGGGTTCAGGATGAAAAGAACATATCAGCCGAAAAAGCTTCATCGTAAAAAGGAACACGGCTTTTTAAAGAGAATGGCAACCGCTAACGGCCGCAAGGTACTTGCTCGCCGCAGAGCTAAAGGTAGAAAGCAGCTGACATACTAAAAGCCACAAATAAGTGGCTTTTAGTTTTTATTGTCATATTAGCCGAAATGAAAAAAATTGTAAAAATCAAAGAGAACTATGAGTTCAGGCGGGCATACAATAGGGCAAAATCAGTGGTTTGTCCGTATGCCGTTGTGTATTTTATGAAAAACCGTTCGGGGGAAATAAGACTTGGGATTACGGCGGGTAAAAAACTAGGAAGTGCCGTATACCGTAACCGTGCAAAAAGGTTGGTAACCGCCGCTTTCAGAGGCTGTCTGCCCGAAATTTGTGCAGGTTATGATTTCGTTATAGTAGCAAGACCCCGTATTTTGACCGTGAAGAGTACAACGGTGCAATCCGCATTTTTAAAGATTTTTAAAGATGCTAATTTGTGTGAGTCTTAAAATGAGCAAGTTATTGATCAAATTAATCAGGCTATACCAGAAAAATATTTCACCGCTCAAAATACCCTGTTGCCGATTTATTCCTTCCTGCTCGCAGTATGCGATAGAGGCGATAGGGACGCACGGAGCAATCAAGGGCTCTGCGCTTGCCCTTTGGCGTATTTTAAGGTGCAATCCGCTGTGTAAAGGCGGATATGACCCTGTGCCCGAAAAGCGTAAAAAAATCAAAAATAACCATCGGTGATTTTCATCGGAATGGATGGGCGTATAAATGAATACTTTATTTAATTTTATAAATAAGCCGCTCGGTTGGTTGCTTGAAAGCATCGCCGGTTTTTTTGGCGGTAATTTCGCCGCGGCAGTTTTTATTTTTACTTTGATTATCAACATTGTGCTTATCCCGCTTAGCATTAAGAGTCAGAAATCTTCGGTTCAGCAGACAAGAATCAAACCAAAGCTTGATGTGCTCAAAGAAAAATGCGGTGACGATAAGCAGAAATACAGCATGGAAATGCAAAAGCTTTATCAGGAAGAGGGCGTTTCAATGTCGGGCGGATGCCTGCCTATGATATTCCGCCTTGTGCTGATGATGAGCATTTATTATCTCATTATGCAGCCTCTTACCTACCTTATGCATATTGATGCTTCGGTTATAACTGCGGCAAGAGAAGCTGCAGGTGTTGCAGCAAAAAATATATCCGAGCTTCCGATTGTTGAGGCTGTGAAATCGGGCGCTATTGATTTCCCCGAAATTGCTTCAAAGCTTGATATGGTTGATTTCAGCCTTTTCGGTATCGACCTCACTCAGACACCGAAATTCTCTTTTGATATCTTCCACGAGGCTCAGATTATCTGGCTTATGCCTATAATTGCATTTGCGGCTCAGATTCTTTCTAGCCTGCTTTCAATGAAAATGCAGAAAAAATTAAATCCCGAGGCTCCCTCTATGGCAGGAATGATGCTTACAATGCCCCTCATTTCTTTAGTAATCGGTTTCTCGCTTCCCGGCGGTGTTACCTTCTATTGGGCATGTTCTTCGCTTATAGGCGGATTTATTCAGCTTGGTGTTCAGAATTTTTACGGACCTCACAAGATGCTTTCGCGTGAGCGTTCAAAGGAACTTAATAAACAGTGTGATTTCGAAGCAGGCCAGATAGCAAAGCTTGGCTCTGCGGAATAAAGGAGGACTTTCTCTTGATTAAAGAAGCAAGAGGCTTCGGCGCAACGATTGAGGAAGCTAAGGAAAATGCAATCGCTCAGCTTAATGCGTCGGACTTTGATGATATACAGTTTGAAGTAGTAGCAATGCCAAAGAAGAAGATTTTAGGTCTCTTCGGTGGCTGTAAAGCAGAGGTTCGTGCTTTTATAGAAATTAAGGATAAAAAAGCAAAGCAACCCAAAAAAGCAAAAGAAAATCAGAACAAGAAAGAAAACAATGCTAAAAAGCAGGTTGAAAAGAAGCCTGAGGTTAAAAAAGAGACTGTAGTTGAAAAGCCTGTAGAAAAGGCTGCTCCTGAATATAGCGAGCCTGTTGATGAGTCTGCAGTAGATGCAAATAGCCCTGCAGGCAAGGCAATCGCTTATATCAAGACCGTGCTTTCAAGCCTAAATTGCGGTGAAATCAGCATTAAAGTTGCTAATCGTGAAAACGGTTCACTGATTCTTCTTGACGGTGAAGACCTTAGCATTATTATCGGCAGACGCGGCGAGACTTTAGATGCTTTGCAGTATCTTGCAGGTCTTGCAGCTAATAACGGCGGCGGACATTATAAGATTTCTCTTAATATCGGTAATTACCGTGAAAAGAGAGAGGAAACTCTTGTAAATCTTGCAAACCGCATTTCGGCTCAGGTTTTAAAAACAGGCAAAAGCCGTTCCTTAGAGCCTATGAATCCTTATGAGCGCAGAATTATTCATACCGCTGTGCAGTCCATTGAGGGTGTTGTTTCAAATTCCTTCGGCGAAGGGGCTAACAGAAGAGTGGTAATTTCTGTTGAGGGTGCAGAGGTAAGACCTCCAAGATTCAACGACCGCAGAAATCAAGGCAGACGCCGTTCGGGTTCTCGCCGTCCTGCAGTTAAGAATACTGTTGAGGCACCTGCTCGCGAGCCTAAGCGCGACAGCGATATTCCGCTCTACGGAAAAATTAATTAGTTTTAAAACGGTTGGGAAACCAACCGTTTTTTATGTTCATTAATTTTAAAATTGACAAAATACATAATATATGGCATAATATAATATGTTGTATATGATTTAAAAATTTTTACTTTGGGTATACTATTTAAAGAAAATCTTGACGGGAGTGCCTGGTTTGGAAAAGTTTGTTATAAACGGCGGCAAACCCCTTAAGGGAGAGGTAAAAATAAGCGGTGCAAAAAATGCGGCGGTTGCAATTCTTCCGGCGGTTATGTTGGCGGACGGACCGTGTGTTATTGAAAACCTCCCCGAAATTTCCGATGTAACGGCAATTTTAAGGGTTATGCAGGCTTTAGGCGCCGAGGTACGGCTTATAAATAAATCAAGTGTTGTAATAGATCCTTCTCATATAAATTCCTTCGTTGTTTCAAAGCAGATGGCGGAAAATATGCGCGCTTCAAGTTATTTTCTGGGTGCATTGCTTGGCAGACTCAACCGCGCAAGGGTTGCCCCTCCGGGTGGATGCAACTTCGGTGTGCGCCCTATTGACCAGCATATAAAGGGTTTTGAAGCTTTGGGCGCTGAAATGACTATTGAAAACGGTATGGTGGATGGCAGAGCCAAGGAGCTTCGCGGAGCATCAATTTATCTTGATGTTGTTTCTGTTGGAGCGACTATTAATATAATGCTCGCCGCTACCAAAGCCAAGGGTCTTACTGTTATTGAAAACGCTGCCCGTGAGCCCCACATAGTTGACCTTGCGAATTTCCTTAATTCAATGGGTGCTAATATTATGGGTGCGGGTACAAGTGTCATAAAAATCCGTGGTGTTGATAAGCTTAATGGTACAACTTATAGCATAATCCCCGATCAGATAGAGGCGGGAACATATATGGCGGCCGCTGTTGCGACAATGGGCGATGTGCTGATTACTAATGTTACACCGAAGCACCTCGAATCAATCATTGCAAAGCTCAGGGAAACCGGTGCTGAGATTACTGAGTTTGATGAATCAGTCAGAGTTACGATGAATCAAAGACCCCGAAAATGCAATGTGAAAACTATGCCGCATCCGGGATTTCCTACCGATATGCAACCGCAAATGGCAACGGTGCTTACCATCGCTGAGGGGACAAGCATTGTCACCGAGGGCGTATGGGACAGTAGATTCCGTTATGTTGACCAGTTGACTCTTATGGGTGCTAATATTCAGGTTGACGGTAAGGTTGCTGTTATAACAGGCGTAAAAGAGCTTAATTCTGCTCCTGTCAAGGCAGTGGACTTGAGAGCCGGTGCTGCAATGATAATTGCAGGGCTTATGTCTGAGGGCACAACCGAAATAGAGGATATTTTCTATATAGACCGCGGGTATGAAAATGTTGTTGAGAAGTTCGCAAGGCTCGGCGCGGATATAAAGCGTGTCCCGATAATAGACGGTACTGCGGTTTTAAAACAAGCGTAATTTATCTTGTGACGGGCAATCCCCGTCACAATTTTTTTAAAAGAATTTTAAAGGAGTATAAGATGTCAAGAATATGTCCGCTTTTCAGCGGCTCGACCGGAAACTGTACATATATCGCAACCGAAAATGGCTCTTTGCTTGTTGATGCAGGTGCTTCGATGAAGGGTATTTGCGCCGCTATTGAGCAGGCGGGCGGTGATTTCAAGGATATTTCTGCTATCGCTGTAACGCATGAGCATATCGACCATATAAAGGGACTAAAAACCTTTTTATCAAGAACTAACGCCAGTCTTTTAGCTTCCGAAAAAACCCTTGAAGCATTGGCTAGCCTTGATAAAATTCCGGAGAAAACAAAGGTTTTTGCTATTGGTGAGCAAGAATACGATATAAACGGAATCATTATAAACCGATTTGCTACAAGTCACGATTGTGATGGTTCGAGCGGATATGTGTTCACTTTGCCTGACGGCAAAAGGGTGGCAGTATGCACAGATTTAGGGGTCGTTACAGGTAGTGTAAGGGCGGCACTAAAGGGCTGCGAACTTGTGCTTATGGAGTCAAACCACGATATTGAAATGCTCAAAAGAGGACCTTATCCGCCAAACTTAAAGGTGAGAATAATGTCGGATAGGGGACATATTTCGAATGTTGCCTGTGCGGCTGAGCTTAAAAGTCTCTTGCAAAGCGGTACAAGGCGGTTTATTTTAGGGCATCTCAGCCAAAAGAATAATACCCCCTTAATAGCAAAGGCAACTGCTGAGGCGGCGCTTATGGATTTGGGCGCTCAAAACGGCAAGGATTATATACTGAGTGTTGCAAAGCCAAAGGAAAACGGGGTGAGTGTGATTTGATCAAGCTTACATTATTGACCTTAGGCAGGCTTAAAGAAAAATATCTTGCCGATGCAGTTAGCGAGTATAAAAAACGGCTTTCGAGATATTGCGCTCTTGAAATTTGCGAGATAGAGCCTGTAAGACTTTCAGATAAGCCTAGCGATGCCGAGATTAAAGCGGCGCTCGAAAAAGAAGCCGGGTTTATTTTAAAAAAGGTGCCTGCAGGCAGTAAAATAATAACCCTTTGTGTCGAAGGAAAAGAAATGCCGAGTGAGGCTTTTGCAGATAAAATTTCAGATTTTTGTAACCAAGGGCAGAATATAACCTTTATAATCGGTAGCTCGTATGGACTTAGCGATACGGTTAAAAATCAAAGTGATATAAAACTTTCTTTATCGCAGATGACCTTTCCGCATCAGCTTTTCAGGGCTATGCTTTTGGAACAGATTTACCGTGCTTTCAAAATAAATGAAGGCTCAACCTATCATAAATAGTAAAATTCCCAAGATTTCTCTTGGGAATTTTTTTGTTATAAAAGTATGCAAACTAGACCGTTACAGCCCTCATTGATTACTCTTTCAACCGTTTCCTGTATTCTCATTCTGGCATCAACAGGCATTCGTGCAAGCTTTGCGTGGAGTCCCTCGTTTACAAGGTCGTGCAGAGATTTGCCGAAAATATTGGAATCCCAGATTTTTACCGGGTCTTCTTCAAAGCCGCTCAGCAGATACATAACAAGGTCTTCGGATTGCTTTTCACTACCTACTATCGGGCTTACCTCGGTTGTAATGTCGGCTTTCATAAGATGAATCGAGGGTGCAGAGGCTTTAAGCTTGACACCGTATCTTCCGCCCTGTTTTACTATTTCAGGCTCTTCAAGGCTGAGTTCTTCAATATCGGGCATAATAATGCCGTAGCCTGTAGCCTCGACCTCTTCAAGAGCACCTTTTACACGACTGTATTCCTTTCTCATTTGAGCCAGCTCTTTGAGTGTGTCCATGAGCTCTTGGTCATCGTCAATTTCTAGGTCGGTAATCTCGTTTAAAATCCTATAGAACAGAGAATTATTTATTGCAACCCCTATTTCTGCGCTGCCTGTTCCGAGATTTATCGAGCTTATCTCACAGCTTTCAATATTCTGGTTATCGCTGAGAGCTTTCTCAAGAGCTGAAAGCTCGCGCAAATGCTTTAGACCTTCTGCAGAATTTTTAACTGTGAGGTTAAGGTCAGCTCTCAGCCAATGCTCAATCGGTAAAGAATTTATCCATTTTGGAAAACAAAGATTTATCTCTTTAATCGGAAATTCAAACAAAATTCTTGCAAGAATTTGTTTTATATCCTCATCGGTCATCTCAAGGCAGTTTATAGGAAGTACAGGCACACCGTATTTTTCGCTCAAGGCTTCTGCTGTAGCTAAAGCCTCGGGAGAGTTTGGATACATACAGTTGAGCAGCACGATAAATGGCTTTTCTATGGATTTAAGCTCTTCGATAACCCTTTCTTCGGCTTCAGCATATTCTTCTCTCGGAATATCGCTTATACTGCCGTCTGTGGTTATAACAAGACCTATGGTCGAATGCTCATTTATAACCTTTCGAGTCCCTATTTCTGCCGCCATATTAAAGGGGATCGGTTCTTCGTACCAGGGAGTCATTACCATTCTTGGCTCGTTTCCCTCAATATAACCCAAAGCACTTGGTACAATATAGCCTACGCAGTCGATAAGCCGCACATTCATTGAAGAATTTTCGTCGATATTTATCTGCGCTCCCTTTTCGGGAACAAATTTCGGCTCAGTAGTCATAATAGTTCTTCCAGAAGAAGACTGCGGCAATTCATCATTAGCACGCTCTTTGAGATAATCTGCCGAAATGTTTGGGATTACGAGCTTATCCATAAACTGCTTGATAAAGGTGGATTTTCCTGTTCTCACAGGGCCGACAATGCCTATGTAAATGTCACCGCCCGTCCGCTCGGCAATATCCTTATAAATATTATCATTTGTCATAAATTTTCCTCCTTGGCTTTTCAGCCGAACAGTTCTTTGTAAATAATATGTATTTTAATTTTCATTTATGCTCACAGTTTAAAGTTTTTAGAATAATATATAAAGGTGAGTAGTATGAAAAGTTTAAAAGAGATAAAGCTTGATGAAAGCTGTGTTATAGATAGCGTGCTTGCAGATAACGATATGCGAAAGCGTTTTTTGGATATAGGGTTGATAGATAATACCGAGGTTCGGTGCGTAGGAAAAAGTCCTGCAGGAGACCCTAAGGCATTTCTTATCAGGGGAGCAGTTATAGCAATAAGGCTTTGCGACTGCGAAAAGATTATTGTGAGGGAGTGATATAAATGGGTTTTACGAACACCTCTTGTGACAAAGGTGCTTTGGCGCAGCTTAAATCCGATAGGCCGACCGTGATAAGTATAGCGGGGAATCCAAATGTCGGAAAAAGTACGATATTTAATGCTCTTACGGGCATGAATCAGCATACAGGCAACTGGGCTGGCAAAACAGTGGGGAGTGCTACGGGCCGTTTTAAAACCCAAAAGGGCTCTTATGTTCTCGTTGATATACCGGGTACATATTCCCTGACACCCCGTTCTCCCGAAGAGGAAATTGCAAGAGATTTTATAGCATTTGGCGGTGGGAAGCTGTGTGTTGTAGTTTGCGATGCTACATGCCTTGAACGTAATCTGGCATTAGTGCTTAGTATAACTGAAATAACCGAGAATGTTGTGGTATGTGTAAACCTATTAGATGAAGCAAAGCGAAAGGGAATAGACATTGACCTTGATGCTTTGAGTCAAAGGCTTGGAGTAAAGGCTGTAGGTACGGTAGCGCGGGATAAAAAGAGTCTATCTGCGCTTTGCGATGCTATAGATGAGGTATCTGCAAATAAAAGCACAGCGCCTTGCCTTATTCAGTATCCAAAGCCTGTTGAGGATGCAATAGATATATTGGCAAATACAATCGCGCCAAAACTGAACGGCAAAATAAATGCCCGTTGGCTAGCTCTTAAAATACTCTGCGAGGATACGGAAATCATCAGAAAAGCAGGAGCCTTTGCGAATTATGATATAAAAAATGATGCGGAAATAAAAGCCGCCGCAAAAAAAGCTCAAAGACAGTTGCAGTCAGAAAATATCGGAAAGACTGCACTTGAATATATAGTCTCTGCAAGTCCAATATCTGCAGCGGAGCATATCTGTAAAGATGTAGTAAAAAAAAGTGATAAAAAGCGCAATTTTGACCGCCGTATAGATAAAATGCTAACAAGCAAGGCAATAGGGATACCGACTATGCTGTTGCTTCTTTTGTTTATACTTTGGCTTACGATTTCGGGTGCAAACTATATTTCAGAGATATTGTCAGTGGGATTTTTGTATCTTGAAAATGGACTCGAGTGGTTAATAGCGAAGATTAATATGCCTGATTTTTTGAAAAGTGTTATTATAGACGGCGCTTTCAGGGTGCCCGCTATTATAGTTTCGGTTATGCTTCC
>JAZQIP010000021.1:0-40040 GCA_045541175.1 Acutalibacteraceae bacterium
AGGAAATAAAAAGGCTTGACGAGGACAGTGATATGTTTATCTCTTCCCTGCTCGAAGCCTCTAAAAAACTTTGCGAAAACGCCGAAGAATACGAAAAGCAGATAGAAACACTAAATAAAACCTTTGATGATAATGAAAAGCAAATTAAAAATCTTGTAACTGCTTTAGCGCAAAGCGATGCTACGGCACTCACCTATATAAATAATCAAATTGCAGAACTTCATACTAAAAATGAAGAAATCAAATTAAAGATTTCAGAACTTGAAGCAATATCAAAGGACAGAATTATAACAGAAGATGATTTTTATACACTTAAAAATATGCTTTCATCATTCGCAGGTGTCTTTGATACAATGAGTTTAGAAGAAAAAAGAGCCGCTCTTCGCATCTTTGTTAAAAGAATTGAATGGGACGGTGAAAATATAAATGTTTATCTTTCAGGAGATGAAGATTTATCTCTTAAAGGAGCCGATTTGAGGACGCAGAGTGACTATAGCGAATGAAATCCTGATGTTTTTCCGTATGCAGAAAAAAAGCGCTCAGGATGTTTTTATAAGCGACCCTATCGACAGCGATAAGGACGGTAATGCGCTGACGCTTATCGACATTATTGCAGATAAAAGAGATATAGTCGAAGAGCTTGATACAAAGCTTAAGCTAGAAAAACTTCGCGTGATACTTTCGGGAACTTTGGACGAAAGAGAAAAGCAAATAATTGATATGCGCTATGGTTTATCTGACAACAAAGAGCTTCCCCAAAGAGAAATTGCAAAAAAATTAGGAATCTCAAGAAGCTATGTTTCGCGTATAGAAAAATCTGCTTTAGAAAAACTCAGGCGGCAATTTTCTTAAAATAGCGTAATCTCTGTTTTTATTTGTGATGTGATATATTGTGTTTTTAATTACTTTATCACACAAGTTAAATGTCAATCTCGACTAATTTAGCATAGAATTATGTCATAAACTGTAATTTTTAGAGTTTTTTACTTTAGAACTTGCAATTTTTGTATAATAATGGTAAAATTAGGTAAAATAAAACAGAGGAGATAAATAGAATGATGCAGCAATTAAAGGTTGTTGTAACCGAAGATAACAACCAATTTTTCAAAAATTACCAAAAAGACTTTGCGGCTTACGGAATTCAAACGGTGGCCTGTGAAAAGAACGGTCAGGCACTTTTAAACAAAACTCTCGCAGTAAGACCTGATATTATCTTAGCAGATGTTTTTATGCCTAATCTTGATATACTCGGCGTAAAAAGCAGACTCGAACAATCTAAAATAGAAAAACAACCTCTTATTATGGCGATGTCCAACTTTGATAATCAAAGATTAGAAAAGCAACTACTCGACTGTGGAATAAGCTATTATTTCCTGATGCCTTTCGACCATAGAGCTATGGCAGAAAGAATTTTACAGATATCAGGCTGTAGATATCAGAAAAAGGAAAAACTCAAAGCCGATACCGCTTCTTTAGATACCGGACTTGAAATAGCCGCAACCGAGATATTGCATAAAGTTGGGATACCGCCAAACATAAGAGGTTTTTATTATTTAAGAGAAGCTATTATGCTGTGTGTCATAAACCCAAAAATTTCCGAAGCTATCACAGGGGTTTTATACCCTACCGTAGCCGGTAAATTTTCAACCACAGCTATGCGAGTTGAAAGAGCAATGCGCCATGCGATTGAGGTTGCCTGCGACAGAGGAAACATAGAAGTATTAAACGAATATTTCAGCTTTGCGCTTCAGGGCGACAGGGGCAAACCTACAAACAGCGAATTTGTTGCCCTTATAAGCGACAGCCTGCGTTTAAAATTCAAAACTGTATACGAGCATTAAAAAAATTGTAAACTAAGTGTGAAAACTGTTGAATAAAAAATTTTTCTGTGATAAAATTAAAAAGCTCAAATCCTTAAAAAATCAAAGGTGAAAAATTATGGCAGAAAAAAATCAAAATGAAATTTTGGCTGAGCAACGCAAAGCCCGAGAAGAATTTTTAAAGCTTAAAAAAATGCAAAGCGGTGAGATAGATGCAGGGCCTAAGCCCAGCGAAATAGCTATTGTTCCTAAAACCGCCGCAGAGAAACGCAAAAATTTTTGGTTCCATTATAAATGGCATACTCTAGCAACTATATTTATAGTAGTTGTTATGACAGTACTTATCGCCCAATGTGCAACAAAACCGAAATATGATTTGGAAGTGGTTTATTTTACATACACCCCTGTTCTCGATTTCCAGCTTGAAAGTGCTTCAAACTATTTCGAAAAATTTGTGCCTGATTTAAACGACGACGGCGATGTCAAGGTAAATGTTCTCAACTGCAGTATATCCGACAATTCCGTAGATGTTCAATACAGAAATACGGTTCTCACAAAGCTTCAGGCTATGCTGGTTTCAGACGAAAAGGCTATGTTATTTATTACAGACCCTAAGTCGATAAAGTATTTTGATGCAATTTGCAAGGACGGAAGTTTCTTCGTAGGCGAGCCTTTAGCCTTAGGTGAAGATTTTTATGAAGCCACCAAAACCGAAGAATACGGCAGTTTACCCGAGGGGCTCACCCTTTCCTGCAGAATACTCGGTGAAACTCTGCTAAACGAAAAAAAGGGTGCTGAGGAAATGTACAAAGCATCCCTTGAGGTTATCGAAAAAATCAAAACAATAAATAAGTAATAAAAAAATCCGACCTATAGCATTAAGCTATTGGTCGGATTTTCTCTTTATACTTTATTCTGCTTCCTGCAAAGCCTCTTTTTCAAGCTTTTTAGCTTGCGCATATTCAACCGCTTCTTTGAACAAGGTGAAAGCTACGGCACAAGTCGGCACCGCTATAAGTCCGCCGAGAACTCCGCCTATATTTCCGCCTACCAGCACTGCGCTTACAACGATAACACCGGGAAGACCAACCGCTTTACCCACAACCTTCGGGTAAATAAGATTTCCCTCAATCTGCTGAAGCACCAGAAAGAATACAACAAAGAAAACTGCCTTTAACGGGTCGGTAATAACTATCAGTAAAAAACCGATAATAACACCTATTGTCGCACCGACTATCGGCACTAACGAGGTGACACAAATAAATACCGAAATAATAAGCGCATTAGGGAAACGGAATATACTCATACCAATAAAGCAAAGAGTACCTAAAATCAAAGCCTCTGTCAGCTGACCGCCTATAAACCTAGAAAATAAATTCTTGGTTTGCACCGAAATATGATAGATAAGCGAGGTGGTTTTTTCAGGAATAAATGCATCAATAGCTCTTCTAACAAAAGCACCGATTCGCTCTTTCTGAGCAAGAATATAAACCGAAATAACTATACTGAAAAGTCCGTCAAAAACACCTGAAAATACCGATGTGGTAATATCCACCGCATCACCGAAAATCTTGCCTGAAGAGCCTGTAACCCACTCTTTCACACTATTTGCAACGGCATTCCAATCTATTTTCAATGCTGGCAGACTGTCCTGAGTGATATTAAAGTTTGCAAGAACTCCAATTGCCCAATCCCTCACCTGCACAACAAATGAAGGAAGCTTATCCGCTATATAAACGACCGTATCTGCTAAATCAGGAATAATTACAAGAATCAATAAGGCAATTATACCAAAAGCAATCAGGTATGTCAGCACAAGGCAGAGCGGACGCCTCAAAGCATTTATAAATTTTTTACGGCTTTTTGCCATAAAGGCAAACACCTTATTTTCCAAAGCCCCGAGCAAAACATTAAGCACAAAGGCAATACACAGCGCCGTAACAACAGGCGAAAAGAATGATAAAATTCTGCCTATTACAGCGAAGACACCGCCCAGATTCTGAAAAACAGCAAAAATCAAAGCGCCGCAGAATAAAAGCAAAATTATCTTTTTCATATTCTTTGAATTAAGCTCCATAAAAACCTCACAAAATAATAAAAAATAGGCTTAAGCTACAAGCTCAAGCCTATTATAACTTATTTTTTCCTGTTAGTAAATAACTAAAATGTTAATTTTTTACTTCTTTCCCGAAAAAATCTTATTAAGAAGCATAGTTACCAGAATAATAACACCGATAACAATGAAAATACTTATCATACCAACAAAGAGGTACTGAAGACTGCCAATAAAGGATTCGGGATGGAAATCCATAAGTCCGCCTAAGAAACTTTTTAATAACATAAAGCCATACCTCCTACATAAAGAATCCAAGAATAAGTCCGCCTGCGATAACCGATGCAATCTGTCCTGAAACATTTACACCGATAGAATGCATAAGAAGGAAGTTCTGCGGGTCCTCTTTAAGTCCCATCTTATGAACAACTCGTCCCGACATCGGGAATGCAGAAATACCTGCAGCGCCTATCATAGGATTAATCTTCTTATCCTTAGGAAGGAAGATATTGATAAACTTCGCAAATACAACACCGAAAGCAGTATCAAAGATAAATGCGAAAAGACCGAGACCTAAAATAAGCAAAGTTGAGGGACGCAGGAACTTGCTGGCTTCCATCTGGCAAGCAATTGTGATACCGAGGAATATGGTAATAAGGTTAGCAAGTACATTCTGCGCTGTATCCGAAAGAGAGTTAAGCACACCGCATTCGCGAATAAGGTTACCAAACATAAGGAAACCGATAAGCGAAACTGATTCAGGCGCAACAACACCTGCGATAATTGTGATAACAATGGGGAAAAGAATCTTTGTAAGCTTAGAAACGCTCTTGGGTGAGTAAGGCATACGGATAAGGCGTTCCTTTTTGGTGGTGAGAAGTTTGATAACAGGCGGCTGAATAATCGGTACAAGCGCCATATAAGAATATGCCGCAACCATAATAGCTCCTGTAATAGTGCTGTCTGCACCGATAAGCTTGTTTGCAACTACGATAGCAGTAGGACCGTCTGCCGCACCGATGATACCTATAGAAGCAGCTTCCTTGATATCGAAGAACATAGATGCTACGCAAAGGGTAAAGAAAATACCAAACTGCGCCGCCGCACCAAACATCATAAGCTTCGGGTTTGAGAGCAACGGGCCGAAGTCTATCATAGCACCGATACCTATAAACAGAATGAGCGGGAAAAGTTCGTTTGCGATACCTGCGTTAAAGAGGGTTGTGAGAGCACCGTGCTCCCCGATAGCACCCGAAAGGGGTATGTTTACGAGAATCGTACCGAAGCCCATTGGTAAAAGCAATGTAGGCTCCATGTCAAAACGGATGGCAAGGAATATAAGCAGACCGCCGATTATCCACATTACAATATAACGCCAATCGGTAAGGTTAGCAATATTCTCTACCAAAAAAGAGAGCTTTTCTAGGATTTCCATTTGTTTCAACCTTTCATATTAATTTTCTTTTTTGAGGAGATAAGAGCCTTGTTGCGTTTGCAATAAAAAAGACCTTTACCGTGCTTTCCCACGGTAAAGGTCTTGCCGTTTAATGCAAAAGCGGGATATAATTACCCGTATTGACGCAATTTGCAACGAAAACTCAGCTTTCGTCGGCTACTCCCCTAAACCTAAAATATAATATCACAACCCAAACGGAAAATCAAGCCTTTTTTATCATAGCCTCTCTGTACATATCCGTTTACCTGAGTGCTGTCAATAAATTAATGTTTATCTGCGATAAACATTTAATGAATGATGAAGAATAAAAAATTTCGGTGTCGAGCAAGGCTCGACCTATATATTGTCGGCAAAGCCGACACATTAATTATTCATTATTAATTCATTGCAAATACCTCGAGCTGACATAACCTATAAGACCGTTATACTGAACTAGTGACCAATTAGGCACCTGTGCATATACCGTAACCTCAGCGCCGTTTGGAATCTGTCCTATTACCGTACCTGAAAGTGACGGAGTATACCGCACATTGAGTGCCGAGCCTCTAGTAGTAACATTGGTGACAAAAATAGGCTGAGGTGAGTTGAACGGTATTCCGAAATACTCTGTCAAAGAGCGAACAAGCGCCTGTGCTATTGGTTCTATATTATTCCGTATCCATTCTGCATCAAGAGCATTATCGTGATACCCTATTTCTAGCAGTACGCTCGGCGCTCTTGTACGCCTTACCTCACCGAGAGTGGTTGTGGGTACAGTTTTCACCATTGCAGGCAAGGGGTAAATCATACCTAAATTTTGCACCGCTATTTCAGCAAACCTTTTTCCCCTAGCGCTCTGAGGATAATAATAAGCCTCTATTCCCCGTCTATTCCCTGCAACACCGCCCGATGCATTAGAATGAAGAGCCAGATGGAAATCATAATTGCCCTGATTCGAAGCCGCAATCGAGCTTGCCGCAGTCATTTCAGGGGTATTTCTTGTAAAGCTTATTCCACTCGCCGCAAGATAAGGCTCCATCGCATCGGCTATAAGATTCATATAATATTCCTCATTACCGCCGCCCTCATAAGGATTGAACTCCTGAGTTGAAGGACTTAAATAAATACTGGGCATAAAAAAACTCCTTTGGATTCGTCTATAATAGATTTTATGAATCCAAAGGAGTTGTTATGATTTTTCTTTAAAAACCTTATTCTATTATTCCGCATTCCTTTGCGGATTTTTTCACTGCAGACAAAAACCAACAATAAAGTGCTTCGCCAAGCTCCTGATAAATAGGGTCACCGTCGTGAGAGCAAAGCATTGCAAAGGTCTGTCCGATACGGCGGTCAATCTCACTGCCTCGGCGAAAAGCAAGATAATAAAACGAGAATGCCCCTGTATCACTAGAGGTGCGGTAAAGCTCAGTATCGGCAGATTTCACCGTATCAAGAAAGCTTTTTTGAGCTATTCCGCTTAATGTATCATCAGGGCTCAATTGCTCAAAGCCTACCGTCGCAGTAAAAGACAACAGCATACGGCGCTGAATAAGCATTTCATAGTAAACATCCTCTTCATCAGAGGATTTTTTTGCATCCTCTATATATATGAGAGCTACCGCTTTTCCCCATTCACGAGCCTTTTTAACAGCCGATTTATCAAGACCCGTTTCAATTATTCGGTTTTCTAAATTTTTCTTAACATCCAAAGATGGCTTATCGCCCGCAATTTTGATATCCTTGTCCGAATACAATCAAATCACCTACTTTTATTCCTGCTGAGCCTTTTCTCCTAATTCGCGCAAAGCCGCAGCCAATTGGTCAGGGCAGGAAGTGCTTTTAAATCCGCATTTTATACCTTCCAGACGCTTTATTACCTCATCTACAGGCATTCCCTCAACCAAAGCGCTTATTCCCTTGGTGTTTCCGTTACAGCCGCCCTCAAATCTCACCTTCTGGACGATACCGTCTTCAACATCAATAACTATCTTTCTGGAACATACTCCATTAGTTTTATATGAAAATTCCATTTAAAATATTCCCCTATTATCTATCCTTAAATCTGTTGCTACGAACAGGATGACGAAGCTTTCTGAGAGCCTTTGCCTCAATCTGGCGTATACGCTCACGGGTAACATTAAACTCACTGCCAACCTCTTCAAGAGTATGGCATCTGCCGTCTTTAAGACCAAAGCGCAGTCTGATAACAGCCTCTTCCCTTGGTGTAAGAGTTTTCAGGACACCGTCAATATCCTCGTTTGTTATAGTTTTAAGTGCCGCCTCATCAGGAGCTAAAGCCTCTTCGTCTCTGATGAAATCCATAAGTCGAGAATCCTCCTCAGGGCCGATAGGAGTCTCCATAGAAACAGGCTCCTGAGCCACACGCATAATCTCTCTTACTCTTTCAACCGTGAGGTCCATTTTTTCAGCGATAAGCTCCTCACCCGGCTCAAAACCGTTTTCGTGCAAGAGCTGGCTTTGCACCTTTTTAAGTCTATTAATAGTTTCTACCATATGAACAGGTATACGGATAGTTCTTGCCTGATCTGCAATAGCGCGGGTTATAGCCTGTCTTATCCACCAAGTAGCATAGGTAGAAAATTTAAAGCCCTTGGTATGGTCAAACTTATCAACAGCCTTTATAAGACCTACATTTCCCTCCTGAATAAGGTCAAGGAAATACATACCTCTGCCGACATATTTCTTCGCAATACTTACAACAAGTCTCAGGTTTGCCTCGGTAAGTCTTTGCTTTGCATACTGATTGCCCTCAGCAATTTTTACCGCAAGCTCAATTTCCTCGTCAGAAGAAAGCAACGGCACTCTACCTATCTCACGCAAATAAACCTTAACCGGATCATCAAGCGAAATATTATCGAAGGACATATCTTCCTCTGTGAGCTTGTCGACATCCATTTCCTCGAGCTTTAGCTCATCATCGGTAGGCTCTTCATCAAAATCAAGCTCCAATGTAGGAGGTTCTAAGAAAAGCTCGTCCGGATCTTCGGGGGCATTCTCAATATCGTCAAGAGTGAGTTCCCTTTCTTCCTCAGTCTCCAATTCCTGAGCCGCCTTTACTTTTTTATCCTGTTCTTTAATTTTCTTTTCCATAATATTTAATTCCCTTTCGATTTTTTCGCAATAATATCTTTAAGGCTTGATGCCCAATCTTCGACTGTTGCATCCTTATTTGCAGAGCTGTTAAGAAGAGTATTTTCTTCTAATATTACCTTTATACAATCTTTTAATACAACTCTTGCATTCTGTCCTGCCTTGTCACCGTTTTGAAGAGATACCAAAAATCCCAGCTCTGCCGGTAAAAGCTTTGGAGCAAATACTGAAATATCGAGCATTCTTCCGCTATCGAGAGTTTCAATCAAAATCTCATAAATGCGGCGGTTTAAAGCTGTCACCATTTTTTCTGGCGGCAAATCCCACTTTGCATCACCGTAAAAATCGGGATGCTGAAGAAGTACTGCCAAAAGCGTCTCCTCAGCGGCACAAGCCTTTGGTGAAATACGCCTATCGGGATTTATATCGCTTTTATTAAAGCTTGGCTTTATTATTTCATTTATTTCCTTTTTTTGTTTATATCGGTTGTTTTTGCGACGAATTTCATCCACCTTAGTGGTGAGAGCTGTTCTGGAAACTCCGTATTTTTCACAAAGCCTGCCGATATAAATATCTCTTGCCATAACATCGTCATCAGCCGCTATTACCTCGGCAGCAGCCGAGAGATATTTAAGCCTTCCGTCATCACTTTCAAGATTTATATCCTGCGCCGCCAAGAGTAGCTTATATTCAATATCGCTAACCGCTCCCTCAAGCAATGCTTTAAAGCGCTCAGGACCGTTTTTCTTTATATATTCATCTGGGTCCTTACCGTCTGGGATTACTACAACCCTTACCGAAAGTCCGGTATTTTCAAGCAATTCAGAGGCTCGCTTTACCGCCTTTTGCCCTGCGGCATCGGCATCCAGCATCAGCACAATTTCCTTTGTATATCTTGCGAGAAGATTTACCTGCTCGCTTGTAAAAGAAGTGCCTAGCGGTGCTACGGTGTTATTGAAGCCTGCCTGATGCAAAGATATAACATCCATATTGCCCTCAACCAGAATTATTCTGTCGGCACAATAGTTTTTAGCATAATTTATACCAAAAAGATTTTCGCTTTTTTTATACACAGGGGTATCCGATGTATTTACATATTTACCGCCCTGCTTGTCCTCTCCCGGCATTGCTCTGCCGCTGAATCCTACAACATTTCCCCTTATATTAATTATAGGAAACATCGCTCTTTTTCTAAATCGGTCATAATAAGTTCCGCGCTGGCTTTTACCGATAACATTAGCGGTCAGCATATCTTCAATGCTAAAGCCTTTTCCTTTGAGGTGCTTTATAAGGCTATCCCAGCTATCAGGTGCCGCTCCCAGACCGAATCGCTTAATAGTCGAAAGAGAAAGGCCTCTGTTCAAGAAATAATCAAGCGCCCATTTACCCTCAGGTGACATCATATAACTATGAAAAAATCTAGCCGTTTCGCGGTTTATATCATAAACTGTATTTTTAAGGCGCTGCATTGAATCGTCATAACCGTCCTGCGGAAGAGCAACTCCCGAACGCTCGGCTAAGAGTTTTACCGATTCAATATAGTCAAGATTCTCCATAAGTCCCGTAAAGGTGAAAACATCTCCGCCTGCTCCACAACCGAAGCAATAAAACGAAGCCGATTCGGGATAAACCGTAAAAGATGGGGTTTTTTCACTATGGAACGGGCAAAGACCCACAAGATTTTTACCTCGCCTTTTGAGGTTTACATATTGCGAAATAGTCGCCTCAATATCATTTCTATATTTAATTTCATTTATAATATCCTCAGGTATTGCCATAATCCCCACCTCCTTTTTTATCATAGCCGCGTGTGCTATGTCAGGCAGCTTTAGTGCTACCAATTAAATAATAACAATTTATATTGACCAAGCTTTTGGAATATAAATATCACCGAAAACGGTTGTTGCATAATGGTCGGTCATACCTGCTATATAATCTGCAACCGCTCTCTCCTTGCCCTCGCTATCGCAAATCGCAAGAAATTCCTCGGACATTTTATTTATATTCTTCATATAGTAACTAAAAAGTCCCTCTACAATGCCGAGCACCTTGGTTTCCTCAGATTTTGCTACAGGATTTTTATATACCGATTCAAACAAAAATTCATGCAGCATATTATAGTATTTCTCGGTTTTTTCATCCATTATAATTTCACTGCCGCTGTTTTGAACGATAGAATTAACAAGGGTATTTATTCTGGCACTTTTGCCCGAGCCTAAATACTCTGTTATCTCTTTTGGGATATCTTCTTCACTTATTACCCCTGCTCTTACGGCATCGTTAATATCGTGATTTATATATGCAATTCTATCCGCCAATCGCACAACTCTGCCTTCAAGACTCTCTGACCACTCGCCGCAGGTATGACGGTCTATTCCGTTTAAAACCTCAAAGGTCAGATTAAGACCTTTACCGTTTTTCTCGAGCTTTTCGCAAACTCGGACACTCTGCTCATAATGAGCAAAATTAAAAGAAACGAGATTGTTAATCGCTCTCTCGCCTGCGTGACCAAACGGGGTATGACCTAAATCGTGCCCCAAAGCTATCGCCTCGGTGAGGTCCTCGTTAAGTCTCAGTGCCCTTGCAACCGTTCTCGCTATTTGAGACACCTCTAAGGTATGGGTAAGGCGGGTACGGTAATGGTCGGACTCGGGGGATAAAAAAACCTGTGTTTTATGCTTTAGTCTTCTGAATGCTCGACTGTGTATAATACGGTCGCGGTCTCGCTGAAACTCGGTACGAAGCTCGCATTTTTCTTCATAAACCTTTCTGCCCTTGCTATTAGCCGCAAGCATTGCATTAGCACTCAAAATAAGCCTTTCATTCTTTTCGGTCATTTCTCTGACATTCACAGGTATCACCCCTTTGTTTTATATATTAGACAAAATATTGTAATTTCCTTTATTTTTTTGAAAATTTTTTAAATTTCATAGGGTAAAACCTTATTTTCCACCTCTTTTGCCGCAATTCTTGCAGAAAAGGTCTCTCTTAATTTATCCTTGAACGCTTCAATATCGGTGTCCTGCAAATAAAAACTTATCATCACCTTATCTGAAAACTCGGTATCCTGAATGCATCCGCCCGAATTTTCAAGTAGGGATAAAAGGCGAGAGTGGTCTGTGTAGTCACATTTTATTTCAAAGACCGTGCAAGGTATCATTCTAGCCTTGCGGGCCGTCTCCAAAGCATCCTTTGAGGATTTCGAATACGCTCTTACAAGTCCGCCTGTACCAAGCAGTACACCGCCGAAATATCTGGTTACTACAATAGCCAAATCAGTAACACCCGAGCCATTTATCACATCGAGAATGGGCTTACCTGCTGTACCGTGAGGCTCACCGTCATCCGAAAAGCGGCACAAAGCACCCTTGCCTGTCGAATAAGCAAAAACATTATGCCTTGCATCCCAATACTTTGAGCGCATTTCGTTTATAAAGCTCACTGCCTCTTCCTCGGTAGCACAATGTCTTACAGTCGCAATAAAACGCGACCTTTTTTCAACATATTCCGCCTGAGCCTCGCCCAAAACAGTAATATATTCGCTCACATTAGCCCTCCTCTTCTAAAAAAATCGCAGTCGCCCAAAAGGCGACTGCGGTAAAGGTGAAAGATTACTCTTCAATATTGAAACGCTTCTTAAATCTGTCAACGCGTCCGCCGGTGTCAACCAACTTCTGCTTTCCTGTAAAGAAAGGATGACATTTAGAGCAAATATCCAAACGGATATCCTTCTTTGTAGAGCGTGTCTCGAATTCCGCACCGCAAGCGCACTTAACGGTCACCTTTTCATACTGCGGATGAATACCTTCTTTCATTGTCGTCACTCCTTTCTGATAGATAACATATGAATAATATCACAACTCAATCCAAAATGCAAGCATTTTTTTTACTTAAATAAATTTTTTATATTTTCGTATATTTCTACCGCTTTAAAACGCATTTGATACTTGCTTTTTCCGTAAGCAATCTGTGCGGAATTTTCATCGGTTGTATCATATAGCGAAGTGCTAGTTGCCGCAGGAATACATACCTGCGGAAAAATCACACACCACCAGTTTTTACCGTCCGCCTTGCCAAGAGTTATCATAAGCGAATTATATTCCCCTGCAGGCAAAGTAAAATCATCATATTCTCTGGTCTCAAAATAGCAATCTCCGATTTCGGCCTTGGCAATATAATCAAACCCGTTTTGCTCTAATACCTTATTTGCGATTTCTTCGATTTGCGAGCAAGCACCGCTCACAGACACTACCGCATCTTCAATATTATCGCAATTTTTAAAAAACTTATGACTTTCATTCAGTATTTCATCTCGTACTTTAAGCTTTATTTCCTGATCGTCTGGTGAATCCGAGTTTGCGACTATATGTAATCGCAAAACATTTTCCCGCAAATCATCGCAAGCAGTATTAAAATCAGCAAATGATAATAATACCGCACTTATAAGCCCGAAAATGAGCGCTAAATGAAAAGCTTTTTTCGAAAAAATTTTCTTTATCATTAAAAATATCCCCTTTGAAAGTTTTCAAAGGGAATATTAACTATAAACTTAATTTTTATACATAAAAAATAGCTTTTTCGCAGGGTTTTGTTAAAAAACAAAGGATTTTTTGCTTTTTAAGAGCCTTAACTGCCGCCTTTGCTTTTTTCTTATCATCAAAATAAGCAAAATAGGTAGGTCCGCTACCTGAAAGGCAAACTCCTTTTGCTCCAAGCTCTGTAAATTTATTTTTTAAATCGTTGTTTTGCCAAACCGTTTCAAAGGAATTGCCAAATGCATTGCAAAAAGCATCCTCGTCATTATTTTCAATAGCTTTTATAAGAGTATTAGCATTAGGAGCTTCATATTCAAGCTCATCAAGTCTTTTATACATATTAGCTGTTGACGGTTTAGTTCCAACCTTAGCAAGAACAATATAACCTGTCTTAAGAGGAGAAACATCGGTTAAAATTTCGCCGATACCCTCTGCCCTGACTGTTCCGCCTCTTATAAAGAAGGGTACATCTGCTCCGATTTTTATAGCTAAAGCTTCAAGCTCTTTGGTAGTAAGCTTAGCTTCGTAAAGCTTATCAAGAGCAACCAAAACCGCCGCCGCATCTGCACTTCCGCCGCCAAGACCCGCCGCTTCGGGGATTTTCTTTGTGATATATATGAAAGCACCTTTTTTAATACCGGTATATTCAAAAAAACACTTTGCCGCAGTATAAGCGATATTAACCTCGCCCTTAAGCTTCTTATTACTACATAAAACAGTAATTTTCTTCGCTCTTTTCACTCTGACAACATCGCTCAATGTTACAGATTGCATAACAGTATCTATAAAGTGGTATCCGTCTTCCCTCTTGCCTGTAATCGCAAGCATAAGGTTTATCTTTGCATTAGCTCCGACTCTTATCGGCTTAATATTAAGCATTGCTACAGATGCAAGCACCAATACAATACCAACAAATCCCTCAAAGCTTAGCGGCTCGCTGAATACCGCAATTCCTACAACCGTTGCAACAACAGGCTCCACCGTTGCAATAATCGGTGCTACCGCAGGCGAAACACCTATAAGACCCGCAGTATATAAAATATACGGTAAAACCGTATTAAACAGAGCCATTAAAAATACTGTCAAAAGAGCTATCGGATTACTGAAAGTGTATACAACAGTAGACTTTACATCTACCAAAAATAGGCTAAAAAATGCCGCTGTTAGGAAAATATAAAATGTAATTGTAAGGGTTTTGTAGCCTCTTTTTATGAGCAACTCACCAAATACGGTATAAAGCGCATATCCAAAGCCTGTAAGCAGACCGAAAAACAGCGCCTTCCCGCTTATTCGCTGAGTAGAACTAAACAATCCTGACACAAAGCAACAACCGATAAAGGCACAGGTAAGCGCCAGACCTTTACTCCAGGTCAGCTTTTCGCCAAACAAAACAAGCGAAATTATCATAACAAAAAACGGAGCTGTATACAAAAGCACCGCCGCTACTGAAAGTGATGTAAGCGACATGGTGGTATAATAAGAAAAATTAAAAAGAATTATGCTAAATAAACCGCCGCATATAAAGAGCCAGGCATCCCTCAGCTTTATTTTAAAGAGCTTTATATCCTTAAATGATATTATTACTGCTAATATAACCGAAGTCATTACAGCACGCCAGAAAACCAAATCCATCTGGGATAAATCGGTTTTTTCGGCTGTACGGACAAAAAGTCCCGCAGTTCCCCAAAGAGTTGCGGCAAGCAATACCAGCAGAAAATGGATATTAATTTTCTTTATCATTTATTTTCCACACTCCAAATGTAAGCCAAGAAATTATTCTTGATACCTTCGGCTTACATATAAACAAATAAAACATCATTGCGCCGCCAAGATTCAAAATCAGGTCGTCTATATCGCAGGCGCCAATCATAAAAATCAACTGCAAAACCTCGATTAAGGCTATTGCCGCCAATAAAACAAACAGCATACTTATCCATCTGATTTTGCGCTTTTTAAAGATACTTACAAAAAATGTAAAAGGCATAAAAATCAAAAGATTTCCCAATAAATTAATCAAAGTATCCGTTAAAGAAAGATTATGATTTTTATATCCATTAATAAAAAGCCTTACCGTTGCAAAAGGGATAAAGTTGGTGCTTTCTGTTAAATGCTTGCTCCAATCATTAAAATTCCAATTAAAAATATTGAGGATATTTCTACCGTAAGCATCGCTGATAAGCGTAAAATCCACCAGCATTACAGCATAAAGAAAAAACAGCGTCCAAAGGCTGATTCTTACAATTTTTTGCGCTTTTATACTATCGTTTAGCCCTAATCCGCAAAAAAATACAGCTGCATATCCGCAGATAATCAACAGCACTGCTGAAATATTTTCAACTAAATTTCCAATTGATATAATATTTAATGCATTGGCAAAAAGCCCGAAAATGCATACTAAGCAAACTAAAACCAGCACCGACGCTATCCCAAAATAATACCGTCGATTCAAAGGTTTCACCTCAAAACAAAAAATGAGTAGTGCAGCATTGCACTACTCATTGATTTTACATTGATATACTTATTTTGTCAAGTGAGTTTAAGCAAACACGAATAATCCATTACCCTATTTTTAGTTTAAGTCTCAATTTATCGCTTATCATAGCAATAAACTCACTGTTTGTCGGCTTGCCTCTGTCATTTTGGATAGTATAACCGAAATATGAATTAAGTACATCTATATCTCCCCTGTCCCATGCTACCTCTATTGCATGACGGATAGCACGCTCAACTCGGGATGCAGTTGTAGTATAGCTTTTGGCAACGGTAGGATAAAGCAATTTCGTTACAGAGTTTACGATGTCGCTGTTTTTTACAGAAAGAATAATCGCTTCTCTTAAATAGTGATATCCCTTTATATGAGCAGGAACACCTATCTGATGGATAATTTCAGTCACCATAAGCTGAAGCTCAGGGTCGGTTACAACGTTATCCTTAAGTACAAGCGGTTTTTCCTCATTCTTCCAATTTGAAAGCTGAATTATACGCTGAGCCATAGTATCGATATCAAAGGGCTTTAAAAAATAATAATCAGCTCCGGCATCCAAAACCTCTTTTTCAAATCTTTGGTTATCGAAGCTCGACATTGCCATAACCATAGGCTTATCCTTTTTATCTAAATCAGCTATTTCCTTAAGTACACCTAGTATATCAAGGTCGGGCATAAACACATCTGCTAAAACCACCTGAGGCTTGTCCTTTTTTACCGCCTTTAACAGCTCAGTTCCGCTCTTCGAACAAAGTACGACATCCATACCGTAGCCTCTCAACGCTTTGGCACAATTCTGCCCCAAATCCTGTGAATCGTCAGCAATAACGATTTTTAATTTCTTTTCCATAAAAAGTACCTCCTAAAACGATTTTTCCACATATTACCACCGCATTATACAAAAGGCAAGGATTGTGACAAAACAAGTTAAAACCTTATAAAACCTTGTATTTTTCTAAATTTTTATTCTGTTTTTGACAAATATCTGCACCTTTTTCCCAACTGTTTTTTCACCTTTATTTAAAAGCCGATATTTTTTGACAAATACCAATAAAAAAACGCAAAAAAATAAAGCGCCGAATCTTTAAAATTCGACACTTTATATTTTTTTAATCGACAAAACCTGCAAAATTTTTCCTTCTACCTTGAATTTGATTTGATAATTTGAAAATTCAAAAGAGTAAACTCTGCCGTCGGTCTGATAAGCAGGTCTGGGGTCGTTTGACAAAATATCCTTCAAAGGCTCTAAAACCCCGTCCGGTATTTCTTTTTCGATGCTTTGCGGTATAAAAACCTCAATATCGTTTGAATAAACCTCTGCTGAAAATCCGCCCTTTGCTTCAGGGTGGGAATCGGTATAAGGAATATACGGTTTTATATCATATATAGGTGTATTATCGAGTAAATCCGCTCCCGAAACCTCAATAACCGAGCCATCGGGTGTATTTTCGATTATTTTCTCAATTTTAACCGAGGAAAGCCCTATTGGATTAGGTCTAAAAGGCGAACGGGTAGCAAAAACTCCTACCCTTTTATTACCTCCGAGCCTAGGCGGGCGGACAGTAGGCTGAAAACTATCGCAAACCGATTCGGAAAATTTCCATATAAGCCAAAGATGAGAATAGCCGTCCAATCCCTTTAAAGCAGAAGCGTCTCGGTACTCAGGCTCGAAAACGATTCTTGCTTTAAGGCTTGGTACTAATCCGCTTTGGCGCGGAATACCGAACTTTGTTGGGAAATCGGTCCTGATACGCGCTATTATGTTTAAAGAAAAATCGTCCTTCATAACTATTCGGCCGATTCTTCTTGCTTTTTAAACTGTCTTTTATATTCATCGGGGTCATAGTCTGCAAGAAACTCGTCCCACTGCTCATCCGAAATAATATCACCATTCGCAACAGATATGTTATACATATTATAAAGATTTTCGCAAACCTTTTTATACATACGGTTTGCTTTAGTTCTTGCTTTTACGGCAATAACCGTCATCCATACCATAAATATCAGCATTAAGAAAAGCGGTGCAAAATGACGCCAATAAAATGAAATCTTAAAGCCTAAAAATCCTAAACTATCCATCAAAATCGAGCCAAAAAACGGAATAAGCAATATTTCCGCCAAAACACTTATTATTCCGCCTGTAAGGTAGACTTTACAGCAAGTAAGTACATAACCCGCAATAATCAGAACTGTACCCACAGTTGCTATCAGGATATAATTGAGCGCCTGAGGCATTGAATTCGTTCCCGTATACTGAAGCAAAAAGCCGAGTATGAAAAACAGATTCATTAAAACAGTCCAAACACCCGCTATAGTGTAAATCACCTTTAACGCACCGTAAAGCTTGCCGTCGGTCTTGGCATATTTAATACCGTTTTTCTCTTCAAGTATTCTAACTCTTTTTAAAACACCGTCATATTTTTTCATAATGCATCTCCAAAACTCATAATACACCTATTATATATACAAAAACTTTACTTGACAAGTGTTTTTTATGAAATATAATAATATCGGTGATAAAAATGCAGATAAACATAGTAATGGTCGAACCCGAAATCCCGCAAAATACGGGAAATGTTGCAAGAACCTGTGCGGCAACAGGGGCAAGACTGCATCTTGTGGGCCCTATGGGCTTTAATATTGACGATAAAAAATTAAAAAGAGCTGGTCTTGATTACTGGCAGTATCTTGATATAACCTATTATAAGGATATAAACGAGTTCTTTGAGAAAAATCAAGGTGAATTTTTCTTTTATACCACCAAAGCAAGACATACTCATTCCGGAATAGCATACCCTGATAACTGCTATCTGCTTTTCGGCAAGGAGACTAAAGGGCTACCAGAGGAATTATTACTCAAAAATCCTGATAGATGCGTCAGAATTCCAATGCAGGGTGAAATCAGAAGCCTTAATCTTTCAAACTCGGTAGCAATTGCGGTTTACGAGGTTTTAAGACAGTGGGACTACCCTGCTTTGGAGAATTTTGGACAGTTGCATAATTATACCTGGGAAGATGCCGATTAAATTCTACAAAGAAAATATAAAATTTATGTTGAAAAAACCGCAAAATGTGGTAAAATAAATAGTGGTAAAATTTTAACAAACTTTTGAAAGGAAGTATTTCAATGAACGCACTCAACAAGAAAACTGTTGACGACATTAACGTTAAAGGCCAAAAGGTACTTGTACGTTGTGACTTCAACGTGCCGCTAAAGAACGGCGTAATTACTGATGAAAACCGTATCAACGCTGCTCTCCCCACCATTAAGAAGCTTATTGCTGACGGTGGCAAGGTTATCCTCTGCTCTCACCTCGGCAAGCCGAAGGGTGAACCCAAGCCCGAGCTTTCATTAGCTCCTGTTGCAAAGGCTCTTTCCGAAAAGCTCGGCAAAGAGGTTGTTTTCGCTGCTGATGATAATGTTGTAGGCGAAAATGCAAAGGCTGCTGTTGCTGCTATGAACGACGGCGATGTTGTTCTTTTAGAAAACACCCGCTACCGTGCAGAAGAGACCAAGAACGGCGAGGCTTTCTCTGCTGAGCTCGGTTCATTGGCTGACATATTCGTAAACGATGCTTTCGGTACTGCTCACAGAGCTCACTGCTCAACCGTTGGTGTTGTTTCTCATGTAAAAGAAGCTGTTGCAGGATATCTTATCGGCAAAGAGCTTAAGTATTTAGGCGAAGCTGTTGAGACCCCTGTTCGCCCCTTCGTTTGCATCCTCGGCGGTGCTAAGGTCGACAGCAAGCACCCCGTTATCGAAAATCTTCTTACCAAGGCTGATACCCTTATTATCGGCGGCGGTATGGCTTATACTTTCCTCGCAGCTAAGGGTTATGGCGTAGGTACATCTCTTATTGATGAGACTAAAATTGACTATTGCCGCGAAATGATGGCTAAGGCTGAGGAAAAGGGCGTTAAGATTCTTCTTCCTATCGACTGCACCATCACTAAGGCTTTCCCTGATCCTATCGATGCTGAAATTGACATAACAGTTGTTGACGCTGACAAGATTCCTGCTGACTGTATGAGCCTTGATATCGGCACTAAGACTGCTGCTCTTTATGCAGAAGAGGTTAAGAACGCTAAGACCGTTGTTTGGAACGGACCTATGGGCGTATTTGAAAACCCCATCCTTGCAAAAGGTACCATAGCTGTTGCTAAGAGCCTTGCCGAGACCGATGCTGTAACTGTAATCGGCGGTGGTGACTCTGCAGCTGCTGTTAACACCTTAGGCTTTGGCGATAAGATGACTCATATCTCTACCGGCGGCGGCGCTTCTCTTGAATTCCTCGAGGGTAAAGAGCTTCCCGGAATTGCTGCTCTTAACGATAAATAATAAATAATTTGCAGGGAACGCCGTATTCGGCGCTCCCTACATTTGTGAATAAGGAGAAATTAAAATGAATAAAGCTACTCGTGCTGCTGTTATAGCAGGTAACTGGAAAATGAATAAAACCCCCGCTGAGACTACCGCTCTCATCAACGAAATGAAGCCCCTCGTTGCAGGTGCTGACTGCAAGGTTGTACTTTGCGTTCCCTTTATTGATATCCCTGCCGCTGTTGCAGCTGCAGAAGGCTCCAATATTGAAATCGGTGCCGAAAATGTACACTTCAAGGATTCCGGTGCATATACAGGCGAAATTTCCGCTCAGATGCTCGTAGAATCAGGCGTTAAATATGTTGTTATAGGTCATAGTGAAAGACGTCAGTACTTCGGCGAAACCGACCAGACTGTTAACCTTCGCACTCTTGCCGCTGTAAACGCAGGTCTTACCGCTATTGTTTGCGTAGGCGAAACCTTAGAACAGAGAGAACTCGGCTATACAGAAACATTACTTAAATACCAGACAAAGATGGCGCTTACCAATGTTTCTAAAGAGCAGTTGAAGAACATCATCATCGCTTACGAGCCTGTTTGGGCTATCGGTACAGGCGTTACTGCTACTGCTGAGCAGGCTGACGAGGGTAACGGCTATGTTCGCGAAGCTATAGCAGAGGTTTACGGCAAGGATGTTGCTGAAACCGTTACCATCCAGTACGGCGGTTCTATGAACGCTAAGAATGCTGACGAATTGGTTGCAAAGGTTAATGTTGACGGCGGTCTTATCGGCGGCGCTTCCCTTAAAGCAGAAGATTTCTCAGTAATCGTAAAGGCTGCAAGCAAATAATATAAAAAGGGCTGACATCCAGCCCTTTTTTAAAAACAATTTAGGAGATTTAAAATGAAAAAACCTATAGTTTTAACTATTATGGACGGTTTCGGCTTTAACCCCGAGAAAAACGGCAATGCTATCGACTTTGCCTCTACTCCCCGCCTTGATAAGATTTTCAAAGAATGCCCCACAACCGAGATTGGTGCTTCGGGTATGGATGTAGGTCTTCCTGACGGTCAGATGGGTAACAGCGAGGTTGGTCACACCAATATCGGTGCCGGCAGAATTGTATATCAGGAGCTTACTCGTATTACAAAGTCTATTGCAGACGGCGATTTTTATACTAACGAAGCATTTTTGAATGCTGTTGAAAATTGCAAGAAAAATGACAGTGCGCTTCACCTTATGGGACTTCTTTCCGACGGCGGTGTTCACAGTCATAACGAGCATCTTTACGCTCTTGTAGAATTAGCTAAGAAAAACGGTCTTTCAAAGGTTTATATCCACGCTTTACTTGACGGTCGTGATGTTCCGCCCTCAAGTGCGGCTGACTTTATCGACCAATTAAATGCTAAGCTTTCAGAAATCGGTTGCGGAAAACTCGCAACTGTTATGGGCAGATTTTACGGTATGGACCGAGACAACCGTTGGGAAAGAGTCGGCAAGGCTTATGCCGCTTTGGTTTACGGCGAAGGTGTTCAGACTGATGATGCTGCTGCCGCTGTAAGAGAGTCCTATACTCAGATAGACGAAGAAGGTAAGCATATTACCGACGAATTTGTTCTGCCTACCGTTGTTTCAGGTACAGAGCGCATTAAAACTAACGACAGCGTTATCTTCTTCAATTTCCGTCCCGACAGAGCAAGAGAAATCACCCGCACCTTTGTAGATGATGATTTTGCAGGCTTTGAGCGTATCGGCGGCAGACAAAAGGTTTATTATGTTTGCTTTACTCAGTACGATGCATCAATGCCGAATGTTGAGGTTGCGTTCAAGCCTCAGACCTTAGAAAACACCCTCGGCGAATACCTTGCTAAAAAAGGTCTTACTCAGCTTAGAATAGCAGAGACCGAAAAGTATGCTCATGTAACCTTCTTCTTCAACGGTGGCAGAGAGGTTATGTTTGACGGTGAAGACAGAATCCTTGTAAACTCACCAAAGGTTGCTACCTATGATTTACAGCCCGAAATGAGCGCTGTAGAGGTTTGTGATAAGGTTTGTGAGGCAATAGAGAGCGGAAAATACGATGTTGTTATCCTCAATTTCGCTAACTGCGATATGGTAGGTCATACAGGTATATTTGATGCGGCTGTAAAGGCTGTTGAGACTGTTGATACCTGCGTTGGCAGAGTTCAGGATTCAACCCTTAAAATGGGCGGTATAATGCTTCTTACCGCTGACCACGGTAATGCAGACCGTATGCTTGATGTTGACGGCTCACCCTTTACCGCTCACACTACAAACCCCGTTCCTTTCGCTGTTATAGGAAAGGATTGCGAGCTTCGCGAGGGTGGCAAGCTTTGCGATATCTCTCCGACAATTATTAAGCTCCTCGGCTTAGAACAGCCTGCTGAAATGAGCGGAGAATCTATAATTAAATAATCAGCAACTGATTAAATAGATAAAAACTGCGACTGTTTTTTAACGGTCGCAGTTTTTTATAGGTCTAATTCTACTATTCTTTTTCTGCTCTATAGCAGGTCGGTGAAACTCCGTAATACCTCGTAAAATTTTTCGAAAAATAATTTTGATCGTAAAATCCGCAAAGGGCAGCTATTTCCTTTACCGATTTGCGCGTTTTCACCAACATCTCAGCAGATTTTTTAAGACGAACACTGCAAAGATACTGCATAATAGACAAATTATACTCTTTTTTAAAACTTTTTGTTAAAGTAGCATTGCAACATCCGAACTTTTGTGATAAAATAGATAAGGTTATGGGAGAAGCATAGTTTTTATTTATATATTCTTTAATCAGCAACGGAAGTCTTTCGTTATAGGCAAAAACCCTTCCTGTGTCTGTAATATACTCTGCAAGCACAGTCATAATGTTTATATACGAATCGAGAGTCTGGCGGTCAACTGCTTTGACCGTTTCGGCAAGCTTTACCGCTTCGGCATTATCTCCCAATATTTCCTTTGCTTTTTGCAATATCATATTTGCAGAATCGGGAGTATCTTCCCTTATCTGCCCTAGCATCAGATATCCCGAAAGAACCCCGTAATGATAAAGAGGCGCAACAGCCTCAAAAAGGCCTCTTCGGCATTTGTAGACATAAACCTCCCCGGTATTTTTAACCTTCGAAAATGCAAGACGGTCATTATTGCGGCAGTCCTTTAATATCTCGCTTTTTTCCTGCAAACATCGGCAAAACAAGGCAGGTTCTTTTGGATAAGAATATATCTCATTGCACTCTATATCGTGAATCGAAATTCTGGTTCCCGATATATTGTAAAAATCTCTTAGTATAGAATTAATATCAACTATTTCTCGCATATCTTCCCCTACTTTATGGTAGTATAATTAAGTAAATTACTCAATTATACTAACAATACTACTATTTTTTATAGAAACTGTCAAGAAAAAAGTATATTATATTTTTGTAATATTTAATTTTTCAGAAAGGCGGTTTCAAGAAATGAGGAAAGCAAACTTGGAACAGATATCAAATGCCATTAAGAATTTTGATCTATGCGGCAATACTAGAGGCGTTATTCCCTATGGCAACGGTCACATTAACGATACCTTTATGGTAATCACAGTTGATGACGACCAAAATGAGCACAAGTACATATTGCAGGCTGTAAACTCAAATGTTTTTAAAAAGCCTGAGCAGGTGCTCAAAAATATTGAAAAAGTGACCGATTATCTGCGCGATATTGCAGAGGACCCGCGCGAGGTGTTGACTCTGGTTCGCACCTACACAGGCACTACTCATTATAAGGATAAGGACGGCTATTATTGGAGAATGTACGATTTTGTTACAGATTCCATTTGCCTTGACCGTCCTGAAAGCACCGAGGATTTTTACCAGTGCGCAATAGCATTTGGAAAATTCCAGAAGATGCTCAACGATTTCCCTGCTGATACTCTTTACGAAACCATCCCCGATTTCCATAATACTCCTAAGCGTTACGAAAACTTCCTTAACGCTGTAAACGAGGATAAAATCAAAAGAGCGGCAAATGTGCAGGAAGAAATTCAGTTTATAAAAGACCGTGCTGATTTCTACAGCGTTCTTACAGACAGCTATAAAGCAGGTAAATTACCGCTTCGAGTAAGTCATAACGATACAAAGTCAAATAATGTTATGCTCGATGCTACTACCCGTACTGCACTTTGCGTTATCGACCTTGATACCATTATGCCAGGATTCTCTGTAACTGATTTCGGCGACGCTATCCGTTTTGGAGCTAATACTGCAGCTGAAGATGAAAAGGATGTATCAAAGGTTAATATTGACCTTGATATGTTTGCCGCATATACCAAGGGCTTTATAGAGGGCTGCGGCGGAGAACTTCCTGACGAAGAAATAATGCTTCTTCCCGAAGGCGCTAAGATGATGACTATTGAATGTGGTATGCGTTTCCTTGCTGACTATTTAGAGGGCGATACCTACTTCAAGACAGCATATTTGGATCACAACCTTGTTCGTTGCCGTACTCAGCTAAAATTAGTTGCTGATATGGAAGCGCATTGGGACGAGATGAAAGCAATTGTAAAACAATATTGTAAAGGATAGAAACTTATGTCAAAGGATATTACTTTAGTTGTTATGGCAGCCGGAATGGGCAGCCGGTTTGGCGGACTTAAGCAAATGGAGCCTATCGGCCCTAACGGAGAGGTTATACTCGATTTTTCAGTTTACGATGCTATCAAAGCAGGATTCACAAAGGTGGTATTCGTTATTAAGCACGCAATCGAAGCCGACTTTAAGGAAATGGTTGGCAAGAGAATTGCAAAAAAGGTTAAGGTTGAGTATGTTTTTCAGGAAATAGATGCTCTGCCTGAGGGCTATACCTGCCCTGCTGACAGAGAAAAGCCTTGGGGTACGGCACACGCTATTCTCTGCTGTAAAGATGTTGTGAAAGAGCCTTTTGCAGTTGTTAATGCGGATGATTATTACGGTAAAAACGCATTTAAAGAAATTGCAGAATACCTTAAATCCGACCCTCAAAACTACTGTATGGTAGGCTTCCGCCTTGTTAATACTCTGACAGAAAACGGTACTGTTGCGAGAGGTATTTGCGAAACAGAAAACGGTATACTTAAAACCGTTACCGAGAGAACAAAGATTGCCGACTGCAAATTCACCGAGGATGACGGTGCTACCTGGACAGCGCTCGAACCCGACACGGTTGTTTCAATGAACCTTTGGGGCTTTAATACCGATATTTTCGGTTATATCCAGACCGGATTCAATAAATTCCTTGATGAAAAAATCAATGTTCCGAAATCCGAATATTATTTACCCTCTGTTGTATCAGAGCTTATAGAAAACGGTACTAAAAGCGTTAAGGTTTTGATTGCCGAGGACAAATGGTACGGAGTTACCTATAAGGAAGATAAGCAGCAGGTTGTTGACGCTATCGGCAAAATGGTAGCTGACGGAAAATATGAAGGAATTTAAGGTGAAATTATGAAATTTATAACTGTTGATTCTTATGATAAATTAAGCCGCAAGGCCGCTAACATAATCTCGGCGCAGATAATTTCAAAGCCCGACTGTGTTCTTGGTCTTGCAACAGGCTCCTCCCCTATCGGTACATATAAAAATCTTATTGAAAGCTATAATAACGGCGACCTTGACTTTTCTGAGGTTACATCAATCAACCTTGATGAATATGTAGGTCTTGACGGTTCTAATGACCAGAGCTACCGCTATTTTATGAACAATAATCTTTTTAACTTTGTTAATATTGATAAGGCTAAAACCTTTGTTCCAAACGGTTGCGCAGCTGATACCGATGCCGAGTGCAAGGAATACGACGAAAGGATAAAAGTTTTCGGCGGTATTGATTTGCAGTTGCTTGGTATTGGACTTGACGGTCACATTGGTTTTAATGAGCCTGACGAATTTTTCACTAAGGAAACCCATGTCGTAAGCCTTGACGAATCGACAATTAAGGCTAATGCCCGTTTCTTTGAAAGTGAAGACGATGTTCCGAAAAAGGCAATCACTATGGGTATGGAAGGCATTATGCAAGCAAAAAAGGTTCTCCTTATTGCTAACGGTGCAAACAAAAAGGAAATACTTGAAAAGGCATTTTTCGGTCCTATCACCCCGCTTGTTCCTGCATCTATTTTGCAGTTGCATCCTGACCTTACAGTTATTTACAGCGAAAATTAAAATTTAAAATAAAGGGGATTTTAAAATGGCAAAGAAGGATAAAAAAGGTTTTATTACGGAATTTAAAGAATTTATTATGCGCGGCAATGTGCTCGATATGGCTATCGGTGTTATCATTGCGACCTCATTCGGTAAAATCACTACCAGCCTCGTAAATGATGTGTTTATGCCTTTCCTTGGTTGGATAATCGGTGATTTTGATATGACCCAGCTTAACCTCGTTTTGGTTGAAGAGGTTAAGGACGCCGCAGGTACGGTAGTTACCCCAGGTGTTGTTATCGGTTTTGGCTCATTACTTTCAACTATAATTGATTTTGTTCTTATTGCATTAATTATTTTCATTATGATAAAGGTTTTTGCAAAAGCAAAAGAAATTGCAGAAGCAAAGCTTTTAAAGAAAATAGAAGAAGAACCCGCCCCCGAAGCTCCCCCTGCTCCCACCTCAGAGCAACTGCTTGCAGATATCCTTGCAGAGCTTAAGAAAAATAATAAATAATAACGCTGTTATAAAAAAATCCGCGAAGATTATCTTCGCGGATTTTTCTTATTCGGCTATTCTTTTTTGAATTATAATCGCAAGCAAAACTGCTAATATACCTGCTGCGAGCTTTCCGATAATCATCGGAAAAATATAAGCCGCATCGAAAGCCAAGGTAAAAGCAAGATGTCCTGCAAAAGTGAATGCGGCAGAAATCGCAAATGCCGAGTTTAAAACTATACCCTTTTTATCCATCTTCCCCATCATTTCATAGGTGGTGACACTAGTTGCCAAGGATGAAACAAATCCCATTGCAGAAGTTTCATTAATATTAAGTTTATTGCCTAACTTCATAATCGGTTTTGAAAGCAACTTTGAGATAATAAACAAAAACGGAAACGCACCGCTCATAACTGTGCAAGCATTGACACAAACATCCGCCGCTGCTTCCAGCGTCTCAAGATTTTTGAATATTTCGACACCTGTAAGGAATTTTAAAATTCCCAGCGCTAAGCCTATAGTTATCAAAATTTTCATAAATGTACCAAACACGCTAAAAATCTTAACGCATACCATCGGGCAAAGCAAAAGTCCCGCCGCGATTAGTCCCGAAAATACTGCAAGCGGCAATAAATTCATAAGCAATGCGCCGATAGATATCTTAGCGACAAGTCCTGCAAAGAGGCATCCGATAGGAATGGTGGTTATTCCGCAAAGGAAGCCTATAAGCATCTCCTTATGATGCTCTTTGTCGACAGCACTTAATGCGTAGGGTATTGTAAAAGAAATTGTGCAACCCATCATTGAAGATACTACCAACGCATTAAATAAGCCCACTTTTTCGTTTTGAGCAACTTCAACCGCAAGCGGAGCTCCACCCATATCATTAGCAAAAAGGGATGCAGGAATAATGGATGCATCTATATGTAAAACATTGTAAGTGAATTCGAAAATCGGAGCCAACCAATCGGCTATGAGAGGCGATAGAATAATCATACCCATCATACTCATTGCCATATTGCCAAAAAGATAGAACCCTTTTTCAAATTCCTTTCCTATCCCAAAACGGTTGCCGAATATACGGTCTAAAGCTCCAAGCATTGCGAAAACAGTCATAAAAACTGCAACAAAGTTCAAAATGAGTCCCCCTTAAATCACAACAGCCTTAAAGCCGCTATCCGTCAATACATATCTTTCCTTAAAGCCGCAATGCTTTAAAAGCTCTGCCGCCTGTGCATAATTGCAATCAAGATGCTCCCTGTTATGGCAGTCAGACGAGATAACTGCCCCAAAGCCCAGCCTTTTAAGCTCTTTTAAAATAGAAACAGTTGGATAAGGTGTTGTCCTGTAGCCTCGTGAAATAGCGCCTGTATTCACCTCAAAGAAAGGTATCTTCCCTGCAAGTGTGCTCGCCGCTTCAAAGGCATAGCCTAAATATTCTTTAGATTCAATATCGAAAAAATTCGCATTTTCGCAGTGTTTATTTATAAGGTCAAAATGGCCTATAATATCGATATCACCACACTGCGGCAAAAGAGTCAAAGATTTATAATATTCCTTGGCATAAGCCATACCGTCTCCACCAAAATAGGTATTTATAACCCTTTCGACCTCCTCCTGCGAACGATCAAAGCCAACAATTTCACCATCTATATCAAAATAATGCACCGAGCCTATCACATAATCATATGGCGAAACGTCTACCTTTGAATACATCTCAAGCTCAATACCGCAATAAATTTTAATTTTATCCTCAAACTCTTTTTTAAGCTGATTAATTTCTTTTATATACTCCTGAGTTCCCTCTAAGGACATACAGTACTGCAAAGCAAAGCTTGTATAAGAATGCCCAGAGAATCCAATAGAATCAAAGCCCTTTGAAAGAGCAGTCTCTATCATCTCGCGAGCAGTATCCTTACCGTCACAATATGTACTATGAGTATGAAGATTTTGTTTATAACTCATTCCAGTTCACCACATTTTAAATCCAATATTTGACACATAATTATAACACAACAAATCAGTGATATCAAGTAATATAAACTATTTTAAATTTTATTGTAACACACCTGCATTACTTTGCATAGTATGTGATGAAAACAGAAAAGGAGGTTTTCATAAATGTGTAACTTTGGTGGTAACAATTGCTCTTGGATAATCATTCTTATCCTCATCCTCTTCTGCTGCGGCGGTTGCGGCGGCACTAACACAGCTAACAACTGCGGTTGCGACAATAACTGCGGCTGCTGCTAGTTCATAGCGCGGAAAACGGATACCCAAACGGGTATCCGTTTTTCTTTTAGACAACAAATTTCTAACAGCCTCAGCGTGTTTTTATAATTAAACTATATATCCTTTATCATATTCTATTTCGGGCAGTTCAATTTCAGACGGATGAAGTCCTTTATTAAAACCGTCGATTACCGCATCTGCTATAGCCGCCATTTTCTTCCATTTAATTTCTCCGTTTTTATCAGGTACGATATAATCCTTTCCAGCAGCGTGAACCAAACCATTACTGTTTACCGTTTTAAGATATGTATATATTGCAAAGCCACCGAAATTTTTTATTCTTTTAGACCAATTCCACATACCCATAAAAATATCAATACATATCTGCTCGACCTCTTGCGAAGATTTGGAATTCCATTCCTCGGTCATTACTGTACCTACAGGCGGACAAAACCAGAATTTAGTTTTTTCAAATCTGTCTCCCATTTTTTCTATAAACAGCCGATAAACTGTATTATGATGAACACCGTGCTCCCATTCACCGTAATAATCATAGCTCACATCGGTTGTATATTTATGGTTTTCGGGTGTTATTGTGCTCATATTTCTAAAAGCAACAGACCTGAAATCGTGTGATTCATTTACAGGCCATAGCGCCTGATGGATATGAACTGTACCGTGAATTGAGAATATTCGCTTGCCGAATTTGGAAAGATACTCAGTAAGCTCAAGATACTCGTCTCCTGTCATATAATAAAACGGTTCATCGAAATAATACCCGATAAACGCTTCTCCTCCCTCTTTGCAAAGAGTTTGATTAATTTCATCGAGCAGCTCTTTCCAATTAGCTTTTTTAGGGCAATGATACGGACGGTCATCAGCCTCAAAAACCAGATAATCGAGCCTTACAAATGCTTTTTTACCCTTTTGGCGTATGCGTCTTAAATCATCAATTACATTGTCCTCTTCTAACGGCAAACCTTTAGGGTCTAGCTCAAAGCAATTATAATCCGGATTATCCAGCATATATTCAAACAACTCTCCATCCTTATTGCTGCAAATATACAGCGGCAACCATTCACATTTTGACATAGTCCACACCTCAAAATTTAATTATTATAATTCTAATATATATAAAATTCCCAATCTGTCTTTACTTCCTACTGCCAACCGCTTACCGTCATCACTTACACATATACACGAAAGCTCACAGCTACAAGCAAGACCGTTATCAGCGTTGTAGTTCATTCTTCCCATAAAATTGAGCCCTTTTTTATCATTATAAGAAAAAACTATACCAATATCGTGCTCATTTCCAATAATTCCGTAAACGGTTGCGGTATTTTTGCAGTAACATAAATTAACAACACCGCCGCTGCAATTAGGACAACTACCTAAACCAAAAACTTCTGTTCCTTTGAGTATCCCCAACATACCGTCCTTTGTTCCTATAAAATACCTTTCGCCATCCATTTTCACAGCACAGGATAAAACCGCCTTGAATTTTCTTCCCGGAGCCGAGGGCAAAACTACACCGTCAGGAATATCGTCTGCTACATTTTTCATCGGTGTATAATCAGAAATCTCCTCTACCTTTTCGTCCTTTTCATCAAAACGGTATTTTTTATTTTCATCCCCGAATTCTGCAACAAAGGCACCGTTTTCAAAACAAACACTTTTGACCGTCGCTTTTCCTGCACCGTATTTCTTCCAAAACGGATAGACCTTAACCCTTTTGCAGGGAGCTTTTAGTGAATTTTCCTCTAAAAACTCATTATAGCGCTCCATATATTCATAAAAATAGGCGTGATGCTTTTTCTGCTTCTCATATTCTTCCATAGAATACTTATAATTTTTTTCAGGCTCTTCAAGGATAGTGTAACTCATAATATCCTTTGCAAAAGGAAGGTTGGCGGTTGAAATATCATAATCAAGCTTTTCCAGCAATTCCAAATCCACCGCAAATACTCCGGGCGGATCAAAATTATGATTAGAGTCCCCTATATACATAATGCCATCCTTATAATGGGCCTCGGATGGTGTGAATACAGTATGCTCCACCGTTCCTAAGATTCCCATATTCTGTGGCTTTTTACCGTTCAAAATATCCCAACGACACAATTGACAGCCTGTCATAGAATAAAATTTATCAAAAGAAGATAAAGCGTACCATAAAACACCTTTTTTATCAAAAACCATTGTAAAGGGGGCGTATGGCTCTATAAATTCCGCACTTTCGGGCAAAAAGCTCCCCATTGATTCCAGCTCTAATGTATTAGGGTTAAAGCGGTATATATTGCGTGAAAAAATATAAGCCAGATACATATTGCCGTCAGGACCATTTACGATATAATTCAGAACCGTATGCTTCGTAGTTGAATAGGGTTCAAAATCCTTTTCAAAAAACAGTCCCAAATCCTCAATTTCCTGAGTATCGGTATTCACTCTGTAAAAATTTCCGCTTCTTGAACTACTGTAAATATTTGAATCTATGCCTACATGTAAACAGAAAGATCCAAATTCAGTAACCTGACCATAATCGTGAACATTACAGGTATCTAAATCTAATCTATATAAATGCCCGCGAAAATAGCCTGTAAAATAAAGGGCATTTTTCTTTCTGTCATATTTTGCCCCGTAGATGCTCTCATGCGGAATCGGTACGCCCAGATTCTCAAGTATACCGTTATCAGGGTTATAAATAAGAACAGCCGACCCCTGAAAACCTTCAAAGGTATGATTATAAAACGGTTCGGGGTGCCAATACGGATGCTTTGGAGATTGGGCGGTGGTGTGAGTCGTCATAATAATTCTGCCGTCATCCAACTCACACATTGAAGTATGTATCTTACTTGTAGAAATGGCATCCGGAAATTGACATACCTTGTCAGCAAGATTAAAACAAAGTATCAATTCATTACTCTCGTATTTATATTCATAAAGACTTACCTTTGAGGCGACATGCAATTCAGCACAAATGGTTACAAAGCATCTGCCCTGCTTTGTGACCAATAAATCCCAACAAGCATTTCTAGGATCGCTTGTAGGCATAAGCGCAGATTTTACCGCCTCTTGAGGGATAACCTTTAAATTTTCGTGGCGAATAGATTTTAGCATAACCCCGTCCCCCGACAAATTAGAATGTTTTATATTTGAATGATAACATCTGCGTTCTGTCCTAAACAACCCATTTTTATATATATTTCCGCATTTTTTTAAGATTTTAATGATTTTTTTATGTTTTTTCTCTTGTGTTTTATAGTTTTCGATGTTAAAATTCAAATAAAATAATGTTGGGGTGTTTTTGTGAGTAAAATATATCCTGTAAAATCCTTTTCTTTTAATGAAGAACTGCCTGACAATAATTTTTATTTCACTAAATCAACTAATCTTAAACTCGACTTTCCTCTTCATTCGCACGATTATTTTGAAATAGAAATTATTGTATCAGGACAAGCTGAAACCGTTTTCAACGGCAAGCATATCACACTTTCAAGAGGAAGTGCGCATATTCTATCCCCTACCGATGTTCACGATCTTAAAATAATAAAGCCCTTGGAAATATATAAACTGATGTTGCTTTCAGATTGGGTATCAGAAAAAATGCTATATGAATTAATGAACAATTTGGGTACCGTAAAATTTTCCGAAGAAGAGCTCGAAAATATAATTCCTATACTTGAGCTTATTATTAAAGAGGGCTCTGACGGACAGCTTCATCAAAAGGAATTGATTTGCAATCTTTTATCTTGCCTTATCATATTCTTTAGCAGAAAGCAAAAAATTCATTCGAAAACACAGTCTAATATCGCCTCGGCTAATGTGCATATCAAAAAAGCGGTTAACTATATTTTGCTGAATTATGTAAATAATATTTCTTCCGATGATGTGGCAAAAGCCATAAACCTCAATCCGGTGTATTTTTGCACGCTATTTCATAAAACTACAGGCATCACATTTATAAATTATCTGAATGATCTCAGACTAAATCGCGCAAAGCAACTGCTTATGCTTGATTCATATTCTGTTTCTGATGTGTGCTATGCTTGCGGATTCAATTCTTCTTCAAACTTTTTAAGAGCATTTAAGAAGAAATACGGATATTCACCTAATACCCTGAAAACCAGCTATAAAATTTCAAATCGAACTAAAAATTCGAATTAGATAATTTGATTTGTAAAATAACTAATTATTCTTTGTACACAGACTATATAAAAACACGAACCGACAGGTTCGTGTTTTATCTTATACTGCTTTTAGTTCTTGGTTGAATTTCCGGGAGCAAGCTTATACTCAAAAGCATTTATGCTTTCTGACTTTTTATTATCTATCTGATAAATAACATTTTTTGCTGCAGCTTTACCCATCTCGGTTGCAGGAATAAGCACCGAGGATAATGATGGATATAAGTATTTGGAATAATACTCCGTATTGCAGGAAACAACCTCAAAATCATCGGGTATTTTATATCCCTGCTCTAAAGCCGCACTAAAAATTTCATAAGCAGTCTGCGACTTGTTCGCAACAACAGCTTTTAATGAATTAAGTTTATTTTTTATATCCGATATTGGGTAAAAAACAGGTTTTGCATTATATTTTGCCATAGCAGCACAATATCCCTCATACCGCTCTTTTGTTTCCTTAATATCGGTCGGCGGCGACACAAAGGTTATATCTCTTATACCCTTTAATAAAAAATATTCCGTTGCAACAAAAGCGCTTTTAAAATAATCTATTGCTACAAGGTTTTCTATACCGTCTATATACTCACCTATAACCGAGAATTTAACATTGTTTTTATCAAGCAATGAAATACAGCGTCTTAAATTAAATTCGGTTTTCATATCATAGGGAGATAAAATGACTATACCATCTATCATACGGTCTCTGTAATATCCAATAAAATCATTGATATCAGATTCCGTATCAGCGCTGTAAATCAAGATTTTATAGCCTGCCTCTTTAGCATAAGCCTTTATTCCGTTTATAAAAGAGCTATAAACAAAATTATCATCCCAATAGGATACAATCCCTATAGTATTAGATTTTCCTCGGCGCAAAATTGCCGCATTTTTATTGCGAATATACCCAAGCCTCTGGGCTGATTCTAAAACTTTTTTGCGGGTTTCTTTAGAAATTGAAACCTTTTTAGAGTCATTGAGAACATAAGAAACAATTGAAATGCTAACCCCTACATCCGCAGCAATATCCTTAATTGTCACTCTTTTTTCCAATTCAGCACCTCTAATTATAAATTTTAGTCTTGGCATTCCAAGCAGAAAGAGAAATTTTGAGCGGTTCTATATTTTCGCTGTCATTTCGGAGTGTGAAATCAATTTGCCTTGAAGAATTCCCATCTAAGAAGAAATCATCATCACTAAGATACTGTACCAAGCTATCATTATCGACCGTTATATGCACAGGAAAAGCAGGTACAGACGAACTGTTTTCTACAATAAATGTACCATATATTCGATCACCCACAAAACGGATATTTTCCGTTTTGAGTGAAAGAGACGCCTGTTCTTTAGTTTCATTAAACTGTGCTTTAAGCCAAGGTCCGTTTTCATGAGTAAGAGCATTGCAATTCTTGGCTCTTCTAGAATTTCTAAACTCTTTATCTTTTAAATCACTTAATACTACAGGCCAGTAAAATGACTGCGAAACTTGATTCTCATTTTCATAAAGAGACGCTCTAAGGAAGAAATACGAATCATTAAACTCAGCAGGGATTTCGAAATATTCGCAAGGCAGATAAGTCTGATAGCAATCCGCCTCTATTGAAAGCTTATGTTCTTTTTCAAAAACACACTGCATTTCAGGGTTTAATACCTGAATTTTGGCTTTTAAATTATGCGCTTTATAGGATTCGTTTATAATTCTTGCATCCAGCTCAACCGTTTCGCCTACAGAATAAGAAAGTTCTTTTAAAGCAAGATGTATTTCAAGCTCTTTATACGCGTTTTTAACCGCATAATATGGTGCTATCGGGTCGCCGAGACCGTCCACCATTTGCACCGCAACCGTAGCCCACGGACGCTTAAATACCCAAGGAATAACCCCTCCGGTCACAGGATACTGCTCTCGCATTGCCTGCACCATAAACTGATAATACTCAAACGATGCTATTCCCGAAACATCGCAAAGCTCAGTAATAGAAATATTATCCATACCGCACATATGCGAAAGTGCAGGTACTTTTTTAAGCATACCCCAAGCATCATTTTCGGTTATATGATTAACAAAACCGGGATGGGTTGCTATAGTTTTTGCATCGCCGAATTTTTCTATAGGCTTTTCAAATTCTTCTTTTGATAGTAGTTGACGGAAGGTTTTAGCGTTTGGAAAAGAATGCGTCCCCGACTCGCCTATAAGCGGCAATTGCTTATACATTTTTCTAAAATAGCAAGGCTCAAACCCATGATAAATATGGGCAATACCCTTATCAGGAGTTGTTCGGATTCTCTCTCTTGTCGGGTCTATATCCTCAGTCTCATACTGCCATACCCAAACGCAATAATTATCCTTTGCATAAGGATTGTTTTCATTTCCTGAGCAATGAATCACAAGCGACGGATGGTTGCGTATACGGTAAAGATACATCGCCTGCTGAGCCTCAAACAATGCTTTATCCCAAAGCGGATTTGTATTATTTGAAATAAAGCTGTCCTGCCATACTAAAATACCATATTCATCGCAAAGACGGTAAAAAATATCGTGTTCGGGAGCGTTTCCTGCACCCCATACTCTTATAAGCTGTATATTTTCATTTTTAATAAGCTCTAGTGCCCAGCGGTAATCCTTTTCGCTTAAATTTAGCATTTGGTCAAGAGGGGTCCAGTTCATACCCTTCAAAAAGAACTCTTTACCGTTTATCTCAGGCAAAAACTTTCCCCATCTGCCTCTCATTCTTATACCTGCTGTTTTTTTAAGTTTAAAGGTTCTTATACCGTAATCAAAGGTTATAAAATCAAGCCTTTTTCCCTTTAAATAAAGAGTGATTTCAGCAGTATATAAATCGGGATTTCCAAGCCCTAACGGATACCAAAGCTTAGGTTTTTCAATTTCTATATCCTTTTCAAAAAACTGACATTCCTTATACTTTGTATCTATGCCTATTTTGTCGTTATCATAAAGTGTGTGAGAAGCTGTATCTGTATAAACAATTTTTCCGCTGTCCTTTTCTTTCAATGAAAAATTAATATCTACCACTGTATCCGAAGGTACAGCATTCATCCCGTCTGCATAACCGTAAACATAACCAGAACCGCCATTGATATCATTTCTCAAAACCTTTAGTTCATCAACATCCTCAGGAACTATTTCCACCGACAAATGAAGTAAAGCTTTATCATCGTCAATACTTTCAGTAGTAAGATAAGGTCTGCTGAGATGCAATTCAGGTACAATTTCAAGTCTCACATCCCTGTATATTCCCATAGTCGTAAAATCACCGTTGGATGTGCCCGAATCCTTTACCATATTCCAAGGGACAAGAAATTTATTATTAGGTGAACGGTAAATATCCTTCCATTCATCATCTGGTATACCGTAATTACATGATGTCACCTCAACTATCAGCTCATTTTCCTGCCCAAATTTAAGAAACTCATTAACATCCACAATAGGCCCGCCGAAAAGCCCCTCGTGCTCCCCTATCAGGTTTCCGTTCATCCAGATGCGGGAAAAATATCCCGCACCGTCAAAGCATAAAAAAGCCTTTCCAAGATTTTTATAATTTTCTAAAGAGAATTTTCTTCTATAATACCATACCTTTTGGTCGACAAAGCGGTACTGTCTGCTATAGCTTTCCTTATACGGATGCGGTAAAATTCCAGCCTCATATACATTAAAATATGTAGCCGCAGGTACATTGCCCTCAAAATTAAAATCAAGCTCTTTTGGATAATCGGTAGGCTTATCTGTATAGCAAAAATCCCATCTTCCGTTTAAATCCAAATGATTTTGAGGCAGGTGTCTCTTTTCGATATAAAAAGGCTGTTGTAATTTCATATAAAATTCCCCCTTTTGAAAATCATGAACGCTTTATAGAATCGTTTCTATAAATATTATATTTATGTCTTCCTGCTTTGTCAAGCCGATTAATCACTAAAAAAACCTTGATACTTTCGGCAAATCGGCGAAAAAACACGAACCGGTCGGTTCGTGTTTTTTACATTTATTAAATCATTCTCTTCTTTCATTTGTGCCGTTGACTCTAATATTACTGCCTTTAGTCGCAGGACCTATTTTTCTTTGCAGTCTCAGGCATTTTCTTAGATAAGCTTGTCTTTTATTGTCAAGCTCTTCGGTCTCAGCGATTCCGTAAAAACGCTCATAAAAATTCTTGACCGTATCGCCGAATTTTGATAAAAGCGGTTTGACATTCTCGCCCTCTGCATAACGGCGCATAAGTATGCCCTCACCAATGCAAAGCCGATGGGTTTCATTAAAATAATTTTCATAAAGAAAATGCGCAAAAGCAACCAATCTAAGTTTTGCCGAATAAAACCTTATCTCGTTGTCATCCCCCATTGGGATTTCACCTGCTACACTGTATCCATTTTTAACGGCATCGAGAATAGCCTCGGTAGTATTATCCTTAGCAAACACTATTGTAAAGCATCTTGCAAAAACTGTTTTTGAAAAATCGTGATTATGAGAATCGCTGCTCCCAACAACAGGTATAATATTTCCTTTAAAAGCCTGTTCCTGCCAAAGCGATAATTGAAGATTATTATTCTTCTGACCGATACCGCCCATAACCTCAAATGCATCGAATATTTTTTCATTAAATAAAATATCGCAAAAATCCTTTGAGATATTATAGACATTAGGCATCCAAAAAGGATGGGCGAATATAGCAAGACCGCCTGCATTATGAATTTCATCGCAAGCCCATTTAGCCAAAGCAGCTCTTTTACGGTATTCAAGCGGTATATGAGAGAGCTTTTCTTCATTTTTTTCAACCGCCAATTCAAATTCCTCGGGGGTGTGAATATATTTATAAGATACGCTTTCATTTCCGCCGATATGAACCATATGCAAAGCGGAACCCGGTGTATGCACCTCTTCACCGCGTATTATATGCATACCCAGAGGGATTCCTTTGTAAAGCTCTGCCGCTAATTCAGACGGATACATACGATTATGGTCAGTGAGGGCAAAAAAGTCAAACCCCTCTTCCCTATAATCAGCAGGCGTCATAGCAATACCGTCCTGACCGTCGGAATAATAAGTATGAGTATGAAAATCTCCCTTTAAAGGGCGAAGATTATAAAGGTCGCTTTGGACGGCATAAAGAGAAATTTTTATAGCTCTCGCACCCTTTTCGCAAAAGCGGATTGAATACTCCTGCTCGCTATCAAAGGTATGCTTAAAGCGAAGACAACCGCCGCTGACAGTAAATGAAAGCACCTTTTCGCTTGGAACAAAATAGCCTTCATACATATCCTCGCGCAAGCCTGCAACTTTCAGCTCATATTCCTTATCAGCCCTGAAATATCGACTTATATCACGCGGTCTTATGATAATCTCGGTTTCACGCCCAACCTCTACTACCGACGGAAAACACATATATCTCGGATGCGAATTTCTCATTCTTACCACTTCCAATAATAAAAAGGATTTTCTTTATTATAACTCAATGCATTCGCATTTTCCATAAAAATATAAAATTTCTAAGATTATTGATATTATATTGACAGTACTAATGAAAATTGCCGCGCACCTTGAGGCTATGATAAAAAGCGGCTATGATAAAAAAAGCTTATGAGCTAAAATAGCTCATAAGCTTTTAAAACTACTAATTTAACAATTAGATTTCAGCGAAGTACTTAATGGTACGAACCATCTGGCTGGTGTAGCTGTTCTCATTATCATACCAAGCAACAACCTGTACCTGATAGGTATCATCGTCAATCTTGGTAACCATTGTCTGAGTAGCATCGAAGAGAGAGCCGTAGGTGATACCGATGATATCAGAAGAAACGAGCTCTTCCTCAGTGTAACCGAAGGAAGCAGAAGAAGCAGCCTTCATAGCAGCATTAATGCCTTCCTTAGTAACATCCTTGCCCTTAACAACAGCAACGAGGATAGTGGTAGAACCGGTCGGAACAGGAACACGCTGAGCAGAACCGATAAGCTTGCCGTTGAGCTCAGGAATAACAAGACCGATAGCCTTAGCAGCGCCAGTGCTGTTAGGAACGATGTTGCAAGCAGCAGCGCGAGCACGACGAAGGTCACCCTTTCTGTGAGGACCGTCGAGAACCATCTGATCGCCTGTCCAAGCATGAACAGTAGTCATAATACCGCTCTGGATGGGAGCATACTTGTTAAGAGTATCAGCCATAGGAGCGAGGCAGTTTGTGGTGCAGGAAGCAGCAGAGATGATAGTATCATCAGCAGTAAGAGTACCTTCGTTTACGCTGTAAACAACGGTCTTAAGGTCAGAACCTGCGGGAGCAGAAATAACAACCTTCTTAGCACCTGCATCGATATGAGCCTGAGACTTCTCTTTAGAGCAGTAGAAGCCTGTGCACTCGGGAACAACGTCAACGCCGATTTCTCCCCAAGGAAGATCAGCAGCATTCTTCTCAGCATAAATCTTGATAGTCTTGCCATCTACAGTAATGCTGTCCTCGCCGGCAACAACTGTGTCAGCAAGAGCATATCTGCCCTGAGCAGAGTCATACTTTAAAAGATGAGCGAGCATTTTGGGGCTGGTAAGATCGTTGATAGCAACTATCTCATAACCCTCTGCACCAAACATCTGGCGGAAAGCCAAACGACCGATGCGTCCGAAACCATTAATAGCAACTTTAACCATTGGAAAAACCTCCTAATTTTTATCTGTTGTTATTTTACCCCATTTCACTCATATTTTCAAGTAATTTGTTTATTTTTTAACATTATTTTTAAATTTTAGATACTTTGGCATAATAATTTAGTTGAATAAGAGGTGAGGATTTGATATTTTCAACAAATAAATACGAAAGATTTTGTTCGGCTTTGCGAAATCATCTGCATAAAAAAACAATTAAATACGGTGTTTTACCGAATGATATTAAAAATATGCGAAAAATTATGATTTTCGAAGCGCTTTATTGTCAAAAAGAAGCCGTGCCTACAGATATATCCGAAATTTCATCAAAGCTTTTAACCGCCGTTTATATAAACAGTCTTGAAAACAGTAAACATTTCTCTTTTAAAATAGCTGCCAACGGCAGTTTTATGATTGAAAGAAAGCTTTATACCTGCCTTTTGCTGAGCCTTTGCAAAAACAGCCGATATATTAAAATTTCAAAAATAAAAGAAAGGATAATAATAAAGGCAGAAAATATTAAAAAAGAAAGCCTTTGCATTGCAAAAGCAATGAAAGGCTT
>JAZQIP010000022.1:0-84994 GCA_045541175.1 Acutalibacteraceae bacterium
GACCCCAAATTATGTTCAGAGGAAAGAAATGCTATTTTACAACGATTGGGCGTAGGGAAGTGGCAGATTTTCGGAGCGCACGGTTTTAAAAAGGATTATTCAGTAAATTTATAGTTTTATCTTTAATATGTATATATTTCCTACTTTTGCGGATAGCAACCCAGGTTGCAATTAGAGCCATTAGTTTTATGAAGCCAATCATTCCTTCTGCTAATTGTTTGGCAGAGGGGATTTTTGTTGCAAATAATTTAAAAAGCAAGTATAATGTGGTAAAATACATTGTTGGAGGTTAAGATTATGATAAAGGAAAAACCGTTGGAAATATTAGTGGACGGTTATAGCAATACGGCAATATTCAGAACGATGGCTTTTATCGGAGACAGCCTTTCCTCAGGCGAGTTTGAGACGGTAGATGCTAACGGAAATCGCGGTTATCATGATTTGTATGAGTATTCTTGGGGACAATATATCGCGAGAAAAAACGGACTTCTTGCATATAATTTTTCCAGAGGAGGAATGACTGCAAAATGGTATCTTGAAAGTTTTGCAGAAGAAAGCGGTTTTTGGGATAAAGAAAAGGCTTGTCAGGCTTACGTTATTGCTTTAGGTGTTAATGATATTTATAACCAGAATCTAAAAATAGGCGATGCAAAAGATATAACGGCAACCGAGTTTGCTGAGGAAAGACCTTTTATTAGTTATTATGCTGAGATAGTCAGGAAATATAAGGAAATCAGTCCTGACGCAAAATTCTTTTTTGTCTCATTCCCTAATGAAAGCAATCGTAAGGATAAAGGCAAAACGGAAGATATGATAAAAGCGCTGTACGCCCTTGCGGAGCACTTTGAAAATTCTTACGTGATAAACCTATATGAGTATGGGCCTATATATGACGATGAATTTAAAAACAAGTATTTTTTGAATGGACATATGAACCCTATGGGCTATATTTTTACAGCAAAGTTGATTGATTCATACATTGATTATATTATACGAAATAATCCTACAGACTTTAAAAACGTTGGATTTATAGGTACAAATATAAAATATAAATAATTCCCATCTTTTGCGTACTGCACCATAGACTGCAATCAAGGATATGAAATAATTGGATTTCCGCAAACTTGATTTTGCTCAAACCGATAAAATCGGCTCGTCGAAACACTGTTTAGCATTTCGACATTTTATAATCATTAATGCAATCATAAGCATATCTGCTGTAAAAAATGGCGAAAAAACTGAAGATTTCGAACTGTTAGGCTACTTAGCCGTTGTGAATGTTCTTGAACCTAATTATTCGGGTACTTTGCCACAAGATTTTGAAAAATATTGGTCAGAAATAGAAAATGATGTTGACAATATTGTATCAAGGGTTGTATATTTAAAGGTAGGAAATGTTCGTGATGGTTTTAGAACATACGAGGTCAGAATCAAAACGCCTTAAGGCAGACCTGCGTCAGGATATATAGCTATATTGCTTATGATAAGGATGTAACAGAAGCGATGGCTTACAAACCTAATTTATGTGAGAGGGAAAATGATGAAAATTATAGAAACGATAGGCAATCAATTTCAGCTTAATACCGAAAATACAAGCTATGTAATGCACAATGAAAATGGAGTGTTGGCACATACCTATTATGGTAAAAGACTGCCAGACTGCGACCATAGCTACATGGCAAAACGCTGTGGATATAGCGGTGGTTTTCAGTCTAATATCAGTGAAAAAATACCGTCAATGGATAATGCTTTGCTCGAATATCCTGCTTTTGGCGAGGGCGGAATTATTGCGCCCTCAATTGAGGTATTAAATTCAGACGGTACAAATTTCGTTGATTTAAGAGTAATAGAATATACTATACATGACGGCAAACCCGAAATTGAGGGCTTGCCTGCATCTTATGCCGAAAAGGAAGATAATGTCAGGACTCTTGAAATTAAAACAAAAGATAGTGTAAGCGGGGTAGAAGCCAGTCTTTTTTATGCTGTTTTTTATGATTATGATGTTATAACACGCTGGGTGAAAATAACAAACAGCGGTAAAAATGATATAACACTTTTAAGAGCATTAAGCGGAAATATTGCTTTTGATAATAAAAATTATGATGTCATATCAAATTTTGGTACATGGGCAAGAGAGAGACAAATCGAAAGAGCACCGCTTTTGCATACAGGTGCAGTAGTAGAATCTAACTGTGGTTCAAGCTCGCATTATGCAAATCCCTTTATGATTATGACAGAGCATAATACTACCGAGGATATGGGCGAGGCAATTGGTATTGCTCTTGCATATTCAGGCAATCATAAAATATCTGCAAATTTAAGCAAGTATAATGTTGTGAATCTTTCGGGCGGAATATCACCCGATAATTTTCGCTGGAATTTAAAGCAAGGGGAGAGTTTTAGCACGCCTGAGCTTGTTATATCCTTCAGTGATAGCGGTTTGAACGGTCTTTCTCAAAATTTCCATTCTCTTATTAAAAACAGAGTTTGTAAAGGTGTATACAGGGATAAAATGCGTCCGGTTTTACTTAACCTTTGGGAAGCTTGCTATTTTAATTTTACAGATGAAACAATAAAAAATGCCGCCGATTCGGCAGCGGATTTAGGTGTCGAGCTACTTGTAATAGATGACGGTTGGTTTGGAAAGAGAAATGATGACCGCTCGTCTTTAGGAGATTGGTTCGTAAATAATGATAAAATTAAATGCGGACTAAATAATCTTTGCGAATATGTTAATTCAAAGGGACTTATGCTCGGTATTTGGTTTGAGCCTGAAATGATTTCGCCTGATAGTGAGCTTTACAAAAAGCATCCTGAATGGGTAATGCAGATAAAGGGTAGAAAACCGACCGAATCACGTTGGCAGTTAATGCTTGACCTTACAAACCCTGAAGTATGTGATTTTATATATGAAAGTATTGCTAATATTCTTAAAACTACAAATATCCAATATATAAAATGGGATTATAATAGAACAATGGCTCATATTGGCTCGTCTTATCTCAAAGCAGAGCAGATGGGCGAATATTACCACAGATACATATTAGGTCTTTATGGTGTGTTGGACCGCCTTACGACCGATTTTCCTAATGTTTTATTTGAAGGCTGTGCTTCGGGCGGCGGCAGATTTGATATAGGTATGCTTTATTACACACCTCAAATATGGACAAGCGATGATACCGATGCTGTGGAAAGGGCGGAAATACAATACGGCACATCACTCATTTATCCAATGAGCTGTCAGTCAGCACACGTATCTGTATGCCCTAACCATCAAACAGGCAGAACAACCTCAATGCAGGCAAGACATATATTTGCTCTCACAGGTTCTTTCGGTTATGAATTGGCGCCCGAAAAAATATCCGGAGAGGATAGGGTATATGTAAAAGAGTTTATAAAGTTCTACAATGAAAATTGCGAGGTTTTCCAAAACGGCAAATATTATAGACTTTCAAACCCCAAAGAAGATGATTATGCTATTTTCGAGTATGTTTATGAGAATAGAGTGATTGTAGGTGCAATGTGTCTTAAAAGCCACGCAATAAATCTGCAAACAACAATAAAGCTCAAAGGTTTAGACCAAAACCGAATATATACTGACAAGAAATCGGGCGAAAAGTATTACGGTGCGCAGCTTATGCAGTTCGGTTTACCGTTTGTATTGAGAGGCGGTACAAACGATTATTATACTATAATGTGGGAACTTAATTAAATGATTTGTATTGCCTGTAAGCTTTATAAATAAATATTTCACCCTGCCGATTTTGGCAGGGTGATTTTTGCTATTGGTCTTCTTTTTTGTCCTCTTCTGCAAAGGCATTATCTAGAACATATCTGTATATGCCCTTGAATTGCATCCGCGCTTTTTCGAGCGCCTCTGGCGATAATTTGCCTTCTTTGAAAAGACGGCGTAGATTTTTAGCTTTTTTCTCAAGCTTTGAGAATTCGCGGTTAATTTCTCCTAATGCCTTTGAGGCGGTAGGATCTGAATAATAACCCATAGTTTTTCCTCCTATATTCTTTTTATACAGGAAGGCAATAAAAAAAGCCTATCCCGCAAATGGGCAGAATTTTCCTAGTGAAAATTCTATCCTTTTGCAAAATAAGCGAAATTATCTTGCGCTTATGGTAACATAAAACAATAAGATTGTCAATAACTTTTTATAAAAACTTTTCTTTTTCGAGATATATGTTATAATATTAATTGTTGGTGAAACACAACGTGTTTCAGTATGTGTAACACACATACGATTTGCAAAAATGCAAATCCCAACATTAATGCAATCATAAGCACTTGTCAACTTGGTTGACAAGTAGTAAATATACATTTACCGAAAACAATCGCAATTGTTTTCGCCTGCTTATGATTATATTTGCAGGAGGCGCTAAAAATGATTTATACTGAAAAAACAAAAAAAGCATTGAAATTATGTTTTGAAGCACATAAGGAACAAACGGATAAAAGCGGTATGCCGTATGTTTTTCATCCTTTTCATTTGGCAGAACAAATGAAAACAGAGGAAACAACAATTGTTGCTTTGTTGCACGATTTGATCGAAGACACAGAATATACGATAGAAGACCTATCTAATATGGGATTTGATAAGTCTGTTACAGATGCTATCGCCCTAATGACACATGCTGATGGTGTTGATTATATGGATTATGTCCGTATGATAAAAGAAAATCCTATTGCAAAAGCAGTTAAACTAGCAGACTTGAATCATAATTCCGATTTAACGAGATTGGATGTTATTGATGAAAAGGCGATAAAAAGGAGAGAAAAATATCTGAAAGCTATTACACTTTTGGATACTTGATTTTTGTATTTGCAAACGATATATTTTTTAACAATACTGCCATTTTGGAGGTCGCTTGGTGCAAACGATCACTGAATAGCCATGTGTTACGGTAGAAAATATAATAGAAATTTTAATAAAAACTACTAAGTAATTGACGGATTGAGTTTTAAAATATATAATTAAAAATATGAGAAAATTATTTTTAAGGCGGTGCAAATTACAATGGGAATTATTACCGAAAATTTTATGCTCAAAAACGAGATTGCGAAAAGGCTTTATAATGATTTCGCCAAGGATATGCCGATAATCGACTATCATTGCCATATATCACCCAAAATGATAGCTGAGGATTATAGATTTAAGAATGCTTATGAGCTGTTTTTGGGAGGCGACCATTATAAGTGGCGTCAGATGCGCTCAAACGGTATTGATGAGGAATATATAACGGGCAGTGCTGATGATTATGAAAAATGGCTGTGTTTTGCAAAAACTATGCCAAAGTTGATAGGCAACCCGCTTTACCATTGGACACATTTAGAACTTAAGAGATATTTTGGAATTGATGAATGCCTTTGCGAAAAGACCGCAAAGGATATTTGGGACAGAGTTAATGAATGTCTTAAAAAACCGGAATTTTCGGCTAAAAATCTTATAAAAAAATCCAATGTTGAGGCTATTTGTACTACCGATAATCCTTATGATAATCTCGAATATCATAAGCAGTTGAAGGATTTTAGCGTAAAGGTGCTTCCAACATTTCGTCCTGATTTCAAGGATATAAGGGACGATATATGCGAAAGAATGGATTATTTCCATCAAAACGGTTGCCGACTTTCCGACCATTCTATTGATGAGATGAATGATGATATTATCGAAAAGATAGTATTTTTAGGAAAGGAATATGCAAAGCGCGGTTGGACGATGCAGTTGCATATAGGTGCGTTAAGAAATAATAATACAAGAATGTTTGAAATTATAGGTGCGGATACAGGCTTCGATTCTATAAACGATTTTGAGATTGCAAGAGGTCTTTCAAAAATTTTAGACAGTCTTGAAAAAGAAAATTTGCTGCCGAAAACAATCATTTATTGTCTAAATCCTAAGGATAATTATGTGATTGGTACAATGATAGGCAATTTCCAGAAAGGTCCTGTTGCAGGGAAAATTCAGTTTGGTTCAGGTTGGTGGTTCTGCGATAACCGCGACGGTATGCAGGAGCAGCTTAAAGCTCTGGCAAATCTCGGTTGTCTTGGAAACTTTATCGGTATGCTTACAGATTCGAGAAGCTTTGTTTCTTATACAAGGCACGAATATTTCAGAAGAATACTCTGCAATCTTTTAGGACAGTGGGTAACAGACGGCGAATACCCCGAGGATTATGAGAGTCTAAAAGATATAGTTGAGGGTATCTGCTATAAAAATGCAAAAGAATATTTTAAGTTTTAAATAACGAAATCCCTATGCAGAACTAATACTGCATAGGGATTTTTCTATATGGTTTAATTATACGCCCGAATATGCGGCAAATCCGCAGTCAATCGGCAGAACAACGCCTGTAATAGCAGAGGCGGAACGGTCATCGCAAAGGAAGAGGGTCGCGCCGAGAAGCTCGTCTGCATCTACAAAACGGTCCATAGGAGTACCCTTTAATATTTTTGCACTGCGGGCGGTAGGAGTACCGTCTTCATTGAAAAGAAGCGCTCTATTCTGAGCCGATACCAAAAATCCGGGGGCTATTGCATTACAGCGGATTCCTGTGCCTGCAAAGTGGGTTGCAAGCCATTGGGTGAAATTAGAAATACCTGCCTTTGCAGCTGAATATGCGGGGATTTTGGTGAGCGGGGTATATGCATTCATTGAAGATATATTAAGGATATTTCCTTTTTTCTTTTCTACCATATCTTTAGCAAAAACCTGAGTTGGAATCAATGTTCCTTGGAAATTAAGCTTGAATACAAAGTCAACACCTGAGGCATCCAAATCAAAAAAGGATTTTCCTCCCGTCTTTGCCTCGTGCTGATATTCGTTATCAGTAGTTGCTCTGGGGTTGTTTCCGCCTGCGCCGTTTACGAGAATATCGCAGGTGCCAAGGTCTTTGACAACCTCCTTATAAACCGCTTCAAGAGCCTCTGCATTTAAAACATCTGCTTTATAGCCCTCGCAGATAAAGCCCTCAGATTTAAGCTCATCGGCAAGCTTTTTAACAGCCTCTTCGTTAAGGTCAAGCGCCGCCACCTTTGCGCCTGACTGCGCAAAAGCTCTTGCCATAGCTCCGCAGATAAGACCGCCTGCTCCTGTAACTACTACTACCTTGTCCTTATAATCAATGTTAAGCGGAAGATTTATCATTTTATTTGCCTCCTAGTTTTTATTATCAAATTTTTCGAGTGAATCCCAAACGCCCAGCATATACATAATGCCTAGTGCTCTATCGTAAAGACCATATCCTGGGCGAACATTTCCGGGTTCCTCGTCCCAAAGGTGTCTGCCGTGGTCAGGGCGGATATAGCCCTCAAATCCGCAATCGTGATAAGCCTTGAGTATATCAAGAATACCTGTATCTCCGTCGCAGTCCCTATGGCTTGCTTCAGAAAAATCGCCGTTATCAAAATGCTTTACGTTACGTATATGCGCAAAGGCTATCCTGTCGCAATGCTTACGGACAATCTCTGCAACATTATTATCGGGGTTAGCATTAAGACTGCCCGAGCAAAGAGTGAGACAGTTATATTCATCGTCTACCATTTTAAGGAAGCGGTCAATACTTTTTTCGTCTACAAGCAGACGGGGGAGTCCAAATATATCCCACGGTGGGTCATCCATATGAATTGCCATTTTGATATCACATTCGCGGCAGGTGGGCATAATCGCCTCAAGGAAATATTTGAGATTTGCCCAAAGTTTTTCGTGGTCAATGCCTTCATAAGCCTTGAAAAGCTCGTCGAGCTTTGCCATACGCTCAGGCTCCCAGCCCGGGAATGACATATTATATTTTTCGGTGAAATCAAGGATATACTTTGACATAGCATTGTAGTCATCCTGAATCATATTTTTTTCATAGAAAAGAGCGGTCGAGCCGTCTCCTACAGGGTGGAAAAGATTGCTTCTTGTCCAATCAAAAATCGGCATAAAATTATAGCATATAACCTTTACTCCGAATTTTGAGAGATTGCGGATGCATTGTTTATAATTTTCAATGTATTTATCTCTTGTTGGCAGACCTATTTTAATATCATCGTGAACATTTACCGATTCAACAACATCCATATTAAAGCCGTATTCATCGAGCTGACGCTTAACCTCGGCTATTTCGTTTTCTTCCCAGATTTCACCCGGCATTTTATGGTGCAATGCCCATACAATTCCGTCCACACCGGGGATTTGCTTTATATCGGAAAGGCTGATTTTATCGTTTCCTTCTCCGTACCATCTGAAACACATTTTCATTGCCATAATATTATATATCCTCCTGCATTGTTTTTAGCTTTAAATTATACTGTTGCGGTATTGCGTAGGGGTTATACCTGTAGCTCTTTTGAAAATTCTGCAAAAATAATGAAAATCAAGAATACCGCAATGCTGAGCAACAGTTTGGATTTGAAGGTTTGTGTTCTTGAGCAATAGCTTTGCATAAGCTATCCTTTTTGAAATTACATATTCGGTAAGAGTTTGCCCCGTTTCTTTTTTAAAGATGACTGAAAAATAATTAGGGCTTACATTATTATGCTTTGCTATTGCGCTGAGACTTAAATCACAGGTCAAATCGCTTTCTATTCTGATTATAGCCTTTTGTATCAAAGGGGAATATTTTTTAACCGCATGCCTTTTCACAAGCTGACAATAGGTTCTCAATATTTCGAGCATAAAACCCTGCGCTTTGTCTACTGACAGCAGTGCTTCGATTTTTTTAGCAAAATCAGAAGAAACTCGGTCAAGATATATCGGATGAACACCTCCTGATTCTGCTGCCTTACGGAGCAAGGTATTCATTATTATACAATAGTTTTTAATATTGCGCAACATATCCGGCACACGTTTTTCGAAAGCAAAAACCGAAAAATTTGCCATCATTTGTTCTGCTTTATGAATATTTCCCTGAGATACGGCGGCGATAAGCTCATTTTCGTAATTATAACGGTTTTCCATCATATCAATACTCAGCATATTATCGTCCTGATTATGCTTTGGCTCAAGGATTGACGGTATAAATGCGGCAGAATCTGTACGGGTGATATCAATGCTTTTGTAATTTTCGCTGCCATTCCATAAAAATTCAGCAAAGGTGTTTACCATAGCAAGGATATGGTTTTCTTCTCTTATTACAGGAAGAGAGGTATAAAAAAATTCGAGTTTTGCGGAAAGCTTGGGCGAAAGTCCTATTTTCTCATTCTGCTCTAATACCTGCTGAGAAGAAATGTCGGTATTTATATAAGGACCTATTATAAAAATTTTTCTTTCTTCGCAAAAGGGGAGCTCGAAAAAAATATAATGGCACAAAAAAGCATCTGCGACACGGAAAATAGTGTTTGGCTTTATTTCGGGGAAGAAATCAAAAAAGGATTCATTATAGGAATAATTACTAAAAAGCTTTCTTAGCCCATTGTCTATTCTTTCATCGATAGTTTCCTCGAGATTTACAGTCAAGGTCTGTAAATGGCATTTATTAAGCATTTTTTGCAAAAAAAGCAATTCGTTATCGTAAAACATAAATATCTTCCTCGGTTTGGAAAATGTTACAATAATTTTTATTACTATAAATTATTATAGTATATATTTACTGCATTTTCAACTGTTTTCAGTGGTTGAATATAAAAATAATGCAAAAAGAGATTAAAATTGTGCTAACCAAAATGACTTGGATATATTATAATAAAATTGTTCCATTATGTAAATTCATTATTTGGCTTTAATCAGCCTAAAAAGGGGATTAAAAAATGAAAAAACAAGTAAAATTGGATGCCAACGGTAAGCGACCGTTCGGTATTCGCGACAGTATCGCTTATGCAGCCGGTGATTTAGGCTGTAATATGAGTTTTGCTCTGAAGAGTACAATGTCTATATTCTGGACTCAGTTCATGGGTATGGACCTTTGGTATGCATTGCTTCTCATCGTGGTTCAGGTATGGGATGCTATAAATGACCCGCTTATCGGTTCTATTATTGATGCTGATACTCATAAGTACAAGAGAAATAAGTTTTTGGCTTATATCTGGGCAGGCTCTATTGGTCTTATAGTAGGCGGTGCGTGCTGCTTCCTGCCGTTCCCGAATGCTCCCGTATGGGCAAAGTTCATAATCTTTATTGCAGGTTATGTTGTTTGGGATGCGTTCTATACCGTAGCTAATGTTCCTTATGGTTCTTTGCTTTCGCTCATTTCTAATGATGTAAAAGACAGAGCATCTCTCTCTGCTTGGCGTTCGGTTGGTTCTATTTTCGGCAATATGCTTCCTATGGTTATTCTTCCGTTTATTATTTACGATTCTAAGAATAATCTTATCGGTGAGCGTGTATTTATTGCAGCTCTCATTATGGGTGTTCTTGGATTTATCTGCTTCCAGTTTATGATTCGCAACACCGAAATCCGCGTTGAAACCAATGTAGAGCTTAGCGAGGAAAGACAGAAGTTTAATGTTTTTAAAGCATTTGTAAACTTTATGAAAAACCGTCCTGCTGTTGGCGCTACTATTGCGGCAATGGGTATGTTTATCGGTATGCAGGGCGCTGCCACAGCAGTTACAGTTATATTCCAGTCTTATTTTAAGAATGTTCAGATTTCGGGTATTGTTCAGCTTTTTGCAATGATTCCGATTGTTGTGTTTACCCCTCTTGCCCGCAAGGCAGTTGCAAAATTCGGTAAAAAAGAGCTTGCAACCTTTGGCTCAATTTGCTCAATGGCAGCAGGTCTCGGTCTCTTTATCGTAATGCCAAACAATACAGGCTTGGATTTGGTTATCTACATAATATTCCAGCTTATTTTCTCATTGGGTCTTGGTATTTATTCTACCGTATCATGGGCTATGATGGGTGATGCTATTGACTATAATGAATGGAAAACCGGTACCAGAGAAGAGGGTACTGTTTATTCGCTACACTCTTTCTTTAGAAAATTGGCTCAGGGTATAGGTCCTGCGCTCGTTCTTGTAATAATGGTTGCTTTCGGTTATGTTGGTGAGAATGAGGGTAATCAGGTTTGGGAAGTTGCAGTTAATATGCGTTATTTAGTTGCTGCAACCTATCTTTTCTCAGCGGTTCTGCAGTTTGTAGGTCTTGGACTTGTTTACAATCTTGATAAGAAAACCCTTGAAAAGATGAATGATGAGCTTGGCAGAAATGTCTATTCTGATTCAATTCAACCCTCGGCAGAAGGCGCTGATAATTTAGCTTAAATTTGAGATGTCCGACTGCCAGATTGCGGTCGGACATTTTTTGAAAGTTTAAAATTTATTTATACTTTCTGCTTTGATTTTGTATATAATTTTTTTGGAAAATATTTTGGAGGAACATTATGAGACAAATTATAAACTTCAATGCAAAATGGGCTTTCACTAAGCTTGCAGATGCAGTACCGACTGAAATTTCAAGTAAATGGGATTTCGTAAACCTTCCTCATTCCTGGAATGCTATAGACGGTCAGGACGGAGACAATGATTACTACCGCGGTACAGCTTTTTATGCAAAATCCTTCGAGAAAATGGATTTGCCCGAGAGTGAGCGTTATTATATTGAAATTCAGGGAGCAAACTCCTCTGCCGAGCTTTATCTCAATGGCGAAAAGCTCGCAAGTCATGACGGCGGATATTCTACTTGGAGAGTTGATATTACTGACAAGCTTGGCATAAACAATATTCTTGTAATTAAGGTGGACAATTCTGCTAATGAAACCGTATATCCCCAGATGGCGGACTTTACCTTCTACGGCGGCATTTACAGAGATGTTAATATTATCTGTGTTAATAATTCGCACTTTGACCTTGATTATTACGGTGCTCCCGGAATTAAAATTACTCCCGAGATAAACGGAAGTGACGCCAAGGTTGAGATTGAGACCTATGTGACAAACGGTGAAATCGGTCAGGATATTCATTATATAATCGAGGATAAGGACGGAAAGGTTGTTGCTGAGGCTACAACTAATGATACCAAGGTGGTCCTCAATATTTCTGAGGTTAACCTTTGGCACGGAAGAAAGAACCCCTATCTTTATACTGCAAAGGCAGAGCTTATTCGCGACTCAGAGGTTCTTGATAATATTTCTTCCAAATTCGGTTGCCGTACCTTTAAAATAGACCCTGAAAACGGTTTCATCTTAAACGGAGAAGAATATCCTTTACGCGGTGTTTCCCGCCATCAGGACCGTTGGCAGAAGGGTAATGCTTTGTCTCATGAGGATCATGAGCAGGATATTGAGCTTATTTATGAAATGGGTGCTAACACAATCCGTTTGGCTCACTATCAGCACGACCAGTATTTCTATGACCTTTGCGATAAATACGGTCTTGTTATCTGGGCTGAAATTCCCTATATTTCAAAGCATATGCCTACAGGCAGAGAGAATACAATCTCTCAGATGAAGGAGCTTATAGTTCAGAACTATAATCATCCTTCAATAGTTGTTTGGGGACTATCTAACGAAATTGGTATTGGCGGTTCTGATGATGATTTGCTCGAAAATCACCGTATACTCAATGATATGTGTCACGAGATGGATAAAACCCGTCTTACGACCATTGCCGCAGTTTCTATGTGCAAGATAGATGACCCGTATCTTCAGATACCTGATGTCGTTTCTTATAATCACTATTTCGGTTGGTATGGCGGCGAGACCGATATGAACGGTCCTTGGTTTGATAAGTTCCACAAAACTCACCCCAATATCCCGATTGGTTGTTCTGAATACGGCTGTGAGGCGCTTAACTGGCATACCTCAAACCCGATGCAGGGCGACTATACTGAGGAATATCAGGCGTATTACCATGAAGTGCTTATAAAGCAGTTCTTCTCCCGTAAATATATGTGGGCTACCCATGTATGGAATATGTTTGATTTCGGTGCTGATGCAAGAAATCAGGGCGGCGAAAACGGACAGAATCATAAGGGTCTTGTGTCCTTTGACCGCAAGTATAAGAAAGATTCTTTCTATGCTTATAAGGCTTGGCTTTCGGATGATCCGTTTGTGCATCTTTGCGGAAAGCGTTATATTGACCGTGTCGAGGATGTTACAAAGGTTACTGTCTATTCAAATCTTCCTGAGGTTGAGCTTTTTGCAAACGGTGTATCCTTAGGCAAAAAGACTGCCGAGGACCATTTCTTCTATTTTGATGTTCCAAATTCGGGCGAAACCAAGCTTGTTGCCGTTGCAGGTGATTTCAAAGATGAAAGTGTTATCCGCAAGGTTGATACCTTTAATGAGGATTATCGTCTCAAAGAAAAGGGAGCAATTCTTAACTGGTTTGATATTGATGCTCCTGAAGGATATCTCTCGCTTAATGATAAGATGAGTGATGTTATCAGTACCATTCAGGGTAAGATGATATTTATGGGCCTTGTTGGTAAGCTTATGGGCGGTAAAGGCAAAGGCGAGGACGGCAAGATAAAAGCCGGTGGATTTGAAGTTGGTCCTGAAATGATGAGTATGATGGGCGGATTTACTGTTCTGAGACTCTTTACCCTTATGGGCGGTATGATGGATGTCAAATTCACTAAGGAAGAGCTTTTAGACCTCAATGCTAAGCTTAATAAGATTAAGAGACCGAAAAAGAAATAATTTTCAAATTCATTAGTTTTAATGAATGATTAATATTGAATAATGAAAAATGAATAATACAAAATCAAAAATATGCTGATTTTCATCAGCGGATTTTAATTTTGGTGGAGATGGCGGGAATCGAACCCGTTAGATTATAGTCCATAACGCATTAATTTAAGCCGTTTGCAATTTTTCGTGTGAATTTTTGTGTGAATTTCTGCTATATTATTGACATATGAATTCATTTTTTTATTGGCTTCAAGTTGCGCTTCAGTCATCGCATGTCTGTAATTTCTGTTCATGATTTTCTCGTCAGACCATCCGCCATTTTCCATTCTTATCTGAGTGTCTATTCCAAGTCTGCTTGTAACTGTGGAATATATATGGCGCAGTTTGTGGAATCCTAAACTCTCAATGTTATTCTTTTCTAATATTCTGTTTAACCGTTTCCAATATAATTCAGGGTTTATTGAAGAAACAAATTCTGATTTTGTATTGGATTTTCTTTTTTTTAATAAGCGAATTACATAATCGGGCAAATAAATAGTCCGTGCGGAGTGTTCGGTTTTTGTCCGCTCAACGACAACATATTCTTTATGTTCATTTTTTAATTTGGTACGGTGGATTTGTAGGGTCTTGTTTTTGAAATCTATATCTTCCCATTTTAAGCCTCCGATTTCAGAAGCACGCATCGAAAGCATACCAAGGTATGATTCCAATTCAAATTCATTACCCTTTAAAACACGAAAGATTTGTTTTATATACTCATCTGAATAAACTTTTTTAACCGTTTTTTTCATTTTAGGATATTTTACAGCCCATATAAATTGAGGGTGATATACTGATAATATAGTCTGCAAAAATCCGTAACGATTCTTTATAGTTTTAGGAGAAAGAACAGAAGAGTAATTGTTTATAGAATTTTGAATTATAGGACATGTTAAAGTGTATAAAGGCTTATTGATTATATCCTGCATATCATTATCAGAAATACGCACATATTCCTTAACTGTTGAGGGGGAGAGGTTGTTACGGTTTTTTTCTATATAAAATTTCATTGCTTCTTTTACAGTCATTCGGGAACTGTCTGAACCAATCATTTTTATATAGTTTCGCCATTCTTCGGCAGATTTCTCGGCTTTGGCGGCAGTGCTTTCGGTGAAAGAGCGAATATATTTCTCGCCGTCTATTGTTACGCTTGCCTGCACCCTCCAATTCCCTGAGGGTAATTTTTTCGCTTTAGCCATAAAAATACCGTCCTTTCTTTGCAAAACGCTTGCAGAATACGGACGGATATGTTAAAATATAACTGCAAGTGGGTTCCAAACATTTGCAGCCGGTCCGTCCGGTACAGCTCCGCTTTGGTGTTGGTAGCACCAGGGCGGAGTTTTTTATTTACTTTTTAGTGGTGGATTTCTCTTATGAGCATTTTGGGGATTCCGAGAACACGGCAGAGTTCCAAATCTTCGTTTTCTATGAGTTTTGGGGGAACGGTGGGATTTATTGCTATAAAGCGCATCCAGTTTTCACCTTGTTTATATTCAACTTTTTTGAGGGTGGCTAACTCATTATCATATAAAACAACGCCGACCTGACCACTGTAATTAAGGGTTGTCTGCTTGAGTACAAGCACCTTGTCACCGTCCTGATAGTCGGGATACATACTGTCACCCTTTACGCGTAAAACAAAAAACTCATCTTTCCGTCTGCCGCAGAGGTATTCGTCAGGAATGTCTACTGTATCGCCCTCCCAGTCCTCTATAGCGGGGTAATCATATCCTGCGGCAACCTCGCCGATAACAGGGAATGTGGTGTAGTTCTGGGTGATGTTGGGTTGGGGCAGATTTGGGTTTTGATATTCTTCTATAAGGTCAGATTTCTGAATACCAAAATAATTGGCTAACATTTCAATTTTATCGATACGAGGATATTTGTTGGCTGATAACCATTCAGATAATGTTGTGTATTTGAAATTCAATGCTTGACATAATTGATATCTATCGATATTATGAATTTTCATATATCTTTTTAAGTTGTTTGCAAAAACTTGCTTATTTCCTAAATCGTTCATAAGAAACCTCCTTGCGATATTGATTATACGCTATAAATGGAATAAAGTCAATAAAAAAATAAAAAAATTCCACTTTAGGTGTTGACAAAGAGTAAAATGTGTGATATACTCAAATTACACTAAAAGTGGAACAGAGGTGAAAATATGAAAATTTCTTTAAAAGCGGCGAGAACTAATGCTAACCTAACGCAGAAACAGGCAGCAAATAAATTAAACGTAACGAGAGATACGATATCTAATTGGGAAACAGGAAAAACCTATCCTGATGCGTTGAAAATTAAAGACATAGAGCGAGTATATAATGTTACGTATAATGATATTATTTTTTTGCCAGACGATTACACTTAAAGTGTAAAAATACTTAAAGGGTGGTGAGAGGTAATGGTTCAGAAGAAGGCTGAGGTTATACAGGTAATCAAACTTGTGACAGAAATAGGCAACGGCACAGATAAAGACCCTTATCGTGCAGGAATAGAATATTGGGATACCGATGGTAATTTGCTGTTTGTTACGGAAGCTAAAGAATGCCTTAATATTTCTTATAAGTCATCCCCATAGCTTTTTGATAAGCGAGTTCGGATTCTATATATGTTAAAAGTGCTTTTATAAATAGTTTTAAGTCTGCAATATTATAATCTGTTTGTTTACGAATATAATGACATTCGTCATTGCCGAGCCATATACAACGTTTAGAAAGATTTTGAATTTTTATATCAGTTATTCTTTTGATTGCATCACCTAAAAATTCTTTTTCTATATCGGTTTTTTGCTCAGGAAAAGTAAGGATTAAGTAATCTTTTAATAAGAACTCAAGTGCTTTACGATATCCCATTCCGCAGATTTCATTATAGTTTTCAGATTCAGCAGAAAATGCTTGTTCGTATATTTTGCAAAACTGCGGCGAGAGCGATTTTATTTCTTCGGTAAATTTGCAAGCCGTTTGATAATACGGATATGTGACAGCGGTGAATTTGGTTAAATCTATATTCCTTTCATAATCACTGTAATTTTTAGCTAATTGATAGGTTTGAAAATAGAGTTCGCCACATTCGTGACAGACTCTTATCAATGAAATTTGGAGTCCGGATTTATTATTTGAGTAAAATCCAGATATTATATTTTTACTCGAGCCTGTTAGACATTTGGGACATAAACCGCTTTTAAAGCAGGTAATCAGTTTAGCAGCATTATGGTTTGATGCATTGTAAACTTCGAGATTTGTTTTTTCCATATTATTGCATCCTTTCCTGATGTGTGTTGTTAAGCCTAACAAGTAAATTATACAACATAATTCGTATTTTTTTCAACTGCACATCAAAAAGAAATTTTGTATAGTTTTCACAAGGCTAATCGTTAAAAAACACATAAATAAGACATAAAAAACAAAAGTACGACACGAATAATTTTGGGAACGGCGGTTTTTTGTTTAATTTAACGATTTTAATTACCGACAACTAAAGTTTAAAAAAACAACTGTACGATAAACAGGACGGATGGAGGTGATACAATGAGTGAAATTAAACGAATAATCAAATATCATAGAGCAGAAGTCAAAAGATTGGTCGGTTATGAACAAGCCAAAGTTTTATTTGCGGCAATAAAACAAGGTATTCCAATCATAATATACGAAAGGAATACCGATGTTCTTATTGATGGTGATTTATATCGCTCTCTTAAAATGTTGGGCGCAAAAAAAGTTTACAATTTTTCTCTATATTTAGATAGAAAAAAAGAAATCAAAGGTGTTTTTTGTGCAGTATTTAATATTGGTTATTCCCAAAATTTCTCAAAATGTTTAAATGCAGGCGAAGAAGAATGAAAACTAAAATAATATTCTTCATTTCTCGTTTCAAAAGTATATCCAAGTGAAGAGAGGGCTTCAAAAACATCTCTATCAGAAACCTGGAAATAGCATCTTGAGAAATTCGAGGCAATTATATGAGAGGAATATGTAAATTTACAATTTTTATCTTCTATAAGATTTTGTGAAAGCCAATTTTTTAGTCCTTCATAGTTATAGCAATTTGATTGATACATATATTCACCACCTTTCAAAAAAATTATAACAGGTGGAAACAGTAAAGGCAAGTGAGGTGATATCAAGTGGCATTTATAGCGTTGGTACTGTCATTGTTTGCAATACTTCTTGTAGTGACGGTATATAAAATTCTATCCATTATAACTATTGTTAAGTTTAAATCTTCTGTCAGAGAAATAGTTGATGAATATGAAAAGCAAATGAGGTGAGAGCATTGAAAAAGGAAAAGAAGGTTAAGGAAAGACCACGAGAACGTGTGAGCAGGTCGACAAACTATCCGCCTGACCCACACAGTGTATTCTGCAAGAGATGTTATGAGTATAACAAAGGCTGCCCGAATACACGAAGCAAACTTAAAGACCGAGCGTGCAACTTATAAGGGGGGTGAAAATATGCCAAGGACATACCTTACGATGGCAGAGCGGCAAGATGCTGAACGAGAAGCTTTTAATCGAAAGCAGGACAATAATTTACGAATTGAGTTACTTACCGCTAAGAAAACTCAAAGGCTTACATACAGAGAGTTAGCAGAAAAGGCGAGCGTAGGGGTTTCTACTGTTCAGAGGATTTTGGATGTTAGCTTTGATTTGGGCAAGGTTGAACTCGATAAGCTTAGAAGTGTATGCGGTGCATTGGGTGTTAGGCTCATGATGTGCACCGAATAAAAAAAGAAATCCGCCCTAGGAACGGCAATTCCGTTTTTAGGAAGGAGTGAAACAATTTGAAAGATATTACTGGTCAAAGATTCGGGAGATTGCAAGCGGTTAATGTGCATCATTCTTATAATCATAAGCGATATTGGGAATGTATATGTGATTGTGGTAATAACGCCGTTATAAGGCAAGACCAACTTACAACAGGAAAGACCAAGAGCTGTGGTTGTTATCTTAATGAAATTCGTATGAATTTTGCAAGGAAATATGTCAAACCAAAGAATATGAAATCTAAAAAAGTTTCATATAAGATTGATGGACATACTATCAGATACAATCCGTTAAAACATCAATATCCTCGAATATATTGCATTTGGCAAAGTATGAAAAGCCGTTGCTATTATGCAAAAAATAAATGTTATAGCAGTTACGGTGGCAGGGGTATCAGTATTTGTGATGAATGGCGTCATTCATTTAATACGTTTGCAAATTGGGCATTATGTAACGGGTATAAAGATAATCTTTCAATAGACAGAATAGATGTTAACGGCGATTATACTCCTGAAAATTGTAGATGGATAACTATGGCTGAACAACAAAAAAACAAAAGAAAATCCCCCACTAATAAATAGTAAGGGATTTATACCGAGTAGAGTGGATGTTTCTACATACGGCAAACAAAAATACTTTTATTAAATTTTAGCAAAAATATTATTAAATGTCAAGGAGATATGAAAATGGAAAATAAGAAAGTAATTATTAGAGCTGACAGAGCAGGAGTTTTCTTCGGAACACTCAAAGAGAAGAATGGCACAGAGGTAACGCTTACAGATTGCCGTAGGTTATGGTATTGGGATGGTGCAGCGAGTTTGTCACAGTTAGCGGTTGACGGAACTAATGCTCCCGGAGATTGCAAATTCACCGTAACAGTACCCGAAATAATTATAACAGGTGTAATTGAAATTATACCCTGTACTGATAAGGCAATTAAGTCTATTGAGGGTGTAAAGGAATGGAAAAGATAAAAGAATTTTTAAGGATTGAACGTGGCTCTGGCTCTGGCGATGGCGATGGCTCTGGCTCTGGCTCTGGCTCTGGCTATGGCTATGGCTATGGCTATGGCGATGGCTCTGGCGATGGCGATGGCTCTGGCTCTGGCTCTGGCTATGGCTCTGGCTCTGGCTATGGCGATGGCTCTGGCGATGGCTCTGGCTATGGCTCTGGCTATGGCTCTGGCTATGGCTCTGGCTATGGCTATGGCGATGGCTCTGGCTATGGCTCTGGCTATGGCTATGGCATAAAAGCCATAAATGGCGATACTATCTATCAAATAGACGGAATCGCAACCGTTATAAAGCAGGTTAGAAACAATGTAGCAAAAGGTTATATTTTCAATGATGATTTATCCTTAACACCTTGCTACATAGTAAAAGGGCATAACAAATTCGCTCACGGTGAAACGCTCAAAAAGGCTATGGAAGATTTAGAAAATAAAATCTTTGAAGATATGGACACCGAAGAAGCAATCGAAATGTTCTTAAAAGAGTTTTCAGACCTTACCAAAAAATACCCTGCTAAAGATTTCTATGTATGGCATAACCGCTTGACAGGCTCTTGTGAAATGGGAAGAAACTCATTTGTGAAAAATGGCGGTTACGACCTTGAAAACGATACGTTTACCGTGCAAGAGTTTATCGAAATTACAAAAGATGCCTTTGGTAGTTATGTTATTAAACTATTAGAACAAAAAATCAAGGGAGTAACGATATGAACAGTTACATTTTTATAGACGGGCCTGTATTGTGGATTATTATTGGCTTTATAGCCTTTTTATTACTTTGGGTTATGTATTTGTCCTTTCACTGTATGTCAGTTGAGAGGACAAATGATAAGTTGAAAGAAGAAAATAAGTGCTTTAAAACAAATATTAGTCTAAAGGATAGCGAGATTAGATATTTGAAATTTAAATTATCGTATAAACACCCGGAGGTCGAATGATGGCTACATGTGTCAAGAGTGGAAAAACACTACCTGAGATAAATGTGCATTTAAAAGGTTACGAATGTCGCGAAAATAATAGGATATACTGCCAGTATTTTAGTCGTTGTTTTATCGATGGGACTAATTGTGTTTTACTTCGCAAGCCTCGTGATATTAGGAGAATTTTAGGAATTGAGGCGGCGAATAAGAATGTATAAATGCAAAAACTGTAATACCGAATTCGAGCATTATGACACTATTGATGACAATGGTGAAAAATGGGATGTTTGCCCCGTCTGCAGAGGTGCTGATTTTGACGAAGCAGCAAAGTGTGAATATTGCGGCAAATATTTCATGGAGAGCCGAATGGATGTTTTGTGTAAAGATTGTTTAGATGAACTTCAAATAAAGTTTTCAAATATGCTGCATAGCAATTTTACAGAGTATGAGATCAAGGCGCTTAATGCTATTTACGATGGGAGGAATTTGGAGTGAGTAACACATTATCTGTATACAGGCAACTTATAGGTACACCTTCGAATATGTTTGATGTATTAAAACATGAAATAGGGCTTAAAACCACTTGCGTTCCGTTTGCTGTTAAAGCACAAGAAGCCTTAAAAACCTTAGGCAGTCTCACAGAGTCGGAAGCGACAAATGCAGCCAATGTGTTTTTAAGTCATTTACAAGCGTTAAATCAGGGCGGAATTACCGCTGATGATTATGACAAGATAGACTTTGTTAAACGAGGTAAAACGATAACCATATCTGCAAGGGTTGAGGCGTTTTACAGAGCGGCAGCACGCAAGGGCTACAGAATAACTGATAAAATTGTACCTGTGCCGACAGAAGATGAGAACACCACATATTTCCGCGAGGAATACGCAAATGGTGATATCGTTTATGTATTAGAAGATAAGCGAAAAAATCCCGACCGTACAGTAACTGCCGAGAGAATTGCAAAAGGATATTTTAAGAAATATATATGCAGGCTTACTGTAGTAGACATTAAGAATGGTACTCGCTTTATGAGCGAGTGTGAAATTTCTAACGATGAAATGCTTGATATAGCCAACACAAGCGAGCAGGGCATATATAAATCAAAATGGGTGGAATATACAAAGCAGAATGGTAATATCGGAAAAAGGAAAGTATTAACAGAAGAACTAAATACCGATGGATTTTGGTATAAGTGGACGGGCGAAATGGCAAAGAAAACAATAATTCGCCGAGCTTTAAAGAGAGTTAAAGAGGTATTGCCCGAGCTTAAGGAAACAATCTATGCATTTGAAGAAGCGGATATTGAAGAGGCTATCATAGACAACAACCCGCCTAAAATAGATTTCGAGATACCTATGGAAACGGTTAATGTAGATATTTATAACCTTACAGCTGAGCAGAAAGCTGATGCTAACGAAACCATGGAATTGTTTAAGGCTAATCCAAAGCTTGCGACCGACAAAGCAAATGAGATTAAGGCTCTGCTTGAGGGAGATGCTGATATACAAGAGGTTATCAACACTCACTATGCAAGCATTGTGTGTCTGCTTAAGGGCAAAACCACAGCAGCGATTATAGCACCGCTGTTCAGCGAGATGCTTAAAGGTGACAAAGATGAATAAAACCAAACTTAAACAAGGTACTCTTGAATGGGAAAAGGCAAGACAGACAAGAATCGGCGGCAGCGAAGTGTTTGATATAGTACGTTACTATGCTACCGATGAAGAGTTGCAAAACTGCGGTATAAATTCCGAAAGTTTTAAAGCTGAAAAGCCTTACACAACCACTTGGGCATTATACCATAAGCTTAAAAATGACGGAGTATACCAAAAAGAAGAACTGCCGCCTGAATTTGCGGAATACGGTCACGCAGTAGAACCCTATGGCTTATCAATATTACAGCATGAGCGAACAAAAAAACTTAAAGCAGGTGCGGTTTATGCATCGGACAGGCTCATAGCCAGTCTTGATATAAGCGGAATAAGCGAAGAGGCGGATGTTAGACCATTTAATTATGGCGGCGGTATTGTACCCATAGGGAAAAAATTCGTATGTGAGCAAAAGACTATGATGCCGAGTGTTGTAAAGAAAGGCTTGCCATATAAATACATAGTGCAGGCACAATACCAATTATCTATGACAAAAGCGGACTTTTATATTCTTCAGATAATGGTTCTTGAAAATGACACAATATTTGAACGCGGCAAGATAACTCAAATGTCAAAAAAGAAGCGTGCCGAATATCTTAAGGACAAAATGAGCGTTAATATGCTTTATTTTGCCGACAACCCACATTTATCTGCTCTTATAAAGGTCTGTCTCGAACGCTTTTTTGCAGATGTAGACGATAATAAAGAACCTAAAGCATATATAGCACATGATACACAAAAAAACATTATCGAGAGTATAAGAATAAACACAGCTTACAACAAAAATCTTACTCTTACTTACGATTTATCTGAATACGCAAAGGCAAAGGAAGAAGTAGATAAGGCAGATGGGTATCGCAAGGCGTGTTTACAGAAAATAATTGAGCAAGCCAAGGAATACAATGCAAGCCGGTTCAAGACAGAAGACGGAAGCATAACAGGAAGCTTTTCAGCGGCAGGTGCATTTCTTTTGAAAGAGAGGCAAACAGATGGCTGAAATTAAATTAAGACCTTATCAGGAAACCGCGGTACAAAATGCCGTTGAGATGCTTAAGGAACGTGGAAACTCCCTTATAGTAGCAGGAACAGGGGCAGGCAAAACAATAATGATGGCGGCGGCAATAGGAAGATTTGCCAACGGTTTTTATGCAGAAAATAAAAGACGACCGCATGTGCTTGCATTAGTGCACCGTACCGAGATACATGGACAGAATAGAACTAAGTTTGAAAAGGTCTGTCCGGAGCTTGCAACGAGCGAAATAACTGCTACTCGAAAGAGCCTACACGGTTATGTACATTTTGGAATGGTACAGACTGTAGTTAATTTACTTAATGATTTTGCCGCTGCCGGCAGTTACTTTGACCTTATAGTAATTGATGAGGCGCACCACGCAAAAGCTAGCACCTACGAAGCTATTATTAATTGGAATAAGCAAGGAAATCCAAACGCCTGTTTGCTTGGTGTTACGGCAACACCGAACAGAGGCGATAAGTTACCTTTAATAGAATTGTTTGACAACTTTAATCAGATAACAACAAAATTTCTTATAGATAGCCACTATCTTGTAAGACCGAGGTTTGTAGACCTTACTCCTACCTTTCAAACAGAAGAAGGCAAAGAAAAGGGACACCTTTCCAAAAATTGCAAGCTTAATGATATATTCGGACGTGAGCTTATACAAAAACTATGTGAGGAATACCTAAGGCTTAAGGAAGATGGCAAAACAGTTATATTTGCACCGTCGCACGAATACTGCATTTTCATATACGACACGCTTAAGGGGCTCGGCAGAAAACCCGCATATCTTTCGTTAGGGCTTGATGAAGTTACACGCAAGGATGAGCTCGAACGATTTGAAGAGGGCGATTGTGACGAGCTTATAAATGTTGACATCTGTACCGAAGGGTATGATTTCCCCGAACTTCGCAACATTGTTGATTTTGATACTAACGGTACTCATGGCCAATGGGTGCAGAAGGTTGGCAGAGTGCTTAGAACCGCACCAAACAAAACTAGCTGTACAGTTATAGATTTCGGCGGTAATATTGAGCTTTATCCCGAGGGTGTGGAAACCGATGTTAATTTAAACGGAGTTGTTAAAAAGCCAAAGGGTGAATACTTAACCAGCGAAGAACTTTTTAAACCTAAAAATTCCAAAGAAAATATAACAAAGGATTATACCACTGCCTCCGAGCAAAGCTATACACCTTATAATCCGCCTTTCGGATTTGAAACCGTATTAGATAAGGATTATGGTATCGTGCTTGTAGCCTGCGGCAAAAACAAAGATTTTATACTGATAACGGAAGAAAAATGCTGTGCGGCCTATTTTGGTGATAAATTAAGCATCAAAAAGCAAGCAAGCGGTGATTTTGATACTCTTGTTAAAAGCGGTATAGAGTGGATAGGTGAGGTTGAAAAGCCCGACAGACCTATAAGCCGACTGCAAATAGAGTTATTAGCACCCGAATATGCTACCACTGCTATGGATTGGTATGGAGCGAACTGTTGTATATGTTGGAAGACATGGAAGGGAGAGATTATCACGTATGCCAAGCGAACTAAATTTTGATTTCAGGTCAATATCATCTTTTAACTTTCACATGCCGACACTTCTTAACTTTATATCTCAGCTCAAAGAGGGAGAATATACACTCGAAATCAAGAAAAAGAAAAAGCGTAGGAGTTTGAATGCTAATGCGTATCTTTGGGAAATGTGTAGTCAACTTGCCGAGGAATTAAGCAAAGACGGAAAGATTTTTACTAAAGAAGATATATACCGCAAAGCAATAAAGGATTGCGGTATATACAAAGATTTCTCAGGACTTACCTCTAAGGATGCAGAAACCTTAAGACACGCTTGGGAAATGCTAGGTACAGGATGGATAACCGAGCAGGTCGATTATATGTCTGATGGTGAAAATGTAATTATTCGCTGTTACTACGGTAGTAGCCAGTATAATACAAAGCAGATGTCGAGGATAATCAACCATATTGTTGAAGATTGCAAGGCGGTAGGGATAGAAACTATGTCCGAACAAGAAAGGAGCCTGCTTTTAGAACAATGGGGAAATTGAAAGAATTTTGCATTATGCCTGAAAGCGAGTTTTATTCTACCGAACGACGAGACGGTTTACATAGGCACGAAGTATTCTATGGTGCAAACAGGCAGAAGTCTATACAGTATGGACTTATCGTATTCCTTACACCCGAAATGCATAATATGAGTAATTATGGAGTGCATTTTAATACAGAATTTAATACTATGCTTAGGCAGATAGGTCAAAAGGCAGCAATGGAATATTACGGTTGGAATATAGACCAATTCCGCGATATATTCGGCACAAATTACTTATAAGGAGAGATGATATGTTTAATTTAGTTGTACTTACAGGAAGATTAACATCTAATCCGGAATTAAAAACCACGCCAAGCGGAATCTCTGTGACCACTTTTTCTTTAGCAGTAGACAGACCATATAGAAAAGATAAAGAGCAAGAAGCGGATTTTATAAACATAATTGCTTGGAGACAAACTGCTGAGTTTATAACTCGATATTTCACAAAAGGCAGCCTTATTGGTATCGAGGGTTCAATACAAACTCGCAGATACCAGGACAAAAACAACAATAATCGCACCGCGTTTGAGGTAGTAGCAAATAAAGCTCAGTTTGTGATGCCAAAATCTGCCTCAGAAAAAGCTTTTAACGAAGAGGAGAACAATTCCTCTTTCGCTGAAGAAACGCCTTGCGGAGGCAATACAGAAGATTTTGAAGATATAGGCGATATGTCATCAGATGATGATTTACCGTTTTGAGGTGAAAGATGGACAAGGGATATGTTTTTGCATATCGCGAGCTGATGAACAATCCTATTTTTGAAGACCCTTGGTTATTAAAGATTTGGCTTTGGTGTTTATTCAAAGCCTGCTATATGCCTCAAAAGGTTATCCAAGGAAACAGTGTAACTAATTTAGAAAGAGGAGAGTTTTTATTTGGTAGAGAAAAGGCCGCCAAAGAGTTGAGTTCTGATAAATATAAAATAAATTCGTCTACTTTATATAGAAAAATGAAACTCTTAGAAAAAATGGGTAGTATATCGCTAAATGCGAACAGCCTTGGAACGGTTGTAACTATAGTAAATTACGACAATTATCAGCCTTTCATCGCCGATGATGAACAGCAAGTGAACAGCGAGCGAACAGCAAGTGAACACTTAATAAAAAATAAAAAATATAAAAAAAATAACCCCCTATTATCCCCCTTAAAAAAAGGGGGAAGAAAAAAGCGTAATGATTCTGCAACTTTTGACTTGGGGCTATACGAAGAAATGTTAAATAGCGATGATTGAACGGAAGGTGTAGGTTGAAGGAATGAAATACATAATACCGGGAATACCGCCGAGCAACAATAAGTTTATCGGCAGAAATATGCGGTGGGAGTATCAAGCAACAAAGCAAGAATGGATGAACTTGGTTGCGCTATATTGCAGGCCAAGACCTATCAACCCATTAAAGGGTGTTAGGGTGAAGATTACATATTTTTTCACCGATAACAGGCGGCGCGACCCTGATAATTATTCGGGCAAATTCATTCTTGACGGTTTAACAAAGAGCGGAATTATCTCGGACGATAATTTTCAAAACATTAAGCTTGAACTCGCTGCGAAATTTAAACAGTCCGAAACGAAAACGGAGATTGAGATACTATGAAAAACAAATGTAAAATCTGTGGGAAACTTTGCAGGATTAAATACTGCGCAGATTGTAGAGAAGAGCAATATAAGAAACTGCGAGACGGATATGCAAAGCTTGGACCTGAAAGGAAGAAATTGCGAGAGCCGACAAATGAAAAGTTTTATGTGTTCTACGATAAAAATGATTTTGTTCGGTATTTTGGAACAGCGAAACAGTTAGTCGGTGACGGTATTTCCCCGACTATAAAAGCAGTACATGTATTAGCAAGCAAGATTAATGCAGGTAAGATAAATGGTAAAGTACTGATTTTGAGATGTGAGGGATGAAATGAAATCAGTTTTAATAAGCATACAGCCGAAATGGTGTGAACTTATTGCAAACGGTAAAAAGACCATTGAGGTTAGAAAGACACAACCGAAACTTGAAACACCGTTTAAGGTTTATATCTATTGTACGAAAAACAAAAGGCAATGGTTAAGGAAAATAAATAATTTTGTTAGAGAAATATTCTTAACCGAAAATAAAGATATTATTGGAAGAACTGATAAGGTTAAATCTCTTATAGGTGATTGTACTACTTTTGTTGAAAATGGTGGTTATAATGGCAAGGTCATAGGCGAATTTGTGTGTGACAAAATACAAGTAGATAGACCCAAAAGCCTTTATGCAAGCCACAAAACAGTAGTTAATTCTTGCGTTCCTATTCAAGAACTTATTGATTATGTAGGTGAAAAAGATTTTTTATATTTTTGGCACATATCAAAACTTGTAATCTATGACAAGCCGAGAGAGTTGGGAGAGTTTTATGTTTCTGTTAAGGACCATTGGGAAACATATGACCCAAACAAATATATTAATGGTTGTTGGCAAAAACCATTAACAAGACCGCCGCAAAGTTGGTGTTATGTTGAAGAACTAACACAGGCATTAAAGGAGTGTGAGGGGAAATGAAAGAACTGTTTATATTGTCAGCAATAATTGCAGTAATAATTGTAGCTTTACCCTTTGTGCTATTAATTCTTTCAGCCATAATCCAATTAATCTATGGCTTGTGGATAGATGCTTGGAAAGTTTTAGCTACAGTTTGGTAAAAAAGGAAAATGAGTGAAATGAAAAAAGTTTTAATAAAATTTCTGTTTGGACTGTTTATATTATTTTTTAGCTTTATATTCATAGTGGCAATAAATTTAGGAATCGTATCATTTTTCTATACAGATACATTGACAGGTAAAATTATAGGGTTGTTATTATTTGTAGGGACATTTTGGGGTGTATGTTGGTTAGGTGAAATTGTTCTTGATAGTGTGGAATTAACAACAACCAAAGGCGGTGACAACAATGCCCGACAGAAAACTAACCGATAACGAGATTATAAAGGCTTTGGAGTGTTGTTCAAAAGGGGTAAACCGACAAGTATGTGAACAATGTGCTTTTAGAAATTAGGATAATAGAATCAATATAAATTGCTTTAACCTTGAAAAATATGCTCTTGACCTAATCAACCGCCTACAGGCAAAAATTAAAAAGTTACAAAAAGAATTGGAGGGAAAATAATATGCAGATTAAATTGGCAGAACTGATGTTGAAATATATAACAAAGGTTATTAACAAATATAAAGATGAAGGTTTAGGTCTTGTAAAGTCTTCAAAGCTTTCTGGCGAGCTTTCTTATAAATTAGAGTGGCACGATTGTAATTGATAAAATAGAAAAGGAGTATGGAAATAATGGAACTTGATAAATATAAAGTTTTGATAGATGAAACCACCATAGCAGAGAACATGGGGATTGAAACGGCTTTGATTTTAGTTAAAGCATTATTTGAAGAATATTATAATGACTATTCAATGAAAGTAATCATTATGAAAATGGAAAAACAGGAGGAAAAATAATATGTCAAGTACACCTTGGGGAAATGAAACCGAAAGAGCAGAACATTATAAAAATGAATATAAGACTCAACTTGCTATATGCAAAAGGCTCGAAGCAGAGAATGATAGGTTGAAAGAAGAAGTTGCTAATATGGATAAGGCATATTTCGATGTTCGCACTCGACTTGAAACCGCCAAAGCCGAAGCATACAAAGAGTGTATTGAAAAGGCAAAGAGTGAAATTGACAGTCAATCACATAGCCGAAGTTTAGAAGCAAGTGGGGAACGATTTAGAATTCATAAAATTCTTGACAACCTTTTAAAAGAAATGGTGGGTGAGGATAATGCCGAAATGCAGGCACTACAAGAAAATGAAAAATAAAAATTATAATCGTTGTCTTAGGGATAATTCAATACGCACTTGCGACGGATTATATTGTCCGTTCAGGCAAAGTTGGTACGAAAGATTTATTAAATGGCTGAGAGGTGTGTTTTATGGCGAATGACCGCAAGCCCCAAAATGAGCCGAAGAAAGACAAGCCTTTTCATCGGGTAAATCCTGAATCGGTTGGTATTGTGAAAATGACAGCTATTATCGAAGATTACAACAAAGCTCATGGGACTAGCTATACATACGGAAAATTTGTTGCCCTAGTAGATAGTGGGAAAATTAAGATTGAGAGGTGCTAAGATTGACTGTAAAAGACCTGGAAAAGTATCAGGATTATATTAAAGCAAAGAAAACAGCAGAACGTAAAGCTCGAATAGAGCTTAGAAAACTTAGTTCTTTTATTGCGAATTGCCAGGATAATGTTGTAAGACAGATAATTATAAGCCGTTACATAGATGGTCTCAGTTGGACTGCAACCGCAATAAGGGCTGGTGGGAACAACACACCTGATACATGTAGAATGATGTTAAAAAGATATTTAACAAAACTTAATAAGAAATAGCTCTGAGCGCTCGTTTTGAGCGCTTTTTTCTTTTTGAAAAGTTGTTCGTTTTTTGAAGGTAGAAAGGTTTATAATTTAAAAAACAAGGAGGTGAGGTTATGGCGAATGAACAGAATTTAATACCGCAAGCACACACTTTAACTGTCGAGGAACAGTCGAAAGGTGGTAAAGAATCTGCTAAAACAAGAAGGTTACAGGGTGCATTGATTCGTGCTTTGGAAAGTAAAGCAAATTCAACCGAGTTTGCAGAGGTTTTTGAGGATTTTGGAATTGATGAAGAGGATAGAGATTATGCCGTTGCTATAGCCTGTGCCTTAGTGCGAAAGGCGGCAAAAGGCGATTTGAGTGCTGCGAGCTTTGTTCGAGATTCTATAGGTGAAAAGCCTAAAGAAGAAATAAATATGTCGGGTGGTCCAATATTCATTTCAGGAGAAGAAAAAATAAGTGAGTAATATATATCTTCCCGATATTATCGGCGGGGGTTATGGCAAGTTCTGGAAGGACAAGAGCCGTTATAGGGTTTTAAAGGGCGGCAAGGGTAGTAAAAAGAGTACAACAACAGCCTTGAATTACATTTACCGTCTAATGAAATATCCTCAGAGTAATTTACTTGTAGTGAGAGCGGTTATGAATACCCACCGTGATAGTACTTTTGCACAGCTTAAATGGGCTCAGGAAAAGCTAGGTGTATCTCACTTATGGCACAATACGGTATCGCCTATGGAAATGACATACTTGCCTACCGGACAAAAGATATTGTTCAGAGGCTTTGATGATGTTTTAAAGCTCGCATCAACAACCGTCTCAAAAGGATATTTATGCTGGGTTTGGATAGAAGAGGCCTATGAAATTGAAAGCGAAGCAGATTTCGAAAAACTTGACTTTTCTGTTCCAAGAAGCAAATTACCGGAACCGCTGTTTAACCAAACAACATTGACATTCAATCCCTGGAGCGAAACACATTGGCTTAAAGCAAGATTTTTTGATAAGGAATCGTCTTTGGTTTCAACATATTCGACTAACTACCTCTGCAACGAGCATTTAACACCCGAATATCATACAGCTATGCTCGAGCTTAAAGAAAGAAATTACCGCCGATATGCTGTTACAGGTCTTGGTGAATGGGGTGTTGCAGAAGGTCTTGTATTTGAAAATTGGGAAGTTCTTGATTTTGAGGTTGATAAACTAGGCGCTGAGGATGAAACCAAATGGCAGTTTAAGCATTTCTTCGGGCTTGATTATGGTTACACGAATGACCCTACAGCTTTTATAGCCTTTGCGGCGAATCCTATTACAAAAGAGCTTTACATATACGACGAACATTATGAGCACAAAATGCTTAATTCTGATATTGCCGCTATGATAAAGCGCAAAGGTTTTGCCAAGGAGCGAATCCGCGCCGATGCTGCAGAACCGAAATCTAATGATGATTTAAGGCGGTTGGGTATCGGTAGGATAATAGCCTCGGTAAAAGGCAGGGATAGCATAATTAACGGTATTTCTAAGCTTCAGGAATATAAGATTTATGTTCTGCCGCGGTGTGAAAATGTTATATCAGAGCTTTCAAGTTACTGTTGGAAAAAGGATAAGCAGACTGATAAGCCTTTGAATGAACCTGAGGACAATAATAATCATTTATGCGATGCTTTGAGATATGCCTTTGAGGATGTAAAGTTCTTTCATCCTGAGGACCCGAAGATTAGAAAGAGGATACCTGAAACGGCACGATACAGCATCACACAAGAAGATTTTAAGGAAGGATGGGAATGAGTATGGAATCTTTGTTAATTATTTTGGTTTTGATATGCTGTCTGTTTTCATTTTTAAGCGGTTTTATATTCGCAATGATAAAAGGTGCTCCTATAGAACGAAAAGAGCGTCCTGAGCTGACAGAGACGGAAAAGCGAAAGCTTGAAAAGGAAAAGAAAGAATATGAAAACTTTCTAACATATGACGGAAGTGAGCAAGGTTAGTTACGCTGTGAATAGCGTTAATTATAAATAATCTCCCCGACCATAGGGAGAAAGGAGAAAACAATGGAAGATACACAAACAATGGAAACTTTGCAGGAAGAGACCATACCGAATGCAGAGGGGACGAGTGAGACAGCAGAGGCAAAGGAAAATGCAACCTCATCACAGGGAGCGGATTCACAGGCGGAGCAGTCAGAAACAGTTGCGGATAATACCGAAGGTGTTCAAAACGAGGCGGACAATGATTTTTTACCCGTTAAGTTTTTACACGAAGAAAGGACTTTAAACCGTGAAGATGCAATAAGATATGCGCAGATGGGTATGAATTATGAAAGATTCGAGCCTATGATTGCAAAACTTGATTATCTTGCGGCGGTTCAGGGTGTTACGCGCGATGAGTACATTGAAGGGCAATTGAAGAACCAAGAAGATGCGATGCGAAAGAGCATTATTGAAAAGTTCGGTGATGATGAGAAAACCATTAATGAGATGATGGAATTCAAAAAGCAGAAGCATCAAAAGGCTTATGATGATATGATTGCCAAAGCTAAGGCGGATGAAAAAACCGCCGAAGAAAATACCGAAGCAAGGCTTGCTACAGAGTTTGCAGGACTTGTATCGGAGTTTCCCGAACTTGAGGGGAAAAGCTTTAAGGATTTGCCAAAGGAAGTAAAACAAGCCGGCTTTAAAGGTGAAAATCTTTTGAATGCTTATTTACTCCATCAGCACAGGGAAGCAAAAAACATAGCGGCAGCTCAAAAACAATCTGAGACTGCGGCTAAAAAGTCAACAGGTTCGATGGGTACCGATAATGGAGCACAGGCGGCTCCTGACGCGTTCCTTGAGGGCTTGTTTGGAAGATAATAAATTAAAAAGGAGAAATTGTTATGTCACTTAACACACTTGAAAATGCTCAAAAATATACGAGCGCACTTGATAAGGTAATCGTTCAGAAGGCGGTTACAGGCTTTATGGTCGATAACGGACTTAAGGCACAGTTTATGGGAGCGGATACTGTTAAAATTCCCTCTATGGATTTTGTTGGTCTTGCAGATTATGATCGTGATGAAGGCTTCAACAAGGGCGGAATCACGGTTTCTCGCGATTCATACATCTTAACACAGGACAGAGGCAGACAGCTTCAGATAGATGCTGTTGATATGGATGAGACCGGTGTTGCCAACCTTTCGGGTTCGGTTCTCGGAGAGTTTGTTCGTACAAAGGTTGTTCCGGAAATGGATGCTTATGTACTTTCTAAGCTCTACGGAGTTGCCAGCACTCAGAATCATATCAAAACATACAATGAGGCTACTGTTATCGCAGACCTTCTTAAGGTGTTCAACTCAGTTCAGGATGCGGCAGGTTATAACGATACCGAGCTTGTAGCCTTTGTTGACCCTGAGCTTTACGGTCTTTTACAGACTACCAATGAAATTACCCGTCAGATAGTTGTTTCTGATTTTAAGCAGGGTGACCTTAATTTCAAAGTTAAAACTCTTAACGGTGTTTCGCTTATTCCTGTATCATCTGCACGTATGAAATCTGCATACGAGTATCCTGAGGATTCAAATGGCGGCTTTACACCGGCGGCAGATGCTAAGGATGTTCGCGCAATCATTCTTCCTAAGAGTGCTTGTCATGTAGTTAAGAAGCACGAAACCCTTCGCATCTTTGAGCCTTCGCAGAACAAGGATGCAGATGCTTATGTATTTAATTATCGTCTGCACTATGATGCTTTTGTTAAGAAGAGCGAGATTAATACTATTTATGCTATTGCTACAGCGTAAATACGGAAGGGCGGTTACATTATGAAATACATACTGAAAAGCAGGTATGGTAATGTTATTAAGAAAACCGACAGTGAGCGCAAGCGTGACCGATTGCTAGGTTTGGGTTATAAATTAGTTGAGGAAGACATAAACCTTGACAAGATGACTGTAGACCAATTAGAAGCCTTTGCAAAAAGAAAAGGAAATATCCTTAGAAGGTTGCGGCAACAAGGCTGAAAAACTTGCAAAAATCAAGGAAACCATTGGCGAAGCAGAATAATTAAATCAGGACAGCAGTCTTTAAAATAAAAGGCTGCTGTTTTTTAAAAGTTGTTCGTTTTATTAAAGTAGAGCGTATTAAAATCTAATTGAAATAAAGGAGGATGGTAATATGGCGGTAAGGACTTTTGAATATACAGTTACAGAAAATTCAATAAATCCTTCAAGCATTGTTCAAGGCGGAATACAGGGAGAGCATAACGCTACAGAGCTGAAATTCAATATAAGCAGTTCACTTAAAACTATATTGGTCGGGATGAAGAAAACAGGAAGAACCTTTTATTATAGATTTGATTGTTTTAACGGCGCAGGAATGATGAAGTCGACGGTACCTAAAAGCTTTGACCCAAGTTCCATAACTGCTTTTTCGCATCTTATTGAAGAGTGGCAGACAAGGTATGGCGGTACTATTCAGGTATATTTGGTTATAACCCTGACAGAATCAGGAGGTACAAATACTGAACTCTATTCTTATGGTGTTAAGATGTTGCTAAGGTCTTTACCTGGGAGCGGCGGTGTTCAAAAAGATAACTACGAAAGCATCACGACTCTTTATGAGGCAACAAGGAACGAGGCGCAAGAAGCTATCAATGCGGCGGAAGACGCTAGTATGGCGGCTAAAGAAGCTTTAATAGCTCATGAAAAAACAGAACAAGCGAGAGCGGCTCTATTAGAATCAAACGCAGAATGGATATTCGATGGCGGTGATGCATCGGGAACGATAGATATTGAATTGGTAGTAGACAATGCAATGTCGGATTCGAGTGAGAATCCCGTTCAGAATAAAGTTGTGAAGCGATATATAGACGCTCAGCGCCCCATAGGAAGTGTTTATATTGCGAGCGATAAAAATACCAACCCTGCTAATCTGTTCGGCGGTACTTGGGAACTGTTTGACAAGGAATTTCATAGAGGCCGTATCTATATTTCAACTGTAGAAGATATGGCGCAATATATAACACCTTCAAAAGCAAATGTATCTTCTCTTTGCATTGATTATTTCGGACATAGCATAACTATTTCAGCGATTTCAAAATTTAACAGTGTACTTGTTGCTGATGACCCCGCTGAGTTATTTACATTTAATGAAGCGATGATAGGAATATCACTAACACAAAAAACTGACGGTACATACGAAAACGTTATTTATCCTAGATACACCGCCGCAATAGGCGATATGGGAAATAGCCTTAGTTTTGTGAGAGTAGCTGTTCCCGATAGTTCGTCCGGTAAAATTGTTGCAGAGTATCAGGATAAAATTCCTCAAGTTGCGCCTGCTGTTGGTGATAATGTTGATTTTACTGTTACTTTAGATATTTTACCGAAAAATATGCTTGATGATTTCTGTGATAAATTCTATTGGAAACGAACAGCGTAAGGAGGGACTATAATGAGCGAAAGTGTAATAATCAAAGGCAAAGCCAGATTCAAGCCGCGAAGTGATACAGCGGCTAATTGGAAAACTAAAAACCCTGTTTTGCTTGCAGGAGAGCCTGGGGTCGTTATTGACGGTACCGAAACCGAAAAAATAAAGTTTGGTGACGGTGTTACACCTTGGAATGACCTTGGTTGGTGGAAAGGACCAAAAGGTGTAAAAGGCGATATAGGTCCTCAAGGTATCCAAGGCGAGAAAGGTGATAAGGGCGATACAGGTGAACCGGGTAAAGATGCAGTAACAGACCAAACCTACAACCCGACAAGCGAAAATGCTCAAAGCGGTAAAGCGGTTGCAGAGGCGGTTACAATTGCTATAGGCAACGCATTAGAGGAGGAGTATTAATGTTAAAAGAATACTTATCCAATATTGCAAATGCCATACGCAGTCACCTAAATACTAATAAAAAAATCAATGCCCAAGACTTTTCTGCTGCAATAGGTGAAGTTCACCAATATGGTTATGCTGCAGGCAAACTTGCTATCCTAAGTGAAAGCAAATATATGCATCCGACAATTAGCGGTGAGATTGTGTCTATGAGTGATGTAAATGCTCTTAACCATAATTTATCAGTCAGTCTTACCAGCGACACTTTAAATGATTTTTCTAATATTTCGGTCAGCCGACTTGGTAAAAATCTAGCTACAGCTCAGGAAATATATACGGGCAATACCTCTTATGATGTAGTAGAGTTTGAGGGTAGGTCTTGTGTAAGATTCGTAGATAACAAAGCAATACACTATGATAATATACCTTTTAAACCAAACACTCAATATACTGTTTCCTTTGAGGCTAGAATAATTAAAAGAGAAGAGAAAGAGGGCACTAGTGGCTTATTTTACTTTATATATAGTGACGGAACATATACAAGATTGGTAGGAGCTAGAAATACAGAGTTTGAGTATTTTACTTGTACCTCTAAGGCTGGGAAAACAGTAGTAAGTGTAGGCACAAATACTCATAATTATGTAAATTACAACTATATAGATATTAATAGCTTTCAGCTAGAAGAGGGTACAATAGCTACAGAATACGAGCCATATAATTCTATCACTGCGATTACCGATACAGACGGTACAGTTGAAGGACTTACGAGCTTATCGCCCAATATGACTCTTATGACAGATAGTGAGGGTGTTGTTATTAATTGTCAGTATTATAGGGATATTGACCTATACATTGATAATCTAATGGTTGATGTTGCTACATCAGGAGGTGAGTAATATGGCTTTTAATTTAAGACAATTCATTAAGAACGGTTTAAAACTCGCAATTGGTAATAAGCCCGATTATGAGGTTATATTAAGCTCGGCAAGTTGGCTTGATAAAGGTGTTCTGACAGAAGATGACCTTGCAGAAATTCAGGCGGCTATTGATGAAAAGACCACATCTGCAGAGGAGGTGTAGCAGATGGATTTAGTTGAAATAATAGTACTTACAGCAAGCATTATAACCTCAATTTCGGTTGTTTTGACTGCAATAGTAACCGCTTATAAGTTTATACGGAAGTGGGATAAATGGGTAAAACAGAAGGATAAGCATGATATAGAGCAATATGTGCAAATACTCAGGCTTGTTATAATGACACCCGAAATGCCATTGAGCGAAAGAATAGCAGCCGGAGATACTTATGTAAATGAATTAAATAGAAACGGCGCTGTAAAACAAAAGTATAACGAGCTTTTGTTAAGATTTAAAAATGAACATTTGGAGGAATAATTATGAACAGTCCATATAACGGAAAATTCAGAGTATCACAGCAATTCAAAGGTTCTAGTCACGATGGGCTCGACCTTGTAGGAATAAGCAGTAAGGAAATCCATAGCACAGTAAACGGCAAGGTTGAGCGCGCAGGCTGGGAAAATCCTTTAAACCGTAAGCAGGGTTTTGGCAGATATGTCCGCATAAAGAAAAGCGGCAGTAGTGACCGCTATTATTTCGGGCATTTATCTGCTGTAAAAGTTAAAGTAGGACAAACTGTCAAGGTAGGCGATGTTATCGGTATTGAGGGCAGTACTGGAAGGTCTACAGGCTCGCATTGTCATTACTGCATCCGCGGTAACGCTTCCAAGTCAAAGATAAGGGACGTTTGTGAAATTAGCGGTATTCCCAACAAAATCGGTACATATACCGACGAACCCAAGAAGACTACCAAAAAGTCCAACGAGGCAATTGCTAAAGAGGTAATAGCTGGTAAATGGGGTAACGGCTCTACAAGAAAAAAGAAGCTCACTGCCGCCGGTTACGATTATAAGGCGATTCAGAAGATTGTAAATAAGCTTGTATAAGGAGGAGTTTTTATGTCAAAAACAAAGTTTATAAAATGGATAAAGGCGGCAAGTGTCAGGGCAGTAAAGACTATGGCACAAACCGCAATAGCTTCTATCGGTTCGGCAGCTATAATTTCTTCGGTTGATTGGAAGGTGGTAGTTTCAGCCTCAGTTCTTGCGGGCGGTCTGTCATTACTTACCTCTGTTGCAGGTCTGCCTGAGGTTAAAGAATAATCAATAAAAATGAGCGCTTATCGTAAAAGATAGGCGCTTTTAATTTGTTCGTTTTGGTGAGGCTCAGCGGTCTACAATGTAAGCATAAACGATAAAAAGGAGCTTTGATAATGAACGATTTAAAAATCAAAACAGAGCCTAAATCTATTTTTGGAGAGTTTAAAACAGGCGATTCATATAAGCAAGGTTTAGGTAAACGCGGTATCACTGAACAAGGAAAGGTGAATGAGCGTTTCTTCATTGGTGACCAATGGCACGGTGCGAAATGCGGAAACAATCGACCGCTTGTCCGCCGAAACATTATAAAGCGAATTGGCGAATTTAAGATGTCGTCTATAACCGCGGCACCGTTGGCGGTAAATTATACAGCTGACGGTATTCCTGATATTGGAATTGAGGAAGAAAAGCAGGCTATGACCGATAACCTTAATAAAGGTATTGCTCCCCAGGGCGAGGTAAGCAATGCGGAAATAGCAACAGTTATGCAGAGCCTTTCAGAATATTTCAAGATAACGGGAGAGCGCTTAAAGCTTGATACCCTTAAAGAACAGGCGCTTAGAAACTGCTATATCAGCGGTACAGGACTTTTATATACATATTGGGACAGCAAGATTGAAACAGGTCTTTATGCTGATACGGCTAAGCAGGTGCCAATAAACGGTGATATAAACTGCGAGGTATTAGAGGTTGAAAATGTTGTTTTCGGTGAGCCGAACAATGACAATATACAAAGCCAGCCTTATATCATAATAACCCGCAGAAGGCATATAGGAGAGGTTATAAGAGAGGCAAAAAGAAACCGCATACCTGCAGAGCAAATAGCGGATATTAAACCTGATAATGTGGACTATTATCAAAATTCGGGTGAGCAGGGTGAAAGCGAGCCTACAGACAGCAAGCGTGTTACCACTATGACAAAGTTTTATAAAAAGTGGTCTGAAGATGGCAACGATTTCAAAGTTATGTGTACCGAGGTTACAGAAAAGGTTGTTATAAGAAAGCCTTTTGATATTGGTATAAAGCATTACCCTATAGCTCTGATGCCTTGGGAGCGGAGAAGGTCCTGCATTTACGGTGAAAGCGAAATAACTCATTTAGTCCCAAATCAGATTGCTATAAACCGTTGCCTTACCGCCGCAGTTTGGGGAATGATTTCAACAGGTATGCCGATTATGGTTGTAAACGGTGATATTGTAACCGACAGGATAACCAACGAACCGGGACAAATTATAAAGTGCTATGGCAGTAATGAGGATATGAAGGGGGCTATAAGCTATGTTCAGCCGCCAATATTCCAGTCACAGTATTTCAACAGCGTTAACGAAATGGCTACGAGCACACTTAACGATTCGGGCGCAAACGATGCGGCGCTTGGAAACCTTAGACCTGATAATGCCTCAGCAATTATACAAATGCGAGAGGCAGCAATGCAGCCTATGCAGATGTATATGAACCGCTTTTATGATTTTATCGAACAGCTTGCGCGTATATGGGCAGATTTTTGGGTGAATCTTTACGGTAAAAGAATGCTAAGGGCCGTTACCAAAGAGGGTACCAATTATATTCCCTTTGATGGAGAAAGATATAAGAACCTTGTTATTACAGCGAGAATTGATGTAGGAGCGGCTACGCTTTGGAGTGAGGCTGTAGTTATTTCTACCCTTGATAACCTCTTAGAAAGAAAAATGATAACCTTTGAGCAGTATCTAGACAGATTGCCTGCGGGAATTATTCCTGATGTTACAGGGCTTAAAGAGGATTTACAGATACAGTCACAGCAGGCCGAAACACAAGCTGCCCTTTCGGATGAGGCAATTTTGCGAGATTTTGCACAGCAACAGCCCGAGCTTTATAAACAGTATGAGAGAATGCCTGCATCTGAGCAAATGGCGGTTATGGCTAAGATAAAAGGAGCCTATAACGGCGGTACTGCAGAGGGAGGAGCAATACAATGACAGGACAAGATATATTGAAAACCGCAACTGAGCTACTCGGTTATACCAACGCAAATAATAATTTACAGTTAACTTCGAGAATAACAGGCAAGTCGGTCGCAATACTTAACCTGATATACAGTGACCTTTGGAGGATTTGCAATGAGGGTGAATTCATACCGATAAATACCGTTCAGGATGATATTTTTCTTCCCGAACGGGCGCTTAATGATGTTATGCCTTATGGGTTGGCTATGATGATAGCTCAAAGCGAGAGTGACGGTGACAGTCAGCAGCTATATTCTGTGCTTTATAACCGCAAGCGCGCGGGACTTTCAAGAAAAGAAAATATACAGGATGTACTACCAAGGAGCTATGATATATGAAATTTCCGGCAATGAATAAACAGAGCAGACGCGGGGTTAATATCCCTGAGTTTGCGGGCGGACTGAACCTACGAGATAACCCCGTTCAGGTAAATGACAATCAATTGACCGACCTTAAAAATATGTGGTATAAGGATGGAACTTTGAGGACAAGACCAGGGATATATTCTTGTGACGATATGAATGTACAAATTGGCAATCCTAACGGTAAGCAGAATATCGATAAGCGCCAATTTCTTGAAATTGAATACGAAAAAGATTCTCAAAGGTACATACTTAGCGTAACAAAGAGAGAAACTTCTGGGGTAACAAATTTGATTTTTTGTTGGCAAGGGGAAGATAAAATCATAGTATTGCCAGGAATAACTATAACTGCAACAGGCATCAATTATTTTGTTGTTAGACATAATGATCTTCTTTATTGTTTTGTTAGCAACCAAAAAATATATAGGTTAGTACCCAATTCGACGAGTGGATGGATAGAATTACCCGAAAGAGAATATTATGTGCCGTTAGTTGCTACTAATTGTCTAGCTTTAGAAGGATTTAATAAGAAAAGTGAAGAGATAGTGTCAAGTGGCATAATGCTTGAAGGATATAATCTTTTAAGTGATTATTATAAAATTAGCTATAATTCCTTTAATAATGATTTAGCTCCAGTAGAGACCGGAACTCACCCAATGAAATATCATTTACTATCATCTATTTATAATGCTGATTATAAGGGTAAATACGTGACTGTAGAATATACAAAAAATGGGAATACTGCAATGCATAAATTAAAATTGGATGGTAGTTTTGAAGCCAAAGAGTCGGCTTGTAATGATATAGATGGTATGAAAATACGGATACGCTTTAATTGGCTCTGTTTTGAGGATGAAAACGATAACATTGTATATATAGAAGAGGGTATGGAAAACGATATTGTTATAACAGCGCCGTATATTCCAAAGAACCGCGATAAAGAGCTTAAAAAAATCTTTAATATGACCCGTTCTGTATGGTTCGGCGGCACTAATTCGGGGTTTAAAAACGGAACAAGGCTGTTTCTATGCGGTAATACAATAGAAAGTGAAAAAGCTTTGGTATGTTGGTCCGGGCTGAATAATCCGCTATATTTTCCTGAAAACTCATATTTTTATGTTGGTGATACTAATGAAGCTGTGACCTGCTTCGGCAAGCAGTCGGATATGCTGGTTGTTTTTAAAAATAATGAAACCTGGTATACGCAGTATAGGCAAAATACGGATATTACTGCCGCAGACCTTATAAATCAAACTGTTGTTGACTTACAAGCAAGTTCAGTTTATTTTCCGATTACACAGGTAAATCCCAATATTGGCTGCGCATATCCTGATACGGTTTGCCTTTGCAGAAACAAGCTGGTTTTTGTAGGCTCTGATAAAAAGGTTTATACCCTCGTTTCTAACAGTCAATATAATGAGCGTAACATATTCTGCGTTTCTGAAATGGTAGACAAAGCCTTGAAAGACGAAGGCATCTCAAGTGCTTGCGATTGGAACGGTTATTATTGCCTAAGCTGTGGTAAAAAAATTTACTTGATGGACTATAACAGCTATGGATATCAATATATAACAAGCTTTTCAAAAACAGAGGATGCCAATAAGAGGATACCTTGGTATTGTTGGGAATTGCCGATATCTTCCGGTTTGATATGTGCTATAGGAAATTCGATAATCATACCTGATTATTTTGCAGCAGATTCTGCCGTAAATTGTTCTATCCTTGGTTATATGCTAAATGTAGATAATGGTGAGAATGATTCTATTTTGCAAGAAAAAGCTAACGGCGCTCTTGAATTTACTGCACAAAAAATCAAAAGCAGTCTTCAAACAAAGTTTTTTGATTTTGGTGCGCCAAATAACTATAAAAATATTGATTCTGTTGGCTTGTCATTGGGTTATAACGGTGGTAACGAGATAACCGCTACCTTGCTGACAGATGGCGGTGAGGAGCAAATAGGACTTGTTTTAGAGGATGAGGCAGAAGAGCGCTCTGCAGGGTTTACCAAGAGCAGAATATTATATCCGGCAATACGCTCTGTGATAAGGCTTGGGGTTAAGCTTGAATGTGAGGGAAATATGATTGTAGATGGTATGACACTTGAATATCGAATGACAGGCAGAGCCAGATGAAAGGGGTAAATTAAAATGGCAAATTACACTTATAATTCTATAAGAAAGGGCTATGACGATGACAAAGAGCTCAATAAGAAATTAGACGAAAAAATCAAAGCCAATAATACGATATACGATACTAATGCGCAGACTATTAGAAATACTTATAATCAACAAATTGAGGATACCGAGGATGATTATGAGGATGCGCACAGAGAAAATGCAGTTCAGCAAAAGGTAAATGAGCATTATATTGCCGAGGAAATGGCGAATATGGGACTAACCGATTCAGGACTTAACCGCACTCAGATTACAGCAAATCAGTTATCCTATGCCAATAACAAAGCAAAGCTCGACCGACAGAGGCAAAGCTTTGTAGACGGTCTTACTCTTGAGATGACAAATCGCATTGCAGAAAATGAAAACAGCAGATTAAGTTCTGAGCAGAGTATCAGGGACGCGGATTCACAGTACCGCGACAGCTTGGCTACAAGTGAATATAACACAAGGGTCGAGCAGGATGCGGCAAAGTATAAGGCCGATATGGATTATAAGACCAAGATAGAAAAAGCAAATATTGACGCTCAAACAGAAATAACAAAGGCTGGGATTAAGGCGGCCGGAAACGGACCTAAAGGTATAATTTCCGGAAATAATAAATTATTAAGTCGAAATTATACAGGACTTTTGGAAGAAAGCGGTGTATCGGTAATCTTCAATGATGACGAAACAACAACATATATTGATAGAAAAACCGGATACAAGTCTACATTTAATAGCAATGTTAATCCATATACAAATACTGTTAATCCTGATACAGAATATGGTGTATTTACTTCTACAGGTTATCAACCTACTCATAAAAACGGTGTGAAACTTTCTAAGGCAGATACTACATATTTACCTAGTTTAGGAAGAAGTCAAAATGTATTCAAAGGGGAATATATTGAAAACGGGAAAACTGTTACAAAATATTGGTTATGGGATGATAGTATCAATGACTATCAGCAGGTCTATAAGTCTAATGGTAAATGGGTAATTAAAAATTGAACAGGAGCGAGGACAAATGGATAATAAAAGCATTTTATTTCAACCGGGACAGGTTTTAGGAGCAGTATCTAGCACAAACACAACGGTTAAGCAGAGTAGTCTGTTTCAGCCCGGTCAAGTTTTAGGAGAAGTATCAGCAGAAGAACAATTAAAATCACAACTCAACAGCAAAATAGTTCAGCCGATGGAATTGGTAAAGAACCCTACCTCAGCGAATAAGAAACTTGCGGATGCGGTAAATCTAAAAACCACTATACCTTCGGCGAGTTATGATGAGGGTGTTGTTAAAGAACTTAAATTAAAAAATGAAATGGATGTTGCCGAAAAGGAATATAAAAATGCTCAGGATACGTTTAATATTAATCCTGTAATGAAGCAGTTGGAAAGTTTGGGTGTAAATCATAAAAATGTAGGACCGTACGAAACTGCTTATGAGAATAAGAAAAAGGAATACAAGACATATGAAAAGGCAAGATATTATGCTGCAATGCCTAACGGTGAGGTGAAAACCACAAATCCTGAAAACAAACGCTATTTTTCTTTGGATTCGTCAATAGATTGGGAATATGAATACATAAACGATATCGGCGGTATACGCAATACAATTCAGGCGCAGTCTGTTCGTTCCGGTGGCGGAAATGCTTACGAACTTTACGATTATATGACAGAAAGAGAAGTAGGTATTTATAATTATATATATGCTGAAAATGGAAAAAAACAAGCGAAAGAATTTTTGGATTTTATTGAAGATGATTTAGAGACAAGGCTTTCTACAAAGAATGCCAAATCTGCTCAAAAGTTTGCGGATGAACATCCTTATGTGGCAGCAGCTCTTTCGATTCCTGCAAATGTATTTGCTGCGGGCGAACAAGTATCAAATATATTGGAATATACTTTTACTGGCGACCTTAATCGAAACAATATGGCAGACACAGCTAATGTATATAGAAGTTATTTGCCTGAAAAGGTTAATTGGGAAATTGGAAATTGGGATGCTTTCGATTTTGTGTATAATACAACAATGTCGGGTATTGATTCGTTTGTTGTAGCTCCCGCAGGAACTGTTGGTGCGGTTGCTTTAGGTCTGTCAGCGGCGGCGAGTACAACCAACGATATACTCGATAGAGGCGGAAATAATGTGCAGGCTTTTTGGGGCGGTATAGCAGCAGGAACTTTTGAGGGATTTTTTGAAAAGTTTTCCTTAAGTCAACTTGATTCTATGCAAGAGGGAATGGTAAAAGGCTTCAAGGATTTTGCGAAGAATGTGGGAAAATCTATGCTTGTTAATGCCTCTGAGGAAACAGCTACCGAAATTGCAAATATTTTGTATGATTATGTAGCTAACGGAGGTATTTCTCAGTATGCTTTGCTTGTTAAGGAATATACCGATAATGGTGATGACGAAAAAACCGCAAAGAAAAAAGCAGCCCAAAAATTAGGACTGCAAATACTTGAAGCTGGGGCATCAGGTGCTCTTATGGGTTTGGGTTTTGCTTCTGTTGGTTCTGCTTCGGCTTATAGAAATTATAAAAAAGACACCTCTTTTGCAAAACAGGTTGATGAAGTTATAAATGGTACTCATAATCCGAGATATGATTTATATGTTTCGGAAACACCTAAAATATTTACTGATTTAGGCTTTACTGATTCTCCACTATTAATGAGAAATGGTAAAGTAAATGAAATTCTAAAAAAACATTCTGAAATGTCAGTTGATACTATTAAACAGATTCCGCAGGCTATTCAAAATCCAATACTTATTTTAAAATCAAAAACAAATCCAACACAAAGCGTAGTGGCTATTACCGATGTTATAACAGAAAAGGGCAATATGATAGTTCCGGTATGGATAAATCAAGAGGGAAACTATATAGATGTTGATTTTGGAATAGATGTTGTTACGGATACTAATTTTGTTGCTTCGGCTTATGGAAGAAATGTAAAAAGTCTTTTAGAATATGCGAATGAAAATAACGGATTTCTATATCAAAGTCAGAATATAGAAAAAGTCAGACAACTTATAGCAAGAAATGGGCTGCAATTGCCCACACCACTAAAGTTATCTGACTCTGACATTAATATATCACAAAATGATAACGATGTCAATAATATTATATCCACCGAACCCTCAAATAATTCCCAAAATCCCGATTCGGGAGCGGGAGATGTTGCACGTGTAATCGGTGATAGGGTATCTATTTTAAGAAATAATACCGACCGCAGGCATACTACTTTAAAAGAACAACAGTATATTCAAAAAATATGTGATGCTTTAGGTGTAGAAGTTGTATTTGAGGATATGGCTGAATATATGAAAGCAAACGGCTTTGATACAAGTAGCGGGATTATAGAGGGATATATTGATAAAAGCAATGTTATACATATCGGTTGGACTGTAAGGAATCCTGTACAATTTGTTTTGAAGCACGAGCTTACACATTTCTTAGAGAATAATAAAGCGAAATACAACGATTTTGCAAATTCAATTATGGATAACGAATTATTTAAGGAATGGGTAAAATCTAAGGGATATGCATCTACAAGTGAATATAATGCTACTATAGTGCAACATTATTCTCAACTGGATAAAAAATTCGGCGAACACGAAGCTAATTTAGAAATGGTTGCTAATTTTGTTGGTGAAAATTTATTCGGTAACGAAAACGAGCTCAAAAGACTTTTAGAAAGTCTTAATCCTAATCAACGGTCGAAATTTGTTCAATTCATTCACGACTTTCTTGCTTTCCTAAAAGAAAAACTCGGCGGACAAGCAGAGGTTTCCGCGGAGATAAAAGTGCTTGAAAACAATTTTATTAAGTTACTTAAAGAGGTATCATCAGAGCAAAAAAACACCGCCGAGAATAGCGGTGAATATGTATATAGTTTTTCTGCGGAAAGACAAAGAGAGTCAGACACCCCACGGACTTTACATGCCGTAGTGAACGAAAGGGAAAACCCTAACGCCAATGTCGAACTCTCTAACAGTAGAGTAGCACAAAAGTCACCTACTGTCAAGAACAATTCTATGCAGGAAAGTGAAAATTATTCCTCGAACAACGATAAATTCAGCTTTGCACCTGTGGATGATAAGTCACTAGTTGCCAAAGCTGAGGATATGGAGAGTAACAATGCAAGCCGAAAAGAGATATGGCAAAAGTTAGGTATTATAAGAGATGCATCGGGTGAGTGGATTTATGAAATATCTGACGATGAAATGAAATTTTCTCCTTTGGGTAAAGTGAAATATCTGGAAAGTCCTGAATATAAGGAATATCTTGAGCTTAGAAAATTAAAAAGGCGAACCAAAGAAAAGACTAAAAGATTTTTTGATTTGGGAATGAAGTACGGTACAGGCGCTTTGCCTCACGGCAAGCTGAAAGATTTCCTGATTCATGATAAACTCTTTGAAAAATATCCAAATTTGAAAGAAACAAATTTCGAATTTGGAATGTTGGGAAAAGGAACTTTTGGCAACTATAATCCCGATACAAATACTATAACTTTGAACGCTGATTTTTTAGAGGAATCTACAGCAAACGATAAGAGCGAAAGGGATTTCGAGGATTTTGCTAACGAGTTGAAAATGAAACAAACGCTTATGCATGAAGTCCAACACGCTATGCAGGAATATGATAATCGAGAACGTGGCTCTAATGAATTGTATTGGCAACATCGCGCTATGATGGGTGATATTCCGCTAAGTTCAAACAGCAAACCGCTTACTCCTCGAAAAGCATACGAAAATACGGCCGGTGAAATTGAAGCTAAACAAACAGAAAACAGAACTTTTTTGAACGAAGAAAGCCGTAGAGATAAAATGCCGAATCTCGGTTGGGATAAAGCTGTGTTTACCAGCAAATCTTATCAATTAGCAAACAAATCTTCTGAGGCTATCGATGCGGAATATAGCTCAGCCGTTGAGAAAGGTGATACACGGGCAATTCAGAACATGGTTGATAATGCCGCTATGTCATCAGGGTATACAGAAAGATTGTATCATCAAACAAATGCTGATTTCACAGAGTTTAATACTGAAAATCAAAAAGCAGGCAAATATGATACAGAATTGCCTACAGGTACATTTTTGAAACCTTCCGATGAAGATATTGGACTTTCGGGTAAAAAGCAAATGGAACTTTATGCGCAGATTAAAAAGCCTCTGCAATTTAAGGACAGAGATGATGCACGACAGTTCTGGAGCGAAAATATAGACGGATATGCCGAGGCAATAAAGGTTGTTAGTGATATAGATTCAGAGTACCGTCAAAAGTATAGCGAAGCTGAGGGTGATGTCAGAAGGTATATGATAAATTGGCGACATTCTAATCCCGATGCATCGAGGCAGGATATTTATAGTGATACCGAGTTCCAACGCTTACTTGGCAGACAACAGCAAGTGCTTGAAGAATGGGAAAACAAATCCAACGAAGCAAGTCTTGAGGCGAAGCGGCTCATCGATGATTTTATTGCTAAAAACGATTATGACGGTGTTATTATTGAGAATGACCAGGACGGAGATAACATAAGTACAAAGTCATACATCGTATTCAATTCTAATCAGCTTAAAGATGCTGCTCCTGTCACTTATGATGATGCAGGCAATGTTATTCCGTTATCAGCAAGGTTTGACACTGAACAAGGGGATATAAGATATTCTTTCACAGAATATACAAGTGCTGAAAGTTTGCTTGAACAGTATGAAAACGGCAAGATTACAAGGCAAGAGTATTTAGATATGATTAAAAAAGAAAAGCCGCTAAATCCTGTAGAAATAGCAAATTTAAAAGAGGAAGATGCTAACACAACTCCAACGTTGAAAAAGCGTAACGGTACAAATGTCGGGGATAAACAAAGTGAGACCTATGAAAGTCTACTTGGCTCAAGTATCTTTGACGAGAGATTTAAAGAGGAGATAGCCGACGATACATTCATAAAGAATTATCAGTCGATTACCAACAAGGAAACTCTTGCAAAAGCGGCTAAGGAGCTTGATGAGGGTGGTCTCAGTTATGTTCTAAAATGGAATAACACAGACCCCGAACACGCAAGCCTAATTGATATAGCGGTGGGCTTCATTCTTATGGATAGATATCAGCGTGTTGGTGATTACGAAAGTGCTGCTTCTGTAGCAGAAAAGGTAAGAATGTTTGGTACTTCAAGCGGTCAACAGGTGCAGATTTTCTCAATCCTCGGAAGACTTGACCCGAATTCAATGCAGGCTTATGCGCAGCAGACATTGGACAAAGCTTTTGAAAAATTGGCAGATATTAAAACAAAACAATGGATTGATAAAAACCAGTCTAAATTTAAGCTCACAGAAGAAGATATTGAATTTATTCGTCGTCACACTTTGCAAGCTGCTTTGTTTGATGATAATACTAGACCTAAGGCGATAGCTCTTGGTAAAATATGTGCAAGGATTCAGGATAAGATACCGCCTGAGGCAGGACAATCCATCAGAGCTTTGCAAAGGTCCAATATGTTATTGAATTTAAAAACAATACTCCGCAACATAAATGGTAATGCGGGTATGACACCGCTATTTATTGCATCTGACTTTTTTGGAACTCTCATTGATAAAGGATTGTCTAAAAAGACAGAGATACGAACTACGGGTATTTATGGTCACCCATTTACAAAGAACGGTAGAGAGCGTTTGGCGAAAAATATGGAAAGTTTCGGGAAAGGTGTATATGAATCTTGGGATGATTTCAAAAGGGGGATACGTACAAAACAAGAAGATTTAAACCGTTTTGAACTTAATTCTTCATCGGGTAAGAATTTTAACGAGCATCACACTGGGAAGTTGGCTAAGCAATTTGATGCTATTTCAAAATTCCTTAATAAGATGGATAACTTCACCTCTTTCTGTTTAGAAGTAGGAGACAGACCTTTCTTTGAAATGTGGATGACAAATTCATTAAATAACCAATTGAGGCTTAATAAGTTAGAAATACCTACACCTGAAATGTTGGAAGTTGCCAAGCAGGAAGCATTACAAAGAACTTGGCAGGATGATAGCAGGTTTACAAGGTCAGCGAGCAAAATCAAATCGGCACTTAATGATATGGTGCATATACCAGGAACCTCTTACGGTCTTGGGGATGGGGTTATGAAGTTTATAAAAACTCCTTCCAATATTGCCAGAGCGATTGGAAGTTTTTCGCCGGCAGGTTTTGTATCCGCCGGAGTGAACGCAAAAAAACTAAAGAATGCTATAGATAAAGATAAATTTACACCTCAACTACAAAAAGAATATGTAAGAAGTCTGAGCAATGCTATAACAGGAACTTTGATTTATGTTCTTGTTGCGGTAGGAGCAGGTTTAGGAGTTGTAAAGTTATCAGGAGACGATGACGACGATAAGGATGCGTCGAATTATGAAAAGTACATTATGGGTATTCCTCCGTATTCAATAGAATTTTTCGGAGTGAACATAACTTATGATTGGATGCAACCTTTCGGTTCGGTTTTGGCCATTGTTGCAGATTTTATGGAAAGTCAAGAAGAAAATCCTGACGGTGATGTAGCAAATGCAATATTAGAGGCTATAAAGGCAGGGGGAAAGGCATTTACAAAACAATCTTTTTTACAAAGCTTATACGATGTGTTCTCGTCAGAGGATATAGTAGAAGCGTTAACATCTGTAGCTTTGGCAGAGCCGGCAGCGTTCGTTCCTCAACGTTGGTCTCAAATGGCAAGTTTTCTTGATGAGTACAGTAGGACATCTTATGATAATACAAATAGTTTTAAATCAGCCATAAATAAGGTTATTGCTAAAATCCCCGGACTGAGAACTACGCTACCTAAAAGGGTTAATGTTTTAGGCGAAGATGTTAAAAACACACAGTATCTTGATGCTTGGGAGGCTTTTGCATCACCATGGAACACTTACCCTAAAAGTTCAAGCGAGGTTATAGGTGAAATTTATAGCCTTTATAAATCAACAGGGGAAAATTCAGTTATTCCAAGAACTGCACCGAATTATTTTACAGTTAAAGGAACTAAAGTTGCATTTACTCCGGAAGAAAAGGCGGAGTTCCAACGTAATATTGGAAAGCGTAGCGCTGAAATGTTGGGACAACTTTTTGACAGTAAAGAATACACCAACCTTTCTGATGAAGAAAAGGTTACTGTAATAAGTAAAATATATCAATTTGCCTATGATAAAGCAAAATCGGAGCGCAAATATGATTATGACACCTTGTCGGCTATGGTCGGCGAAAAGAAAAACGGTGACCCGATACTTACAAAGTCTGTTTACGGTAGGTTATCAGAAGAGGATAAAGAGGAACTCGCACAGGAATATTTCTTGTCTAAAACAGAAATGAGGTATATAAACAATTATGATAGGTTGATACAGTATTACATTAAGCAGGCTAAGGAATAAAAAAAGAAAAGGGACCGCGTTATTGCGGTCCCAAAAATGTTAATATTAATGCTATTAATAAAATAATAATATGAGGTATGAGTGATTTAAAATGGAATGCATTGTCCTTTTTATAAAAACCATAACCAAACATCTTATCTAATTTTTCGAGTATAAATAAATCAAAAATTACATATAAAAGCGAAAAAACACAAAAACAAGCGTAAAATGTGGCAAACCAAAGAAGGAATCTCTCAAAGAAAGATAAACCAATAAATCCGTTTTTTAGCTCATAACTGTTTATTGATGTAAAAAAAGCTATTATGTATGCTGTTATTCCGCCTGGCCATGCTGGAAGTCTGCGAACACTTAATTCGTTTTTATCGTTTATTATATTACGCTTTTCAAGTTCCTTGAGATTTTCTTTGAGCAATCTGTTTTCTTCACGCAGATAGTCTAATTCATTCATATTTTTTTTAGCAAAATTACTCCATTGATTAACATCCCTCATAAACAACCCCTCCTATACCACTTAAAATATCACATCTTCCAAAATTTGTAAAGGAAAATAAAGAAAGCCACCCAAATAGGATGGCTTCTATTTGACAATCTGTTATTTTAGACGAAAGGCTATGCCCACTGGTCCTCCATTAATAATTTACGCATAATAAACACTCCTTTCTGTATTCATTATATAACATTAGTAATTATTTTGCAACATTTTTTTCTAAATATACGCAAACGCCATCTAGAGGGAAAATCCAATCATCAAACTTTATAGATACTCGTTTTCTATCGTCTGTGTGATTAGGAGAACTTTTTGCATCATCAATGAAACCAAATGCTACAGGATTTATAGCATAATTATCATTTCTTACAACAAAGTTAAAATCGAAATTTTTGCATGGATAAGGCATTCTACAAGAATAAACCATATCGTTAAGCGGACATCTGGTTATATATTCCATTTCAATTTTAATAGATTTTTTACTCGAAAAATTTAATGATTTATCCAGCAAAAACTTAATATTATCAATATATCCTCTTTTTTTATCTAATGGGTCTGGTGATTCAGAATTGTTTTGCTTTATGCGTTTTGAATCGACGGCTTCACCATTAATTGTCAACTTTTTTATTTCAGCAGGGATATAATCCGAGGATTTTGGGGTTGTCAATGCAAGTAATATATAGTTATCAATATTAATCGATTTGCAAAGAGATTTTATTTCAACACATTTTACAATGGTTTTTTCAATAAATTGCTCATTAATATCGCAAATAATATTCAAGTAATATTTTTCATAAAAAAGATCATGCCCAAAAAGAGGTTTATTTAATTTGTTTTTAACCGCTACATACATTTCACTTTTTTCACGACATTTGTTGAATTCAAGCTGAGTTTCCAATGCTGTTAATACTTTCAACTTTTCTTCATCATCTAAAATTTTCAAAAAATTGTCACTTGTTAAAAAATCATCAACAAAAATTTGTTCAACGATTTTATTTGAGTTTCTTTTTTCAATTAAAATAGAAGAAAGTAAAGCACTTCCTGCTACTGAAAAAAAGACCAATATAATTTCTGAATAAGTTTGCATATTATTATGCTTTTTTGTTAGTTCTGTTACGGTTTCTGAATTATTATCTAAATTAGAAACCTGGAAGCTTAGTTCTGAAGTTCTTAAAGTGGCATATGAGTAAATAACTCCAAGGACAATAGTAAGTAATATTAGTGGTATTATAGCACCTTTTTTAAAAAAGAATTTTTGCAATATTTTCTTATTTTTCATCTTCTCTCCTCCAAAACTATTATACAATAGTCTGGACAAATTGCAACATTATTTTACCAAATGATGGTATTTTTTTAAATAGTCATTCACCGACAAATGTACATATTATAATGATGTAATCAAGAGATTTTTTGATTTATATTACTTTAATTCCCCGTCAAACAATCTCCCGGACATTTCTTGCCAACTTATAAGTTCTAGGGGGTTCACATTTAAAGCTTCAGCGAAGATATTTATTTTTGAATATGGAGGGTGATTAATTCCTGATTCTATTTTGCTAATGGTTGAACCGTACTTATAACCGAGTTTTTTAGCAAGCTCCTGTTGAGTCATTCCTAATTCGATTCTTCTGCGTTTTATAGCCTCGCGAAATAGCTCGATATTTTCGTGTAGTATTTCCATATTTTACACCTCGACTAATAACTATATTGCGTGTGAATTTTCGTGTGAATTTTTTATAATTTCGTGTGAATTTATGTGTTTTTTTAAGAGAAAATTTAAATAAAATGAAACTCTAAAAACGGCTTAAATAAAGGGAAAAGACCGCATTTAAGCGGTCTTGAAAATGGTGGAGATGGCGGGAATCGAACCCGCGTCCGAAAATCTATCCGTACCGGCGTCTCCGAGCGCAGACACCTGTTTAAATTCCCTTATACCGCCGTCAAGTGTCCGACTGCGATATTCGGTAGCTCCCAATGCGTGACAGCCGCAGGAGCAAGCAACTGTTCACGTTCACCACTAAAATGACACCCGAGCCTGAGCCGTGGTACTCTCAGGTCAGATGAGCCGCCTTAATTAGGCAGCTAAAGCAACTTTATTGTTGTTAGTTAATTTTTTATGCGGCTTTTAAAGCGGTTCCGCACCGCTGCTCGCTTCCGGTATTTCAAAATCCCCGTCGAAACCTTTACATCCCCATATTATTAAAGTAATAGGTAAAAGTGAATAGTGAAGAGGTTATCTATTTTGTTCTTTCATTGCTCTTTCAATTGCTCTGTCAGCATCTCGCTTTGCGGCGGTATCACGCTTATCGTGAAGCTTTTTACCCTTGCAAAGCCCAAGCTGAACTTTAACAAGCGAGCCCTTGAAATAAACAGAGAGCGGAACAAGTGCCAAGCCTTCCTGCTTAACAGCACCGAAAAGACGCATTATTTCACGTTTGTGCATTAACAGTCTTCTATTACGGGCAGGGGGCTTATTAAAAATATTCCCATGCTCATAAGGGCTTATGTGCATTTGCTTTATTATCATTTCGCCCTCATCAACACTGCACCAGGCATCTTTAAGATTAACTCCGCCTTGACGGATGGATTTAACCTCTGTTCCTGAAAGCTCGATTCCTGCTTCAAAGCTCTCAAGCACAAAATATTCGTGATACGCTTTTTTATTAGTTGCAATAGTTTTAGTATTCTCCACAGGAATCCCTCCTTTTTTAACATAGCCTCATTGATGATATCAGGCTGCCTTAGTGCTGCCAATATTAGTGCTGCTAATGTTAGTGCTGCCAATGATTGATTATAACATATACTTTTTTACTATTCAAGAAAAGTATGTCGAAAAGAAAAATCACACGCCCGCAGCTGTGCGGGCGTTTTAATCCTATTTTACTATGTTCAGAATTATTCAGAAATAGCCTCTACAGGACAACCGGCAGCACAAGCACCGCAGTCAATGCACTTGTCAGCGTCGATTACGTACTGGGTATCACCCTCAACGATAGCCTCGCAGGGACAGCCTGCAGCACAAGCACCGCAACTGATACAAGCATCAGAAATTTTGTAAGCCATTAAAAACACCTCCGTACTTTAAGCAAACAGGTAAAAACCCGTCTAAAATACATTTTAACAACTATTACGACAAAAAGCAAGTAAAATATTATTTTATATTTTTGTCTAGTTATACTATTATTTATTATCCTCGGGAAGGGCGGCACCCTTATTCTTCTTTGAGCGCGAAATTATTTTAACATCATCGCGGTGAATTTTAAAGGGAATAGAGTCGCTGTCATTAAATTTAACCAAAAGATTTCCTGTAATTAAATTCACATCAACGACAGTAGCAATACCGTCTCTTGTCTTAACTGTAGCACCGACACCGGGGGTGAGAGAATTAAGGTACTCATAAGAATCTTGCTCATATTTAAGGCAGCACATAAGTCTTCCGCAGCTGCCCGAAACCTTTGTAGGATTAAGAGAAAGGCCCTGTTCCTTTGCCATTTTAATCGAAACAGTCTGGAAATCGTTAAGAAAACGCTTACAGCAATAGGGCTGACCGCATATTCCTATGCCGCCGAGCATTTTTGCCTCATCTCTCACACCGATTTGCCTGAGCTCGATTCTGGTATGAAAATGAGCGGCAAGGTCCTTTACGAGCTCTCTGAAATCTACTCTGCCGTCAGCGGTGAAGAAGAATACGATTCTGCCACCGTCAAAGGAATATTCAACATCAACAAGCTTCATTTCAAGCTTATGACGAAGCACCATTTCTTCGCAAACCTTGAGAGCATCAGCTTCCTTTTGCTTGTTTTCCTCTATTTTCTTGAAATCCTTATCATTAGCTACTCTTACCATTTTGCGAAGAGGCGGTACTATGCAGTCGTCCTCTACAGAATGGTTGCCCTCGCTGATAACACCCATTTCGCGGCCGGTTTGCATTTCAACTATTACCTTTTGACCTACTGAGACCTGATGTCCAGCGGGGTCGAAAAAGTACGCCTTTCCGCCTTCCTTGAATTTTACGGATATAACCTCTGTCATAAAGACCTCCAATTATTTGCTTTGGCTCGCGGATTTGGTTGCGAGAGTACAAAACAAAAGACTTAAATTAACATTAGTAATGAGCGATTTTTCAAGTGATGACAGCTCATTATAAAATCCTGAAAGCAACCTTGCCTCAGGGGTATTAAGGCTTTTTCTTAACCTTAAAGCTGTTTTATATTTCAAATCCTTGAAAAAAAGCTCGGCATCAATTCGGCTTTTTTCAAAGGGAGCAGAAATACTCAGCATACCGAAAATATCAGAGCGAAGCATACGCTCTAAATATTCCTCTGCCGCAACGCCTGTTTTAGTGTCGGCGGCACCTTGCAGTAATTTCAGGGCATTACCGATATTGTTTTGCTTATTATCAAGGGCATTTATAATATCGTCCTCAGAAAAATCGGTGTTTGCACTTATATATTCTGCCGCGGTCTGCCTGTCAGGACAGCTTAGCGTCAGGATAACGCATCTTGAAATAACCGTATCCAAAAAAGCGGATTTGGATTCGGCTATCAATATAAACATCACAGTTTCGGGTGGCTCTTCAAGTATTTTGAGGAGCGCATTTTGAGCCTGCTCGTTCATAGAATCGGCATTGTCGATTATAAAGACACGGCGTCTTGCCTCGTGGGGCTTAACAAAAGCATCAAGGCGAAGATCTCTTATCTGCGCTACAGAAATATTTTTCTTGCCGTCAATCGGGGCGGTAATAGTAATATCAGGGTGGTTATCATTTGCGAAAAGCTTGCAGTTTCTGCACTCGTCGCAAGGCGGATTTTCACCCGAGCATACAGCCGCCGAGGAAATAAATCTGGCTAAGGTGTGCCTGCCGGTACCTTTATCACCCTCGATAAGTATAGCGTGGGGGAGGCGGTTTTCTTTAATAGCGCAGGTTATAGCCGCATTTATTTTACTGTTTCCAACAAGCGGAAAAATCATAATACAAAACCGACCTTTTTCATAGCCTTGAAATAGGTCTTGCGGGCAATCTTTTCTGCCTTTTCGGCACCCTCGCGGTATAAAGCCTCTAAAGCCTTTTTATCCTTGATTATTTCGTCATAGCGCTGTTTTACAGGAGCTAAGGTATCTGCAACAGCTTCTCCTACTGCAAGTTTAAAGTCGCCGTACCCTTTGCCCTCAAATTCTTTTTCAACCTCTGCTACAGTCTTATTAGTAATGGTTGAATAAATGGTTATAAGATTAGAAATACCCGGCTTTTCTTCTGCCATACGAACGGTTGCATCCGAATCTGTCACGGCTCGCTTGAACTTGCGGATTATAGTATCCTTATCGTCAAGGATTGCTACCCAGGCATTTGGATTATCGTCCGACTTGGACATCTTTTTAGCAGGGTCCTGAAGAGACATAATACGGGCGCCTGCCTTTGGAATATAAGGCTCAGGAATAGTGAAAACATCGCCGTATTTATTGTTAAAACGAATTGCGATATCCCTTGCAATTTCAAGGTGCTGCTTCTGGTCAGCGCCTACAGGTACAAAGTCGGGCTGATAGAGCAGGATATCTGCTGCCATTAGCACAGGGTAGGAGAAAAGTCCTACATTTATATTTTCGGGGTGCTTTGCAGATTTATCCTTAAACTGAGTCATTCTCGACATTTCGCCAAACTGAGTATTGCAAGAAAGCAACCACGAAAGATTTGCATGCTCAGGCACATGGGACTGAATAAAAATGGTATTTTTTTCGGGATCCAGTCCTAAAGCCAAGAGCAGGGCATAGGTAGAATAAATCTGCTGTCTTAAAGCAGAGGGCTCCTGACGGACTGTTATAGCGTGCAGGTCAGCTACTGCAAAGGTGCAGTCAAATTCATCCTGCATAAGAGTCCAATTCTTAAGCGCACCGAGATAATTGCCGAGAGTAAGCATTCCGCTCGGCTGAATACAGCTCAGCACTTTCTTTTTAAGGTTTGTATTTTCTTGACACATTAAAATCACGCCTTAATACTAGATATCTTATTTATATTAACATATTTCAAAACGCTTTACAAGATTTATTTATCATCGTTGAAAGCATCTTCATCGATTTTGAATCCGCCGCTGAAATGGGTGCTGATATCAGGAATATCTATTCCGTCATCATCGAGAATGCCTTTCTTTTTAAGAGTCGAGGCTTCTGATAATATACTAGCTCCCATTTCCTCGGACTCCTGTATTCTCCACTGTTTAAGCAGTTCTTCACCTTCGGGGTAGGTATCGGATACTTTTCGGTTGCGTCCAAATATCTTAAAGAGAATTATATACGCAAGGAAGATAACAGCCGAAACAGCGGTAATCTTAACCCCTGTAAGCAACAGGGGAGCGGTATAATCAAAACGGATTTCGCTTATACCCTCATTAACCTTAACTGCCATAAAGCCTGAATTCACTTTTTCTATTTCAGCAGGCTTACCGTTTACGGTTGCAGACCAACCCTTGTCAAAAGGAACAGAGAAGAATACCAGAGTTTCATTCTCACGCTCTACGGTAGCCGAAAATCCGCGGTTATCGGTAGAAAATGCCGAAGCGGCAGTTTCTTTAAGACGGGCAGAGTCGTAAACCACCATTTCTTCGGAAATATTTAGTGAGGTTTCAGTTGGGGAATAATATCCGCTGTAGTTTAAGTTGCTGATATCTTCAAACATATATCCGTATTTTTCAATCTGCTCATCGGTAAGAAGAATTGCTTTGAGCATCATTGAGGCACGGTCATTTCCTGAATAATTATCGCAGAAATCATAGCTCATATAGTAATCATAGGAAAAACCGTAGGGGATATAGTTATTATTTTCGTAGATATAATACCCACTCTCGGTTTTGAGATAGGTATATCCAGGCATTTCTGTTTCACCTGAATCCTGATCGACAAAGCTGTCTCCGTCCTTGCGGTTCAGCAGATATTTTACCGAAAGCAGAGGTCTTATAGCATAAACATCGGTTTCGGGTCTGCTTCCTACAGAGCGTTCAACCCCGATATATTCATAAAATTCTATGATAGAAGCAGGTACTACCGAGTGAAACGCATTTATACCCGACAGACCTAAATACATAGAGGTATTGTCAACCCCGTCATAAACATCTACTCTGAATTCGCTTTCATCATTAAGGTCAACTTCACCCTCAATAAGAGAGTCTATCATAACATCCTTTACCTCATAAGAATGAGACCTGCCGGTTGCTATGAAAACGCAGGAATAAAGAACGGATATAATGCATACACAGGCGATAGCAGATTTTGTAAAGGTTTCCCTTTTATTTTTCACAAGCTTAAGCAACAGCCCTAATATCAGCAGGCTGATAATTGCTATTGCACAGGATGCCCAAAATCTCACTGCATACATAACTCGGTCGTCTATTTCACCGTTGCCTTGAGAATAAAGACCGAAAATGAGTTTGTCATCGTCATTTTTCTGAGGGAAAAAGCCTATAACAGCCGAGACGGCTATGGTTATACCGTAAACCCATTTATAGCCAGATGACCAATCAATATTTTTGTCCTCTGTAAGGCAGACGGTTGCCAGACACATCATAAGTATCGGCATATAAAACCAGCGCGCATAATACGAGGTATTAAAGGCATAAAAAGCGCTGTTGAGAACGGGAACTAATGCCATAAATATGCTGATACCGATGATTCTTTTAAGCCAATGGCCCTTTCTCTGAGAGAAAAAGGTAAAAACGCCTACCATACTGAATATCGGAAGCCATCCGCCGAGCGAGGACCATTTAACCTCAGCTCCGGGGAAAAATACCGGGCGCGCGGGAATATCGGGTGGGAAGAAGAAGCACTGCATAACATTCGCATATATCTGCTCTTTTCCGTACATAATTGCATTCCAGCCGAGAAGCGTGCTTGAAACACGGGAATTATCAATTATAGCCGCGAGGGAGGGCAAAAGCAGACCTGCGGCAAGCGCAAGGCCGAGTATTGCCTCGAAAACAAGAACAGCAAAGCGGGAAACCTTTAATTTGAAAACGCCGCTTAAAAGTCTTACAAAGAAGTATATTACCGTAAACACTACCATTCCAAAGAAGAAGAAATAGTTTGTTACAGCGCATATACATACTGTAAAGGCGAAAATAAATCGACGGTTTTCGGTGATAAGCAATTCCAGCGCAAGCAAAAGCAGGGGGAAAAAGATTATTGCCTCGTGGAAATGATTGAAGAATATGTTATAAACAGAAAAGCCCGAAAATGCGTATAAAAGACCGCCTAGCATGGCTGTTTCGGGTGCTCTTGTAAAACGGCGGATATAAGCATAGGCTGTGAGAGCGGCGCAGGCAAATTTTAAAATAAGCAAAGGCCCCATAAGATAGGGAACAAAGCTATTAGGAAAAGGAATTGTCAGCCAGAAAAAGGGACTGCCCAAAAGATAAAAGCTATAAGCCCCGATAAAATTAGCACCGAGGTCGGTATGCCAATTCCAGAAAAATCCTCCTGATTTTACCGCAGCATGGCATTCCTGATAAAAAGGAATCTGCTGAACATTAAAGTCTCCGTAAAAGATAAAATAACCCTCGCCCATAATAATAAACGGCACAAAAAATGCCGCCGCAACTGCCAAAGCAGTCAAAAAAGTAGCAAGGTATTTTTCTTTTTTAGGTCTTAGAGCCATTGATTTCGAATATGAAAAAACCATTGGTTACATCCTTTTAAAATATTTTTATTGATATTATACCAATAAATGTGATAATATTCAATAAGATAAATGATAAAAAATAGTGAGGGAATTATGAAAAACCATTTTTATGCAATGATGGCAAGGATGAAGAATATATACCGCTGGGGGCTTATGAAAAATATCCGCCGAGAAAATTTAAGCGAGCATTCCTTAGAGGTGGCTCAGATTGCGCACGCTCTGGCAATTATCAGAAACGAGCGCTTTGGCGGAAATATAGACCCTAATTTTACTGCGGTTGCCGCAATGTATCACGATACCTGCGAGATAATAACAGGCGATATGCCGACCCCTATCAAGTATTATAACAACGAGATAAAAACCGCTTATAAGCAGATAGAGTGTGAGGCTCAAAAGCAGCTTACAGCAATGCTCCCTGAGGATTTCAAAAACACCTTTAAGGCTATTTATGAGCCTGACGAACAAACCGAAAAGCTGATTAAGGCGGCAGACAAGCTTTCTGCACTTATAAAATGCACCGAGGAATTGAATTTCGGAAATAGAGAATTTGCCGTTGCAGAAAAGTCGACAAGAAAAGCAATTGAGAAGCTTGATGTGCCTGAAGCACTTGTATTTTTAGAGGAATTTATCCCAAGCTTTTCGCTTTCTCTTGATGAACAGAGAAATTAATAGCACGCTCAGCACCGTCTTTTAAGGCGGTGCTTTTTCTATTTTAAAAAAATAAAATAATATTAACAAAATGTCTTTATTTTTTGAAAGGATTGTGCTATAATCTATAATGTATATCTATGTGTATGTTGGATATTGCAAATTGTAATCAAATCAGCTTGAGAGGTGAGTGCTGTGGCAAGAAGAATATTGAGTGTATTAGTCTGTTTTGCGATTTCGTTATTGCTTTGCGGATGCGAGCTGTTTGCCGCAGATACGGCAGAGCTTTTAGCCCCGCCGGCGCTTTCGGGCGAGCTTTATCCGATAGCTAAGGTTATAGATGAAACAGCAGGCGGAGATTATACCTTCAAGTACCCTTCTCACGGAAATTACCGCTCGGCAGTAGTGCAGAATGATATTGACAGTGACGGTAATCTTGAGGCTTTCGCATTTTACAGTATGTCTGACGGAGAAACGGTTACAATGCAGGTTAATGCAATTTGTCTGGTAGACGGGGTATGGAAGTCTGTGGCACAGCAGAAAATAGTAGCAGGCGGTATTGACAGTCTTGATTTCTGCGACCTTGATAATGACGGTATTCAGGAGATACTTATCGGTTGGGAGATTTACGGTACAAGCGAAATGCAGCTTGCGGTATACAGTCTGGGAGAAAATACTCTTGCCCAGCGTATGCTTCAGAAATATACCCATTTTGTCACCTGTGACCTAGATGAGAACGACAAAAAAGAAATACTGATTATTAAAAGCTCGACAGCCGAACAGACTAACTCGGCATCGCTTTTTGCTTTGACTGATGATGGTATAACCGAAATTTCTTCCTGTGAGCTTGACAGTGCGGCAAAAACCTTTAATCACCCTATAGTTGCAACCCTTTCTTCGGGCAAGCCTGCGGTTTATATTGATGAAATCAAAGGTGCGGGTGCGGTTACAGAGGTGCTCTTTATGGAAAAGGGTGAGCTTGTAAATCCGCTTTATGATAAGGATGCTAAGGAAACCCTTGCGACCTTGCGTTCGGTAGCATTCAGCGTTAAGGATATTAATAATGACGGTATAATGGAAATACCGATTCAGGTGGATGTGCCTTCGGTTACGAGATATCAGTCTAACCAAAGACTTTATCTTACAAGCTGGTGCTCATTTAACGGAGAGATTCTCACCAGTCAAATGGTGACGATGATAAATGTTGAGGACGGTTATTGCTACACTATACCCTCAAAATGGGTGGGCAGTATAGCTGTTCTTAAGGATACTGAAAACCGACTCAGAGAAATATACCGATATGACCCTGAAAACCAGACCGAAACCGAAAGTTTGCTTTATATAAAGGCAGTTCCCAAGACCGATTGGGATGACGGCAAATATAAAGCAGTAGGTATTGAGGAAATTTATAATGACGGGGAAACCTCGTTTATTTGCAGTATTTCTGCTGCAGGTGTTGCAGACGGTGTTACGATGGAATATGTCAAATCAAACTTTATGATTTTTGAATAGGAGCAGGATTTATATGAAACGAATTCTTATAGTTGAAGATGAAGCCGCAATAAGAGAGTTTGAAGCAATAAATCTGAAAAGGGTAGGCTATAATATCTGCGAAGCGGGAAGCGGAGAGGAAGCCCTTGATATTTACGATAATGATATAGAAGGCTTTGATATAGCTCTTCTTGATATTTCAATGCCCGGTATGGATGGCTTTACTCTTTGTAAAGAGCTTAGAAAGCGCAGTGAAAACCTCGGAATTATAATGCTGACAGCCCGCACTCAGGAAATGGATAAAATAAGCGGACTTATGCTAGGCGCCGATGATTACATAACAAAGCCTTTCAGCCCGACGGAGCTGTTAGCCAGAGTTGATTCGCTTTACCGCAGAGTAGAAATGCATACTCAAAAGGCGGCAGTACCTGTTGTGACAGATGAGATAACTCTCGGAGATTTCACCCTCAATCTCAGAAGACGCACCCTTGTTAAAAACTCGGTAAACATCGAGCTTACTCAGGTTGAGTTTCAGATGGTCGAATATTTTTTTAATAATCCCGATGTTGCTCTTGACCGTACCGATATACTCAACCGCGTATGGGGAAGCAATTATTATGGTGAAGAAAAAATAGTTGATGTTAATATAAGAAGACTTCGCAAAAAAATCGAGGAAGACCCCTCGGAGCCTAAATATTTGCTGACAGTCTGGGGTATGGGTTATAAGTGGAACACCCATTAATTTGATTTTTTAAAATTTTGAAAGGAGAAGGCAAATGCAACTGGAAATCAAGTTTAAAAGTATAGCAATGCGCTGGTTTTTAAATATATTTTTAATTCTTGCCGTAGTTATCTGTGCGGTGGCAATTGCTTTCTCGGCAGTATTCAGTTCGTTCTACAGCGAGCGTATACAGGAGCTTGCAGAGGATTATTCCTATGAATTTTATGCCCTTTCCGGCTCTAATAATCTAACCTTTAACGATACCGCTATTTCTATTGCGGGTGAATTTAAGTATAAAGATAAAATTGAGGTTCAGGTAATAGGCAATGACGATAGCATAGTCGTTTCTACTACGGGCTTTCAGTCTGGTAATGACCCTATGCCTGATTACTATGAGGCTAAGAAATCGGGACATGCGGTTAAAGAGACTGTGACAACAGGTGGAGAAGCAATCCTTGCGGGAACTACTATGATATATGATTCCGAGGGCGAGTCTTTAGGTGCATATAGGTGGATAACCTCACTCAGAACATTTGACAGAATGAAAGGCAATTTTATAGCGGTTATAACTATAGTTGCATTGGCGATTTTAGGCTTTAGTGCTTTCTCGGGACTGTTTTTTATAAAATCTATCGTACAGCCTATAAGAGATGTGAGCAATATCGCCCGAAAAATTGCAATGGGCGATTTGAATTCGAGAATAGAAATCACCAAGAATGATGAAATAGGTGAGCTTTGCGATACTATTAATTATATGGCAACGGAATTGAGTCAGGCGCAGAATTTGAAGAATGATTTTATTTCCTCGGTGTCTCACGAATTAAGAACCCCTTTAACCGCTATCAGGGGTTGGGGTGAGACGGCTAAAATGTCGGTAGGTACAGATGAAGAGCTTGTAAACCGCGGGCTTGATGTTGTGCTTTCGGAGGCAGACAGGCTTTCGAGCCTCGTTGAGGAGCTACTCGATTTTTCAAGAATGGAATCCGGTAGAATGACGGTCGTTTCTCAGCCGCTTAATATTTCGCAGCTTTTGTCCGAATCGGTGGATATGTATACCGAGCTTTCAAAGCAGCAGGGAATAGAGCTTATATATGCCAGACCTACTGAAGACCTCGAGGTTTTGGGGGATACAAATAGACTGAAACAGGTATTTATAAATATTATCGATAATGCGGTCAAGTATACCGAAACAGGCGGACAGGTGCTTATAGATCAGATTAAGGAAGAAGCGTGTGTCAGAATTTCGGTTAAGGATACAGGCGTCGGTATTCCTGCTCAGGATATCGACCGCATAAAGGAAAAATTCTATAAAGCTAATAAAACAGTCCGCGGTTCGGGTATAGGCCTTGCGGTTGCGGATGAGATTATAAAACAGCATCAGGGACTTTTGTTTATTGAAAGTACCGAGGGTGTCGGAACAACGGCTACTATAGTTTTGCCGCTGTATGAGCCGCCTGAGGAAGAGGTTGTAACAGAAGTTGAAAATGAAAACGATCAAGGAGAACAGAATGGCTAAATATACATCAATAGGCGGTCAGGCACTTATCGAGGGAATTATGATGAAAAGTCCCGAAAAAACTGCAATGGCTGTCAGAAAAAAGGACGGAGATATTGATATCTCGTATCCTGTGGGCAAAAGTATCCGCGAAAAATATAAAATTTTAAAGCTTCCGATAATAAGAGGTGTTGTAGGCTTTATTGAGTCTATGGTGCAGGGCTATAAAGCAATGATGCAGTCGGCTGAAATTTCAGGCTTTACAGACCTTGAAGAAGAGGAAGATAAGAAAAAAGCTGAAGAAACAGGCGAAAAAAAGGACTATAGTACACTTATCAATATCGTTATGGTAATAGGAACAGTATTAGGTGTTGCCCTTTCGGTGGTTCTTTTTATGCTGATTCCAAGACTTTGCGTTTCGGGTTTGCAGGCGCTGTTTAATACCAATTTTTCAAAGTTTGTCCGCTCAGGTATAGAGCAGCTTTTAAAGCTTTCGGTATTTGTGCTTTATGTATGGCTTGTTTCCTTTATGAAGGATATAAAAAGAGTATTTATGTATCACGGTGCTGAGCATAAAACCATTTTCTGCTATGAAAAAGGACTTGAGCTGACAGTTGAGAATGTAAGAGAGCAAAAACGCTTTCATCCCAGATGCGGAACCTCTTTTATGATACTTATGATACTCATAAGCGTTATAGTATCGACTGTTGTGCAGATGATTTTCCCCAGTGTTTATGACGTAGCTCTGCTTTGGACCGTTGCTAAGATACTTATGCTCCCTATTATTTGCGGTCTTGGATTCGAGGTACTTAAAATCTGCGGAAAATATGATAATGTGATTACAAAAATCATTTCAGCTCCGGGAATGTGGCTCCAGAGAATTACTACAAAAGAGCCTGAGGACGATATGATTGAGATTGCAATTGCCGCTTTGAAGGCTTGCGAGCCTGAGATTCCCGATGTTGACAGAAGTGTTGATAATAAAGCGGCAGAGGGTGAAGATACTGATGACAATATTTGAGGCGTACAACAATACTAAGAAAAAGCTTGAGGCGGCAGGAATAGAGGATTATATCTTTGAGGCAAAGCAGATAATTAAGCATATAACAGGTCTTAATGCCGCTCAGATACTAAGCAAATATAATAATAAATTAACCCAGTTTCAGGAAGATAATTTAACCGTTATCGTAAGGCAAAGAGAAATCCGCTATCCCCTGCAGTATATTTTCGGAGAATGGGATTTTTACGGCAGGAGCTTTGATGTAGGAGTCGGGGTTCTTGTTCCAAGAGCGGATACCGAGGCGATAGTAGAAGCTTGTCTTGAATACTTAAAGGATAAAAAAAATCCGGAAATACTTGACCTTTGTGCAGGGTGCGGCTGTATAGGAATTACTTTAGCGGCTGAAAAAACTGACAGCAAGGTTTTATTGCTTGAAAAATATGATGAAGCTTTAAGGTTTGCAGTAAGAAACATTGAGAAAAACGCTCTTTCTAATGTAACCGCACATAATGGCGATATATTTAATGGTGACTGCTCAGATAAAAAGTATGACCTTATAGTAAGCAATCCGCCTTATATTCCGCAAAGCGAATGGCATCTGGTGTCGCCTGAAACAGAATTCGAGCCTAAAACTGCTCTTTTAGCCGAGGACGGCGGAATGGAATTTTATAAGGCGATAATTGATAATTATAAAAATAGTCTCAAAGAGGGCGGAATGCTCTGCTTTGAGGTTGGGATAAATGGCAGCGAGACTGTTGCAGACTTGCTCAAATGTGCAGGCTTTTGTGATATAACCTTTAAAAAGGATTTAAACGAAATAGTAAGAGCAGTCTCAGGAACAAAAAATTAGGAAAGTAGGGAATAAAAATGGCAACAAAATCACTTGCAAAACCTCCTGTTAAAAAGGTTGAAGACGAGGAGAGACAAAAAGCGCTTAAAACCGCGATGGACCAGATAGAGAAGAAATTCGGCAAGGGTGCCGTTATGCGCCTTGGCGAAAATGCGGCAATGAATATTGAACATATTAAAACAGGCTCTTTAATGCTTGATATAGCTTTAGGTATAGGCGGTATTCCAAAGGGAAGAATCGTAGAAATTTACGGTCCTGAATCTTCGGGTAAAACCACCGTTGCGCTACACTGCGTAGCCGAGGCTCAAAAAGCAGGCGGCACCGCCGCATTTATAGATGTCGAGCATGCGCTTGATCCTGTATATGCAAGCCATTTGGGTGTTGATATTGATAGTCTTTTAGTATCTCAGCCTGATTCGGGTGAACAGGCTCTTGAGATTGCAGAGGCACTTGTGCGTTCTGGAGCTATTGATATTATAGTTGTTGACTCGGTTGCCGCTCTTGTAACCAGAGCCGAAATAGACGGTGAAATGGGTGACAGCCATGTAGGTCAGCTTGCCCGTCTTATGTCTCAGGCTATGAGAAAGCTTGCAGGTGCGCTTTCAAAGTCTAACTGCGCCGCAATATTTATTAACCAGCTTCGTGAGAAGATTGGTGTTATGTACGGTAACCCCGAAACTACTCCGGGCGGTCGTGCTCTTAAATTCTATGCGAGTGTTCGTATAGATGTTCGCAAAGGCGAAACCATTAAGGAGGGTAATGAGCTTATCGGTACTCATACAAAGGTTAAGATTGTTAAGAATAAGGTGGCTCCGCCATTTAAGACTGCAGAGTTTGATATTATGTATGGTACAGGTATTTCCCATACAGGTGAAATAGTCGATGCAGGTGTTGAACTCGGTATTCTCAAAAAATCAGGTGCTTGGTTCTATTACGGCGATACCCGTCTTGGCCAAGGCAGAGATAATGTTAAAAAGCTGTTTGAGGATAACCCCGAAATGGCAGAGGAGATAGAGGCAAAGATTATGGCGGCTGTTATGGATGGAAATGAAATATCCGAAACAGTATCGGCAGATGATGAAATCGAGATTATGCCCTCTGAGCCGGCAGCAAGACCGCGTAAAAGCGTTGATATAGATATCGCGGTTGACGAATAATGAAAATATCCGAGCTTAAAAAGGATAAAAAGCATCTGACAAAAGTTTGCTTTATAGGCGGTAAGGAAATACTGCTTGATAACGATGTATGCTGTGAAAATTCGCTTTGCGCTGATATTGAATTAGATGATGAGCAAATAAAAGAACTGAAGCATATATCGGATTTTAAAAGGGCAAAATCAAGAGCGCTTTGGTATCTTGACCGTATGGATTATACTGAAAAGGCGTTGTTTGAAAAGCTTATAAAAGCAGGATTTAATAAAAAGATATCCGCTGAGGTTTTGGCAAAGCTTTGCGAATTCGGACTTATTGATGACCGCCGATATGCCGAGCGGTTTGCCGAAAGATGCAAAGACAATAATATCTCAAAGCGAGAGGCGAGCCAGAGGCTTTTCCAAAAGGGAGTGCCTTTAGATCTTATAAAAGAGGTGCTTTCAGAGGTCGAGGTTGATGAAATAGAGCAGATAACCGCCCTTTTAGAGCGGAAATATGCTTATAAATTAACCCAGGAAAAGGGCTTTGAAAAAGTATATGCGGCGCTTATAAGAAAAGGTTTTTCGTATAGCGCAGTAAAAGATGCTATGAGAAAATATAATTCAGATTTAGAGTGGGAAGAATAATGTATAAGGTAAGTATGGTGTCACTCGGCTGTCCTAAAAATCAGGTAGATGCCGAGATGATGCTCAGCAGTTTAAAAACAGCAGGCTTTGAAATAAGTCCCGAAGAAGCTGCGGCAGATGCTATAATAATTAACACCTGCGGCTTCATAGAGGCGGCAAAAGCAGAGGCTATTGAAAATATTTTAGAGGCGGCGCAGTATAAGACCGATGGCAACTGCAAAGCTCTTATTGTTACAGGCTGTCTTGCAGAGAGATACAAGGACGATGTCACCGAGGAAATTCCTGAGGTGGACGTTTGCGTTGGAATAGGCTCTAATAAAGATATTGCCGAGATAGTAAAAAATGCTATTGAGGGTAATTGCCAAAACTGCTACGGCGAAAAGGATGAGCTTCCTTTGAGCGGAGAGCGTATTTTGGGCGGTTATCCGTTTACGGCATATCTCAAAATTGCAGACGGATGTAATAACTGCTGTACTTATTGCGCGATACCAAAAATCAGAGGCAGAATGAGAAGCAGAACTATTGAGGACTGTATCTTAGAGGCTAAAAAGCTTGCAGAGCAAGGAGTAAAAGAGCTTATAGTCGTAGCTCAGGATACTACCGCTTACGGTGAGGATATTTATGGCAAATCAAAACTGCCCGAGCTTTTGAGTGAGCTTTGCAAAATCGACGGTATTCATTGGATAAGAACCCTTTATACCTATCCCGACCGTATAACTGACGAGCTTTTAGAGGTTATAGCAAAAGAACAAAAGCTTGTAAAATATCTTGATATACCGCTTCAGCATATAGACGGTGAAATACTGAAAAGAATGAACCGCAAGGGTGATAAAGAGAGTATTTCAGCGCTTATTGATAAAATCAGAAATAAAATTCCTGAAATAACTTTAAGAACTACATTTATAACAGGCTTCCCCGGGGAGACTGATGAGCAGTTTACCTCGCTTGCAGAGTTTGTAAAGGAAAAGCGCTTTGACAGGCTTGGCTGTTTTACATATTCGGCTGAGGAAGATACCGCCGCCGCCCTTTTTGATAATCAGGTGGATGAGCAGGTAAAAACCGACCGAATGGAAAATATAATGGAAATGCAGATGACTATTGCGGCTGAGAAAAACGAGGAAAAGGCAGGAACAGTCACTGAGGTGCTTATCGAGGGCTGGGATGACTATATAAAATGTTATTTTGGCAGAACTACTGCCGATGCCCCCGAAATCGACGGTAAAATTTTCTTTATGTCTACAAAACCGCTGGTTATTGGTGAGTTTGTAAAGGTAAGAGTTAACGATTGCATTGAATATGATTTGTTAGGAGAATTAGAAGAATGAATAAAAATCGCCCACAGCACTGTGAACGATTTTTGTGAGTTTTGAAAGGATTGATTAAAATTGAATACACCGAATAAATTGACAATAGCCCGAATAATTGCAACGCCTGTTTTTATGGCTACTATGATAATTGATTTTCCGTTTCATTATCTGATTTCTCTTATCCTTTTTATTGCCGCATCTCTTACCGATATGATAGACGGTAAAATGGCAAGAAAATATAATCTTATAACCGATTTCGGAAAATTTTTAGACCCTCTTGCAGATAAAATGCTGACAACATCTGCGTACCTTGGCTTTATATGTATGTATGCAGATAAATATGCTTTTTGCTGGCAGATAACTATTATCACCTTTATTGTGCTTTTCAGAGAGTTTATGGTATCCTCTGTTAGACTGGTTGTTGTATCGTCAGGAGGAAAGGTTATTGCCGCTAATATGTGGGGTAAATGCAAAACTGTAAGTCAGATGGCAGGCATTATTTTCGCCCTTTTGGCTTATACTCTTATTAAGGATTTCGGTATTAATAATCCGACTTTTGTTTCAGCTTGCGATATTATAATAAGTGTACTTTTCTGGGCATCAGCTGTACTTTGTATTATTTCGGGTGCAATATATCTGCTCGCAAGCAAGGAGTATATTGATCCTTCCAAATAATGGGGGTTTTGGTTTGTTTAAGAGAATTATAGAAGATGTTAACGCTGTAAGAGAAAGAGACCCTGCGGCACGAAGCTTTTTAGAGGTACTGCTTCTTTATCCCGGCGTTAAGGCAATAAGGATGCACCGACGAGCGCATTTTTACTATACTCACGGGCTTCAGTTTTTAGCGCGTTATGTATCTCAAAGAGCGGTAAGAAAAACCGGCATTGAGATTCATCCAGGTGCAACAATCGGCAGAAGACTCGTTATTGACCACGGAACAGGAATAGTAATAGGAGAAACTACTGAAATCGGCGACGATGTGCTGATTTATCAGGGTGTTACCCTTGGCGGTACAGGTAAGGATACCGGCAAGCGCCATCCTACCATAGGCAATAATGTTATGATATCTGCGGGTGCTAAGGTTTTAGGCCCGTTTAAGATAGGGGATAATTCCCGTGTAGCGGCAGGTGCTGTTGTGCTGGAAGAAGTGCCGCCTAATTCCACCGTTGTAGGTATTCCTGCAAGGGTTGTCCGTCAGGACGGCAAGAAAGTAGGTCAGCTTGACCAGATTCATATTCCCGACCCTGTAAAGCAGAAGATGGACGATATGGATAAACGAATTGATGAATTAGAGAGTATTATTTCCAATTTAGGAGCGAATAAGTAATGAAGATTTTTAACACTTTAACAAGAACTAAGGACGATTTCAAACCGATAGTAGACGGAGAGGTTAAGATTTATGCCTGCGGTCCTACGGTTTATAACTATATTCATATAGGAAACGCAAGACCTCTTTGCGTTTTCGATGTTTTGCGCAGATATTTTGAATGGCGCGGATATAAGGTGAATTTTGTTCAGAACTTCACCGATATTGACGATAAGCTTATCAAAAAGGCAAACGAAGAGGGTATAACTGTACCCGAGGTTGCAGAAAGATATATCGGCGAATTCTGGACCGATGCTAAAGGCCTTAATGTCCGAGAGGCTACTGTTCATCCAAGAGCAACTGAGAATATCGAGCAGATTCAGGGTATAATTTCTTCTCTTATGGAAAACGGATATGCTTATGAGGCAGGCGGCGATGTTTATTACAGAGCAAAGAAATTTGACGGTTACGGCAAGCTTTCTCATCAGCCTTTAGAGGATTTGGAAGTAGGAGCTTCGGAGCGTGTCGATTCAGGAGATATCAAGGAAGACCCGATGGATTTCTGCCTTTGGAAAGGTGCAAAACCGGGTGAGCCTTATTGGGAGTCTCCTTGGGGTAAGGGTAGACCGGGCTGGCATATAGAATGCTCGGCAATGGCAGGAAGATATCTTGGCAAGACTATTGATATCCACTGCGGCGGTCTTGACCTTATCTTCCCTCATCACGAAAATGAAATTGCTCAGAGTGAGGCGGCAAACGGCTGTGATTTTGCTCATTATTGGATGCATAACGGTTTCATCAATGTAGATAACCATAAGATGTCAAAATCGCTCAACAATTTCTTTACTGTTCGTGATGTTGCTGATAAATTCGGCTATGAGCCTATTCGTTATTTCCTTGTTTCTTCTCAGTACAGAAGCCCGATAAACTATTCTGTCGAGATAATCGAGCAGGCTAAAAATTCTCTTGAAAGACTTTATACCTGCCGTGATAATATTGATTTTGCGCTTAAAAATGCTGCAGATGGCGGTGAAATTCCTGCATTTATAGAAGAACGTAAAAATGAGTTTATAAATGCTATGGAAGATGACCTTAATACCGCTGATGCTTTGGCTGCTGTATTTATGCTTGTAAGAGATATCAATACTGCTATCGCAAACGGTGCGGGCAAGGCAACTCTCGAAGCTTGCGCAGATATTTTTGACCAGCTCACAGGTGTTTTAGGTCTTGTTTATAACCGTAAGACCGAGGCGCTTGATGATGAGATAGAGGCGCTAATTGAAAAGAGAACCGAGGCAAGAAAAGCTAAGGACTTTAAGACTGCCGATGCTATTCGCGATCAGCTCAAGGATATGGGTATTATCTTAGAGGATACTCCTCAGGGTGTGAAATGGACCAGAGCGTAATAAAACGCGAGCCTTTAGGCAGGGATTATTATATTAATGTATCACCGCATCATACCTTTGGTACCGATGCGGTGCTGCTGAGTTATTTTGCTAGTGCTAAAAAGAAAGACCGTATGGTCGATTTGGGTACAGGCTGCGGTATAATTCCTTTGCTTATGCTTAGAGACGGTCTTTTGACAAAAGCGGTCGGCGTAGATATAAGCGAAGAAGCGGCTTTTCTAGCAAAGAAGACTGTGGAAGAGCTTGAAATTTCCAATTTTGAGGTTGTTTGCAGTAATCTTTTGGAGCTTAAGGGTAAGGTGGATTTTGGATGTCATACGCTTATTACCTGTAATCCGCCTTATAAAGCACCAAATGCGGGGCTTAAAAATCCCGATAAGGTGGAAATGGTTGCCCGTCACGAGGTTGCCTGCACTCTGGAAGATATAATTGCTGTGTCATCCAAGCTTTTGCAGACAGGCGGCAGACTTTGTATGTGCCACAGGCCTGAAAGACTTAGCGAACTGATGACCCTTATGGCAAAATACAAAGTTGAGCCCAAAAGACTCAGACTTGTAGCTCAAAGAAAAGGTGAGGAGCCTTGGCTTGTGCTTGTAGAGGGAAAGCGCTGTGCCAATATAGGACTCAGGATTGAGCCTACACTTTATGTTGAAGATAACGGCGGATTTTCGCCTGAGATGATAAAAATTTACGGACCTTACAAGGAGGCATACCTATAATGAGCGGAAAACTTTATGTTGTAGGGACTCCTATAGGCAATCTGGGTGATTTTAGTCCTCGCGCGGTAGAAACCCTGGATAAGGTTGATTTTATAGCCGCAGAGGATACCCGTGTCACGGTGAAATTACTTAATCATTTTGAGATAAAAAAAGAAATGCTCTCTTATTATGAGCATAATAAGAATTCTAAGGGCAATTTAATTATAGAAAGAATTTTAAAAGGGGAAAGCTGTGCGCTTGTATCAGATGCAGGTATGCCCGCTATATCTGACCCCGGTGAACAGCTTGTAAAGCAAGCGAGAGAAATTGGAATTGAGGTAGAATCGGTACCGGGACCGAGCGCTCTTATAACGGCACTTAGTATCTCCGGAATGCCGAGCGGCAGATTTTGCTTTGAAGGCTTTTTGTCGGTAAATCGAATCAGCCGCCGTGAGCATTTGCAGTCGCTTATAAACGAACAGCGTACAATGATTTTTTACGAAGCACCACATAAGCTGCTTCAAACCCTTAAAGATATGAAGGATTATTTCGGTAACAGAGAAATAGCCCTTGTAAAAGAGCTTACAAAATTGCATGAAAATGTTTTTTTAACAACCTTTGAGGATGCCATAGTTAATTATGAGCAAAATCCGCCTAAGGGTGAATTTGTGCTGATAATAAGGGGTGCTGAGCCTGAAAAAACGGAATACACCTTAGAAGATGCTGTAGAAATCGCTAAAAAGCTCATAAACAGCGGAACCCCGATTTCTGCCGCCTCGAAAGAAGCCGCATCTTTGACAGGGCTTAAAAAAGGAGATATTTATAAAGCTGTTTTAAACTAAAAGGCTGGGGGATATATGAAAAATCAAGATAATTTTGATGAAAAATTGCCTCAAGAAGAGGTTGCTTCCCACTCGTATAAAAAAGAAAAGAATAAAAATACAAAGCTTATAATACTTATTGTGGCTTGTGCATTAGTTATCGCTGTCATAGCTACAGTTATATTCGGTGTTTTTTATATCAAAGGTATTTTAAATTTCAAGTTCAATGAAATAAGTGAAAAACCAGAGGATTTGGGATTTGAAGAGGTTAAAAGCGATGATATAGAAAATATTGCGCTTTTTGGTGTTGATACGCATGACAATGAGTCATTTGAAGGTCGTTCGGACAGTATAATCATTTTAAGTGTTAATAAAACAGATAAGAAAATTAAGCTTGTGTCTGTGCTGAGAGATAGTTTTGTTCCGATTGTGGAAAATGGAAAAACCAGATATCATATTCTGAATAATGCTTATTTCACCGGCGGACCTGAGCTTGCAATTAAAACCCTCAATACGGTTTATGATTTGGATATTTCTGAATATGCTACTGTTAATTTTTACGGTGTCTTAAAAATTGTAGATTCAATCGGTGGTATTGAAATTGATATTACCCCAAAAGAGCTTGAAATGATTAACAGTTCAGTAAAAGCCTATTGCGAACGGTCTGATTTGTCCTTTCGTGATTATGAACTTAAAAAATCAGGAAAACAGATGGTGGAAGGTATTCATGTTATGGCTTATACGCGCATCAGGATGATACCTAATGCAGATGGTACGAAGTACGATTATGGCAGAACCGACCGCCAAAGATATGTTTTGGAGCAGATTTTTAATAAGGCGGTAAAGCTTGATATACCGCAGATAGTCGAGCTAATTAAGACCTTGACACCTTTTTGCGAAACCTCTCTTTCGTATACTGAAATGTTAGGACTTGCGGCAAGTGTTTTACTTGATTCGCCGACATTTGAAGATACAAGGGTGCCTTTTACCGAATATGTTATGGATGACCCTAAAAATAATATAGGCGATGTGGTTTATTATGATCTCGATTTTGCCGCAAAGCTTATTCATTCATATATATACGAGGATATTACCCCCGAAAAATATATAGAGCAATACGGCATAGAGCAAAAGGATTGGTATGCCGATATAATAAGGGAAAACTAAAGCTTTGGAAAATAATATTTTAATAATCAGGAGTCGTTTATGGAAAAGAAAGAAAATTTAAACGGTATGTTTTATATAGAAGAAAGTGAAAATTCAGAACAGGATACGGCTGAAAACACCTTGGAAAACTCAGAGGAAGTGACTGAAGAGAATACTGAAGAGAATACTGAGGAAAGTGCTCCTGCAGAAGAATTTATTGATATTATGACCGATTTTGACGATGTCAAAGGCGGTGCAAAGCACGCTCTCGAAAAACCGCAGGGAAAATTTGCCTGGTGGAAGAAAATGAAAGGTTGGCAAAAAGCTATCCTTTTATCTGGCATAGCATTAGTGCTTGTAGTAGCAATTGTTTTAGGGATTGTTTTATCAAGCTTTGATTATAATTATAACGAGATAACAAGCGACCCTGTTGAACTTGGATTTGAAAATGTTTTGGATGAAAATATAGTCAATGTTGCACTTTTTGGTATTGATGCGAGAAATCCAAAGTCTTTTGAAGGCCGTTCGGATAGTATAATGATACTCAGCCTTAATACCATAACTAAAAAGGTAAAAATAATGTCTGTTATGAGAGATTCGCTGGTTCCTATTACTTATAACGGAAATACTACCTATAATAAAATCAACAGCGCTTATAGCAAAGGCGGTCCAGAGCTTGCTATAAAAACTCTTAATACCATTTTTGATTTGGATATTTCCGAATATGCTACTGTTAACTTCTACGGTATGGCAGATATTATAGAAGCAGTAGGCGGAATAGATGTTGAGCTTACAGCAGGCGAGGTAGGAAAATTTAACGGTACTCAGCATAATATTAACGGATGTATTTACGAAATCTGTGAGCATTTAGGTCTTAATCCTGCGGATTATTATGTCCACGAGTCGGGCGTTCAGCATCTAAACGGTGTTCAGGCGGTGGCATATTCCCGTATAAGATATGTTGCAAATATATGGGGAACTAATAATGACCACGGTAGAACAGACCGTCAGCGTTATGTTATGGAACAGCTTTTTAATAAGGCTCTTACATTGGAAAAATCCAAGTATGCAAAGCTTGCAAAATCACTTATTCCCTGTAGCGAAACCTCGCTTTCCTATAGCGAGATAATGGGGCTTGCTTTTGATATATTGCTTTCTTCTCCAACCTTTTCCCAAACCCGTATTCCGCAATCAGAGTGGCAGATGAGACAGCCTAATGCAGGGGTGGGCTCGGTAATTTATTATGACCTTGATTTTGCCTCAAAGGTTATTCACGCATTTATATATGATGATATAGACCCCGAAACCTTTGTTGAAGAAAACGGAATCGAGAAAAACGATTGGTATAGAGCTTTATTCGGCGGCTCTTCTACGGTCAGCAAGAATGATAAAGACGACGATGACAATGATAAGGATTCCTCAAAGGATAAATCGTCTTCAAAGGATAAGGGAAGCTCAAAGGATAAAGGTTCCTCTAATGATAAGGGCTCTTCGGACGATAAGTCTTCTTCGGATGACAAAAAAGGATCTGGAGATAAAGGAACATCAGATCAAACTCCTGATAGCGGAGAGGACGATACAACAAAAGAGCCTACATCTTCTGATGATACATCTGAAGATGATAAATCAGAGGATAGTACAAGCTCGGCAGATAGCGAATCTACCGGCGGGACATCATCTGACCAACACTCTTCTAATGAAAACGACAGTCAGACCTCTGAGGGCGGAGAGTCCTCAAATGCGAGTAGTGACGAGAGTGGGACCCAAAGCGGTGTAGATTCTTCTACTCAGTCAAGCAATGAATCAAAAGGCGATACATCTCAATAAAATAAATAGAAAGGGCACAGTATGCATCCGCATACTGTGCCCTTTTAAAAAGCGATATAAATTTAATCAGGAATTAGCGTTGATGTAATCAACAAGCTCGCCTATAGTTCTGATATTCTCAATTTCCTCATCGGGAATTTCAACTTCAAATTCATCTTCTATAGACATAAGCAGTTCAACAACATCAAGGCTGTCTGCGCCTAAATCTTTTGCTATGTTTGTTTCTAATGTCATGTCATTTTCATCAGCATCCAGCTGTTCAGCCAGCATTGCTTTTATTTTTTCAAAAACCATAAAAAACCTCCTGAAAATTCCGCATCACAAAAGCGGTTATATTCAAATAATATGTTCTATTTTATGATTTGTCAATAGATTTTTTTCATTTTTTGTTAAAGTTTATTTCTTTTGTTAAAAAATGTTGCAAATTAAGAATATTTGCATTATAATTATTTGGAATAAGTTGAAAGGTGGTAACAGGCGTTTATCGCCTAACCGATATGGCTAAGGAAAAACTTGTAAAATCTATTACTTCTATGGATGAGGATTTTGCCAAATGGTATACTGATGTGTGCATTAAGGCAGAGCTTGTCGATTATGCTTCGGTAAAGGGCTGTATGATTATCAGACCCTACGGCTATGCTATCTGGGAAAATATCCAGCGTGAGATGGATTCCCGCTTTAAAGCAACAGGTCACGAAAATGTTTATATGCCCTTATTTATTCCCGAGAGCTTGCTTCAAAAGGAAAAGGACCATGTTGAGGGCTTTGCTCCTGAGGTTGCTTGGGTGACTCATGGCGGCGAGGAAAAGCTTGAAGAGAGAATGTGTGTCAGACCTACCTCTGAGACGCTTTTCTGCGACCATTTCAAAAATATAGTTCATTCTTACAGAGATTTGCCTAAATTATATAATCAGTGGTGTAATGTTGTAAGATGGGAAAAGACTACCCGTCCTTTCCTTCGCTCGCGCGAGTTTTTATGGCAGGAAGGACATACTCTGCACGCTACAGCAGAAGAAGCTCAGGCAGAGACTATTCAAATGCTTAATATCTATGCCGAGTTTGCTGAGAATGTACTTGCGATGCCTGTGGTAAAGGGAATCAAGACTGAAAAAGAGCGTTTTGCAGGCGCAGAGGCTACTTATACTATTGAGGCTCTTATGCACGATGGTAAAGCTTTGCAGAGCGGAACCTCTCATTATTTCGGAGATGGTTTCTCAAAAGCCTTTGAGGTTGAGTATACAGATAAAAATAATAATTCAGTTCATCCGTTCCAGACCTCTTGGGGAACAACAACCCGCCTTATCGGTGCGGTTATTATGACCCACGGTGACGACAGCGGTTTGGTTCTTCCTCCTGCAATTGCGCCTATACAAGCTGTATTAGTACCAATTGCTACCCATAAGGAAGGCGTTTTAGAGAAGGCCGCTGAGGTTTACGGTAAAATAAAGAATATTTGCAGAGCTAAGCTGGATGATAGCGACCAGTCTCCAGGCTGGAAATTCGCAGAGTATGAGATGAAGGGTGTACCGCTCAGAATCGAACTTGGTCCTAAAGATATTGAAAATAATTGCTGTGTTGTAGTTCGCAGAGACAACGGTGAGAAAATAGTAGTATCGCTTGATGAGCTTGAAGCAAAGATTCCTGAGCTTTTAAAGGCAGTTCACGACGGCCTTTATGAAAAGGCGCTGAATCGTCGCGAAACTATGACTTATGATGCTCATAACCTCGATGAAATGAAGGATATCGCAGATAATAAGCCTGGATTTATACGCGCTATGTGGTGCGGTGACCGTGAATGTGAAGATAAGCTAAAGGAAATTGCAGGTGTTACCTCGCGCTGTATTCCTTTTGAGCAGGACGAAATTGCAGAAACTTGTGTATGCTGCGGTAAAAAGGCTAAAAATATGCTTTATTGGGGCAAGGCGTATTAAACTACAGTTTATGAGGGATTTGAAATGAAATTAAAGCTTATTTCGGCTTTGGAAAAATGTTTTTTAGATGAAAAAATAGATTCCAAAATGGAATATAAGCAGGGCTCTTGCTTTAAAAATGAAATTTTCCGTTTTGGCTGTTGCTATACATTGGCATGGCCATGCTATAATAAAGAAACCTATATTCTTGAAATAAAATCGCCTATTGCAAAATATGTTAATGTGCGCAGAGTTGAAAATGTTCCGGTACAGATGGCTGTGACAGGCTCGTGCAGTGATGAGGATTTTTTGAGAAAAACTCCCGGTCTTTATCCCGATATATTATTGCCGATTGGAAAGAATAAAAGAATCGATTTTTCTGCAAATTTAAGCTCTCTTTTTATCGAGGTTGATACTAGGGGCGAGGTAGATGCAGGAGTATATCCTATAGAGCTTGCTTTTACAAAGCCTGGAACCGATGAGATTATCGGTAGTGAAGTATTCACTCTTGAAATACTCGATGCTATGCTACCCGAACAGGAGCTTAAGTTTACCCAGTGGTTTTACGCCGACTGTCTTGCAGATTATTACCGCACAAAAGCTTTTAGCAAAGAGCATTGGCGTATAATTGAGAATTTTATGGCAACTGCCGCCAGAAACGGTATTAATATGATTCTCACTCCTGTTTTTACACCGGCTCTTGATACATATGTGGGCGGCGAGCGTACCACTGTTCAGCTTGTAGATATTATCTATGAAAACGGTAAGTACAGCTTTGATTTCGAAAAGCTGGGTCATTGGATAGAGCTTACTAAAAAAGTGGGTATAAAATATCTCGAAATTTCTCATTTCTTTACCCAGTGGGGCGCAAATCACGCTCCGAAGATAGTAGCAACCGTAAACGGAAAACGCAAGAAAATTTTCGGCTGGAAAACAGAGGCTACAGGCGAGAAGTATGTTGGTTTTTTAAATGCTTTTATTCCTGAACTTATTAAATATTTGAAGAGTCAGGGTGTTGATAAAAATACAGTGTTCCATATTTCGGATGAGCCAAGTATGCAGCATTTAGAGTCATATAAAAAGGCGCGTAATGTAGTCAAGCCGTTAGTTGAGGATTATACCATAATAGATGCGCTTTCTAACTATGAGTTCTATGAGCAGGGGATTGTTGATAATCCGATACCTGCGAATAACCATATTGGGCCATTTATTGAACATAAAGTTCCGAATCTTTGGACATATTACTGTATTGGTCAATCCGAGAAAGTTTCAAACAGATTTATTTCTATGCCGTCTTATAGAAACAGAATTATTGGTATCCAGATGTATAAATACGATATAAAGGGATTTTTGCATTGGGGATATAATTTTTATAACAGTCAGTATTCTTATGGCAAGATAAATCCTTATCTCACAACCGATAATGATTATTTTTCGCCCGGCGGCGATGCGTCTCAGGTTTATCCCGCACCTGACGGTACAGCTTATGAGTCATTAAGAATTTGCGTGTTCCACGATGCTATTCAGGATATGAGAGCATTAAAGCTTTGTGAGGAGCTTTACGGTAAGGATTATGTAATAAATCTTATTGACGAAGATATTGAGCCTATAACATTTAGTGAGTATCCCAGAAATGATAAATATATTCTAGGTTTAAGAGAAAAAATCAATAAAGCGATTAAGGATAAATTATCCTAAAAAAACACAGCCGTTTAATCGGCTGTGTTTTTTATGTGCAATATAGCAGAAATGCATATATAAATTTGTTAAAAATTTACTTGAATATTTTTTAAAAATTATGCTTGACTATTGCCAGTTTTTAGTATATAATAATGAATTACTAATGATGATGGGGTATTGTGCGCCTATTATGATTTTATGATGACTTTTTTAATTTCATTACTACCACAATATTTATCATCAAAGTTTGTTTAATGGCACTAAATATGCCGAATTTCAGCGGAGGAGTGATTGTAAACCTATGGAGTCAGTTTCAATGGTAAAGCCTGTAAAGTTGGGCTCGAATGAGAGAATGACATTCTCAAAAATCAACGAAGTTATTGATATGCCCAACCTTATTGAAATCCAGAAGGACTCGTATAAGTGGTTTGTAGAGGAGGGTCTGAAGGAAGTTTTCAGAGATATGTCTGCAATAACCGATTACAGCGGCAATTTGCAGTTAAGCTTTGTTGACTACCGCTTGGAGGATACCCCCAAATACGATGTTACCGAATGTAAGGCACGTGATACGACATACGCTGCCCCTCTTCGTGTTACAGCGAGACTTATAAACAACGAGACAGGTGAAATCAAAGAAAGCGAGGTCTCAATGGGAGATTTCCCGCTGATGACCGAATCCGGAACCTTTGTTATCAACGGCGCTGAGCGTGCTATTGTTTCTCAGCTCGTTCGTTCGCCCGGAGTTTATTATGCAGAAAAAATAGATGAGAAAACCGGTAAAAGGCTCTATTTCTCCACCATTATCCCTAATCGCGGAGCCTGGCTTGAGTATGAAACCTCTGTATCTGATGTTCTTTATGTTCGTATAGATAAGAACCGCAAGCTTCCTATAACTACATTTATCCGTGCTTTAGGTCTTGCTACTAACGAGCAGATAAGAGAGGTTTTTGGTGAGGACGAGCGCCTTGCTGCTACTCTTGATGCAGATGATACCAAATCGGTAGAAGAGGCTTTGGTTGAGGTTTATAAAAAACTTCGTCCGAGCGAGCCTGTAACCATTGAGGGTGCAAAGGCTTATCTTGAACAGCTCTTCTTTGATGCTCATCGCTATGATATTTCTCGCGTTGGCCGTTATAAATATAATAAAAAGCTAGCTATTGGCACCCGTATCAAGGGGGCTGTATTGTCACGTCCCGTTATCGATCCTTTAACAGGTGAGCTTATTGCAGAGCCCGATACCACCATTTCTAAGGAAATGGCTATGGAAATTGAGAAAAAGGGTGTAAACTCAGTTTACATTAATGTATCCGATTTTGAGGGCAATATTTCTGAGGTTAAGGTTCTTTCCAACGGAATGGTAGACCTTTGTGATTTTGTTGATTTCACCGCTGAGGAATTGGAAGAGCTCGATGCTCTAGGAATCAATGAAAAGGTATCCTTAGTTCCTCTTAAGGAAATTATCGAGAGCTGCGACAGCAAGGAAGATATCAAGCAAGCTTTGCTTGAGCGTGCTGACGAGCTTATTCCTAACCATATTACTGTTGATGATATTTTCGCATCTGTAAGCTATTTCCTCGGTCTGCCGCATAATGTCGGCAGTATTGACGATATCGACCATCTTGGAAACCGTCGTATCCGTTCTGTAGGTGAACTTTTACAGAATCAGTTCCGTATCGGTATTTCGAGAATGGAGCGTGTTGTTCGCGAGAAGATGACATTGCAGGCTCAGGATCCTGATAATATCACTCCTCAGTCGCTTATAAATATCCGTCCTGTAGTAGCAGCTATTAAGGAATTCTTTGGTTCCTCGCCGCTGTCTCAGTTTATGGACCAGACCAACCCGCTTTCTGAACTTACTCATAAGCGTCGTCTTTCTGCTCTTGGTCCTGGCGGTCTTTCGCGCGATCGTGCATCTTTCGAGGTTCGTGACGTTCACTATACTCACTATGGCCGTATGTGCCCGATTGAAACCCCTGAAGGTCCTAACATCGGTCTTATTTCCTATCTTGCAACCTTTGCAAAGATAAATAAGTATGGCTTTATTGAAACACCTTTCCGTAAGGTAGACCCCGAAACCGGCAGAGTTCTCGATGAGGTTCAGTATATGACTGCTGACGAAGAGGACGATTATGTAGTAGCTCAGGCTAATGAGCCTTTGGATGAGAACGGTTATTTTGTTCACAAGAAGGTTAATGCTCGTTATCGCGACGGCTTCCAGGAAGTTGAAGCATCTCATGCAGAGTTTATGGATGTATCGCCTAAGATGGTAGTATCTGTTGCAACTGCTATGATACCTTTCCTTGAGAATGACGATACCAACCGTGCGCTCATGGGCTCTAACATGCAGAAGCAGGCTGTTCCGCTTCTCAAGCCTGAAAACCCTGTTGTTGCAACAGGTATGGAATACAAGGCAGCTATTGACTCAGGTGTTGTTGTACTTGCAAAGCGTGCAGGTGAGGTTACCTTTGTTTCGGCTGACAGTATTCGAGTTCGTGCTACAAACGGCGAAATTGATGAGTACAAGCTCATTAAGTTCCTGCGTTCTAACCACGGTACCTGTATCAACCAGAAGCCTATTGTTACCCTAGGACAGAAGATAAGCGAGGGTGAGGTTATTGCTGACGGTCCTGCTACCTCAGGCGGTGAAATCTCACTCGGTAGAAATGCTCTTATCGGATTTATGACCTGGGAAGGCTATAACTATGAGGACGCTGTTCTTATTAATGAGCGTCTTGTTCGTGAAGATATTTACACCTCTATTCATATCGAAGAATATGAAATCGAGGCAAGAGATACTAAGCTTGGACCTGAGGAAATCACCCGTGATATTCCTAATGTCGGCGACGATGCTCTTAAGGACCTTGACGAGCGCGGTATTATCCGCATCGGTGCTGAGGTTACTGCAGGTGATATACTTGTTGGTAAGGTAACACCTAAGGGTGAAACAGAGCTTACCGCTGAGGAAAGACTGCTTCGCGCAATCTTCGGTGAAAAGGCAAGAGAGGTTCGTGATACTTCTCTCAGAGTTCCCCACGGAGAGTATGGTACAATCGTTGATGTTAAGGTATTTACCCGTGAAAATTCTTCTGAGCTTTCTCCAGGTGTAAATGTTGTTGTTCGTTGCTATATTGCACAGAAGCGTAAGATTTCTGTCGGCGATAAGATGGCAGGTCGTCACGGTAACAAGGGTGTTGTATCCCGTATTCTCCCAAGTGAGGATATGCCTTTCCTTCCCGACGGTACTCCGCTTGATATAGTTCTTAATCCTCTCGGCGTTCCTTCCCGTATGAATATCGGTCAGGTTCTTGAGGTGCACCTCGGCTATGCTGCAAGGGCACTCGGCTGGAATATCTGTACACCTGTATTCGACGGTGCTCATGAGGAGGATATCCGCGAATGCTTCCGTCTTGCAGACGAGGCTACTAAGGCGGATAATTACGAGTTTAAGGATACTGCTAAGCTTGACTTCTCTAAGATCCCGCTTACAGAAGACGCTAAAACTCAGCTCTTTGACGGTAGAACAGGTGAGCCTTTCGATAATCCGGTAACAGTTGGTTATATGTATTATCTTAAGCTTCATCACCTTGTTGATGATAAGATTCATGCCCGTTCAACCGGTCCGTACTCACTTGTAACTCAGCAGCCTCTCGGCGGTAAAGCTCAGTTCGGCGGTCAGCGTTTCGGTGAGATGGAAGTTTGGGCACTTGAGGCTTATGGTGCGGCTTATACCTTGCAGGAAATCCTGACTGTTAAGTCGGACGATGTTGTAGGCCGTGTTAAGACCTATGAGTCAATAGTTAAGGGTCAGAATATCCCGAGAGCAGGCGTTCCGGAATCATTTAAGGTTCTTATCAAGGAGCTTCAGTCCTTAGGACTTGATGTAAAGGTGCTTGATAAGTACAATGATGAAATCGACCTCAAGCAGTCATTTGATGATGACGATGATATAGGTCTTGGAATACCCGCCGCACCCGAGGATGATATGGCGTTTGACGGCGATGTTGTTGCTGATGACCTCACAGGCTACGGTCTTGAGGATGAAAACGGCGAAGCAATATCCTATGAAGAAAATGATTTCGGTTCTGATACCGAAGAAGATATGTAACGGAGGGCAATTATGGCAGAAATTGAATTTGAATCCATTAAAATAGGACTTGCGTCTCCCGAACAAATTAGAAGCTGGTCCCATGGCGAGGTTACAAAGCCTGAGACTATCAACTACAGAACCTTAAAGCCTGAGCAGGGCGGTCTTTTCTGTGAGCGAATTTTCGGACCCCAAAAGGACTGGGAATGCCATTGCGGAAAGTATAAGAGAATCCGCTATAAGGGTAAGGTCTGCGAGCGTTGCGGCGTTGAAGTAACCAGAGCTAAGGTTCGCCGTGAGCGTATGGGTACTATCGAGCTTGCTGCTCCTGTGTCCCATATCTGGTATTTCAAGACTATCCCCTCAAGAATGGGATTGGTTCTTGATGTTACCCCCAAGGCTTTAGAGCAGGTGCTTTATTTCTCTCAGTATATCGTTACCGACCCGGGTAATACTCCTCTTGAGAAAAAGCAGCTCCTTAATGAAAAGCAGTACCGTGATATGCGTGAAAAATATGAGGACGATTTCGAGGCAGGAATGGGTGCAGAGGCTATTAAAAAGCTTCTTTGCGAAATTGACCTTGATGCTACCTGCAATGAGCTTCGCGAGGAGCTTGAAAACAGTGCAGGTCAGAAGCGTGTAAGAATATTAAAGCGTCTAGAGGTTCTTGAGGCATTCAGACAGTCGGGCAACCGTCCTGAGTGGATGATTTTGGATGTTATTCCGGTAATTCCGCCCGATCTTCGTCCTATGGTTCAGCTTGACGGTGGACGTTTTGCTACAAGTGACCTTAATGACCTTTATAGAAGAGTTATTAACCGTAATAACCGTCTTAAGAGACTTCTTGAGCTTCGTGCTCCTGATATAATCGTTCGTAACGAGAAGAGAATGCTCCAAGAGGCTGTTGACGCTCTTATCGACAATGGCCGTCGCGGCAAACCTGTTACAGGTCCTAACAACCGCGCATTAAAATCTCTCTCAGATATGCTTAAGGGTAAGCAGGGACGTTTCCGTCAGAACCTTCTCGGTAAGCGTGTTGACTACTCCGGTCGTTCAGTTATCGTTGTAGGTCCTGAGCTTAAGATGTATCAGTGCGGTCTTCCTAAGGAAATGGCACTCGAACTCTTCAAGCCCTTCGTAATGAAGCGTCTTGTTGAAACAAACGCTGTTTCAAACATCAAATCGGCAAGAAAGATGGTTGAACGTGCAAGTACAGAGGTTTGGGACGCACTCGAAACCGTTATTAAGGAACATCCCGTTCTATTAAACCGTGCTCCGACACTTCACCGTCTTGGTATTCAGGCGTTTGAGCCTGTACTTGTTGAAGGACGCGCACTCAAACTCCATCCGCTTGTAT
>JAZQIP010000023.1:0-11019 GCA_045541175.1 Acutalibacteraceae bacterium
ACTGCAAATATTTACCCCTATATTGATAATATAAAGGTTGAAAAGGTAGAAGATACTGAGGGTGAAACAAGATTTGCTGTTCATCACAACGTTTCAATTTACGGCAAGTCAAGAGATATTCTTACAAAGAATAATCTTACCTTATTCTCAGATATTACCTTTGCAGACACCGCAACCGCACAATTTGAAGGTCTGTATTTTGATAGCGATTATACAACACCTGTAACTGGTATTGTTTACGGTGTAACCGATGTATACGCAAAATGGAAAGATATAAGCCAATTTGTTAACTCCTACGATGTATACGGCATTTCGTCAAAGGATCAGTTAACAGGCGAAGGTATTACATTCTGGGGCAAGAGAGAAAATGAGCTTGCACCGAACAAATCTAATGTAATTCAATTTAATAATGTTTACGGTCAAAACTATATTAAAGATGGAAAAATCATCCATGTTGAAATATACGATCCGAATGATAGAAACTTTACTGCAGGCGAAACACTTCCAAGTTTTAATCCGGCTACAAACTCTGTTTATAAGATTTCTTTTGACTTTAGAGTAAAAGCTTCCGCAAACAGCAATATTTCCTTTAATATCAGAGGTAAAAAGGACGGTAAGTTTAGCGAGGTTTTAGGTACTGCTATTGTTTTAGAATCCGGAGATCCTTATTACAGCAGTTATGTATGGGACCAAGCAGAGGTTTATATTTATACCGAAGGTGTAGATTATGATGCTTTGGCTTTAACCATAGAATCTGATGGAAACAACAACGCAAATCTCTGGCCATATATTGATAATATTGATGTTGAGTCTGTTAAGGAATATAAGAGCGGTGTAATTGGCAGTATTGCTTCTGCTACTAATAATAAGAGCGGTTTAATGGCTATTAAAGACGGTAAATGGTTCGAAATTTGTGAAAACGATTATGCAAAGGTAAGCTTTAAGCTTAATACCGCTACCGCTATTGCAAACAGCAGTGTAGTTGCAAATATTGTCGGCGATAACGGTGATGCTCAGGCTGTAACCTTATTCGATTTCTCGGAAGAGTCGGGCGAGAAGCTTTACACTACAACATTTAAGGCACCTATTGACGGTAAGGTAGTAGTTTCGGTTTACAAAAATGATGATACAGTTGTAAAGCAAGAGGTTGTTCTTTCTGATTTGGCTATTGACACACATACTCCTTCAGTGCTTAAGGGTGATGCAAATCTTGACGGAAATATTAATATTATCGATTTGGTAGTATTAAAAAAAGCATCTACATTAAATTATGCTATAGCCGGGGATTATCTCATAAACGCAGATTTAGATAAAGACGGAGCTATTAAAGCGGGCGACGTAGTAGTTGGTCGCAAGCAGCTTTTGGGTGCTTTTGAAATGTCACAAGATCTCGGAATGAATGTGAATTATACATTTGCTAACGAGGAAGCAGGTTCGGCAGAGGGTACAATCACACTTACCTCTACCGAAGCTACAGATAATTTTGTTGAAATTTATTGGGGAGCTAATGGAGAGCCTATAGCTGATTATTACTACATTGGCTCAGCCAGAACTCAGGCAGGTGCAAACACCGAAATTGCAATGGCTTCACACCTTGCGATACCCGATGGTGCAACACAGATTATTGTAAATGACGGTATTGCTATAAAAACATTTGATTTTGATAAGCGTTATGATGCATCCTTTGTACCCGATAAAATCGGACTTGTTAAGGATTATACCGTAGACGAAAGGGTAGCAAATGTTAAGGTGGTTTGTCCTTCTAATTTACTTAGCGGGTCTTATATTAACAGAGTTTACGAAACATATGATTTGATTTGCGAATTCAGAAACAAGTTGTCTGATGTTTTGGGTGCTGATGTAGAATTAGTTGGCGACAACTTAGGCTTGAATGAAAATGAGAATTATATCGTAATAGGCAGTACAAAATTCGATGAGTCTACAACAGTTTTGAATAGCATAGAGAATGCTAGAACAGATTATCACGGAGACTTTGCTATTAAAGCTGTCGGCAGACAAATCTATATCAATGCATGTAATGATTATGCTTTACAGTTTGCATTCGATTATTTCTTTAATACCTACTGTGCAAACGGTGTTACTACTATTCAAAATGATATAAACTATTTGTCTTCTGATGCACTTCAAACTATTACACTTGCTGATAGAGATATCAACGAATACAGAATCGTATATCCCGAAACAGCTACTGTTTTAGAGGTTGATGCGGCAAATTATCTTGCGGCTAATATCGTTAAAGCAACAGGCAAAGCTCCAATGAGTATAGTTAACGATGCTACTGCTGCAGAAGGTTATGAAATCTTAATCGGTCATACAAACCGCACAGATGATACCTATGCAACAACCGCAGATCAGTCTGCAGACAACAGCTATACAATAACAGTAGAGGAAAACAGAACTATTATTACAGGCGGAACAAATTCTGCTGTAAATGCCGGTGTTATTGACTTTACTGGTAAGCTGCTGACAGGTTCGCTGGCAATAGGTACATACGAAGGTATATATGATGGAAGCTTTTCACTTACAAACGGATTTAAGCTTACTTGGTCGGATGAATTTAACGTTGATAAGCTTAGCACCACTTGGCAAAAATTAGAGTTAAATTACGAAACTAAAGCCGGTGGTAAAGTAGTTTGGGACAACAGTAATGCCACAGTTGAAAACGGTGCATTAAAGGCTACTGTTAGTAAAATCGCAGATTCAAATGATACTACAGGTATTTCGCTTGATACCGCTCACAATAAGCTTACAAAATACGGATATTTCGAAGCAAGAATTAAATCATTTGACGAGGCCGGTTATATGAACGGTTTCTGGGTAAGTACTGTTGGCGAAAAGGCAGACTTTATTGACGGTAAGGCAGGTACATATTACGGTGAGTTTGACATTCTAGAAATGTATGAAACTGCTAATGTGATAAGACCAAACCTGCATAACCATTGTGTAGGTGAAGCTACATCAAAAAATTATCTCCAGGGAGATAGTTCAACAGCATTTATAAAACCATATGCAGAAGTTAATGATATGGGCTCCAAGTTCCACAACTTTGCTATGGAATGGACAGATGATTATATTTATTTCTACCTTGATGGTGTTAAATACTATTCATTCGACTGCACTGCTTTATCTGAATATGAAGTATTTGATATGGTAGCAAGAATAAGATTGACATTCAGTGCAGGAAAGTATACTACACCTACTGCAGATTCCGATGAGGCATTTGTTGACTGGGTAAGAGTATGGCAAAAGAGTGATGCAGGATATGTTATTAAATAATCAGTCCTGCAAAAAGGCAATGTCATAAATTAAGTTTACCAAGGCGGTGGAGAACCGCCGCCTTGGTAGATTATCCAAACTAATAATTTAAATTGTTGGTTTGGATAATCTTGAATTAGAAAAAAGAGGTTATAAAATGTTTGGCAAAAAGTATAATGATTTTTTAAAACTTATGGTTTATCAGGTATATCCGAGAAGCTTTAAGGATACCAACGGCGACGGAATAGGAGATTTGCGTGGAATTATTGAAAAGCTTGACTATTTAAACGAGCTTGGAATTAACGCAATTTGGATATGTCCATGCTATAAAAGTCCTCAGGTGGATAACGGATATGATATTTCGGATTACCGTGATATTGAGCCTGAACTCGGCAATATGGACGATATTAAGGAACTTATTGAGAAGGCGCACAGCCTTGGAATTAAGATTTTAATGGATTTGGTAGCAAATCATACTTCAAGTGAGCATAAATGGTTTAAGGAGTCTAAAAAAGGTAAGGACAATCCGTACAGCGATTACTATTACTGGTTTGACGAGCCTCAAGCGACCTATGGCTCTATTTGGGGTGGGAGTGCTTGGGAATTTTGCGAAGAAAGACAGCAGTATTACTTACACCGTTATCATACTACAATGCCTGACCTTAACTGGACAAATCCAAAGGTAAGGCAGGAGATTTATGATGTAGTTGACTTTTGGTCGGAACTCGGTGTAGATGGTTTTAGATGTGATGTTATAACCGAAATTTCAAAAGACTTTTCAAAAAATCAAATGGGAATGGGACCTCATATTCACGAGTATATAAACGGACTTTTCGGCAGAAAAGAGGCAGAGCATTTATTTACTGTCGGTGAATGTTGGGTATGGAGTGAGGATGCATTTTGCAAACTTACAAAAGAGGAAAGGAAAGAACTTTCTACAATGTTCCAGTTTGAGCATATCAGTTTTGGAAGGGATGGTAAATACACACCAAAGCCAGAAAGTTTGACAGAACTAAGGAACATTTTGATTCATTGGCAAGAAGTATCGTATGCAAACGATTTGCTTTATACCTTGTTTACCGACAACCACGACCAGCCATGTTTTATCTCACGCGCAGGCGATTATAAAAATAAGCATTATGAGTTGGCAACATGTATTGCCACTATGTTCTATACATTAAGAGGTATTCCGTTTATTTTCCAAGGTCAGGAGTTTGGAACGGTTTCACCGCATTATGACAGTATTGATGATTTCAGAGATGTATCTGCTCTCAATTATTATAAATATAATAAGGATGAGTTGGATGAAAAGACCATTTTAGAGCATCTCAATTTCAGCAGTCGTGACAATGCAAGACGCCCTGTTGCTTGGGACGACAGTGAGTATAACGGATTTTCGGATGTTGCTCCTTGGATTCCACTTAACAGTAATTATAAAGAAATCAACCTTAAAAAAGATAGGGCCGCTAAAAAATCGGTATTCGAGTTTTATAAAGCTATTTTAAAACTGCGTAAGGAAAGCGATGAAATTATTTATGGTGAGTTAAAGGTATTGTCGCAACCCGAGGACGAATATTGGCTGTTTGAACGAGAACTGGATGGTAAAAAGATTGTTGTTTGCTGTAACTTTGAAAAAGAAAATAAGATAACACTTGCTTACGATACAGCAAAGCTGTTGCTTTCGAATAATATTGACAGAAAAGATGCATCATGCGATTATTCTGCGTATGAGGTAGCAATTTACCGAATATAAAAGGAGAGAATCAGATTTATGGTTATTGATAAAAGCACAATGATACAGGGCAAAAAGCTTTGGGAAACATCTCCTGGTCCTTTAAAGGAATTAAAGCCTATTTGCCGCAAACTTGCGGCAGAAGGTAGTGTAATGCTTAAAAACGACGGAGTGTTACCGTTAGGTAAGGGTGAAAAGGTTGCTGTTTTTGGAAGAACGCAGGAAACCTATATAAAAAGCGGTACCGGCTCGGGCGGTCTTGTAAGGGTTGAAAAAGTACCCTGCATCTTAGAGTCATTACGCGAAAACGGTGTTTTTAGCATTGATGAAGAATTAGCGCAAGTTTATGCAGAATGGATAAAAGAAAATCCTTACGATAATGGTCACGGTTGGGCGACCGAACCCTGGTCTCAGGTTGAAATGCCATTAAGCGAAGAGCTTGTAAAATCGGCTAAGGATCGCTCTGATGTAGCTTTAATTATAATCGGAAGAACCGCCGGAGAGGATAAGGACAATTCCTCTACGGAGGGAAGTTATTGTCTTTCTGCAGCCGAAAACGATATGATTAAAAAGGTTACTGCCCAGTTTGACAAAACCGTAGTAGTGCTTAATGTCGGAAATATTATTGATTTATCTTTTATGGATAGTTGCAATGTTTCGGCTCTGCTTTATGTTTGGCAGGGTGGTCAAGAGGGTGCAAATGCACTTGCTGATATGTTAAGCGGTAGGGTTAGCCCTTGCGGAAAGCTGCCCGATACACAAGCCAAAAAGGCGGATGACTATCCTTATTTCAATAATTTTGGCGACAAAAACGAAAGTGTTTACGAAGAGGATATTTATGTAGGTTACCGATATTTCGAAACCTTTGCAAAGGATAAAGTTCGCTATCCTTTTGGTTTTGGTCTTACATACACTAAGTTTGAAACTGAATATAAAGCGGTAGAAGAAAGTGATAAAATCAAGGTTACCGCAAAGGTAAAGAATATTGGTAACTTTGCTTCCCGTGAAGTAGTACAGGTTTATTTCGGTGCGCCTTGCGGTAGCTTAGGTACTCCTGTAAAACAACTTGCGGCCTATAAGAAGACAAAAGTATTAGAGCCTAATGAAACAGAGATTTTAGAAATCGCTTTTGATATTAAAGATATGGCTTCTTATGATGATAGCGGTATTACCGGTAATGAATTTTGCTATGTTTTAGAAGCGGGAGATTATAAGATTTATGTAGGTACTGATATAAGACACAGCGAATGTGTATTTACATATAGCCTTAAAGAAATTGTTGTTACACAAAAACTCGAGCAAATTATGCCCCCTGAAAAAGAATTTGAACGCTTTACAGCAACCTTGGATTCTGACGGTAACAGGGTCTTAACGAAAGTGACTGCACCCCTTAGAAAATTCGATCTTGACGAGCGAATAGAGGAGCGTCGTCCTCAAGAGATAGCTTTTACAGGTGATAAAGGTATTAAACTTATAGATGTTGCAGACGGTAAGAATACTATAGAAGAATTTATTGCTCAATTAAGTGATAACGATTTGGCAGCAATAGTTAATGGCGAGGGTATGAACAGCCCGAAAGTAACTGTAGGTACAGGAGGTGCTTTTGGCGGAGTTACCGATTCGCTACTCGAATTCGGTATTCCGGTTTGCTGTGTTACAGACGGTCCTTCAGGCATCAGAATAGGCGGAGATTTAAAGAGTACATCCCTGCCTAACGGTTATGTTTTTGCATCAAGTTTTGATGATGAACTTGCAGAGCAGATTTTCGAGCTTGAGGGAATTGAACTTTTTGCATATGACATTGATGCACTTTTAGGCCCCGGTATGAATATACACCGTCATCCCTTATGCGGCAGAAACTTCGAATATTTTTCTGAAGACCCGCTGCTTTCCGGTAAAATGGCAGCGGCGCAAAGCCGAGGTATTGCTAAATCGGGTTGCACAACCACAATAAAACATTTTTGTTGTAATAATCAGGAATTTGGAAGAAATTCCTGCAATGCGGTAGTATCTGAAAGAGCTCTCAGAGAAATATATCTTAAAGGCTACGAAATAGCAGTTAAAGAGGGAAATGCAACCGCTATTATGACATCTTATAATCCTGTAAACGGTTATTGGAGCGCATCAAACTATGACCTTACAACAACTGTACTACGTAACGAGTGGGGATATAAAGGCTTTGTTATGACAGATTGGTGGGCAAAGTGTAACTGTAAAGATAAAGAGGGAACAAAAGAAAACCTCAAAGCTATGGTACGTGCTCATAATGATATTTATATGGTTTGGGGTAATGTTGAAGAAAAGCCGCACAATCTTTTCAAAGGAATTGAGGAAGGATATGTTACAAGAGGCGACCTACAGTATTGTGCAGAGAATTTACTGACATATATTCTTAAATCTCCTACATTCAAAAAGTTTGTACTTGGAGGTTGCAAAAAACCTGAGTTTGCAGGTGTTGATGAGTCGGCACTTGAAACCGTATCGGTTTTAGAAAACATAGAGCCGGGTAAGGAATATGAATTGAACTATAATCCCGATAAAAAATGCACTTTTGTATTTGAAACAGAGTGTGCTTCTGATTCGCTTGCCCAGCATCCCGTTACTATGATAGTAGCCAATTATCCTTGTATTTCACTATCGGTCAGCGGTAGCGATTCGGGGAAATTTATCAGGCAGTTCAAACTGAGCGGAAGAAGTTATGTTTTCCGTTTTGAATTTTCTCCCAATATTAAAGTGAAAAGATTTACTATTAAGCAGTAGATCTATAAAGTTTTATTTAAATGGGTATTCATAACGGCGAAAGGAATGACATGAAATGATTAAAATAGGGCAAATAGGTATAGGTCATAATCACGGTGAGGCAAAAATGCAAACAGTGAGAAAATTTCCTGAACTATTTGAGGTCGTAGGTTTTGCTGAGGAAAATGAAGAATGGATAAAAAAACGCGGGAATTTAAAATGCTATGAGGGACTGAAACGATATTCCACAGATGAGCTAATTGAAAAATGCGATGCATTGCTTATTGAAACCGATGTATGGGATTTAACCGAAATTGCACAAAAATGCGTTGATGCCGGTAAACATATACATATAGATAAGCCCGGTAGCGGAAGTTTGGAAGAGTATAAAAAAATGCTCCAAACCGCAAAGGAGAAAAATCTTATTGTTCAGCTCGGCTATATGTACCGCTATAACCCCGCTATACAAAAAACTTTTGAGCTCATAAAGTCAGATAAGCTTGGTGAAATCTATTCAATTAATGCTGAAATGAGCACTTTCCACTCACCAAAATACAGAAAGTGGCTTACTAATTTCGGCGGCGGAATAATGTATATATTAGGCTGTCACCTTATCGACCTTATTGTTTATATAATGGGCAAGCCACAAAAAATTCATAGCTTCTTAAAACATACAAAGCTTGACGATATAGAGGTTAATGATAATAACTTGGCGGTTATGGAATACGAGAAGGCGTTAGCCCGTGTTTTCGTTTCATCGGTTGAGGTTAACGGCTATGGAAGAAGACAGTTTGTTGTATCGGGCAGTAAGGGAACAGTTAATATTTGTCCTTTAGAACGACCGATTACAATGGCTTATTCCGATACCCAAATAGCGATTACTGCTTATGCTGACCGCAAAATCATATTGCCTTTTGAAGATAATACAGCAGATGGCAGATACGACGAAATGATGAAAGATTTTTATGGATATATTGTTGGCGAAAAGGCCAATCCCTTTTCCTATGAACACGAATACAATGTTCAAGCCGTTTTGGACGAGGTTGTAGGAGGAGTAAAATTCTATGGCAAGGATATTGGTTAAAGGCGGTCGTGTTTGGGATGGCGAAAAGTTTTTCTTTGCGGATGTTTTGACAAACGACAAGCTAATTGAAAAAATCGCTCCCAATATAACTGACAGTGCCGATTACGTTTTTGATGCCGAAGGTAAAATTGTGTCATCAGGACTGGTTGATATTCACGTTCACCTAAAAGGTTTAGCGTCCCCTACATTTGGTGTCGGAGCTGAAATTTCAAGCTTTCCGTTTGGTGTAACGGCGGTTAACGATGCGGGAAGTACGCACGGCGACCGGGCCTTGCTTGATTATTTATCAGTAAAAAATACGGTTTTTGTTTGTGCAGGCATAAGACAAAACCACGCAAATTTTGATGCTGCCGAAATGGGTCTCGCCAAATACGGAGATAAAGCAATCGGCATAAAGGTTTATTTCGATAAAAGTGAAAATGTGCGTGATATAACACCGATTAAAGAAATATGCGCTTATGCAAGAAATAAGAATTTAAAGGTTATGGTGCATTGTACGTTATCGCCCACACCAATGGCCTGTATTGTTAATACCTTATCTAAAGGCGATATTTTAACCCATGTTTTTCACGGCGGAGATAATTCTTGTCTGGAAAACGACTTTGAAGCATTAAAAGTTGCAAAAGAAAAGGGCGTTATTTTGGATTTGGGGTTAGCGGGTAACGTACATACCGACTTTTTAAATTTTAAAAAATCGGTTGAAGCGGGATTTTTGCCCGATGTTATCAGCACTGATATAACCTGTCTTAGCGCATTTAAGCGTGGCGGCAGGTACGGTATGACAATGTGTATGAGCATTGCAAAGCAGGTTGGAATGAGCGAAGAAGAAATATTTAAAAGGGTAACCTCGTCAGCGGCCGAAGCTTTAGATAAAGGTTCCCAGTGGGGTTATTTAAAGGTTGGAAGGATGGCTGATTTGGCGGTGTTTGATTATACAAACGAGCCGTTCGATTTAACCGACAAAGCAGGAAACCAAGTTAAAAATGACTTGGGATATAAATGTATTTTAACCGTTTTAGACGGTCAAATATTATATAAGAATTAAAGGAGAAATTGGTATGAGTAAAGTAGCATTTATTACAGGAGCCGGCGGATATATCGGTGGTGAAACTGCCCTTACACTTGCAAAACAAGGAATAAAGGTTGCAGTGTGTGATATAAATTCCGAATCGATTGAAAGAACAGTCAAAAGAATTGAAGAAATCGGCGGAGAGGCTAAAGGTTATGTTTTTGATATAACCGATTCTAAAGATGTTGATAGAGTGGTTGATGAAATTGTAAAAGATTTTGGCCGACTTGATATTATGGTGCATATTGCAGGCGGAAGTGCCCGAATTGCGGGACCAAACGCTAAGTATGTTCCGCTTGTTCAGCAGGAGGATTATGTAATAGACCGAGTTTTAAAGGTTAATTTGTACGGTGCTCTTTGGGCAAGCCGCGCCGCTGCCAGAGTTATGATTAAGCAAGGTGAAGGTGGAAAAATTATTAATTTCTCTTCGGCAGTAGCGTTTAACGGTCTTGTGGGTTCGGTTGATTATGCTGCATCTAAGGGTGGTGTTATATCACTTACAAAGGCTTTAGCAAAAGAACTAGGTCCTCATAAGATTAACGTTAACAGTGTAGCACCCGGAATTGTTATGCGTCCCGAAGAATCCGGCGGAAGCGATAGAGCAGTTAAGACCAATTACCTTGGTATAAAATGCTTACCGGAAGACCTTGCAAATATGGTTGAATTTTTAGTATCAGATAAAGCGAACTTTATCACAGGTCAAACCTATGTGGTAGACGGTGGTAGAGGATTAGGAATGAAAGGCAGCAATTAATTATGAAAGCTATGCTTGTTGATGAGAATAAAAATCTTGTGTGGAGTGACGTAGCAGACCCCGAAATTAAATCGGATGAAGTTTTAGTTAAAATTCATGCTGCAGCGCTTAACCGTGCTGATTTATTGCAAAGACAGGGTAAATATCCTTCTCCTGCAGGCTGCCCCGAATGGATGGGTCTTGAAATTGCAGGTGAGATAGTAGAAATCGGTTCGGATGTTGCTAATTGGAAAATTGGTGACAAGGTTTGTGCGCTTTTGGGCGGTGGCGGCTATGCAGAATATGTAGCCGTTAAATATGATATGCTGATGCCAATTCCAAAAGGTCTTTCAATGGAAGAAGCCTCCGCTTTGCCTGAGGCATAC